>JAICHV010000054.1 GCA_025924715.1 Alphaproteobacteria bacterium
TTCTGCGGATTGCCAAATCACGATGCCGGCCGATGACACGGCGCCACTGGCCGCCGCGCCGAAGCAGGCATTCAGGACATCCTCATGGAACGGCGTTATTTCGGTGTAATCGTTAAATCGAGCTAGCAACCAACCACAGGCGCCCAGCGCGAAAAGGCCGTAAAGCCAAATTAGGCCAACCTTTCCCAGTCGGGGTGGTTTTTTCGCGACCGTCTCACTCGGTGCCGAGGGATTGTTCATGCACGATCGAGATTAGCTCATAGTCCACACCTGTGCTCTATAGTTTCCCGCATCGCGCAAGGGGAGGGGGACGCGTTGATCGTTACTTTTACGTCGGCGGGCAATAAGCGCCTTTTTATGTCGGGCTGTTCGCGCGGGGACCGCGTCCCGGACCACCAAAGCCGGGGCCGCCAAAGCCGGGACCGCCCGGTCCACGCCCACCAAACCCGGCGCCAAAACGACCGCGCAACCTTTGGCCCGTAGCGCGAATGCGCATGACCGCGCCGCGCATCATCCCGGGCCGGCCGGCGCTGCGTTCGAACACCGCCTTCTGGTCGGCGGAGAGCGCATTATAAAGTGCTTCCTGCGGACCACGGATCTTTTCCAGCGCGGCAAGGCGGGTCTTGAGCCTGTCTTCCATGCGCGCATTGCGTTCGGGAAAAGTGGGACGGGCGGTCTGCGCATCGCGCGCTGCGCGCGGCTTGGCGCAAGCACTGGTGGCCCGGTCCTGCGCCGCCGCCTTCCAGGACGCGAAAAGCGGCTTCTGGGCAGCGGTCAATTTCAGCCGCTCCTCGATATAGGTGAAGCGCGCCGCCTGACGGGCCTCGAGCTCGTCGCAGAGCTGCGCCTGCCTTGTGGCGCGTTGTTCGGGGCTGGCCGGGGCGCGGCCGCGCTGCGGGCCTGGGGCGCCGGGAAGCTGGGCGATGGCGGCCGAAGCGGTGAGTACGACTGCGGCCAGAGTGGGCATGACATAAGCCAGAATGCGGGTGTCTTTTTTCATGCAATCCTCGCGTCTAAGACCAATCGGACAAACAGATAGTAACCCAGCGGCCGTCCGCCAGAGGTAAGAACTGCAACTGGAAAGCGAAAATGTTTCGCAAAGGGGTCGCGGCCAATCATGTCGTAAAATTTAGCCGTTCAGGTTCAGATGCTGCAACAGCATGATGGTCTTGGCGTCGGCGATTTCGCCTGCCGCCACCATCGCCATCGCTTCATCCAGTGTCATCTCCAGCACTGTAATATCCTCGCCTTCATGGGCATGGCCCCCGCCCGCCGCGCGCGCAGCCGTGGAATCATAATCCGCCAGGAAGAGCGACAATTGTTCGGTCAGCCCGCCCGGACTCATGAAGCAGTGAAAGACGCGTTTTTCATTTCGGATCTCCACGCCGGCTTCTTCCATCGCTTCGCGGCGCGCGCAAGTGACCGGATCGTCACCGTCCAGTTTTCCGGCAATCGCCTCGATGAAGGTCTTGCGATAGCCCGCCTCATAGGTCGGCCAGCGGAATTGACGGACCAGCAGCAATTTGCCCCGCGCCCGGTCGACCGGCAGCACCGCGGCGCCGTCGCCCATGTCATAGGTTTCGCGCGATTGGGTCTGCCAAGTGCCGTCGCCGCGATGCCAGTCATAGGTGGCCTTGCGCAGCACATAGTGATTGTCCGACAGAACCTTTATCTCCCGGACTTTCACCCGCTCCGAAACATCGTCTTTATCCATGATCTCATTTCCTGCATGGTCGGCGCATGACACCCGCCGCGCGGCTCGCCGCCGCCATAGAAATAGTCGGATTCCTGGGCCAGACAAATCAGCCCGCTGACCGGCTGATGCGCGATTATTTCCGCCAGCGCCGCTTCGCCGGCTCCAAGGACCGCCGCGCCATTGTCGAGCGCGTTTTCGGGATGTTTCGCGCCCATGCCCATTTCGCCCATCGCATGGGCGGCAGCGACCCGCGCCGCCTTGCGATCGCGCAGGTATTGGCCGAAGGCGCCGAGCCGGACAGTCTGTTCACCGGCGGTTATGGGCCGGCGCCGCTCAGCGCCGAGGAGCGCGCCGCGATCGCGGCCACGCCGGGACCGGAGCCGCTTTGGGTCCAGGGTGAATTCCCCGCCTTTCTGGAAGGTGATCTCACCCGCGCGTTTGGTGACCGGCTGCTCATCGAGATGGCCGCGTTCCAGCAGCGCGCCCCCACCGATTTGCGGGTCAACACTCTCAAAGCCACACGCGATGAGGTGCTTGCCCGCCTGCGGGCAGATGGGCTGGATTGCCACGCCACGCCCTATGCCGAACACGGCATCCGCTGCGCGCCCGGCGCCGCCCTGACCACCCATCCGCTTTATGAATCCGGCGGTTTCGAAATCCAGGATGAAGCCGCCCAACTTGCCGCCGCCCTTGCCGGCGCGCAGCCGGGCATGCGGGTGCTGGATTTGGCGGCCGGCGCCGGGGGCAAGGCTCTGGCTTTGGCCGCGGCGATGGCGAACCGGGGCGAGATTATCGCCGGTGATGTTCGCCCCGCGGCCCTGGCCGAGCTGGAACGGCGCTCCGTGCGGGCAGGGGTGACGATCATCCGCACCCATCTGCTGGGCACCCCGCCGCCCGGCCCCTTCGACCTCGCCTTTATCGATGCCCCTTGCAGCGGCTCGGGCACCTGGCGCCGCCAGCCCGAGGCCAAGTGGCGGCTGACCCCCGGCCGGCTGGCCGAACTTCAGCACCTCCAGGACCAACTCCTGGACCAGGCCGGGGCCCTGGCGGACCGCCTGGTCTATGCCACCTGTTCCATCCTGCCTTGCGAAAACCAGGATCGGGTCGAGGCCTTCCTGGCAAGGCAGCCGGCTTTCCGTCATTTGCCCAATGATTTCAAAGCCTCCCCCGCCGGCACCGGAACCGATGGTTTCTATGCCGCCGTGCTGGGCCGCCCGAACTGACGCATGGTTTGAAGCGGGCAAACCGCATAAGGTCGCCCCATGAAAGCGCGCGATTCCGTCCTGGCCCTGTTGCTGATGCTGTCGTCGCCGGCCTTGGCCGCGACCCCAACGGCGCCGGTTCCGGTGCTGGATTCCGCCCAGCTTGCCGCCCAGGCTCGCGCCGCCATGGCCCGGGGCGAAGTGGATTTGGCCCTGCGTCTGGCGCAATCGGCCATTGTCGCCGACCCTTCGCGTCCGTCGTCCTATGACGCGCTGGGCGATGTCTATGCCGCAAATCACGAACCCGATTACGCGCGCAATTATTATGAAGAGGCGCTGTCGATCGATCCCAGCGATCCGACCGCGACCAAGGCGATCGCCTCGCTGGATCGCGCCGGCGACACCCGCAAGGCCGATGCGTCGGCCGATGGAGCCAAACCCGGCATTCCATGAGCGTTCTGGTTCTGGATTTCGGCAGCCAAGTGACCCAATTGATCGCTCGCCGCGTGCGCGAGGCCGGGGTCTATTGCGAGATCGTGCCTTTCAACAAGGCCGAGGCGGCGCTGGCGAAAAAACCGCAAGCGATCATTCTCTCCGGCGGTCCGGCCTCGGTCTATCAGGACAATGCGCCGCGCGCGCCGCAAGCGGTGTTCGAAGCCGGCGTGCCGGTGCTGGGGATCTGTTATGGCGAGATGACCATGTGCGCCCAATTGGGCGGCGCGGTCGAAGGCGGGCACAATCAGGAATTCGGCCGCGCCGATATTCACTTGCAGAAAAAATCCCCGCTGCTGGAAGGCCTGGCGGAAAGCGGCAGCGAGCCGGTCTGGATGAGCCATGGCGACAAGATCACCGCCATCCCGCCGGGATTTTCCGTGGTGGCGGTGTCGGAGAGTTCGCCTTTCGCCGTGATCGCCGATGAAGCGCGGCGCTTTTATGGCGTGCAATTCCATCCCGAGGTCGTCCACACCCCGCGCGGCGCCACCCTGTTGGCCAATTTCGTGCGGACCATCGCCGGCATCGATGCGCAGTGGAACATGCACGCCTTCCGCGCCGCGGCGGTGGAGAAGATCCGGGACCAGGTCGGCAAGGGCAGGGTGATCTGCGGCTTGTCGGGCGGGGTGGATTCCTCGGTGGCCGCCGTCTTGCTGCATGAGGCGATCGGCGACCAGCTTACCTGCATCTTTGTCGATACCGGGCTGATGCGCGCCGGCGAGAGCGACGAGGTGGTCTCGCTGTTCCGCGGCCATTACAATATCCCGCTGATCCATGCCGAGGCCAGTGATCTGTTCCTGGGGCGTCTGGCGGGTGTCAGCGACCCGGAACAAAAACGCAAAATCATCGGCGCCGCCTTTATCGATGTCTTCGACAAAGAGAGTCACAAAGTCGGCGGGGCGGAATTCCTCGCCCAGGGCACGCTCTATCCCGATGTGATCGAAAGCATCTCGGCCACCGGCGGGCCCTCGGTGACCATCAAAAGCCATCACAATGTCGGCGGCTTGCCGGATTTCATGAAATTGAAGCTGGTCGAGCCGTTGCGCGAATTGTTCAAGGACGAAGTGCGCGCTTTGGGCCGCGAACTCGGCCTGCCGCCCGCCTTTGTCGGCCGCCATCCTTTCCCCGGACCGGGCCTGGCCATCCGCATTCCCGGCGAGATCACAGCAGAGAAACTGGACATCCTGCGCAAGGCCGACACCATCTATCTCGATGAAATCCGCAAGGCCGGATTGTACGATGTGATCTGGCAGGCCTTCGCGGTGCTGCTGCCGGTCAAGACCGTGGGCGTGATGGGCGACGCGCGCACCTATGACCATGTCTGCGCCCTGCGCGCGGTGACCTCATCGGACGGCATGACGGCGGATTATTACCCCTTCGAGCACAGCTTCCTCGCCCGCACCGCCACCCGCATCGTCAACGAAGTGCGCGGCATCAACCGCGTGGTCTATGACGTGACCAGCAAGCCGCCGGGCACGATCGAGTGGGAGTGAGCCCCGGTCAGCGCGCCATAGCGCGCTGACGCATTGATCCGGTGGATCAATGCGAGGGGCGAGCGCCCGAGGCCTATGGCCGAGGGGGGAATGGTGAAAGCTTGGCCCAAAAATTTCCGCCGGTGAAATGCGAACGCGCCTTTCGTGCGGACAACTAGCCGGTTCCAGAACGCATCAGATAGTGCGGCAGCTCGCGTTCGAATTCCGGGAAATAGCGGGAAATCACGCTGATGTCGAAGCGCGAAAGGATGGCTTCCTTGGGCTCGCGGTCGAGCAGGAAGCGGAAGGCGGCGTCGAGGCATTGTTCGGGCTCATGTCCGGCAGCTTTCCACGCTTCGGCCGTTGCGCCGCTGACAGTCACGGCATGGCGGGTTTGGTCTTGTCCGTCTTCGACCGTGACGGCGAATTCCAGCGGCGGGCCATCGGATAGGTTTTCGACCGTAATCCGCGGCTCTTTCTTCACTTTAAGACTTTCCGCAGCGACTTCTCGATTTTTCCGCCGCAATAGGCCTCGCCATAGTCTGTTTTCGCCTTGGCCGCCAGTTTGGCCAGAGCGGGCCGGGCGTTCATGCGTTCCGTCAGAGCCGCGGTCATGGGGGCGCTGCGCTTCAGCATGGTTTCTATTTTGGGGAAACGGTCCGCCATCGTCCCCCATAGCGTCGCGGTCACCACATCGGCGATGTCCGGCGCCCGGCCGCCCAGCAAGAAGCCGGAGGTCTTTTTCAAGCCATGCCGGCGCCCGGTCTCTTCCCAGAAAGACATCCATTTCTTCAGGCGCGGGACGAATTGCTTCCAGCGCCTTGGCGTCCACATTTGTCGTCCGCCATCCAGGGTGATCTCGTCGATCACGTCATTGGCGTCATTGACGGTCTTCAGGGCCAGGGCGCGGCGCGCCGGCGCCCGAGGGAGCAGATCCAGCGTCTCGCCCAGATAAAGCAGAATGGCGGGCATTTGCGCGATGGCGGTTTTCGCCTTTTTGTCGATCAACAGGGGCGGCCCCATAAAAGGCACCGGCATCTTCTTGACCGGCCCGTCCATCAATTTGGCGATGGCCTCGTCGCCCCCCTCGGTCCAGCTCTTTCCGGCATGGGCCAGCACCGCCCGCACGAATTGGCCGCGGAAGGGAATGGACCAGTAATAAAGCACATAGTCAGGCATGGCCCGGTAACGCGTACCGATCGCAAGGGGTTTCGCCGATACGTTGAGCCCACCCCTTGCGAGGACCGATTTCTTTTTCGACAATGTCCGGCATGAGCGCGCACCGCACCGCAGTTTACCTGTTGGCCGGCTTGGCGCTCTTGGCGATGCAGGCGGCGGTGCTGCGCAGCTTCGGCCAGCCCTGGATGTCCGCCAGCGGCCACATCCTGTTCTGGGTGGGTGACCCGTTCAGCCCCGATACCTCACAACAATTGGCCGACTGGTACAGTTTTTCCCATCTGGTCCATGGCATGATTATTTTCTGGCTGCTGCGCTGGGCGCTGCCCGGCCTGCCGCTGCCGATGCGCTTTCTCGCCGCCATGGGAATCGAGATCGCCTGGGAGATCACTGAGAACACGCCGGCGGTGATCCGGCATTATCGCCAGCAAGCCCTGGCGGTGGGCTATGTCGGCGACAGCGTTCTCAATTCCCTCAGCGATACGTTCATGATGTGCTGTGGTTTCTGGCTGGCCTCGCGGCTGCGCGCACGGGCCGTCATCGCCCTGGCCCTGGTGCTGGAGATTTTCACCGCCTGGGCAATCCGCGACAACCTCACCCTCAATGTGATCAATCTCCTGGCGCCGCCAAACTGGGCGCCCATACGCGTCCTTCATGATTGGCAGGCCGGTGCCGCTCCGCCCAAGGTGGTCCCTTGAGGACGGCACCGGCGCCGGGCCTATCGCGCAGCTCGATGGTGATCGCCGGCTTCTCCACCATCGTGGAATGGTATGATTTCACGCTCTATCTGTATTTCGCCACCGTGCTGTCGCGGGTGTTCTTCGGCGGCGGCCAAGGTGGGCTCGCCGTCACCCTCGCGGGCTTTGCCGTCGCCTATCTGTTGCGACCGCTGGGCGCCATCGTCTTCGGCCATATCGGCGATCGCTTCGGGCGAAGGCGGATGATGCTGGCCTCGATGGCGCTGATGAGTATCGCCATGCTGGCCACCGCGTTGCTGCCGACCTATGCCGTGGCGGGCCCCGCCGCCGGCTGGGGCCTGCTGGCTTTGCGCTGCGTCATGGGATTCTCCGTGGGCGGAGAATATACCGGCGTGGTCGCTTATCTGCTCGAAGGGGCGCCGCCGGCGCGCCGTGGCTTGATCACCTCCTGCGCCTCCGCCGCCAGCGAAGTCGGCGGCTTGTTCGCGGTGGGCGTGTCGGCGCTTACCGTGCATGCGCTGGCGCCCGGCGCGCTTGAGGCCTGGGGCTGGCGCATTCCTTTCCTGGTCGGCGCCGCCCTGGCTTCCAGCGTCTGGATCGCGCGCCGCAGCATGGCGGAGTCCCCGGACTTCGAACGCCAATCCGCGCAAAACTGCATACCGGCCCGGCCCCTGCGCTATGTGCTGGTCCATCACCGCGCCGGCGTCGCCCGCGCCTTTGCGATCTCAGCCCTTGGATCGATCACCTATTATGTCGGCATCACCTATGTGCCTGCCTTCCTGACTTCGGCCGGCGCGCTGAGCGAAGACGCGGCACTGTGGCTATCCACCATCGCAGCGGTGGTGGTGATCGCGGTGACGCCGCTGGTGGGCGCCGCGTCTGACAAATGGGGACGCCGCCCGGTGTTGGTCGGGCTTGCCATCGCCAGCGCCGTCCTGCCGGCCACCCTGTTCTGGCTGATGGCGAGCGGCTCGGCGGCATGGGCGCTGCTGGGCGCGGTGGTGCTGGCCGCGGTCGCGGGCGGGGTCAGCGCCGTCGGCGCGGTCGCCACCGCGGAGCAATTTCCGGGTGAGGGGCGGCTCAGCGGTCTGGCGCTTGGCGCCACCATGGCGACCGCTCTATTCGGCGGGCTGACGCCCTATCTGGCCCAGCTGCTGGTCCAACGCGGTCATTGGCCGATGGCGCCGGGCGCCATGATTGCCGTGGTGGCGCTGGTGGTGCTTCCGCTTCTGGTGGGATTGCCGGAAACGCGTCCCAACAAGTCAATATAATTGACTATCAATATTATTGTCTGTAAAGAACCTTGCCAATTACGCAGGATATCCCATGAGCGACATCCCTCCCTGGCACGAAAACCTGGTTTTCCCCGCTCTGCTGCGCCACGCCCGCAATACCTATGGCCAGGCCATGCGCGCGGCGCTGGCTGAGATCGGCTGCGACGATGTTCCGCGCAATGGCCTTTGGGTGATCGGCGGCTTGGCGCTGGGTGCGCCGGCGGTGCCGCTGGGCGAGCTGATCCGCGACCTGCGGGTGTCCAAACAGGCGGCGGGCCAATTGGTCGATACGCTGGTGCTGCGCGGCTATCTGGAGCGCAGCGCCGATCCGCAAGACCGGCGCAAGCTTTCCGTTACCCTGACCGAGCGCGGCAAGGCGGTGGCCGCCGCCCAGACAAAAGCGCGTGTGCGCATCGATGCGCTATTGCTGGACCGTGTCGGGGCAGAGCATATCCGCCACGCCCGCGCCACCTTGGCCGCCCTGATCGAGATCGGCCAGGCCGGCGAGGAAGATGCCGAGGATTGAATCCCGGTTAAAGCCCGCGCACCCGAAGCTGCGCGCCGCCCACTTGGGTTACGATCACCTTGGCGCCCGCGCCAAGCGTTGCCGCGCCGTCCAGAACCGCCGCCCATTCCTTGCCGTCGACCAGCACGCGCCCGCTTCCGCTATGGAAGGGCTGGGTGACAACGCCTTCGCTGCCCGCCAGGCGCGCCCAAGTGTCGTTGATGTCACCGGGCGCGGCGCGCGGGAAGAACCGGCGCCCCGCCAAAGTGGTGATGATGGTCAGAACCGCGAAAGCGCCGATCTGAACCGGCAAGCTCAGCGGCATCAGTGCCGCCGCCACCGCGATCACGGCCGCCGATCCGGCCGGCCATAACAGCCAGCCCGAACCGCTGGACACTTCCGCCGCCAGCAGCAACCCGCCGATGGCAAGCCAAAGCGCCAAAGGCGTGGCGATCAGCCATTCCATGATCAGGCTCCCATCGTAGAAGGTACCGAGCCGCCGGCGCGCGGTGGAGGCGAGCCGGAGGGTGGGCCCTGGATCACGCTTTTGACCAGCTCGCCGATGCCCGCGATCGAGCCGGTGATCCCCGCCATATCGGCGGGAATGATGACGGTCTTTTGCTGCGGGCTGCTGGCGAGTTCGGCAAAAGCTTCGACATATTTCTGGGCGATGAAATAATTGAGCGCATTGACATTGCCCTGGGAGATCGCTTCGGAAACCAGGGCGGTGGCCTTGGCCTCGGCCTGGGCGGCGCGTTCGCGGGCCTCGGCATCGCGGAAGGCGGCTTCGCGGCGGCCTTCCGCCTGCAGGATGGCCGACTGCTTGGCGCCCTCGGCCCGGGTCACCGCCGCCTGTTTCTCGCCGTCCGCCTCGGTGATCACGGCACGGCGCTCGCGTTCGGCTTTCATCTGCCGCGCCATGGCATTGGTGATGTCGGGCGGCGGCACCAGATCCTTGATCTCAATCCGGGTCACCTTGACGCCCCAGGGATTGGTGGCGTGATCGATGGTCGACAGCAGCCGCGTATTGATGGCGTCGCGCTGCGATAACACTTCATCCAGATCCATCGAACCCACCACGGTGCGAAGATTGGTTTGGGACAATTGCGTGATGGCGAAACTGAGATTGTCGACCCGATAGGCCGCTTGGGCCGCGTCCATCACCTGGATGAAGACAATGGCGTCCACCCGAACCGCGACATTGTCCTTGGTGATCACATCTTGCTGGGGCACGTCCAGCACCTGTTCCATCATGTTGATGCGCCGGCCCACGCTTTCCACAAAAGGCGTCAGGAAGGCGATACCCGGCTTCAAGGTGCGGGTGTAGCGGCCGAAATGCTCGATGGTATATTCGCGCCCCTGGGGCACGATCTTGATGGCGCGCAGCAGGATGACCAGCGCCAAAAGCAGCAGCACCAGCACGACCACCGGCACGCCGCCGCCAAACATGTCAAACACTCTGCCCGTCGGCATGCATTCCTCCCCAGCCCATATTGACCAAAGACTAGCCGAGGATGGGTGTTTTGGCCATTGTGCCGGCCTGCGGTTTTCTAAGGTCAGGCCCATGACAGTGATCTATGGCATTCGCAATTGCGACACGATGAAGAAGGCCTTCGCCTGGCTGGATGCGCATAAGCTGGACTATGATTTTCACGATTATAAAACCGCGGGCATCGACAAGGGCAAGCTTGAGGCCTGGGTGTCAGCCTTGGGC
This sequence comes from Alphaproteobacteria bacterium, assembly GCA_025924715.1. Lineage (GTDB taxonomy): Bacteria > Pseudomonadota > Alphaproteobacteria > Micropepsales > Micropepsaceae > Rhizomicrobium. Next base: position 10,230 of record JAICHV010000054.1, read on the forward strand.
TGGGAGTCCGTACTCAACCGCGCCGGCACCACCTTTCGCAAATTGCCCGAGAAGGACAAGACAGACCTGACGGCCAAGAAAGCCGTGGCCCTGATGCTGGCGCAGCCTTCGATGATCAAGCGTCCGGTGCTGGAGCGGGACGGCAAATTGACCCTCGGTTTCAAGCCGGAGCAATATGCTGAGGTTTTTCGGCGGGAACGCGCATGAGCAAGATTTATGTCGGTGTCGGGGGATGGGTGTTCGAGCCCTGGCGCGGCAGTTTTTATCCCAAGGACCTGCCGCAAAAACGCGAGCTGGAATATGCCGGCCGCAAATTCACCGCCATCGAAATCAACGGCACCTATTACGGCTCGCAAAAACCGGAATCCTTTGCCCGCTGGCATGACGAGACGCCGGAAGATTTTATTTTCGCGCTGAAGGGCCCGCGTTTTGCCACCAACCGTCGGATATTGGCCGAGGCCGGCGGCTCGATCGAGAAATTCCTGCAGAGCGGGATCGCGCGGCTGAAGCGAAAGCTTGGGCCCATCAACTGGCAATTCATGGCCACCAAGAAATTCGAGCCCGAGGATTTCGAATCTTTTCTGGATTTGCTGCCCAAGCAGCATGACGGCGTGACCCTTCGCCATGCGGTGGATGTGCGCCATCCCTCATTCGCCTGCGAGGCGTTCGTCCTGCTGTGCCGCAAACACAATGTCGCCATCGTGACCGCAGGCGACAGCGAATTTCCTTTGATCGCCGATGTCACCGCCGATTTTGTCTATGCGCGGATCATGGGGACGGTCGAACAGGAAAAGCTGGGCTATAGCAAAGCCGCTTTGAACAAATGGGCCGCCCGCGCCAAGGACTGGAGTGCCGGGCGTGCGCCCAAGGATTTCAAGCTGCTCGCCAAACCCGCTACCGCCAAGCCGCGCGATGTCTTTGTATTTGTCATCTCCGGCGCCAAGGAAAAGAATCCCGCCGCTGCCCAGGCGCTGATCGCCGCTTTGTAGGGCAGTGTTTTGCATTGACATTTCACAGTGTTGTCGCGGCTGACATTAAGAAATTTGCATCTGGTCGCGAAGGACGGCGCGCTGCCACTCCAGCATGGTTTGAGACAATTGTGCGACGGCTGCGGAACATACCGGCGGTTGAAACCGGTAGCGATAAGGCGACGCTTTTTCCATGAGTCGCCAGGATGGACGTCGCCGGCCTCACCGACTCCAAGCGCATCAATCGCGCTGTGTTCGGGGTTTATTATGAGGAAGATGTCTTCGAGCGGCTTGGCGCGCTATGGCCGGCTGCGATGCGGGCTTTTTCCTGGCGCATTCCGCAGCCCATATCGCAGCGCAAACTGATCTTCATCCATGTGCCGCGCGCGGCGGGCACCTCGATCGCCAATGCGCTTTATGGTGCCCGATCCACCCGCCACTACAGCATGCGCTATTACCGGGCCATCAATCCGGCGTTCTGCGCCCAGGCGCAATCCTTCGCCGTGCTGCGCGATCCGTTCGACCGCTTCGCTTCGGCTTATGCCTTTGTGCGCGGGGGCGGTACCCCCGGCTGCCGGCTTTCGCGCGTCTTCGCTGCCACCACGGCGCAAATCCGCTGCGTCGACGATTACCTGGCTTTCGTGGAAGACCGTCCGATCTTCGAATTGGATTTCGTCATGCGGCCGCAAAGCTGGTTCGTCTGTGACCTTGAATCGGGGACGCCTTTGGTCGACCACTTGTTCGTGTTGGGGGAGAGCATGCTGCCCGAGTTTCTGCGGCATCACGGGGCGGCGCAGTTGGCTCGGCTGAACCAGGCGGAGCGCTCGCCGCTGCTGCTGTCCGGCCGCCAGAAGCACCGCATCGAGCGTCTTTACAATCAGGATTTTGCGCTGATCGCGGCGGTCCGGGCGCGTCGCGTCGTGGCGCAAGAGGCCATGCGGATCGCCGCGGAATAGGCCTATACAAATTGCCAATCTTGCCTTGGCGCGCGATTTTGTCGGTTGGGCGGCGCGCCGCGCCGTTCTAATGTGACCGCCGACCGCCGCCACCAAGGCCGCGGCAACGCCCGGGAGAATATCATGCGGTCAGGTCCTTTGTTCAGCGCGCTTGTGCTTGTCGCCACCGCTTCGGCGGCTTTCGCCCAGCCCGCCACCGGGCCCTATAAAGTGCTGCGGACCGTCAAGGTCGGCGGCGAAGGCGGCTTCGATTACGTCTATGCCGACGCCGTCAACCGCCGGCTTTATGTCCCCCGCAGCGGCCCCACCACCGCCCAGGTCATGGTGTTCAACCTCGATACGCTGCAGCCGGTTGGGGCAATCCCCGGCGTCAACGGCCATGGCGCGGTGGTCGATCCGAAATCCGGCCATGGCTTTCTGACCAGCAAGCCGGTGGCGATGTGGGATGCCAAGACCCTGGCGCCGATGAAGCCGGTCGAGGTTCAGGGCAATCCCGACGGCATTCTCTATGACCCCTATAATGCGCGAGTTTACAGCCTCAGCCACAGCGCCCCCAATATGACGGCGATCGACCCCGCCACCGGCACCGTGGTCGGCACCGTCGATCTCGGCGGTGCGCCGGAACAGGCGGTCACCGACGGCGCCGGCCATATCTATGTGGATCTCGAAGACAAGGGCCAGATCGCGGTCGTCGATGCCAAGACCCTGACGGTCACCGGCCATTATGATCTCGGCGCGGCCACTTTGGGGCCGGCGGGGCTTGCCTTCGATGTCAAGAACCACATCCTGTTCGCCGCCTGCCGCAGCCCGGCCTCGATGGTGATCCTCAATTCCGACACCGGCAAAATCCTCGCCACCCTGCCGCTGGGCGTCGGCACCGACGGCGCCACCTTCAATCCCGCCACCAATGAAGCCTTTTCCTCGCAGGGTGACGGCACGCTGACGGTGGTCAAGGAAAACAGTCCCACCAGCTTTGTGGTGGAGCAGACGGTGCAGACCATGGTGGGCGCCAAGACCCTGACGCTGGATCCCAAGACCGGCCACATCTTCCTGATCGCCGCCGAATATGGCCCGCCGCCGGCGCCCGCGCCGGATGCCCCGCCGCCTGCGCCCGGGCGCGGCCGTCGTGGCCCGATGGTTCCAGGCTCATTCACGCTGGTCGAAGTCGGTAAATAAAGAATCGGGTTTTGCGGCAGCGCCGGCCTGCGCTCTGTGCAGGACGATTGTGATCAGCCAATGCTGTACCACAAGGGATAGATTGCCCCCTCTGCCGCGTTCTTGAAGCTGTGGAGCGAGTGCGGCGGCGCTTGCCGGAGCCTCGCCATCCCGGTTGATTGCACGCCCCACGCCAAATGCGGGCGGCCAAAAGAGCGCCATGGAACAAGAAGCCTATCGCCACGTCCCCTACGATATCGAAGTCGAGCAGGCGCTGCTCGGCGCCATCCTGGTGGACAATCAGGCGCTGGAGCGTGTCGGCACGCTGCTGAAAGCCGAGCATTTCTACGATCCGCTGCATGGCCGCATCTTCGAGACCATGACGGCGGCATTCGAGCGCGGCGCTTTCGTGCTGACACCGCTGACGCTGCATGCGGCGATGAAGGCCGATCCGGGCCTGATCGAACTCGGCGGCACGCAATATCTGGCGGGCCTGGCCTCTGCCGCCCCGGCCATGCCGAATGTGCGCGATTATGCCCGCATCCTGCACGATCTGGCGGTGCGCCGCAGCCTGATCCGCATCGGCGAGGATATCGTCAACACCGCCTATGAAGCGCCCACCGAAAAAGGGCCGCAGGCCCAGATCGAGGAAGCGGAAAAAGCCCTTTATGCGGTCAGCGAGGCCGGAAAATACGGGCAAGGGCCGCTGGATTTCCACGAAGCCTTGCGCCTGGCGGTGGAATCGGCGGAGCGCGCCCAGGCCCGGGGCGGGCGGATTTCGGGCATCACCACCGGCTTCACCGATATCGACAGTTTGCTGGGCGGATTGCAGCCGTCGGACCTTCTGATCCTGGCGGGGCGCCCCGGCATGGGCAAAACCGCGCTCGGCACCAATATGGCCTTCAACACCGCCCAGGCCTATGTCCGCGATATCGAAGCCGGCGCGGAAGTGCCGCGCGGCGCGCCGGTGCTGTTCTTCAGCCTCGAAATGGCGGCGCAGCAATTGTCGGCCCGTGTGCTCTCCGAGACCACCGAGATCGAGATGGGCAAGATCCGCAATGGTCGCTTCTCGGAAAGCGAATGGGAAAAATTCGTTCTGGCGATGCAGGAATTGTCCACCCTGCCGCTTTATATCGACGACAGCGGCGGCATCTCCATCGCCCAGATCGCGGCACGGGCGCGGCGCATGAAGCGCGAAAAGAAGATCGGCCTGATCGTGATCGACTATCTGCAACTGGTCGAACCCTCGCGCCGCGCCGAAAACCGGGTGCAGGAAATCACCGAAGTGACCAAAGGCCTCAAGGCGCTGGCCAAGGAACTGAACGTCCCGATCCTGGCCCTGTCGCAGCTGTCGCGCGGCGTGGACAATCGCGACGACAAAAAGCCGGTGTTGTCCGATCTTCGCGAATCCGGCTCGATCGAACAGGACGCCGATGTGGTGATGTTCGTGTACCGCGAGGAATATTATCTCGCCAACCGCGAACCCGATCCGTCATCCGCCGACCACGCCAAATGGCTGGAAAAGTGCGAACGCGCCCATCGCCGCGCCGAAGTGCTGGTGGAAAAACACCGCCACGGCGCCACCAACAAGATCGATTTGTATTTCGATGGCCGCTTCACCCGCTTCTCGAATCTGGTGGCGGAAACCTGAGCGTTTCCGACCCTTAGGTCGAATTCCCCACCCGCACGAACCTTGCCCGCCCGGAAGCCGCCAGCATTAGCTGCCGCGGCAGCAGCTTGAGGTCATAGCCGAAGCGCACCAGCTCGCGCTTGATATAAGTGGCGTCCAGCTTGCGCATTCCCAGCCGCGTGGCCTCGATATCGGATTTCACCCCGACGAAATTCTGTTGCCGCGCCACGGCGGGCAGCAATTGCCACGGCGCCAGATACGCAAACAGCGGCGAGTTGTTGGGATTGAACATCAGGTGATCGACCGGCAGGGTGAAGCGGGTCACGCCCAGCAAAATTTCCGCCGCCCTTCGGCTGAGAATATAGGCCGCCGCTCCGGTATGCCGGGACTGCATGCGGCCCAGCTGGAAACCGTCGCCGACCTCGCGCAAATCCGACAGCAGCACGCTTTGCCCCCGCGGGCCATAATGCTCCAGCTTGATCAGATCGATGTGGGGCGGAATCCAATCCGCATCGCGCAGCACGAAATCGGCGCCCGGGCTTAAGACCACATCGTCTTCCAGGATCACCGCATGGCTGCCCTCGCCGGCGAGAAATTCCTTCCAGGCCGCGACATGGCTCAAGGTGCAGCACTGGTCTCCGCGCGGAATCTCGCCCAGGGGTCCGCTGGGCGCGAACAGCCCCGGCGGCGGTGTCACGCTGCGGGCATCCACCGCCTCCAGCCGCGTGAGTTCCAAGCCCAGGCGGCTGGCCTGGCGCTGCATCTCGCGCAGCCGGTCGGGCCGGCGCGCCAGGTTGATGAGGAAAATCTTCATCGAACAACTGTTATGCCGCAACGGGCCCAGCCGGCGCAATTTACCCCTGTATTGGCGCAAAAAGCGTCTTATATGAAGGGCTTGTCATGCAAAGCGGCCTGGGCGGGCGCAATGGAAGAGCAGGGCGGGCGCCGCTATGATGGGGCTTCCTCCTCCTTATCCGCAGGCGAAAGACGAAAGACGCAAGCTTGAGCGAGCATAGCCTGGCCCCTTACGGAAATCGCGTCATCCGCACGCCGGAGGACCCGCGCCGCGCCGCCATCAAGCGGACGCTGTCCTGGACCCTGGTGGTGCTGGTGCATCTGCTGCTCTTCGCCATGTTCACGATCACCGCCCTTCAGAACCATGAACGGGTCGGCCAAAAAAACGCGATCGAGACTTTTTTCGACCTTTCGCTGCTGAGAAATCCCGATGCGCCGAGGGTCGATCTCATCAAGCCCCAGGTCGTGGCCCCGGCGCCGCCGGAAGTCTCTACGGCGCCGGTGATGATACCGCCCCTGAAGCCGGTGCCCGAGCCGGTGCCGCCGCCGGCGCCGGCCGCGCCCGGTGACGTGCTCAAATCGATCGGCGAGGCGCTGGCCTGTGGTGCTTCCAATTTCGAGTTTCTCACCCAGGCCCAGCGCGCCCGCTGCCGCCACCAGCCTTGGCTGGCGCGCCAGTTGCCCAACGGCAATATCGTGATGGATATGCCGGCCAAGCCGGTCGAGCCGCCGGAAATCCATATGAGCGGCGCCGAGGCCGCGCGCCATGAGATGGAATCCCCCCGCGGCTGCCCCTTGATGCTGCAGGTGCCCTGCGTCGACGACATCATCAACGGCCGCCATTGAGCTGGCTGTAGACGGGAAGGGGCAGGGGCGGGCATGGTCGCGCGATGAATACCGATTATGAGGCGTCCTGGCTGACGGTGCGGCTGGGGGCCGTCACCGCCAATTACAAGACCTTCCAGTCGCTGGCCGCGCCCGCGGCCGTCGCCGGGGTGGTCAAGGCGGATGCTTATGGCCTGGGCGCCGCCATGGTGGCGCCGCGGCTTGCCGCCGCCGGATGCGGCACCTTCTTCGTGGCGCGGCTGGAAGAAGGCATCGCGCTCAGGCCGCTGCTTCCGACCGCGCGCATTTTCGTGTTCGACGGCGCGGCGCCGGAAGCGGTGCCGGCGCTGATCGCCCACCGCCTGACACCGGTGCTGAACAGCCTGAACGAGATCGCCCATTGGTCCAGGTGCGCGACAGGACGGCGATTGGATGCGGCGCTGCATATCGACACCGGGATGAATCGCCTGGGCCTTTCGCCAGCTGAGCTTTCCGATTTGGCGGCGAGCTGGCGCAAACGTCTGGCCGGCCTGGACCTGGCGCTGGTCCTCAGTCATCTGGCGTCATCGGACGATCCCAAATCCAGGCAGAACCGCGATCAACTCTCGCGCTTCCGCACCGCGCTGGCGATGCTGCCGCCGGCGCCCGCCAGCCTGGCGCCGTCCGGGGGCATTCTTCTGGGCAAGGAATTTCTGTTCGATCTGGTGCGGCCGGGGATCGGGCTTTATGGCGGCCATCCCCAGCCGGGCACTGGCCCCAATCCCATGCAAACCGCGGCGGTGCTGAGCGGGCGTATCCTGCAATTGCGCCGAATTGACAAGGGGGAGAGCGTTGGCTACGCAGCCACCTTCCGCGCCAAAAGGCCCAGCATGCTCGCCACCGTCGCTTTGGGTTATGCCGATGGCGTGCGCCGTTCGCTGTCCAATCGCGGCATGGCGGCTGTTGCCGGCCGCCGCGTCAAGATCGTCGGACGGGTTTCGATGGATATGGTCAGTGTCGATGTCAGCGCCATTGCCAAAACCCGGATCAAAACCGGCGACGCGGTGGAATTTATCGGCGACACCGTAACCTTGGACGATGTGGCTGAGACCGCCGGCACCAATGCCTATGAGATTTTGACCGGGCTGGGCCGCCGGTTGCCCCGCCGCTACCGCGAGGGCGCATGAACATCTTCGCCGGTATCGGCCGCGCCACTTTGGGCTTCCTGGCCCAGACCGGAAGGCTGGCGGTGTTCGCGGTGCGGGCGGTCAGCGCCTGTTTCACCCCGCCGCTTTACGGCCGTCTGATCGGCCAGCAAATCATGCGGGTGGGATATTTTTCGCTGCCGGTGGTGGGCCTCACCGCCTTCTTCACCGGCGCGGTGCTGGCGCTGCAGATTTATCTGGGCGGCAACCGCTATGGGGCCGAAGCCATCGTGCCGCAGATCGTGGTGCTGGGCATCACCCGCGAGCTCGGACCCGTGATCGCCGGTTTGATGATTGCCGGCCGCGTCGCCGCCGCCATTGCGGCGGAGATCGGCACCATGCGGGTGACGGAACAGATCGACGCCCTGACCACGCTGGCCACCAATCCGATGCGCTATCTGGTGGTGCCGCGGCTGATCGCGGCGGTGCTGGCGCTGCCGATCCTCACCGCGATCGGGGATTCCATCGGCGTGTTCGGCGGCTATATCGTCGCCACCGAAAATCTCGGCTTCACCGGCTCGATCTATCTGAAGAACACCATCGATTTCGCCAAAACGGAAGACATCACCTCGGGCCTGATCAAGGCGGCGGTGTTCGGCTTCATCGTGGCGCTGATGGGCTGCTATCACGGCTTCAATTCCAAGGGCGGCGCCCAAGGCGTCGGCCGCGCCACCACCGACGCGGTGGTCTCGTCCTGCATCTTGATCCTGGCCGCCGACTTCATCCTGACCGCGGTGCTGTTCCACAAATGACCGCCAAAATCGAAATGATCGGCGTCAAGAAGCGCTTCGGCTCCAAAGTGGTGCTGGACGGCGTCGATCTGGCGGTGGATCGCCAATCTTCCACCGTGATCATCGGGGGCTCGGGCACCGGCAAATCGGTGACCATCAAATGCATTCTGGGAATCCTCACCCCCGATTCCGGCACCATCAAAATCGACGGCGAGGACGTCACCAAGCTGAAGCGCGGCGGCCGCGACGCCCTGATGCGCAAATTCGGCATGTTGTTTCAGGGCGCCGCCCTGTTCGACAGCCTGCCGGTCTGGGAAAATGTCGCCTTCGGCTTGATCCAGGGCCATGGCATGGCGCGGTCCAAAGCGCGCGACATCGCCATCCAGAAATTGGCCAAAGTGGGGTTGACGCAGGACGTGGCCTTCCTGTCGCCATCCGAATTGTCCGGCGGCATGCAAAAACGCGTCGGTCTGGCCCGTGCCATCGCCGCCGATCCCGAAATCATTTTTTTCGACGAGCCGACCACGGGCCTGGATCCCATCATGGCCGACATCATCAACGATTTGATCATCACCACGGTGCGCGATGTGGGCGCCACGGCGCTGTCGATCACCCATGACATGGTCAGCGCCCGCAAGATCTCCGACCGCATCGCCATGCTCTATGGCGGCAAGATCATCTGGCACGGCCCGACGCAGCAGATCGACCACAGCGGCAACGCATATGTGGACCAATTCATCCACGGCCGCGCCGAAGGTCCCATAAAAATGGCCGTTAAAGCCTAGCTTTCCCTCGGTGCCGCCGCGCCCCCCTTGCCATTTATGTTCCCTTTTCGTACTCATCTCGGATGGCCAAATCCTCGTCCTTCACCTGCCAAGCCTGCGGCGCCACCTCCTCCAAATGGGCGGGGAAATGCGAAGCCTGCGGCGGCTGGAACACCATCACCGAGGAAGGCGCGGCGCCGCCGATCAAATCGGGCGTGCGCCGGGTCAAGGGGCGGCGCTTTGAACTGGAAGACCTCAAGAGCGAAGATGCGCCCCCGCCGCGCCGGATCACCGGCATCGGCGAATTCGACCGCGTCACCGGCGGAGGATTGGTGCCGGGTTCGGCGCTGCTGGTGGGCGGCGATCCGGGGATCGGAAAATCCACCCTGATCCTGCAGGCGCTGGGCGAATACGCCCAACGCGGTGGCCATGCGGTTTATATCTCGGGCGAAGAAGCCATGGCCCAGGTGCGCATGCGGGCCGCGCGGATGGATTTGTCCAATGCGCCGCTGGCGCTCGGCGCCGGCACCAATGTCGAGGATATTCTGGCGACTTTGGAAGCGGGCAAACCACCCGGCATCGTTGCCATCGATTCCATCCAGACGCTTTGGACCGGCGCGCTGGATGCCGCCCCCGGCACCATCGCCCAGGTGCGCACCGCCAGCTTCGATCTGGTGCGCTATGCCAAGGCGTCGGGCGCGGCGCTGCTGCTGGTCGGCCATGTCACCAAGGACGGCCAGATCGCCGGACCCAAAGCGGTCGAGCATCTGGTCGATGCCGTGCTCTATTTCGAAGGCGAGCGCGGCCATCATTTCCGCGTGTTGCGCGCGGTGAAAAACCGCTTCGGCGCCACCGATGAAATCGGCGTCTTCGAGATGACGGGCAAAGGGCTCGCCGAAGTCGCCAATCCGTCCGCTCTGTTCCTGGGCGACCGCGATTCCAGTGCGCCCGGCATGGCGGTGTTCGCGGGCCTGGAAGGAACCAGGCCGCTGCTGTGCGAGATACAGGCCCTGGTTGCGCCCAGCGGCTATGGCACGCCGCGCCGCGCGGTGGTGGGCTGGGACACCGGGCGGCTGGCGATGATTCTGGCCGTGCTGGATGCGCGGGCAGGGGTTGGCATCGGCGGCAGCGATGTCTATCTCAACGTCGCCGGGGGCCTCAGAATCGCCGAACCGGCTGCCGATCTGGCGGCGGCCGCCGCCCTGGTTTCATCTTTGGGAGGAGAAGCATTGCCGCGCGGTGCTGTGTTCTTTGGCGAAATCAGCCTTTCGGGCGATGTGCGTCCCGTGCCGCAGGCGGAACTGCGGCTGAAAGAGGCCGTCAA
>JAICHV010000055.1 GCA_025924715.1 Alphaproteobacteria bacterium
AGCAGCTTATAGCCCAACAGATACATGCCGGCCGCATTGACCAGATTGACCTGGGCATTGGGGATGAAATTGCCGGCGCGGGTATAATGCTGGACATTGGTCGCGGTGTCGGTGGGGCTGACGACGAAAAAGCCGCTGCCGGCGATCGCCAGGTCGGTGGGCGAGGAAGTGGACTGCGGCAAGCCCTGCACATTGACGTTCTGTTCGGCCACGGCGCCGACGCCGGCCGAGGCCGTGCCATTGCTGCCGACGGCGGAATTCAGGAAGGTCGAGAACTGGGTAACCCCTTCCTTGTAGCCGACGGTGTTGACGTTGGCGATGTTGGACGAGGTGACGCTGAGGGCGGCGCTGTTCGCGGCCAGACCGGCAACACCGATATTCAAGGCTCCATAAAGACTCATTTTGCTTGCCCCGCGGCGTCGACGCGGTGCGGAGCGGTATTTGGGACCGCTTTGGGGTCGCTTCCAATCATCGCTGCTGCATTGGCAAGGGGCACGGAATCCATCGCTTGTAAGGCGCCACAGAGGCTGCGTTGCATTGCAAAGCAAGGTCCGGGCCAGAACCTTTCACTACGAATTGCTCGATTTATTGGCTCCTCTTAAGTGCCAGGAGACCAGGGGGCGGGCAGGACCTGCCTTTCTCGGCAAAATCTGCCGCCCATCCATTGTTCATCTGTCAGGATACTAAGGGATCCACATCTTCGCCAAAATCGTGGCTCGGGTGCCGCCATCGCAAATGCATGTAAGCTCGATGCCAAGGGCAAGTGCCACGCCGATGACGGGAAGTTCGCCAAGCAGAAGCTTTGCGCCCCAACTGCCCAATCTATAATGCCGACTCAAAGGGTAGCTGCCGCGACGAGAAGGGCAAGTTTGCCGCGTCCAAACTCTGCCACGTGCGAGCCGGGTCCTTGCATGCGCTCGACGCGGGCAAGCAACCTCCCCTATGGACCAACGCTCGGCTTCCGCGGATTGCTACAGCTCGCCATTTTTCGCTCGAAGGTGGCGGTGCCAAAGCTCTTGTGCCAGCGGTAACGGAGTTACGTTCTGCTTTTCCCACCATTCCACCTCGGACTGACTATGATGAAGATCTCCATGATGCAAACCACAGAGCGGCACAACAAACTCATCGCTCGCTTTCTGTCCAAGGCCGCGACTCTGCGCAAAGCGAAGATGATGCGCCTGCGAGGGCTGCCGGTTACAGATCGTGCAAGGCAGCTCCGCCACGTTACGCAAATGCTCTTTATCCCGAATGCGCCGAGCAACGCCGATCGTGAGAACCGATTTATCGATCTTGCAGTGCCCTTCTGCTGCGCCTTCCGCCCGTGTGCCAGTGAACCCCCTGCCATCATCATTGTCCGCTACCGGCAGGTCATCCTTCCGCGGCATCACCGTGGACGCCTGCGAGTTTATCTGGGCATTTTCCGTGGCCTGCAGCCTCGACTTTGCGCCATCAAGCAGACGCTGTAGCAATCGAGCAAAATGAACGCCTTTGTTGTTACGCAAAGCAGGGAAGCGTTCCTCCAGAAGCACCAGTAGCCCCCGATGGTACCGTTCCAACCCTTCAAGATCTTCCAGAGTCTTGCAGGCGCTGGCCATTTGTCGAAGGCCAGCGCAGAAGGCCTCAGCGGATAAGTCCTGCGCAAAAAGTTCGCCAATGGGCGTAAACAACACCATCCTCTGAGCCGGCGAGACACCGTTGCTGTCTTTATCGTAAAGGTTCAAACCGAAGCGGACGCCGAAGGTCGAAAGCGCGCGTTTGGTGCCGTCGGTTTCGGCGGACTTGATAGCTTTCTCGTGAGCAGCTGCGAGTGTGGATCCGGCAGCAAATCCCCAGCCAGTACCTTCCCGGACTATGCACCCGTTTTCCAGCCGAACACGGATTTGCACCCTTGCCAGATAGCCGCACTGCTTTGGTTCGCTCCTGGTCTGCTCGAACACTTTTTCGAAATGCACCATCTTCCGATCCCAGCCGCCGAAGCCAAAGATTTCGTTGGCTTGAGATATGGCGTACCACCCTTCGATGTAGGAGAGTGTCTTTCCTTCCACTTGACGGTTTTGAATATGTTCGGGATCAAGGGCCTTTTGCAGCTTTCGAATCTGGTTAGGCGAAAAGCCGTGCGGATACGACATCATCTCGTCCTTACCGTGATAAATGCCTCTCCCCGCACGAGCCGCGCGCCTTCAATTTGCTCACCGCGCTTAATTGCGGCGGTAAGCGAAAGCCGGTCTACTTTAGCTGGTTGGGGCAAAAGATAAGCATCCGGAAGCTTTGCGGTGGGCTCAATGTCCAACTTTTCACCGCCCTGACTGCGGTGAACAGAAAACTCCGGAACCTCGAAGCGCTCGATTGCAGCAAGGCTCATAATCGAGCTCACCAGCTTCCTCTTCTTTTCGGATCGTTCCCGAAAACGTGCGAGGCGGCTGTTCATCAACTCGGATCGCGCCCGCAAAGCGATCGCGATGGCCTCGTCATCGAGAGCCGAGCGAACGATTTCTTCGAGCATCTCTGTTAGATGGGTCAGGCCCGCGAGCGTATCTCTAAGGGTTTCATCGTCGATCCCAGAAAAGTCTGCGCGAAGCTGCTCCGCCAAGGCGCGATACCGAGCCGCCTCCAGATGCATAAAGTCGGTGCGCATCAAGGTGCGCCCGTGATGAAGGCTGGAGCAACCGGCAAAATGGCAGCGCCCTGTTCTCGTGGGTCCCGTGCGCCCTGATATGATTGCCACACAATGCGGCGGACGGAGGCAAGCTTGATTTGCTCCCGCCGCAGCCAAACCCAAAGTGGGGCTTGGCCCGAATGTGCAAGGCCGTGCCGGGCGATGTCCGCTGCGTAGGCAGCCTCCTGTAGTTCCTCACCCAACGACCAAAACCGGTTGGAGGCGCAACGCGCTGATTCGGCATTCCAGAGGGCGGCGGAGATCTGCCGACCGCTGAAGGGTAGCTTTGTCAAATAGGACCGCAGCCATAGTTCGACGGCACGGGCCCCTAGACGGGTGCGTAGGGGGTCCAGGCCATAATCCGGGTAGCCCCCCAAATCCTCCCCCAAAAGGCCGGAGCGCGTTAGGGCCACGTCTTCACGGCGTACCTCCTGCCACCAACAGCATGCCTCCAAGGCGAAGCAAAAAAGTCCATCGCGGATACGAAGCGCATAATATTGCGCGCCTTCTATCCATGCCAGTCCAACACCGCGCTCCGCGTACTCGCCAAGCAACTGATCAAGGTCTGTCGCTCCCTCCTGCCAATCGTGCATTCGCTGAAATGCTTCGCTGAGGCGCCACCACCAAGATGGATATGCGCCGGTACCCATAATTGAATTCATTTTGCCGTCCTGCCCCTTGGAAAAGGTCACGGTCAGGCGGCTCAAGCCTTCGATAGAGCTCGGCCCCGGGGGCGGGGCTTGGCTTATCCATCGTATGATCGATAGACAGTGGTCAGCCGTGCGATCTTTGATTGCGCGGCAGGCGTATGGCAGAACCAGCTGTACTGCACGTTCGTTCCCGCCGAGCATGCGCCGAGCTTTCGGCAGGCTAGCCACAGCCATGAGATCCGCCGCTACGGTAATATCTCCGATGCCAATATCTTCAAAGGCGCAAACCAAAAGTCGACGCCAAAGACGTGATGGATCGCGTTTCAGAAGAACGAGCGCGGCATCGATCGCAGTTTTTGGTTGATTGCGCCGAATTGCTTTTTGCAACGCAGAGGCCAAAAGCCAATGATCGCAAAAAGGGTCGATAGCTATTCCTTCGAACCCGTTATGCTCTGCGGCAGACAATTGCGGCAGCCTTCTTTCGAGATGGGCAAGCAACGCGGATGTCATTTGCGTCAATTTCCTGAGCCTCAAGAAAAACGTATGGCCTGGCGACGCCGGTGCAAGTAAAAAGCGATTTCAAATGCTGTTTTATGCCCAAAATTGCGTTTGGAACTTTCAGCCAGTACCCGAATACTGCGGTTACATCAATTTTAATTCGGTGATATCGGCTTCTGCAATTCTATTCAGGCAACAACACGTTTGCGCGGAACGGCAGGGCTGCGACCTTCCCCCCGGTCCGAAAGGACTACCCATGTTGTGATCGGTGGATCGGTCGAATTGCCAAGCCTAGCGGCATGCTCGGCTAACGGCGTCGTGCGCGAAGCGTTACAAGCTCGACTCCGTGCGCCGTCGACATGTTGTGCTCTTCGCCGCGCTTCTTTGCGCCTCTAGTACAACGCGCAAAGTTTCGTCTTGCATGATGCGCTCCAGAGCGGTCGCGCTATTAGCTTTCGGCCTTAGCGATAACGGCGCGAACAGCGTCTACAACTGACGACTGCGAACCTTCAGCTACCTTAGGTTGAGCCAGATGGAAATCTAAAACCATTTTCAACGCCGCCAGCATATCAGGCGCGGCGGCTATCAAGCGGGCGTTAGCTTCAATGTCGGTAGCGTGACCAGTGCCCAAGACGCAAATAGTTATCGGGCTACCATCTGCGCGACGCGCGATAATTGCGGGCGCAGCTTCAAACCCAACCCATTCTAGGGTCCACTCTGCCGGTGTATGTGTCATCTCATTCCTGTTTGGTTGGGATTTATTATTTAGAGCGTCACTTCAGCAAAAGCTTTTTCAACTTCCGCGTTGTCAACGCAGCCGCCAAAACCGGCGCTTTATAACATTGCCGCCCGGCTTCGCTTGGACAATTCGTAAATCGTCGGCCAAAAAAGGTCCCGCATCCGCGATGTCCGGCCGCGCCCCCGCCGCGTCCGCACCGAGCGGCAATGGCAAGCCCGACCTTACGCACCCAAGGAATTGTATCCCATTCATCGCGCCCTACAAGATCGGCCTTCTATTTTAGTCAAAGTTTTCTGCAGGATTTCAAATGCCGCTGCACAAGGCGCAGCTTCTCGCAGTTATCACGTCTAAGGGGCCCCAGCGATGTACTGTTTTGTCGCCGGTCAAGGAACGGTGCAATGGCCTAGGGCACCCCCAGCAACCAAGATATGGCTGGCGCGGTCCATAAACCTGTTCGACATAGCTGCGGGCACAAAGAAAGTTGCGACCGCTAAGAATGGGCCTAGCAGGATACCCCGATATTTTAGCCGAATGCGGGGCCACTAGGACGACGTTCTGCGGCCCCGACGGAAGCTGCCGCCGTTGAACTAGTGCAGCGCTGGGCGGGGGAATGTGAGATCGGTGCGATCTTTAAAGAGGTGTTTAATTCGCATACCGGATCGACCGAAACGTAAGCCTTTCGTGTTTAAGCAACCGATCTGCGCGCTTTATTGACGTTACCAGCAATCAGAAACAGTGGCGGCTTTTTGGATCTGCTTTGTTTCGATTTCCGAGCGGCACCCCTGACGCGAATTTCCTGACGGCGCTTGCGCTCGAGGTCCTGATATTCGCCTTGGAAGTCAACGTATGCCTTTTGGGCCATGGACGCCACTTCTTCAAAGCGAGATGTCCACCCCCCTTCCCCAGGTATGTGAGGAAATCTTTCAATTCTCCATGCTTGGGCGTGCTGGCGGCAGCGCGCCCTCGCTCCAACCTCGAGCATATTTTCAACATGCGCGAGAAACATCTCTTTGATCAGCATATCCGAATGCTCGAGAGTTGCGTTGCCCACCGGTGGGGCCTCACCATTCCTGAGAACGACTACGTTCTGCGCGTCGCCATGCCGGTGACGGTCGAGTACGCGGATCGCCTTGGCAAAGGTGGCAAGCTTTTTTGCCGCTTTCTTCATTTCCTGAAGAGCCAGATTGCCATTTTCGCTTCGCGCGGCTTGGGACAAATGCTCCCCTGCGTCGCGCGAGATTTGGAGAATGTTGCGAATCATGCACCGCTCTCGGTCATCGTCCTTGCGGAACAAGTACATGTCCTCCGTCCTCTCGATCTCGATGAACTTGATGGTGACGACGTCATCATCCGTATTTGAGTGGAAAGGGGCATCCATGAGGGTCTCCTTGTTTTTGTTATACCCTCCATCAACATCTTAGGCCTCAATCGGGGCGCGCATCAATATTTAGATGCACTACGCCCGTTTCCGTTCGGCGGCCTCTTAGAGTCGTTCCACCTTTGTCCCGCAGGAAAGGGACCACCAGACAGGTGTCTCAACGTCCACATGGACATGGCAGGAATTTTTGGCGGAAAATCTGGTTTTATACCGACGTCCGCGGACATGAAGCGAATACAGCAATCGTCACCGCTCGGGCGTTTTTAGGGTAGAAGCTCGTGTGAACGATTGCCCAGAGGGGTTTTGCGCAGCAGCGCTCCCCTTTTGTTCTCGCTTTGCAAGCGGGGGCGGAGACCACTTCCAAGTCCTCGGACATCGCGATTTGGTTTTTTTGGCGGAAAACGTAGGTTATTTTTTCAAGTTCCATTCAAAAAAGGCGGGCGCACCAACTTTTCGGCCCCTCCCCCCTGTGGGACGCCTGGTACCCAGATTGCATGGCACCTGCCGTTAGGCCCCAAGAGGGCTCGCGGACAGCCGGACATTTATGAAGGACAACTCGGCCAGTCGGACTGCTACCAGGCGCATTCCCTGGAGGGCGATCCGGCTAGTGGCGTCGGCACCTGCAGCTGCGTTGCAAGCCGGGCCTCGTTGGATCGCCCATCCCAATTCAGCCCCGCAGACGCCACAATTACGCCATGCGGGTCGCCGCTACTTCGTGGGCGAAAACTGGAGGATTGCCGATGAAAGCTTTGCTTGTGATGGCGGTGGGCGTGCCCTTGCTTCTGGCCGGTTGTGCCACCCGTGAATCCGTCGAGCAGGCACAGCTCACGGCCAATAGCGCCGAGGCCCATGCCGCCGATGCGCGCGGCCGGGCCGACGATGCCCGCAGCCGCGCCGACGACGCTCGCGCGCATGCCGATTCCGCCGGCCAGATCGGCAGCAACGCCCTCTCCCTGGCGCAAAACAACGCCCAGCGGGCCGACGTCCTGGAGGGGCAACTCAAGACCGCCAATGCCAAGCTTGCCTATCTGCAGCGCAATGTCGTGTACAAGAAGGTCAAGCATAAGCGCGTCAAGCACCGCGTCGTGCATCACACCACCACGACGCAAGGCGCGGCCGGCCGGCCGCCCGGCACCTGATCAGCCGGCGCTGGCCAGGACCGCTTTGATGATGCGGTCCTGAACCGGGACTTCCAGATAGGGATGCATCGGCAGGCTGACCACCTTGCCGGCCAAGTCCTCGCTCACCGGCGTCGGTACGCTGGGGAAATGGGCATAGGCTTTCTGCCGCGACAGCGGGATGGGATAATACACCGCGGTCGGCACGCCGGCGTCTTTCATGTCGGACTGGAAGCGGGCGCGGTCCACCACTTTCAGGGTGTATTGCGCCCAAGTCGAGACCGCGCCTTCGATCACATGCGGCGTGACGATGCGGTTCGAACCGGCAAAGGCTTCGTTGTAGCGGTTGGCGACCTGGTTGCGGCGGTCGATCTCGTCTTGGAAGATTTTCAGCTTCTCGATCAGGATCGCCGCCTGGATCGTGTCCAGGCGCGAATTGAATCCGATGCGGACATGCTCATAGCGGTCGCTGCCCTGGCCATGCATGCGCAGCGATAGCAGGATGTCTTTCAAGGCGACGTCATTGGTGAAGATGGCGCCGCCGTCGCCGTAACAGCCTAGCGGCTTGGCCGGAAAAAATGACGTCGCGGCCGCATCGCCGATGGCGCCGGCGCGGCGGCCGTCCAGCAAGCCGCCAAAGCCCTGGGCGGTGTCGCAGAACAGCTTCAGCCCTTCGCGGGCGGCGATCGGCGCCAACCGGGCATAATCGGCGGGCTGGCCGAACAGGTCGACCGGCATCACCACTTTGGGTGTCAGTTTGCCGTCGCGTTTTATCAAGGCGATGGCGGCTTCCAGGCTGGCCGGATCCATATTGAAAGTGTCGGGCAAGACATCGACAAAGACCGGCGAAGCGCCGGCCAGTGCCACCACTTCGCCAGTGGCGGCGAAGGTGAAGGCCGGCACGAACACGGCGTCGCCCGCACCGACCCCCCAAGCCTTGAGCACCAGCAGCAGCGCATCGGTGCCATTGGCGCAGGCGACGGCATGTTTGACGCCGGCCCAGGCGGCGATGTTCTTTTCGAACTCCCCCACCTGCGGCCCCAGAATCCACTGCCCGCCTTCGACCGCGGCTTTGATGGCCGCATCGAGCGGCGCGCCCAGGCGGCGGCGTTGGGCTTGCAGGTCGATGAAGGCGATCGGATCAGCCACAAAACACTCCGTTCAATCTTGCGCGCTTGTAGAACGTGCCGCCGCCCCCGCGCCAATCACTGAATATTGCCGTTTGTAAGTGGGCGAATCGGCCGGCCATCATGGCCACAGGTCGACCGATAACTGAACCTTTCTTGAGTATTATCAATAACTTTACAGTCACCTTGCCGAGATTCCTTGTATTGATCAGGGGTACTCACCACTTCAGTCAGGGCTTTATCGGGACGGGGCGTGAATGGCAGGCATTGCGTTGCACCGGCGCGTTTTAACGCGCGCCTTTTGGACCAAAACCAAAATCGCCATCGCGGCGGTGTTGGTTATCGGCATCGGGACTGTGGCTTTCTGGCCTCACAGCCCCGCGGTCCAATATGAAACCGCCAAGATCGTCCGGGGCGATCTCACCGTCACGGTGAATGCCACGGGCACGCTACAGCCTGGCAACAAAGTCGATGTCGGCACAGAAGTGTCGGGCAAGGTCGACCAGATCCTGGTGGACTCCAACGACCATGTGAAAAAGGGCCAGTTGATGGCGGTGATAAACACCGACACGGTGGAGGCCCAGCTGACACAATTCCGCGCCACCCTCACCCAAGCCCGCGCCGCGCTGGCGACCGCCCGCGCCACGGTGAAGCAGAATGATGCCAAGCGCAATCGCTACCGCGCTCTGCTCACCACCGGCGCCGCCTCCACCCAGGATGCGCAAGCGGCGGACGCCGATTATGACCGCGCCATCGCCTCCGTCGCCGACGCCGAAGGGAAAATCCAAAGCGCCCAGGCGCAAATCACCAACAGCGAAACCCAGATCGCCAAGGCCAAGGTCACCGCGCCCATCGATGGCGTGGTTTTGTCCCGCGCGATTTCGGTGGGGCAGACAGTGCAGGCCTCTTTCAGCACGCCGGTGCTTTTCACCCTGGCCAGCGATCTTTCGGAGATGCAATTGTCCGTCGACATCGATGAAGCCGATATCGGCATGGTTCATGAAGGCCAGAAGGCGACCTTCACCGTCGATGCCTTTCCCAATCGCAAGTTCAATGCCCAGTTGGTGACGCTCTACAACTCCTCCAAAACCACCAACAATGTCGTGACCTTTCCCGGATCCCTCCTGGTGGACAATCACTCGCTGCTGCTGCGCCCCGGTCTGACCGCGACGGCCGAAATCAAAGTGGCGGATGTCAAAAATGCCCTGCTTGTGCCCAACGCGGCCTTGCGCTTTACCCCGCCGCCGGTGGCGCTGGACAACAAGCCGCCGCCCCCCACGCCCAAAGCGCAGGACGGCAAAAGCCTGGGCCGGGTCTGGCTGCTGGCAAACCTCAACGCCAAGCCAGAGCCGCGCGATCTGGTGCTGGGCAAAAGCGACGGCGTCAACACCGAGGTGCTATCCGGCAAGCTGGCGGTCGGGGACACCGTGTTGACCGACATCAAGTCCACGATCGTTCGTCCCACCAACCAGTGAGCTGCATTTGAGCCCGCCGCTGATCCGGTTAGACAAGGTGCGCAAGACCTATGGAACGGGCGAGGCAGCCGTACACGCCTTGGCCGGCGTGGACCTTTCCATCACGACCGGCGAATTCGTCGCCGTGCTGGGCCCCTCCGGCTCGGGCAAATCCACCTGCATGAACATCCTGGGCGCGCTGGATACGCCGACCTCGGGCCATTATTTTTTCAACGGCATCGATGTCGGAAGCTTCAGTCGGGACGAGCGCGCCGTCTTCCGCCGGGACAATATCGGCTTCGTTTTCCAGGGCTTTAACCTGCTCAAACGCACGACGGCGATCGAGAATCTGGAATTGCCGCTGATCTATCGCGGCGTCGCGCCTGCCGAGCGCCGCCGCATGGCCGAGGAAACCCTGGCGCGCGTGGGGCTGGAGGATCGCGGTCATCACACCACCTCGGAATTGTCCGGCGGGCAGCAACAGCGTGTCGCCATCGCGCGCGCCTTGGTCACCAACCCAAATGTCATTTTCGCCGATGAGCCGACCGGCAATCTGGATTCTCAACGCTCGCATGAGATCATGGATTTTTTCAGCGAACTCAACCGGCGCAACGGCATGACCATCGTGATGGTGACCCATGAGGAAGACGTTGCCGCCTATGCCGGCCGGCGAGTCCGTTTCCGTGACGGCCACATCGAATCCGACGAAATCAACCGCGAACCGGTTGGGGGTGCCCTATGATCTGGGATGCCGTCCTCCTGGCGGTGCGCGAATTGCGCCGCAATCTGATGCGGGCGCTGCTCACCACCTTGGGGGTGGTCATCGGCGTCTCCGCGGTCATCGCCATGGTGACCGTGGGCAATGGCGCCACCGCCAGCATCGCCAACCAGATCGCCTCTCTGGGCCGCAACGCCATTGTCTTGCAGCCATTCACGCCGGACGGTGGCAATCCGGCGGACCGGCGCTCTTTCAATGCGGCCGACGTGGCGGCGCTTCGGCGCGATATCAGCCATGTCCGGGTGATTTCACCGGAAGCCAACACCACCGTCACCGCCGTCATGGGGAGCAACAACCACAACACCCAGGTCACCGGCGCCGATGAAGGCTATTTCATTCTGCACGAAACCCAGCTGTCGAAGGGCCGGCCCTTCAACGAGGTCGAGATCCGGTCCGGCCGTGCGGTTTGCATTCTGGGCGAGACCGTACGCCAAAGGCTGTTCGGGTCGGGCGATGCCATGGGGCAAGTCATCCGGGTCAAGAATATCCCCTGCCAGGTGATCGGTCTGCTGGTGGCGCAAGGGCCCGACACCTTCGGCAACGACCGCGACGACCATATGCTCATGCCGCTCAAGGCGGTGCAGCGCCGTTTGATCGGCAACAACGACATTCCCTTGGTCTGGCTGGCGACCGACACCGCCGCCTCGGTGCCCGACGTCATCAAGCAGGTCAAGGAACTGATGCATGAGCGGCGCCATATCGCCGAGGGCGAAAAGGACAATTTCAACGTCCAGGATCTGGCCCAGATCACCCAGACCATCGGCCAGGTCACAGGGGTGATGACCCTATTCGTCGCCGCCGTGGCCAGCATTAGTCTGCTGGTCGGCGGAATCGGGATCATGAACATCATGCTGGTGTCGGTCACCGAGCGCACCCGTGAAATCGGCATCCGCCTGGCCATCGGTGCGCGGGAGCGCGATGTTCTAACCCAATTCCTGGTCGAAGCCATGATGATGTCGATCCTGGGCGGCCTGATCGGGATATTGCTGGGCCTGGCCCTGTCCTTCGCCGGCACCCAGGCGCTTCACTTCCCCTTCATCCCCTCCCCAGTCGCCGTGGCGATTGCCTTTCTTTTCTCCGGCGCCATCGGCATAGGCTTTGGTTTCTTCCCGGCCCGCAAGGCGGCCCGGCTCGACCCCATTGAAGCGCTGCGTCACGAATAAAGGTGAACCTGGCCTACCGTGTGATATTTGAAACCGGCCGGCAGCGGCCGCCACAGAAGGAGCAAAAGATGGATGCCTTCCTCAATCCCTTCGGCCGTATTGGACCCACCGCATTTCGCAATGCGGCCTTGATTCTGATAGCCATCGGCGCCTGCCTTGGGCTTCTGCCCTGGGTACGCCCGGACATGGCATTGCTGTCCTTTGCGAATCTGCTCCTCATCTATCCTTGGGTCGCGATCTGGGTGAAACGGTTCCACGACGCGGGAAAGTCCGGCAAGCTGTTCCTGGGCGTTCTGGCGGTCTGGCTGATCGTCGGCTTCGCGGCGAACCGTCTCATCGTCTCGCGCTTCGTTCCGGCCCCGCCCCCCGTCGATCCCCATTTCATCATGGCAAGCATCATGGCGCAGATGCACGCCAATGCGTTGCCCGGCACCATCGTCTCGGTGATCCTCTCGCTGGCTTTCGCCCTGGTGATCAACGAGGAGCTCAAGTCCGATCCGGCCGAGAACGCTTACGGTCCTCCGCCGGTGCGGTAAGCGCTGCAACGTCTGGGGAGGGAACGGTCAGCTATCGGCTTCGATCCGGGCTTTCAGGATCTTGTCCGGCTCGCCGGTGATGGCGCCGTTGTTGTGTTCGCCGCCTTTCTTGATGGCGTCGACATGCTCCATGCCGGAGGTCACTTCGCCCCAGACGGAATATTGCTTGTCCAGCCAAGGCGCGTCGTCGAAGCAGATGAAGAATTGGCTATTGGCGCTGTTGGGATTGGCGGTGCGCGCCGCGGAGACCGTGCCGCGCTTGTGCGAAGCGCTGGAAAACTCGGCCTTCAGATTGGGCAGATCCGAGCCGCCGCCGCCGGTGCCGGTGGGATCGCCGGTCTGGGCCATGAAGCCGGGGATGACGCGGTGGAAGACCACCCCGTCATAGAAGCCGCGCCGGGTCAGTTCCTTGATCCGCTCGACATGGCCGGGGGCGAGGTCGGGGCGCAGCGCGATTTTCACCGGCCCGCTTTTGAGCTCCAGGATCAGGGTATTTTCGGGATCAGCGGCCATTGGCGTTTTTTTCCTTGCAACGTTGAATCAAAGCTTGCGCCACGGCGGGCGAGGTGAAGGGCGCGACATTGCCGCCCAGCAGGGCGATTTCCTTGACCAGGCGCGATGAGATCGCCTGATGACGCGGATCGGCCATCAGGAACACGGTCTCGATCTCGGTGTTGAGGCGCTGATTCATCGCCACCATCTGGAATTCATATTCGAAGTCGGACACCGCCCGCAGGCCGCGCAGGATCACCCCGGCGCCCAGGCTTTCGGCGAATTTGACCAGCAGCATGTCGAAGCTCTTGACCTCGATGGTGGCGCGGCCCTCGGCCAGGGCCGACGCCTCGCCGCTGACCATGGCCATGCGCTCGTCCAGCGAGAACAAAGGCGCTTTGGGGGCATTGGTCGCCACCCCGATCACCAGATGATCGACCAGCTTCACCGCCCGTTTGATGATGTCGAGATGGCCCAAGGTGACCGGATCGAAGGTGCCGGGATAAAGGCCGACGCGGCGCAGCGCGCTCATGCGCTTTCGCCGCCGACATCGGCGATGCGTTCGACCGAAACGGCGCGCTCGCCCTCATCCAGTCGGAACACGGTGACGCCCTGGGCGGCACGGCCTTGGATGGAAATGCCGGCGACGGCGACGCGGATGGTCTGGCCGCGGTCGCTGATCAGCATCAGGTCGTCGCTGTCTTCCACCGGGAAGGCGGCGATCAGCCGGGCGTTCTTCTTGCCCATGCCCATGGCGACGATCCCCGAACCGCCGCGCCCGGTGACCCGGTATTCGTAAGACGAGGTGCGTTTGCCGAAGCCGGTTTCCGACACCGCCAGCACGAATTGCTCGCGCGCACCCAGCGAGGCATAGCGTTCCGGCGTCAGGGTGGCTTCCTCGCCATTGTCCTCGACGTCTTCGGCGGCGTCCTCGACCTGGACATCCTCTTCGCCGCTGGCGGCGCGCCGGGCGGCATTGGCCTGTTTCAAATAGGCGCGGGCCTCGGCGGTCGAAGCATCGGAATGATAAAGCAGCGACAGGCTGACGATCTCATCGCCCCCCTCTTGGCCCAAATTGGCCAGCTTGATGCCACGCACCCCGGTCGAATCGCGGCCCTTGAACACCCGCACATCGCTGACCGGGAAGCGGATGCATTTGCCGCTCCTTGTGGTGAGCAGGAAATCATCGGCCTCGGTGCAGGTGGCGACCCCGATAATGCCGTCGCCCTCCGCCAGTTTCATGGCGATCTTGCCGCTTTTGTTGACCTGGACGAAATCCGACAAATGGTTGCGCCGCACATCGCCGGATTTGGTGGCGAAGACCACGTTCAGCCGGTCCCATTCACTTTCGTTCTCGGGCAGCGCCAGGATGGTGGTGATGCGCTCGCCCTCGCCAAGCGGCAGCAGATTGACCATCGCCTTGCCCTTGCCGGCGATGCGCGCTTCGGGCAGGCGCCAGACCTTGAGCTTGTAGACCATGCCGGTGGAGGAGAAGAACAGCATGGGCGCATGGGTGGAGGCGACAAACAGCGAGGTGACGAAATCCTCATCCCGCGTCGCCATGCCCTGGCGTCCCTTGCCGCCCCGGCCCTGCACCCGGTACTCGGCCAACGGGGTGCGCTTGATATAGCCGGCATGGGTGACGGCGACGGCCACCTCCTCGCGCTCGATCAGGGCCTCGTCTTCGATCTCGACATCGGCATCGATCAGTTCGGTCTTGCGCGGCGTGGCGAATTCGGACCGGATGTCGGAAAGCTCGGTCTTGATGATGGCCAGGACCCGGCCGCGCGACGACAGAATGTCGAGATAATCCTTGATCGCTTCGCCCAGCTTGCGGGCCTCTTCGTTGATCTCGTCCACGCCCAGGGCGGTGAGGCGCTGCAGGCGCAGATCCAGGATCGCCTTGGCCTGTTCTTCGCTGAGGCGGATGGTTTCGTCGATCAGTTTGTGGCGCGGATCGGCAATCAGCGCCACCAGGGGGCCGACGGTGGTCGCCGGCCAGGCCCGCGCCATCAATTGTTCGCGGGCGGTACCGGCGTCCGGGGCCGCCCGGATCAGGCGGATCACGTCGTCGATATTGGCGACCGCGACCGCCAGGCCGACCAAAATATGGCCGCGATCGCGCGCCTTGGTGAGTTCGAATTTGGTCCGCCGCGTGACCACATCTTCGCGG
Source organism: Alphaproteobacteria bacterium (assembly GCA_025924715.1). Lineage (GTDB taxonomy): Bacteria > Pseudomonadota > Alphaproteobacteria > Micropepsales > Micropepsaceae > Rhizomicrobium. The sequence continues at coordinate 14,763 of JAICHV010000055.1, forward strand.
AAGCCGATAAAGGCCGCGATCAGGTCCTTCAGGTTCATCTGGACTGGGCGGCCGTCGTTCAGCGCCAGCATGTTGACGCCGAAGGTGGTCTGCAGCGAGGAGAAGCGATAGAGCTGATTGAGCACGACTTCCGACGAGGCGTCGCGCTTGAGCTCGATCACCACCCGCATGCCGTGGCGGTCGCTTTCGTCGCGGATGTCGGAGATGCCTTCGACCCGCTTGTCGCGCACCAGCTCGGCGATGCGTTCCTGCAGCACCGCCTTGTTCACCTGATAGGGGATTTCCGTGACGATGATGGCGTCGCGATCCTTGCGGATCTCTTCCACATGGCAGCGCGCCCGCATCAGGATCGAGCCGCGGCCCCGCGCGAGGGCGCCCCGCGCGGCCTGCTTGCCGATCAGCAGCCCGCCGGTGGGAAAATCCGGACCGGGCACGATTTCCGTCAGCGCGTCCATGGTGATGGACGGATCCTCGATATAGGCGAGACAAGCATCGATCACTTCACCCAGATTGTGGGGCGGGATGTTCGTCGCCATGCCCACGGCGATGCCGGAGGAACCGTTGACCAGAACATTGGGGAAGCGCGCCGGCAGCACCACCGGCTCGCGCTCGCTGCCGTCGTAATTGTCCTGGAATTCGACGGTGTCCTTGTCGATATCCTCGGTCAGGGCATGGGCGATCTTGGCCCGGCGCGCTTCGGTGTAGCGCATCGCCGCCGGCGGATCGCCGTCGACCGAGCCGAAATTGCCCTGCCCGTCCACCAGCGGCACGCGCATGGAAAAATCCTGCGCCATGCGCACCAAGGCGTCATAAATCGACTGGTCGCCATGGGGATGGTATTTGCCCATCACGTCGCCGACGATCAGGGCGGATTTGCGATAGGGCTTGTTCCAGTCGCGGCCGTTCTCATGCATCGAGTACAGGATGCGGCGGTGCACCGGTTTAAGACCGTCGCGCGCATCGGGAAGCGCGCGGCTGACGATCACGCTCATGGCATAATCGAGATAGGATTTCTTAAGCTCGTCCTCGATCGCGATGGGCGTGATCGGATTTGCGCTTTCCGGCGGCGGATTTTCGATGTCGGAATTGTCGCTCAAAACGCGCCCTCAGCAACGCCCCGACCGGGGCGCGAAACAGGGTGCAGTCCTAGCATTGCGGGGTGCGGAAGGCCAGCAAAACAAGGCTGCGAAGGGGGCTGAAAAGCCCTTGATTTCATTGGCCTATTTTGGGCGATGGGCCGCGATTTTGTACCACCGAAAGTTCGGCCCGAACCCGGCTCATGTCGTAGGCAAAAATGAGTCGTTCCGGCCCCTGGTCCTTGTAGCCGAAGGTGATGCCGATCAGGTTTCCGGCGCTGTCCACCACCGGCCCGCCGGAGAAGCCCGGGCCGGCATCGCCGGCGAAAGTGAAATAGGCGGGGGCGTCGCAGCCGGGGCATTTCACGATTCCGCGCACCACGCCATGGGCGATGCGCAACTCTTCGTCGGTGTCCTGCCCATAGGCGCTGACCGCCTCCCCCATCACGGGCGCGGCCATCGGAGGCGCCGAATTTTGCGGCACGCGGAAAAAGAGCAGGTCGTAATCGCCCACCTGCCCGATCACGCTTTTGGCATCGAGCAGATTGGCGTTATGGGCATTGGTGACGGCGATACCCGGCGCAATCACCATGGCTGCGCCGGCAGCCCGGTCGATGCCCAGATGAATGCGCCCTTTGAGCGGAAGATAGGCCTGGGCGATCGCGGGCTGGTCGATGGCCTTTGTCGCCACGCCAGCCGGTTGGGCGCAGGCGGATAGAACACAAAGAAAAAATGGAACACCCAACCGAAGCCAACTCGACATCAAATATTCTCTTGGTCCTTATCCGGCGGTGTTGCACCCAGGATGGACGTTTCTCGTTTTGGAGGATGTCTATCGGGCCTTGCGGTCAGCCAGAAAACAAGCCCCGCCGTCAATCCCGCCAAGCTCATAGGTAATTCAAGGGCAATACGCGGCCATGAAGACAAATCGTAAGATGGTGAGATGAGGTTCGCTACAATCATCTCATAAAGCACGGCGCCAAACGCGGACGCCAATCCGAGATATACCCAAACCGAGGATATTCCCAATTTCCGCAACAGAAAATACGTAGGCAACCCCAGGACAACGACAGCGAAATAGGCCAGCACGATCCCGAAGAAAAACATTGCGACAATGTTTGCTGATATTGGGGCGCTTCCCATGAGAGGATCGTGACCCAAAACCGCGGCAGTGAGAGACGCTACGACGCCAGCGGCGAATGGGGCAACGATGAACCCGCAGCCTGCTCTGACTGGGCCTTCATCTGGCTGATCCATAAAGGGCCCCGTTAGACCGTCGCACAACAGGAATTAAAGCGACAATCTGTGGCTGACCTTTCCGCCAGCACTTTTCCATTTCAAAACGGAATCTCGTCATCCATCTCGTCGCGCTGGAAGCTGGCCGGGCTTTCGCCGGCGCCGACCCGCTCACGCCCACCGCCCGCAAAAGCGCCGCCGCCTTCGCCGCTACGGCCATCCAGCATCACCAAAGTGCCATTAAAATTCTGCAGCACCACTTCGGTGGAGTATTTCTCATGGCCGTCCTTGTCGGTCCATTTGCGGGTCTGCAGGGCGCCTTCCAGATAGACCTTGGCGCCCTTGCGCAGGTATTTCTCCGCCACATCGGCCAGGTTCTTGTTGAAGATCACCACCCGGTGCCACTCGGTCTTTTCCTTCTTTTCGCCGGTGGCCTTGTCGCGCCAGTTCTCGGAGGTCGCTACCGACAAATTGACGATGGGATCGCCCGACGTCATGCGCCGTACCTCAGGGTCCTTGCCCAGATTGCCCACCAAAATCACCTTGTTGACGCTTCCCGCCATGACCTGCCTCGCTCGGATTGAAGGGGTAAACTCTAGGACGGCCGCCGGACCAATTCGACCGGATAAGAATTGAAAGACCCGTTTGTTCCTATTATGTTCTTATCCGATTCGAGTCAATCCCCAACTAATGCGAGGCTCGCCCGCCTACGGCACCGCCATCTTGCCGATTGCCGGTTCCGTCCCCACATCGAAGCTTCTCTATTCAACCCGAACGGTCGCTACGCTCCCCAAGGCCATGCTCAAAAACATCTCCATCCGCGGCGCCCGCGAACACAACCTCAAGAACATCGATGTCGAGATCCCGCGCGACACCCTGACGGTGCTGACCGGCCTCTCGGGTTCCGGCAAGTCGTCCCTGGCGTTCGATACCATCTATGCGGAAGGGCAGCGCCGCTATGTCGAAAGCCTCTCGGCCTATGCCCGCCAGTTCCTGGAACTGATGCAGAAGCCCGATGTCGACCATATCGAGGGCCTGTCGCCGGCGATTTCGATCGAGCAGAAAACCACCAGCAAAAATCCGCGCTCGACCGTCGGCACCGTCACCGAGATTTACGATTATCTGCGCCTGCTCTTCGCCCGCGTCGGTGTGCCCTATTCGCCGGCCACGGGCCTTCCGATCGAAAGCCAGACCGTCAGCCAGATGGCGGATCGCATCCTGGCCTTGCCGGAAGGCACAAGGCTGTATCTGCTGGCCCCCATCGTGCGCGGCCGCAAAGGCGAATACCGCAAGGAACTGGCGGAACTGCAGAAGAAAGGGTTCCAGCGCGCCAAGGTGGACGGCAAATTCTATGACATCGGCGCCACCCCGGCGCTGGACAAAAAGCTCAAACACGATATCGAGATCGTGGTCGACCGCATCGTGGTCAAGCCGGATATCGGCAACCGCCTGCCCGACTCGATCGAGACCGCGCTGGGCCTGACCGATGGCTTGCTGGTGGTGGAATTCGCCGACGAGAAAGAGAAGGACGGCAACGCCAAGCAGCTGCTGCTCTCTTCGAAATTCGCCTGCCCGGTTTCCGGCTTCACGATATCGGAGATCGAGCCGCGGCTGTTCAGCTTCAACAATCCCCATGGGGCCTGCCCCGAATGCGACGGACTGGGAGTGCAGAATTATTTCGACGAGGCGCTGGTGGTGCCCGACGAAAACCTGACGCTGAAAGGCGGTGCGGTGGCGCCCTGGGCCAAATCCTCCTCGCCTTATTATTATCAGACGCTGGAGTCGCTGGCCCGCCACTACAAATTCTCGATGAACACCCCTTGGGAAGATCTGCCCAAAAAGGCGCGCGACGTCATCCTGCACGGCTCGGGCGAGGAAGAGATCAAATTCACCTATGACGACGGCGCCCGCCGCTATGACACGCGCAAGGCCTTCGAAGGCGTCATTCCCAACATGGACCGGCGCTATTCGGAAACCGACTCCGCTTGGGTCCAGGAAGACCTGGAGCGGTTTCAGGCGGAAGCCCCTTGCGAGGTCTGCAACGGCTATCGCCTCAAACCCGAGGCCTTGGCGGTCAAGATCGGCGGGCTCCATATCGGACAGGTCTGCGAACAATCCATCCGCGACGCCGATGCCTGGTTCCGCGACATCGACAGTGCGCTGAACAAGCAGCAGAAGGAAATCGCCGCGCGCATTTTAAAGGAAATTCGCGCCCGGCTGAAATTCCTCAACAATGTGGGCTTAGATTATCTGTCGATGTCGCGCGCCTCCGGCACGCTGTCCGGCGGCGAAAGCCAGCGCATCCGTCTGGCTTCTCAAATCGGCTCCGGCCTGACCGGCGTGCTGTATGTGCTGGACGAACCCTCGATCGGGCTGCATCAGCGCGACAACGCCAAATTGCTTGAATCGCTCAAGGGCCTGCGGGACATGGGCCATACCGTGATCGTGGTCGAGCACGACGAAGACGCCATCCGCCAGGCCGATCACCTGATCGACATGGGGCCGGGCGCCGGCGTGCACGGCGGCACGGTGGTTGCCGAAGGTACGCCCGCGGAG
>JAICHV010000056.1 GCA_025924715.1 Alphaproteobacteria bacterium
CCATAAAGGCCGACATTGGCCGGGACTGGCGGCTTCAGGCGCGGCTGGCCCTTCTTGCCTTCCAGCGATTCCAGAAGCGCCGTTTCCTCGCCGCAGATATAGGCGCCGGCGCCATGATGGACATAAAGGTCGAAATCCCAGCCATGGACATTGTTCTTGCCGATCAGCTTGGCGGCATAGGCTTCATCGACGGCGCGCTGCAGCGCCTCACGCTCGCGGATGAATTCGCCGCGCACATAGATGTAACAGGCATGGGCGCGCATGGCGAAACTGGCGATCAGGCAGCCTTCGACCAAAGTATGCGGATCGTGACGCATGATGTCGCGATCCTTGCAGGTGCCCGGCTCGCTCTCATCGGCATTGACCACCAGATAATGCGGCCGCTCCTTTATTTCCTTGGGCATGAAGGACCATTTGAGCCCGGTGGGGAATCCCGCGCCGCCGCGGCCGCGCAGGCCCGACTTCTTCATGATGTCGACGATCGCCTCCGGACCCAGCGCCAGAATGGATTTGGTATCGTCCCATTGGCCGCGCTTCTTCGCCGCCTCAAGACCGGGGTCCTTGAGGCCATAGAGATTGGTGAAGATGCGATCCTTGTCGGCGAGCATCAGGTGGCCGCTCCCGGCGGTTTCTGCTTGGGCGCTTCGCGGTCGGAAGCCGCCTGGGTTGGCTTCTTGGCCTCGGCGTCGGTGTTGGCGGGCGGCTGAGGCGCAGCAACTTTGTAACGGCCGATGATCGAACCGTCATAGAGCGACGGATCGGTCAAGGTGTTGGCGCCGCCGGCGGGCTCGGAGCTGTGGCGGCCATTGGCGGGGCCCGGCTTGATGGGACGGCCGGCGCGAAGATCGTTCAGCAGCTTTTCCGTCAGGGGCCCGTCGAGATCTTCGTAGAAATCGCTGCCGATCTGCAGCATCGGGGCGTTGACGCAAGCGCCCAGGCATTCGACTTCCATCCAGGAGAATTTGCCGTCGGCCGAGACCGTGTGCTGCTGCGGATGGATGTGCTTCTTGCAAGCCGCCACCACCGCATCGGAACCGGCAAGCCAGCAGGGCGTGGTGGTGCAGACCTGGACCAGATGGTCGCCGACCGGCTCCAGGTTGAACATGGTGTAGAAGGTCGCCACTTCCAGCACCCGGATGAACGGCATGCCCAGCATCAGGGCCACCGCCTCGATCATTGGATGGGTGACCCAGCCTTCCTGTTCCTGGCCGCGCCAGAGCAGCGAGATCACCGCACTGGCCTGACGGCCCGGCGGATATTTGGCGATGGTGGATTTGGCCCAGTCGGCATTGGCCGCGCTGAAGGCGAAACCTGCGGGCTGGACATCGGGCGGTGCGAGGCGGCGCAAGGACATGGGATTACTTCGCGAAATCGACGCGGGCGATCAGCCCGTCGCGGAACGTATAGATGGCGATAATCTCGAATTGCTCGCCGCCGGGGGCACGGATCACCAATTCGTGATCGACCACGGTATTGCCGACGGCGATGCGGTTTTTGAGCACCGCCTTGTTCTGGGGGAATTGGGCAAAGGCCTTGGCGTAACGCGCATGCAGGGCCTGGCGGCTGGTTTCGGTCGGTGTGCCGTTCAGGCCCGAGACGATGCAGTCTTCGGTATAGAATTGTACATAAGCGTCCAGGTCCTGGGCGTTATAGGCATCGAGCTGTTTCTGGGCGATCTCGAGGTTGGTCACCGGTCCACCTCCCCGAACACGATGTCGAGAGAGCCCAGCACCGCCGAAACGTCGGCCAGCATATGGCCCTTGCACATATAATCCATCGCCTGGAGATGGGCGAAGGACGGCGCGCGAATCTTACAGCGATGCGGTTTGTTGGTGCCGTCGGCGACCAGATAGACCCCGAACTCGCCCTTCGGGGCTTCGACCGCGGCATAGACTTCGCCGGCCGGGACATGAAAGCCTTCGGTGTAGAGCTTGAAATGATGGATCAAGGCTTCCATCGACGTCTTCATCTCGCCCCGGCGCGGCGGGGTGATCTTGTTGTCCAGCGCCACCACCGGACCCGAAGGCATCTTGTCGATGCATTGCTTCATGATCTTGGTGGATTCGCGCATTTCCTCCATGCGCATGACATAGCGGTCGTAATTGTCGCCATTCTTGCCGATGGGAATCTGGAAGTCGAATTCGTTGTAGCACTCATAAGGCTGCGAGCGGCGCAAATCCCACCGCGCCCCGGTCGAGCGCAGCATCACGCCCGACATCGCCCACATCTCGGCCTGCGCCCTGGTCAGCACACCGATATCGACATTGCGTTGCTTGAAGATGCGGCTCTCGGTGAGAAGCCCCTCGATATCGTCCAGCACTTTGGGAAAATGCTCGCAGAATTTATAGATATCGGCAGCCAGGCCCGGCGGCAGATCCTGGTGCACGCCGCCCGGGCGGAAATAATTGGCATGCAGGCGCGCGCCGGAGACGCGCTCATAAAACACCATCAGTTTTTCGCGCTCTTCGAAACCCCAAAGCGGCGGGGTCAGCGCACCCACATCCATCGCCTGGGTGGTGACGTTGAGCAGATGATTGAGCAGGCGCCCGATCTCCGAATACAGAACGCGGATATACTGGCCGCGCTTTGGCACTTCCAACCCCAGCAGCTTTTCGATCGCCAGGCAGAAACTGTGCTCCTGGTTCATCGGCGCGACATAATCGAGCCGGTCGAAATAGGGGATTGCCTGCAGATAGGTCTTGTATTCGATCAATTTCTCGGTGCCGCGATGCAGCAGCCCGATATGGGGATCGACCCTTGTGACGATCTCCCCGTCCAGATCCAGGATCAGGCGCAACACGCCATGGGCGGCCGGATGCTGCGGCCCGAAATTCAGGGTGAGCTGAGGCTCCTCCGCCGGGCCGTTCGAGGTTTGCGCGGGGATGGTTTGCAGCACGACGCTCATGGCTTCTTCCCCGGGTCGCCGGAGGTGGGGCTGGGCGCCATCGCCGCCTTCTCATCGCCGGGCAGGATGTGCGGGGCACCTTCCCAGGGGCTCATGAAATCGAAATTGCGGAATTCCTGCACCAATTGCACCGGCTGATAGACCACGCGCTTGAGGTCCTCGTCATAGCGCAGCTCGACATAGCCGGTGAGCGGGAAATCCTTGCGCAGCGGATAACCGGAAAAGCCGTAATCGGTCAGGATGCGGCGCATATCCGGGTGCCCCCCGAAGGGCACGCCATACATGTCGAAGGCTTCGCGCTCGAACCAGCCGGCGGCGGGATAAATACCGATGCAGCTGGCGATCGCCTCGCCCTCGCCCACTTCGGCCTTGATGCGGACGCGCAAATTGCGGGTCAGCGAAAGCAGATGATAGACCACGTCGAAGCGTTTGGCGCGCTGCGGCCAATCATTGCCGCAGATATCGACCAGGATCTTGAACTCGCCCTCGCCTTGCAGAAACCTGAGCACATCCAGGATGCGCGCCGCTTCCACCGTGACGGTCAATTCGCCGGCTGCGAATTTGCTGGCGGAGCCGGAAAAGCGCCCCGTCAGCGTCTCGGCCAAGGAAACCAGATCGCTCATCAGCGCAATATCGTGCCGGTGCGGCGAATCTTGCGCTGCAGCAGCAACACGCCATAGAGCAGCGCCTCGGCCGTAGGTGGACAGCCGGGGACATAGATATCGACCGGTACGATGCGGTCGCAGCCACGCACCACCGAATACGAATAATGATAATAGCCGCCGCCATTGGCGCAGGAGCCCATCGAGATCACATAACGCGGCTCGGGCATCTGGTCGTAGACCTTGCGCAAGGCGGGCGCCATCTTGTTGGTCAGGGTGCCGGCGACGATCATCACGTCGCTCTGGCGGGGCGAGGCGCGCGGCGCCACGCCGAAGCGCTCCAGATCGTAGCGCGGCATCGAGGCCTGCATCATCTCGACGGCGCAACAGGCAAGGCCAAAGGTCATCCACATCAAGGAGCCGGTGCGGGCCCAATTGATCAGCGCATCGGCGCTGGTGACCAGAAAACCCTTATCGGCCATTTCGGCCTGCAACGCCTTGAAATAGGGATCGTTATCCGAAATCTGAGGTGCGGCGCCTTCGACGCCCGAACGCGCCCCCGTGCCATAGGATGCCGGTGCCCCCGGGTTCACTCCCATTCGAGCGCTCCCTTCTTCCATTCATAGATAAAGCCCACGGTCAGCACGCCCAGGAACGCCATCATCGACCAGAAGGCGAAAAGGCCGGTCTTGCCCAGGGTGATCGCCCAGGGAAACAGGAAGGCCACTTCCAGGTCGAAAATGATGAAGAGGATCGAGACCAGATAGAACCGCACGTCGAATTTCATCCGCGCATCGCCGAAGGCGGGGAACCCGCATTCATAGGCCGAGAGTTTTTCCGGGTCCGGCTTGGACGGCGCGATCACCAGCGGTATCACCAGCAGGGCGCCGCCAAGAACCATCGCCAACCCGATAAAGATCAGGATCGGCAGATATTCCAGCAGCAGCGTATCCATACAAAAAGCCTTTGGCGCGGCCCGGGCGAGCAGCGCCCGATCACGGCCAGTCCGGTGTTATTTCGCGGGTGCAGTATAGGCAGGCACCACCCACGCGCAACGCGGGTTTAAAGGAAGATTCGCGGCAGAAAAACAGGAAATATGTCTCGTCCTGTCCCCATCTTGTGGGGCAGGCCAAAGAGCCCGTATTTTTGCGAATCGTTCTTAGCTGAGAGGCAATTTTCGGGGGGAATTTGGGAGCGCGAGGTCCGAAACGGGGCAAGACAGGTCCGGGCCGGGCCCTGTCCCTGCGAGGGTCAATGATGGGATAGGGAATTGTGTTCGGAAGACATATCCGGATCGGGCCGGCGGGTTTGCGAATCCAGGTCTCGCGCGATGTTCTCCAACCGCGCGGCGACGGCTTGCATCCGGCGCTGAATATCGTCCGGCTTGGTTTTTTTGGCGGCTTTGTCCTCATTCGCCTGGCCCACGAAAAAACTGGCCAGGGCAGCGGTGATGTAACCGAAGACACCCAGCGAGAACATCGACAACAGGAAACACAAGGCCCTGCCCGCCGTGGTCACCGGCCAATATTGCGAGCCGATGGTGGTCATGAGCATCGCCGTCCACCATACTGCGTCGCTATAGCTGTGTAAGCCGCCGCCACTGGCCGCCACATTGCCGAAGCCATCCTGCACCAGCTGGCTGGGTTGCTCGAATTGATACATCCCCGCGGCGCCGCCGAATAAAACGATGATGGTAATGACGGTGACATAGCCCAGGCCCCGTCGTCCCATGGCCCCCGCCAAGGCGCCCATCCCGGTATTGATGGAGGCCAGAATGCGAAGAAGGCTCAAGGCGCGAAGCGCGGCCAGAGCGCGGAAAATCCGCAAGATGCGAAAAGCCGGCAGGAACAGCGACACCAGCGTGATCCAATGTTTGCGCAGGAACAGCACTTTGTGGGGCGCTATGGCGAATTTGATTCCAAAGTCGATGACGAAGATCGCCCAGATGACGTAATTGAGCGTCTCGAGGGCCGGACTGAGGCCCCCCGTCATGTCGCCGATCATCAAGCCGATCCAGATAAAGGCCAGACCGACCATGAATTTGTCGGTCATGGCGGTGAAGTGGACCAAAAGTTTGGCGCGCTGGGTCTTTAACTGGTTCTGCGGCGGCGGACGTTTCATAGGAACGAAACCGGAGGGGTCCGCTATGGGTTCCCCAGGCGCCCCCGGGTGGTCGGCCGAGCGCATCCGCGCCATGAGGGCAACGAGGTAAAGGCGCAAATGCACGAGACGTCGGTCTCCCGGGGCAGCCTTAACCCCCGGAAAATCGGGTTTTGATCCCGATGGGTCCTAAAAATACAGCCAATTAAGTCAAAGACTTAATGGCGGGAGCGACGGGGCTCGAACCCGCGACCTTCGGCGTGACAGGCCGACACTCTAACCAACTGAGCTACGCCCCCGCACCGCCCCCCTCTTTTGGGCAAAGAGAGCGCGCGAAGGGGGCCGATGTAGGCGGCCGACCTTCGCAAGTCAAGCAAACTAGCGCCCCCCGCGCCGGCCGCCCCGCCCGCCGGCGGTTCCTGCCCCGCCTTGCCCGCCTCGCCCAGGTGCTGCACCGGGATTGAATTCCTGGGGCGTGATCCGGCCATCGGAATTCCTGTCCACCGAATCGAACAGCGAAAGGGCAGTGGTGGAAAATTCGCGCAAGTCGATGCAGCCGTCCTGGTTCCAATCCTGCAGTGGAGTGGCGGTGGACGCATCGGCGTTGATCCGCGCCTGGTTGATCGCCGCCGCCTGGCCGGGATCCAGACAACCTTTATGGGTGGTGTCATAGCCGTCGAACTCGGCCTTCAATCCCGCCAGCAGCTCGTCCCGGGTCAAGGTGCCGTCATGATCCAAATCATATTTGAGAAGAAGCGCATTGGGCCCGCCATGGAAGGGCTCTTCGCGGGGCCGATCCGGGACCGGGCTCCAGCGGGGCGGCGTGGCGGGCTTAGGGGACGAACAGGACAGCAAGGCCACCCCGCCAATCGCCAGTCCCGCAATGCCAAATATGCAAAGGCGCAAATTCACTCCTGACGCCCCACGCGCTCTGCAACCTAACGGGCCGATGACGGTTTGGCGAATGACACAATGGCAAGGAAGGCCTTGTTCGGACAAGCGGATAGCCGCTATGCCTGCACCTCGAACACAGGTGCCGGCAAAATGCCGGCGTGCAATCTCAAGGGACGGACAGTGAGACGGCTGGGCATCATCCTCTATACGATCTTGCGTTATATCGCGCTGGGGACCGCCGGCTATGGCGCCTATAAGGGCTATTACGGGCCGGGGGGAATTAAATTGTGGATTTTCATGCTGTTCTGCGCCCCCGCTATCGTCATCCTGCTGCTGGCGCGGCTGATCCGGCGGGTTCTGGCCGGCTATTGAGAGGCGCGGCCTGCAGCCGCCCCATCGCGGCGCAAAGCACCACCACAATCCAGACCGCGGGATCGGCGAAGGAATCCTGATTGAAGAAGCTGAAAACCAGCGCCGCCGCCGCCGCCAGGCGAAAGGCGATGAAATAAGGATCGCGCCCCGGGCTGGCATAAAGCTGGCGCCACAGGAACGCCAGGAAGAGTGCAAACCCGATCAACCCGGTTTCGGACAACAGGCGCAGGAAAAAATTCTTGGCATTGCCTTTTTCGGGCGCATTGGGATCGACCCAGCCCGCCCCTTCCATCCGGCCGCTGGTGAAAAAGCCGGCACCAAAGGCCCAGTCCGGCGCATAGCGCGCGAAATAGCGATAATTGTTGCCCAGCGACACACCGCCGAGGGGATGATCCAGCCACAGATTGAAGGCGGTCTGGTTTGCCGCCAGACGCCCGCCGATGGCGAGCAGATCGCTGACCTGGGTGACGTCCGCATTGGCGGGGGTGTCGCCCGGATCGGCCAACTGGGTGGTCACGAAGCTCACCGGATCCAGAACATAGGCGGAGCCGGCACCGGCGCCCAGATTGCGGATCAGCGCGATGCCGCCGCCACCCGCCACCAGCACCGTCGCCACCGCCAGCACAATGGCCAGGCGCCCCGACCACAACGCCATCACGACGGCCAGAAACAGCATCAGCGCCGCGCCCACCAACCCGAAGCGCGATCCCGCCGCAAGCAAGCCGGTCAGCGCCACGGCAAAGCCGGCCAGAGTGGCGATCAGGGTGCCGCGCGATACGCCCCTGCCCGGCCCCGGTTGGCGCGAAATCAACCTGGCCACCAGCGCCGGCAGCATCAGAAGAATGATCTGGGTCGCCAGCCAGGACGGCTCCAGGCTCAAGCCTTGGGCGCGATTGACCAATCCGTCCGTGCGCACGGCGAAAATATCGGTCAGCGTCTGCACCGCTTGCAACATGGCGCCGCGCTGGAGGATGGCAACGAGTTGAACCACCGCGAAAGTAATGGATGCGGCCAGGCCGATAAAAAGGAAACGCAAGGTCAGGCGCAAATCCTGGGCGCTGCGGATTTGCAGCCGCGCGACGGTATAAAACACCCAGCCCACCGCCAAGGTCAGCAGCGCGCGCAGGAAACTGTCGATCGGGGTTTGGCCTTTGAACGCCTGATCGGGCTGGTTCAGAAGAACGATCAAGCCGCCAAGCACGACATAAGCCGTGAACAGACCCAGCAACCAGCCGGCATCGCGGGGCAACATCGGCCGCTGGCGCAGCACACCTGCGCGAAACATCGCCAGGGCCAGCAGAAGCAGCGCCGGAACGAAAGAAAGCGGCCGCACCAAAGTGCCGGCGCCGAAGGGCAGCAGCGGCGAGGCGGAAATCGGCACCAGCAGCAGCAGGCCGATCCAAAGCACCCGCTCCACGCGGTCCAGCGGCGCCGTCGGATGATCCGCCGCGTTCGGGCGCCGCTCCTGCAAATTTTCCTCCTCAAGCGCTGGCGGACAACTGTGCCGCGCGGCAACGGCTTTGCAAATGGTTTGGCGCCGGCGCTCGCGCGAATTACACCGTCACGCGAGGATTTCCCCGTCAACAGCGGCGGTAATCGATGCTCCAGACATCGACTTCGACCATTTCGCGGTTGAAGGGATTGCGCCTGCCGCTGCGCAGCAATTTCGGCCCCAGCAGGCGGCGGGAGAAACAGGCGCCCAGCCCTTGGCGTTGCAGCGCCGCCAATTGCGCGCCGGGCGTATCGATGGTCACCGCCAGGGTGGCGCCGCGGCGCATCGCCAGCGCTTTGTAATAGGCGAAGGTGCTTGGCGGCATCGCGGCCATATAAACCGTCTGCTGGGCAAAGACCACGGGTCTGGGCGAGAGCGCATGCTGATCCGAATTGAACAGCAGCACCGCATCTTTGGGCAGCACCGCATCCAGCCAAGCCATCGCGCGATAGGCATCGGAATTCTGCGCCATCACTTGCTCGCGCAATGGGGACGACAAGGCGCCGGGAAAAAGACGCAGCGCGCCAAAAGCGCTAAGACCCGCCATCAGCGCCAATTGCGGCAGGAGTGCCCAAAAGAACAGGGGCGACGGCGCCGCTTTGCTGCGCGAGACCGCCAGGCAAAGCCAGAAGAACGGGTCGATATAAAACCGCCCGATCTGCTGGCCCAAGGCAAAGTCCAGCGCCGTCGCCGCCATCGCCGCGACGATCAGGGGATCAAGCCGGCGCCGAAAACCCAGGAAGGCCATGCCGATAAACGGCGCGTAGAGAAACACCGCGGTGATGGTGCCGAACCCAGCCGGAAGGAACAGATTCAAACCGGTGGGAAAACCGCTATCGGTCCATTGGCGTAGCTGCTCCGCATAGGCGCGCTGCCCGGGAATCGTCTCGCCCAGCAATCCCGCCAGCATCGGCGACAGCGGATCGCCGAAGGTCAGCGCGCGATACAGCATCATCGGTGCGGCAATCAGCACAAAGGCGCCGGCCAGCATCAGCACCGCCGCCATACCGCGCCGCGCGGGCAGACTGCGCGCGACAAGCCAGACACCCAGCACCGCGGCGGGAAGGCAAAGCGTGAAGCGATTGGCAATGGCGATGGCGATCAGCACCGCGATCAAAGCGCGCTGCCGCGGGGTCGGCGGCGCGGCGCGGGCCAGCAGCGCGGCCGCGATGACCAGTCCCGCGGACGGCACCAGCGACGGCTTGGCGGAAGGCACCAGGAACAGCCATATCGGGATCGACAGGACCAGCAGCACTGCCAGCCAGCGGCTGCGCGGATCTTCTGCCTCATGGGCGATCACCAGAAGGATCACCGCCAGAGCGAGGATCTGCTGGATCGAAGCAAAGCTGTCGCTGCCCGCCGCCAGGCCCAAGGCATTGGAGAATTCGCCAAGCCCCGCGACATGGGCATTGAACCAAGCGGGCGTCAGGCCGACATGCCCGGTGGCAAGCGTCAGCAGGCCGACGCCGAAATGATAATTGGTGGAGTCCAGACTTGTCACCGGCCCCAGCGCGGTGAGCGCCAAGCCCAGCAGGATAACGGCTCCCAGCAACGCAGCAAAAAATCCGCCGCGCGGCCATGGCGGCGCAAAAAAGCATCGCAGCAGGTCACGCACCGCGCCAGGCCGGCGGATCAACCGCACCAACGCCAGACAGCCGGCCAAGCCGATGGCGACCGCAAAAGCGCGCACCACGCTCAGTGTGGCAATTCCGGCGAAGGCCAGTGACTGGATGATGACGCCGACCAGAGCGAGCCCCAGCAGCGGTCCCGCCAGTTTTTCAACGCCGCCGCCGCCGAACAGGGCCATCACCACGCGGCCAAGCGCGATCACGCCCAGGCTCAACAGCAACCCGACCAGCAAAGGCAGCGGCGGCGGCGCCACCACATGCTGCAACGGCAGAAACATCGACATCACGCCTTGGCAAGAAACCCCCCGCCAGTCTTAGTCCATTCCGCGCCGGTGTTGCGCCTTGGTGGCAAGATTTACGCAATAAAGCTGGCGGTTTGCCGCCGGCGCCGTTGGCAGTTCGCCTTGGCGTTCCGATCCGGAACTCCCGGATACACAAAGTCTTTGGCCCGTTAGAAGGGTGACGACAACACTCAGGAGTTCTGTATGAGAACCGTTTCATCGCTGGTATTTGGGGCGGCACTCTTTTGCGCCGCCGGTCCGCTGGCTGTTTCGTCTTTGGCCCAGGGGTCGCCCTATGTAAGCCCGGGTACCGGGAACACAGTCATGGGGCACGAAGCCAAACCCGATGGCACCCCGAACACCGGACCTGTTGGTCCCACCGAGAGCGCCGTGGTGCCGGGCCAGAACGCCATCAACGGGCAGGCCAAAGCGCGCGATTGCGACGTGCCGGGCCAAAATGCCAGAACGGCGACAAGTCCGGCGAACTGCGTTGCGAGAAATAATACGCGCCGCAACCGCGCAACGGATTGATTGCGGCAGCGTAGTTCCGGCAACCGGCCGGCGCGGCGGAACCAAACCGCTCGGCATCATACCGGGCACCCCGCACGCATGCGCAGCGAACGGTTCAGTAACCCGTGTTGGGAAATAGAAGCGCCAGCAATAGCAGCAAGACCGCCCCTGCAAGGCCGGAAAAAAAGACGATTCGTTGCCATGGCCGCTTCAGGATAATTGCGCCCTGGCGTACGTCTTGTGCGGATAGGACTATTCGATGGTGATGGGCCATCTGCCGGCGCTCCGATGCCACCTTTGCTTTCAAGAAAACGCATGACCGGCGCGACCTATCCTACCCATGATCATGACGATGCCGTCATGGCTCCAAACATGGGCAGAGAGGGAACTACCGATCCGAATCCTCCTGCTCCATCTGCAGCAGATCGAAAATCGCGGCGGGCTTACCTTCCAGGGGATGACCGCTTCTGCTGAGCAGATCGCCTTCACCGCGCTGCCAGGCTGCCGCCTCTTCGATATCGGCCAAGCGGGGACGCAGCGCCAGTATTGCGGCAACCGGCGTCGTATCACCTAGCAAGCGAACAATGTCATCGGCGGTCACCATAGGCTGCGCTTGAGCTTCAGCAGTATCCCGAGCTGAAGAATTCTGCGCCAACCTGGCGAGTTCCCTTTCGATCACCTCACGCGAGCCTTCGGCGGGCAATTCCTGTACGAGAGGAACCATGGCTCATGCCTTAATTTCGATCCTGCGGCCATGCGTTTCCGGGTTGGGACTCTTGGGCACATCGCGATTTGCCATATCGGATTCCTCCTTCGCATCTGCCTTGGGAAAAGCCGTCACAGGCGAGAACCGTTCCGCGACTTCGTCCGGCCGGCGGCGCATTACAGAGCATTCGGCGGACCGGATAGGCGCAAACCTCACAAAACGCACGCAAAGGATAAAATAAATTAAACTTTGGCCAAAGAAGGCCCAAGCCAACGAGCAAGACCCCTCGCGACGCCCCAGCCAATGCACCGAGCGCCCAAGCCGGGGGCGAGGGCAAGTTGGAAATGAAGAAGCCCCAGAAGGACGTCAGCGGAAACAGCGACACCCCAATTTGCAGAAAGCGATGGCCCTGGCTGGAAAAGAAATCGGATGTGGAAATGGTCATCGCCGATCAGTCCATTGCTATGAAACAAATGCCACATTGCGCCGTCCGGCGTTATTTTCAGCATTGAAATATGGCATCCATTGGGAACCGGAACAGAGAAATTGTTCCTCTGGATCCGGCTCCGTCATCTGCCCAAATAATTTTGGAGTGGCCGCAACGATGGACCGCCGGTGGCGTTGCCATGGCGTGATTGAAGGAATCCGAAAGGATACTTTGAGATCACAAAAAGCGGCAGGGAACGCAAAAACGGGCTCTGCCGCTCGGGCTTTGGGGTGCAACGCCAATCAGAGCCAGGCTCGTCGGGCCCAAACCGAACCAAGGAGATTCCCATGCAAGTCCAAGATGTCATGTCAGGAGATGTTGCAACCGTGAGCCCCGAACAAACCGTGCAGACAGCAGCCAAAATGATGGATGATTTGGATATAGGCGCTTTGCCGGTCAGAGAGAATGATCGTCTTGTCGGCATGATCACGGACCGCGATATCGCTGTCCGTGGCTTGGCCCAGGGCAAAGGGCCACAGACCAGGATACGAGAGCTCATGACACCCGAAGTCAAATATTGCTTTGTGGATCAGGAACTCGACGAAATTTCCGCCAATATGGCGGATCTCCAAGTTCGTCGCCTTCCCGTGGTCAATCGCGACAAAAGACTGGTCGGTATTCTCGCCCTCAGTGACATCGCCGTCAGCGACAGCCAAGAGCAGGCAGCCGAAGCTCTCTGCGGGATATCGCGCCCAACCAATGGCGGTCTCCAGGTTCCCCTTTATTAGCTGGACGGGGGGCTAGCGCACGGTTTCGTAGCCGCCGCGCAGGCCATGCGGGGTCAAGACCAGTTGGCCCACATTGATGTGGCGGCAGCGGAAGGCCGCCGCATTCTGCAGGAGATAATATTCCCACATCCTGCAGAACCGCTGCCCATGTCGGCTAGCCATTTCCAAGCGCCGTGCCTGGAAATCATCGTTCCAGGCCATCAGGGTGCGGTCATAGTCGGCCCCGAAATTGTGCACATCCTCGACCACGAACAAACCTTCTACCGCCGAGGTGATCTCTCCAAGCGATGGCAGGTCGCCATTGGGAAAGATATATTTGTCCTGCCACGCGTCGATGACCGGGTAGCGTTCATTTTCCCAAATCGTATGGAGGAGGAAGATGCCATCCTCCTTCAGCAGCCGCCGCGCGCATTCGAAATAGATGCGGAAGTTTTTTGCGCCGACATGTTCGAACATGCCCACCGAAACCACCCTGTCCACCTGCGGCCCACGATAGAGACGGTAATCCAGCAATAGCGGCTGTACCGCAAGGCCGGCGTAGCGCCGCCTTATATAGTCTACCTGCTCGCGCGAGACCGTAACGCCGGTGGCGTTGGCCCCATAGCGTTCTGCGGCAAATCCGACAAAGGAGCCCCAGCCGCAGCCGATATCGAACACGCTAAAGCCTGGTTTCAACCCGATCTTGCGACAGATGAGGTCGAGTTTGTTCTCCTGCGCTTGATCCAAAGTCGGCGCATCTTTCCAATAGGCGCAGCTGGCGGTCAATCTTTTGTCGTAAGTCGCTTCATGGATGTCGATGGGAAGATCGTAATGCGCCTTGGCCACATCTGCGGACCGGGCAACCGACTGACGGTTGGTCAGACGCGCTGCCAACATCAGCAAGGCAAGCGGCAGGGTCATACCGAGCCGATCACCTATCCGGGCGGAAATCAGCCTGTCGAAAAGTTGATCGAGCGCGGCGCAGTCCCAATCGCCATCCATATAGGCTTCGCCGAAGCCGAGCGATCCTTCCGCAAGGACACGCTTGAACAGACGCTCATTGTGAACCCGAATGTCCCAGGAACGCGCGCCGTCGAAATGCACGTCGGCGAGGGCAAAAAGACTTTCGACGGCATGCCTGGCATCAAAGACGCGCTTCCACTGCCTTAATGGCCAGGAGAAGCTGCCATCTAGGCGCGCGGCATAGCCTGTTGGTGTCTGGGAATCGGTCATGGAAGACGTCCCCTGGGGCCTCTTAAACGCAGCAATAGGGGGTTGGTGCCGTGGACGGCGCCAAAAGCCGCTTGGTCCGCTTTCGCCAAGGCTCCGGCAGTGGAATGGCCTGCCAACCGGTCGATAGCGACAGCGTATCGACGCGCGGCAACCGGCCCTTCCTTCGCCCTTCGGCTACGGAGGGCGCTCCGCTTCGCACAGCAAAGGATGGTGGGCGGTGACGGGCTCGAACCGCCGACCCTATCGGTGTAAACGATATGCTCTACCAACTGAGCTAACCGCCCTTGGCGCCCCTCATAGCGGATCGCGCTGTCCGCCTCAAATCGGGCACCTTTGGCGGCGATCATATGATTTGCGCCGGCCAGGGGGCCCCCCTTGAAGTTTTCGTTTCTTGCGGCTTTGCCGCTGATGGGTTTGCTCGGCGGATGTACGCCGCCGTCCGGGTTTGGCCCCGGGCCCATCGCCATCGGCGATCCCCAATCGGGCGACATCAAAGGCGAAGCGGAGCGTCTGGCCGCATCCCATGGCCGCGCCCGGCGCCAGGGTGATGATCTGATCCTCACCTTCGCCAATGGGGAGAGCCGCAGCTTCCACAGCAACACCAAGGGCTGCCAGGACGGGCCCGACGACTGCGACGGCTTTACCTTGATCGGCGACCTGCCCCGCCTTCACTGGTTCGTGCTGTTCGAGAGCCTTTATGAGGGGGGCAATTTTCTGCTGGTGGATGACGAAACCGGCCTTCCCACCCCGATCCCCTATTGGCCGACATTTTCCCCCGACGGAACGCGCTTTTTGATCCTGAACGACGATGTCACCGACTTTTTTCCCGGCGAGAATCTGGAGATCTGGCGCCGCTGGGGGCACCGGGCGGAACGCGAATGGATCGGCAATCCGGACGAGCGCGATACGGGCGTTCCCGAAGCTCTAGGCCCTTATCACATCAAATTGCTGCGCTGGGAGGGCGAGACCATCACCCTCGCCTTCTCCACCGACGATACGTTCAATACCCGAACACGGACCACGACGCCCGCCCGCCATTGGACCGGCACGCTGAAGCGCCGGCCGGACGGCTGGCTCCTCAGCGCCCGCGCGCCGACGAAGGATTGACGGCGATACGTGCTGGAAGCAGGCGCGCCGGCTGCCGGGTGAGATACCAGACCGTGCCCAGTACCAGCATGGTCAGCATCACCAGCTTCAGGCCGAGAAACTTGAGCGCCAGCAATCCCATCAGCACCGCGGCATGGAGCTCGATCCAGATGAGTATCAGCGGGGCGGCCGCGCGCATCAATTCAAGGAATCCTTGAGCTGTTTGCCGGCACGGAAGCGCGGCTGCTTGGACGGCTTGATGGTGATTTCCTCACCGGTCTGGGGATTGCGCCCCTTGCCGCCGGCGCGGGTGGCGACCACGAAGACGCCGAAACCGGTCAGACGCACTTCGTCTCCCGCCTTGAGCGAAGCCGCGATCAGATCGAACACGCCGTCGACCGCCTTGGCCGCGTCGTTCTTGGCGAGGCCCGTATGGTCGGCGAGCTTCTGGATGAGATCGTTCTTGTTCACGTCGTGCTCCTTTGGCCGAGTCTTTCCCGAAAGCAGCGCAAGACTAGGGGCGCCGCCCAAGCCGCCGCAAGGCGAAAACCGCGTTTTTTCCCCGGAATTAAGCCTTTTCGACAAGAAAAAGGGGCCCGAACCATCGGTCCGGGCCCCTGTTTGTCGCAGCTAGTGGGTGATCAGCGGGTCGGGATCGCCCTCATCCAGGGCCACCCGGGGCAGCACCGGCGCGTCAGGCTCGCTCCAATCGATCGGCTCGGGCTCGCGCGTGAGCGCAACCTTGAGTACCTCGCCCACCGTCGAGACGGGCACGATCTTCATCCCCGTCTTCACATTGTCGGGCACTTCGGCCAGGTCCTTCTCGTTCTCCTTGGGGATGATCACGGTGGTGATCCCCGCCCGCAAAGCGGCGAGAAGTTTTTCCTTGAGGCCGCCGATCGGGAGCGCCCTGCCGCGCAGCGTGACCTCGCCGGTCATCGCCACATCGCGGCGGATCGGAATGCCGGTCAGCACCGAGACAATCGACGTCGCCATCGCCAGGCCCGCCGACGGTCCGTCCTTGGGCGTGGCGCCTTCGGGGACATGGACATGGATGTCGACCTTGTCGAAGGTCGGCGGCTTGATGCCGAAAGTGGTCGCCTTGGAGCGGACATAAGACCGCGCCGCGTCGATGGATTCCTTCATCACATCGCCCAATTTGCCGGTGGCCTGGAAGCGTCCCTTGCCGGGCAGCATCACCGCCTCGATAGTCAAGGTCTCGCCGCCGACTTCGGTCCAGGCCAGGCCCGTGACGACGCCGACCTGGTCCTCGCCTTCCACTTCGCCATAGCGGTATTTGCGCACGCCGGCATAGGTGCCCAGATTTTCCGGGGTGACCTCGACCGACTTGGCCTTGGACGACATGATCTCCTTCACCGCCTTGCGGGCAAGATTGGCGATCTCGCGTTCCAGGTTGCGCACCCCCGCCTCGCGGCTGTGATAGCGGATCAAATCGCGCAAACCGGCATCGGTGATCTTCCACTCCTCGTCCTTGAGGGCGTGCGCCTTCATCTCTTTGGGGATGAGGTGGCGCTTGGCGATCTCGACCTTTTCATCCTCGGTGTAGCCGGGGATGCGGATGATCTCCATGCGGTCCATCAGCGGCTGCGGCATGCGCAAGGAGTTGGCCGTGGTGACGAACATCACGTCCGAAAGGTCGAAATCGACCTCCAGATAATGGTCGTTGAAAGTCGCGTTCTGCTCCGGGTCCAGCACTTCGAGCAGCGCCGAAGACGGATCGCCGCGCCAATCGGCGCCCAGCTTGTCGATCTCGTCGAGCAGGAAGAGCGGGTTGGAGGTCTTCGCCTTCTTCATCGACTGGATGATTTTGCCGGGCATGGAGCCGATATAGGTGCGCCGATGGCCGCGGATTTCCGCTTCGTCCCGCATGCCGCCCAGCGACATGCGCACGAATTCGCGTCCCGTCGCCTTGGCGATGGATTTGCCCAGCGAGGTCTTGCCGACACCCGGAGGGCCGACCAGGCACAGGATCGGACCCTTGATCTTACCGACGCGGCTCTGCACCGCCAGGTACTCCAGGATGCGCTCCTTGACCTTTTCCAGACCGTAATGGTCGTTGTTGAGCACGTCCTCGGCGGCGGCGATATCCTTCTTGACCTTGGACTTCTTGCCCCAGGGCAAGGTCAGCAGCCAATCCAGATAATTGCGCACCACGGTGGCTTCCGCGCTCATCGGCGACATCGAGCGCAGCTTCTTGACCTCGGCCATCGCCTTTTCGCGGGCTTCTTTGCTGAGCTTGGTCTTGCGAATACGCTCTTCCAGCTCATTCATCTCGTCGCGGCCTTCTTCGCCTTCGCCGAGTTCCTTCTGGATCGCCTTCAACTGTTCGTTGAGGTAATATTCGCGCTGAGTCTTCTCCATCTGGCGCTTGACCCGCGAGCGGATCTTGCGCTCGACCTGCAAGACACCGATTTCGGCCTCGATCAGGGCGAGAACTTTTTCCAGCCGCTCGGTGGTCGATAGCGTGTCCAGCAGGGCCTGGCGATCCGAAATCTTGACCGACAGATGCGCCGCCACGGTATCGGCCAGCCGCGCCGGCTCGTCGATATTGGCGACCGCCGCCAGGGTCTCGGACGGGATCTTCTTGTTGAGCTTGATATATTGCTCGAAATTGGTCTTGACCGTGCGCAGCAGGGCCTCGGTTTCACGCGCCGAAGGGCTGTCTTCCGGGATCTTTTCGATCGTGGCCTGGAAGAAATCGGTGCGCGGCGAAAAGCCGGTGACGCGGGCGCGGCCTTTGCCTTCGACCAGCACGCGGACGGTCTGGTCGGGCAGCTTCAGCAATTGCAGCACGGTCGCCAAGGTTCCGATGCTGTGCAGGCCTTCGGAAGTGGGATCGTCCTCGGCCGCGACTTTCTGGGTCAGCAGCAGAATCTGCTTTTCCTCGTTCATCACTTCTTCGAGTGCGCGCACCGATTTCTCGCGGCCGACAAACAGTGGAACGATCATATGGGGGAACACCACGATATCGCGCAGCGGCAGAACCGGCGCGGTGGTGGCATCGCTTTTCTGGGTTTCGTCTTTCTTCACGGCGTCATCCGCCATTTGGTTCTCTCCTACCGGTCAGCCCCGCCGGTCATGTCGGCTTTTCTCCCGTCTGGGCAGAAAAGCATCGGGTGTTAGGAAGCCGCTCCCCTCTTCCCTAGGCAAAGAAATGAGCGACTCCGGACATTACAAAGTGGTCCGGGGCGGCGGCAGTTTCAAGGCGGCAGCAAGCCATGCAGGGGCGAAGTTCCCTTCCGCCCCCATCAAATCACGCAAAAGCTGCATTTTTGGTAACGCCGTTGCACCAACAGCGCTGCCGGAACCGTGCCCTGACGCGCGGATTTTGGTCTTTGGGCAGGAGAGGAGCGTCCGATACGCTCGCGCTATCGGACGGGCAAAAGCCCATGAGCGACGAGCCGACGGTCCGTAGCACCAGCGTGCGGACGGGGGCCAAAAGACGCCGTCAGGTCAGGAGGCGGTTTGCTCGCGGGCCTGACCCTTGTCCGAATAGGTGTAAAGCGGACGCGCCTTGCCATCGACCACATCGGCGGTGATCACCACTTCCTGCACCCCGTTCAGGGTGGGCAGCTCGAACATGGTTTCGAGCAGGATGCCTTCCAGGATGGAACGCAGGCCGCGGGCGCCGGTCTTGCGCTGGATCGCCCGGCGCGAAATCGAATGCAGCGCTTCTTCCTGGAAGCGCAGCTTGACGCCTTCCATTTCGAACATGCGCATATACTGCTTGGCCAGCGCGTTTTTCGGGCGGGTCAGGATTTCGATCAGGGCGGATTCCGACAGATCGCCCAAAGTGGCGAGCACCGGCAAGCGGCCGATGAATTCCGGGATCAGGCCGAATTTGAGCAAGTCTTCCGGCTCGATCTCGCGCAGGATTTCGCCGGTGCCGCGCTCATCGGGGCCGCGCACGGTGGCGCCGAAGCCCATCGAGGTGCCGGCGGTGCGCGCCGAGATGATCTTGTCTAGGCCGGCAAAGGCGCCGCCGCAGATGAAAAGGATATTGGTGGTATCGACCTGCAGGAATTCCTGCTGCGGATGCTTGCGCCCGCCCTGGGGCGGCACCGAGGCGACCGTGCCTTCCATGATCTTGAGCAAGGCCTGCTGCACGCCCTCGCCCGAAACGTCGCGGGTGATCGAGGGATTGTCGGATTTGCGGCTGATCTTGTCGACTTCGTCGATATAGACGATGCCGCGCTGGGCGCGCTCGACATTGTAATCGGCGGCTTGCAGCAGCTTGAGGATGATGTTCTCGACGTCCTCGCCCACATAGCCCGCTTCCGTGAGCGTGGTGGCATCGGCCATGGTGAAAGGAACATCCAGGATGCGCGCCAAGGTCTGGGCCAGCAGGGTCTTGCCGCAGCCGGTGGGGCCGATCAGCATGATGTTGGACTTGGCCAGCTCGACATCGCCATTCTTGCCGGTCGAATTGATGCGCTTGTAGTGGTTATGGACGGCGACAGAGAGCA
>JAICHV010000057.1 GCA_025924715.1 Alphaproteobacteria bacterium
AAGCGTTGTTATTACGAGACCCTGGAATGCGCCAAAGGCGCCACGGTGGAGACTTTAAAGTCCTCCTATCGCAAGCTGGCGATGAAATTCCATCCGGACAAGAATCCGGGTGATGCCACCGCCGAAATCAAATTCAAGGACATCAACGAAGACTATGACGTCCTGAAGGACGATCAGAAGCGCGCCGCCTATGACCGTTTCGGCCATGCCGCCTTCGAACAGGGCATGGGCGGGCGGCCCGGCGGCAACCCCTTCGATTTCGCCGGCAGCTTCTCGGATGTGTTCGAGGATTTCTTCGGCGATCTGATGGGCGGCGGGCGCCGCCAGCGCCGGGGCCGCGGCCAGGACCTGCGCTACAATCTCGAGATCACTCTGGAAGAGGCCTATACGGGCCGCAGCGCCGAGATCAAAGTTCCGACGCAAGTCTCCTGCGATGCCTGCGCCGGCAGCGGCGCGGAAAAAGGCCATGAGGCCGAAACCTGTCCCACCTGCGCCGGCCACGGCAAGGTCCGCGCCACGCAAGGCTTCTTCACCATCGAGCGGTCCTGCTCGGCCTGCCGCGGCACCGGCAAGATCATCCGCCATCCCTGCAAGACCTGCCGCGGCGCCGGCGTGGTGGAAAAGGAACGCGTGCTGAATGTCGATGTCCCGCCGGGCGTCGAGGAAGGCACCCGCATCCGCCTGTCGGGCGAAGGCGCCGTCGGCATGAATGGCGGCCCGCCGGGGGACCTCTATATTTTCCTCTCTTTGGCGCCGCATGCGATCTTCCAGCGCGACGGCCATAATCTTCACTGCCGCGCCCCTGTCTCCTTCGTCACCGCGGCGCTGGGCGGCAGCATCGAAGTGCCGACCCTGGACGGCGGAAGGGCAAAGGTGGTGATCCCCGAAGGCACCCAGCCGGGGCGGCAATTCCGCCTCAAGGCCAAGGGCATGCCGGTGCTGCGCAGCAGCCAGAAAGGCGATCTCTATATCGAGGTGGCGGTCGAGACCCCGGTCAAACTGTCCAAGCGGCAAAAGGAATTGCTGCGCGAATTCGAGGGCGCCTGCGCCGCCGGAACCCATCCGGAGGCCGAAACCTTCCTCTCCCGCCTGAAAGAATTTTGGAAAGGCGCCGGCACCGCATAGAGCGCAATCGGGTGAAGTGTGAGCGGTTCACCCGTAAAATTGCGCGATAATCAAAGAATCTAGAGCATGATCTGAATCAGATCATGCTCTAGATTGTCGGCGAATCTTTGCGGGCTGGTTCGTGACCAATAGTTTTGCCGACAATCTGCGATTTCTGCGGGCGATGCTGACCCGGCCCAAATTTGTCGGGTCGATCATCCCCTCCAGCCCCGTCCTTGGCCGCGTCATGGCCCGGCTGGTCGATCCCGCCCGCCCCGGGCCGGTGCTGGAATTGGGGCCGGGCACAGGGGTCATCACCGCCGCCCTGCTGGAGCGGGGTATCGCCCCCGAGCGGCTGACCGCCATCGAATATGATCCGGAGCTGTCCGCCATCCTGACGTCAAGGTTCAAGGGCGTGCGCATCATCCAGGGCGACGCTTTTGAGCTGGCCCATAGCCTGGACGGGGTCCACGAGCCTTTCGCCGCGATTATTTCCGGCCTGCCGCTGCTCAATTTCGCCGTCAGCCAGAGGCGGGCGCTGATCGACGGCGCCTTGTCCCGCCTGGCGCCCGGCGCGCCGCTGATCCAGTTTTCCTATGGCCTCAACGCCCCGGTGGTGCCGCCGGCCGGCCACACCGTGCACTGCGCCGCCCTGGTCTGGGCCAATGTGCCGCCCGCGCGGGTGTGGGTGTACAGCAAGACTTGAGCGATTTTGCTGCACCCTATGCTGCAGCAAAAACTGCAGCATAAAATCGCCGGGCCCAGGAAATGCTGCGGCAAAGCCTGCAGCATAAATTCCTTAAACACCTGAAAAACAAAGAAAAACCCTGGCAGGTTGCCCTGCCGGGGTGTCTCAGGTCCGCCTCCCCTGCGCGTGCGCAGCACGCTGGCGGGGGAGGTGCCCGTAGCTGGCCCTCGGGCCAGCGAAGGGCGGAGGGGGTCTATTCAGCGGCTTCGGCCAGGACCGGGGCGGCTTGCAGCACGTCGGGCCCGACATGGGCTTCGTAGATCTTGAAATTGGCCTGGAACATGCCGACCAGCTTCCGGGCCTGGGCGTCATAGGCAGCCTTGTCGGCCCAGGTCTCGCGCGGGTTGAGAATGGCGGTATCGACGCCCGGCACCGCCACCGGAACGCGGAACTTGAAATGCGGATCGACCCGCATTTCGGCATGGACCAGGCTGCCGTCCAGGGCGGCGTTGAGGAGGGCGCGGGTGGCCTTGATCGGCATGCGGCGGCCGGTGCCAAAGGCGCCGCCGGTCCAGCCGGTATTGACCAGCCAGCAATCGGCGCCGTGTTCGGCGATCAGGTCGCGCAGCAGATTGCCGTATTCCGACGGATGCCGGGGCATGAATGGCGCCCCAAAGCAGGTGGAGAACGTGGGCTGCGGTTCCTTGCCCAACCCTTTTTCCGTGCCCGCCACCTTGGCGGTGAAGCCGGAGAGGAAATGATACATCGCCTGGCTTGGGGTCAGACGCGCGATCGGCGGCAAGACGCCGAAGGCATCGGCCGTCAGCATGATCACATTCTTGGGATGGCCCGCGCGGCCGGTATCCGAGGCATTGGGAATGAAATTGATCGGATAGGCTGCGCGTGTGTTCTCCGCATAGTGATTGCTGTCTAGATCCAAGGCGCGGGTGGCGTCGTCCATCATCACATTCTCCAGCACGGTGCCGAAGCGTTCGGTGGTGGCGAAGATTTCCGGCTCGGCTTCTCGGGAGAGCTTGATCACCTTGGCGTAGCAGCCGCCTTCGATGTTGAAGACGCCATGCTCGCTCCAGCCATGTTCGTCATCGCCCACCAGGGTGCGCGAAGCATCGGCGGACAGCGTGGTCTTGCCGGTGCCCGACAGGCCGAAGAAAATCGCGGCTTTTCCGTCCTTGCCGACATTGGCGGAGCAATGCATCGACATCACCCGCTTGGGCGGCAGCAGATAGTTCATGATGGTGAAGACCGATTTTTTCATCTCGCCGGCATAGGAGGTGCCGCCGATCAGGATCATCTTCTTGGTGAAATTGACCGCGATCACCGTCTGGCTGATGCAGCCATGGCGCTTGGGATCGGCGGTGAAGCTGGGCAGATCGATGATGGTGAATTCGGGAGCGAAGCTTTTGAGCTGTTCGGCTGTCGGGCGGATCAGCAGTTGGTTCACGAACAAGGAATGCCAGGCATATTCGGTGACGATGCGCACACTGATGCGGTGGGTAAGGTCGGCGCCGCCGAACAGGTCCTTGGCGAACAGCTCCTTGCCTTCGGCATGGGCCATCATGTCGGCATAAAGCGTGTCGAACTGGGCCGGCGTCATCGCCTTGTTGTTGTCCCACCACACCTGGGATTCGGTGCCGGCGTCGCGCACGGTGTATTTGTCGTTGGCCGAACGGCCGGTGTGCTGCCCGGTCAGGACCACCAGGGGACCATCGGCAGCCAGTTTGCCTTCGCCGCGGCGAATGGACTCTTCATAGAGCTGGGGCACGGTCAGATTCCAATGGACCGCTTTCAAATTCTTGAGACCTTGCTTTTCCAAACCGTGCGCGGACATACCCTCTCCTTGTAATGGCGGCGGATATAGCCGCCCTAGCGTGGGACGTATACCCCTTGCGGCCCCGTTATATCGCGGGGAAAAAGCATGCGGGGAAATTTTGCCGCATCGGTTAAATTCGGTCCCCTTCAGGCCTCCCGGGGCCGTCCTGCCGGCTGCCGCCATGGCTGTTTTTTGAGGCCAGGGCATGGCTTATTGCGCCCATGAGCCTGACCGACCAGGAATTGGAGCGTTACGCCCGCCACATCGTGCTGCGGGAGGTGGGCGGCACCGGCCAGGCCCGCATCCGGGCGGCTAAGGTTCTGGTGGTGGGCGCCGGCGGGCTGGGCAGTCCCATCGCCCTGTATCTGGCGGCGGCAGGTGTGGGGGTGCTGGGGCTGGTAGATGACGACCGCGTCAGCCTTTCCAATCTGCAGCGCCAGATCCTGTTCCGCACCGCCGATATCGGCCGCTCCAAGGTCGAGGCGGGGGCGCAGGTCCTGGCCGCGCTCAATCCGGGGGTGCGGGTTCAAACCCATGACCTGCGCCTAACTGCCGATAACGCCCCCGGCCTGATTGCCCCTTATGACGTGGTGATCGACGGATCGGACAATTTCGACACCCGCTTCGCCCTGGCGGATGCCGCCTATGCTGCGCAAAAAACCCTGGTTTCCGCGGCGGTTACCGAATTCGATGGGCAGCTTTCCACCTATAAGGGCAGGCCCTGCTATCGCTGTTTCAATCCGGCCCCGCCGCCGCCCGGCAACGTGCCCAATTGCTCGGAAACCGGGGTCCTGGGCGCCGCCGCCGGGGTGATGGGCGCCTTGGCCGCCCTGGAGGCTCTGAAGGAGATTGCCGGTATCGGGGAGAGCCTGGCCGGCAAATTGCTGATCTATGAAGCTCTCTCTGTACGTTTCAGGACCATAATACTGCACCCAGATCCCGCCTGCCCGGTTTGTGGCAAGAGTTAACCCGGGTTTAAGCGGACCTTCGTAATCTTACAGTCCGTTCCGAGGGTTAGCTGTGCAGATCCATTACGAAATCTTCCGCCGGGTCGGCGCCAAGGGCGGCTGGACCCTCCACGAAGTCATGTCGTCGCGCGACCGCGCCATCGATAGCGCCAAGGCGCTAATGGCCAATGACCAGGCCACGGGCGTCAAGGTGGTCAAGGAAACCTATAATGACGAGACCGGCGATTACCTGACCCTGAAAATATTCGAGGACGGCCACAACCAGCTGAAGGTCGAGGCGGCGGCGGAAGAAGCCCCCCATGCCCTGCCCTGTTTCAAGCCCGACGATCTTTATTCCTACCATGCCCGCGCCACCATGAGCCGGTTGCTGGTGGATTTCCTCTCCCGCGACAAGATCACCATCACCGAGCTGATTCACCGCGCCGATCTTCTGGAAAAGCTGGAGGCCACCGGTACGGTTTATCGCCACGCCATCCAGAAAGTGGCGGTGGCCCAGGCCTCCTCCACCACCACGCCGGTGCAGCAGATCGTCAAAAGCCTCAATGAGCTCGCCACCCAGGCCTTTCACCGGGTTTATCGCGACCAGAGAAACGGGCTTTTCCCCGACCCCAGGCCCGAACAATTCGCCGAGCTGGCCGCCAAACTGGCGGGCCAGGGCGATGCGTCCTACCTCTTCAACGGGGCCCTGGCGCGTCACCTGAAGGACTCCCCCAATTGGGACGACAAGGTCCTGCGCCTGCTCACGATCATGCAGACGGCGCCCGCCGAGGGCGAGCCGCGCAAGCTGGTGCTCAAATCGATCGACGCCATCGGCGCGGAAATCCTGAACGGCTCGGCGGCGCTGCATGAATTGATGGGGCCGGTGGAAAATCTGGCCGAGGCGCTGGAGCGGTTGATCGTGCTGTTCCTGGGCAAGCCCCAGGCCGAAGGCGGCCATACCGGACTGAACGCCCTGGCCGAACGTTTCGCGGCCGACGAGATGCCGGAATCGCGCACCGCCATTGCCGGGCGCATCGTCGCCGAATTCAAAAGCTCCAAGCGGCTGCATCCCGATGTGATGGTGGATGAGCTCAAATCCCTGCGCCGCCTCGCCAACAAGGTGGTGCTGGGGGTGGGCAAATACATGTCCCATGAGGACCTGATCGCCGCCTTTACCTTACGCTCCAAGCGCCTGGTGACGGCCGAAGCCCTGGGCCCCTATGTCTCCGAGGCGCCGATCGAGGAACGCATCGAGCGGCTGTTGTTCGTGGAAGACAATATCATCGGGGTGGAGAACAAGCGGCAGCTTTCCACTTTCGTAATGCCGGTGCTGCAGGCCGCGGCGTTCGAGAATTACTTCAACAATCCCAAATTGCCGATCCTGGGCCGGTTGCAGCGGCTGGCTTCGATCCAGGGCCGGGTGCAGCGCTGCGGCTTCGTCGAAGAGGCCAAACGCGAGATCGCCGAAAAGCTGGACCGGCTGGCCTGGGACATCGCGTCCCGCGCCAAACTGTTCGAAGGATTCGATGCCAAGAAAAGCAGCCATGCCGACAAGGCAATGACCTTGCTGAAGCTGTTGACGGGCGGCTTCCTGACCGAAGGGCGGATGAGCGCAAGGGCGCGCGACAGCATTGTCGCATATCTGGCCAGACCCGGATTTTTTGCCGCCTATTTCGACGCCCAGGTCAAAGCCGGCTCCTCGGCCGACCGCGATGCGGTGATGATCGAGCTGATGGACAATCTGACCAAGGTCGGGATCACGGCCGAGTCAGGCCTCAAGGATATCGCAGCTTAGGCGCTTGCCTTTGCGCCCTGCAATCAAAGGTATCAGTGTGCCGCGTCCCAATTGTCGGCGGCGCGTGCTTCGACCACCAGGGGCACGGAGATTTCCACCGCCGGCAATGCGGCCTTGGCCATCACCGAGGCCACCAGTTGGCAAGTGGCTTCGGCCTCGCCTTGCGGCGCTTCGAAGATCAGTTCGTCATGCACCTGCAGCAGCATCCTCGCGGAGAGCTTTTTGTCCGCCAGCGCACCCGGCAGGCGGGTCATGGCGCGGCGGATGACGTCGGCGGCGGCGCCCTGAATGGGCGCATTGATCGCGGCGCGTTCGGCCCCGCCGCGATGGGCGGGGATCCTGGAATTAATCTCGCGGATATGGATGCGTCGGCCGAACAGGGTTTCGACAAAGCCATGGGTGCGGGCAAAAGCCTTGGTGTCTTCCATGTAATCGCGGATGCCGGGGAATCGCGTGAAATATTTCTTGATGTAATCATTGGCCTCGCCTTGGGCGATGCCGAGTTGGTTGGCCAATCCGAATCCCGAAATGCCATAGACGATGCCGAAATTGATCGCCTTGGCGCGGCGGCGTATTTCGGCGGGCATATTTTTCACCGGCACGCCGAAAATTTCCGATGCCGTCATGGCGTGAATGTCGAGATTTTCGGCAAAGGCTTTTTTCAATTCCGGAATATCGGCGATATGGGCGAGCAGCCTCAGTTCGATCTGGCTGTAATCGGCGCTGATCAGCTTGTTGCCTTTGGCGGCGATAAAGGCCTGGCGGATGCGACGGCCTTCTTCGGTGCGAACGGGAATGTTCTGCAGATTGGGATCGGTGGAAGCCAGGCGCCCGGTCGAGGTCGAGGCCATGGCATAGGACGTATGCACCCGGCCGGTTTTGGGATTGATGAAACCGGGCAGGGCATCGGTATAAGTGCCGCGCAATTTCGCCAGGCCCCGCCACTCCAAGACTTTCTTGGCGATGTCATGGCCTTGGGCTGCGACATCTTCCAGCACGCCCACATCGGTGGACCAGGCGCCGGTCTTGGTTTTGCTACCGCCGGCGAGGCCCATCCGGCCGAACAGGATATCGCCCAATTGCTTGGGCGAGCCGATATTGAAATGTTCGCCGGCCAATTTGTGAATCTCAGTTTCCAGCCCGCCTTGGATTTTGCCGAAATCGTTGGACAGACGGCGCAGCAATTCCGGATCGATGCTGACGCCGGCCCGCTCCATATCGGCCAGCACCATCACCAGCGGCCGTTCCAGGGTCTCATAGACCGTCAGCTTGCCCATTTGCGCCAGTTTGGGTTTGAGCAGCATCCATAGCCGCAAGGTGACGTCGGCATCCTCGGCGGAATATTTGGTCGCCTGCGCCACCGGCACGCAATCGAAAGTGAGCTTGTCCTTGCCCTTGCCGGTCACTTCGCTGAAGGCAATCGGGGTGTGAGACAGATGCAGCTGCGAGAGCTCATCCATGCCATGGCCGTGCAAGCCGCCTTCCAGGACATAGGAAATCAGCATGGTGTCGTCGACGGGGTGCAGGCGGATCCCGCGCTGCAAGAACACCAGGGCGTCATATTTCAGATTTTGCCCCACCTTGAGCACGGCGGGATCTTCCAGCAGCGGCTTCAACCGCGCGATGACATCCACTTCGCCCAATTGTTCGATGGTGCCCCCGCCGTCGAGCTGCAGGCCGTCACCCCGGCGATGGCCGCAGGGGATGTAACAGGCCTCTCCGGGCGCCACCGCCAGTGAGACGCCGCACAGCGAAGCCTGCATCGGATCGAGCGAAGTAGTTTCGGTATCGACACAAACAACGCCGGCCGCCTGGGCCCGCGCCACCCAATCGTCAAGCTGGGCCGCGGTGATGACGGTGACATAAGCGTCGTGGTCGATCGGCTTGCGCAAGGCGATTTCTTCGGGCGCAAGTTCGGCCTGCGGCTCCGCCTTGGGCAGTTCGACACGCATATGCGGCGCGCCGGCCACCGAAGGTGCGGCGCCGATGGCTTCGACGTCTTCGATTTGGAAATGCGCCGCGACCCGCCTGGTGATGGAGCCGAATTCCATCGCCTTCAAGAAGGCGATCAAATCTTTGGGATCGGGATCATGAACGGCGAAATCATCCGGCCCCGTCTTCAGCGGCACCTTGTCGTCCAGGGTCACCAGCCGCAGCGAAATGCGGGCGTTTTGCGCATTCTCGATGATGGTTTCGCGGCGCTTGTTCTGTTTGATCTCATGAGCATGGGCGAGAAGCGTCTCGACATCGCCATATTGGTTGATCAGCTCGGCCGCGGTCTTGACCCCGATCCCGCGCACGCCCGGCACATTGTCGGTGGAATCGCCGGCCAGGGCTTGAACATGGATCACCTTGCAGGGATCGACGCCGAAACGCTCCATCACCTCGGCGGGGCCGATGCGCTTGTTCTTCATGGTATCGAGCATCTCGATACCCTCGCAGATCAACTGCATCAGATCCTTGTCGGATGAGACGATGGTGCAGCGGGCGCCGGCCTCACGTGCCAACCGGGCATAGGTGGCGATCAGGTCGTCAGCTTCGAAACCCGCCATCTCGATGCAGGAGACGCCGAAGGCGCGGGTGGCGTCGCGCACCAGGGGAAATTGCGGGATCAGGTCATCCGGCGGCGGCGGGCGATTGGCTTTGTATGCGCTGTAGAACTCATTGCGGAAGGTTTTCTCCCCCGCATCGAAGATCACCGCCAGATGCGTGGGCGCGTCGGATTTCATATCCTCCAGCAGCTTCCACAGCATGTTGCAGTAACCGGCCACCGCGCCGGTGGGGAGGCCGTCGGATTTGCGGGTCAGGGGCGGCAGGGCGTGATAGGCCCGGAACAGATAACCCGAACCATCGATCAGATAGAGGTGGTCCCCCCTCTTCAGAGCCGTCAATGATGACCGCCGGTGCCGGTTTTGAGCACAAAGCGGCGGTCGCAATAGGGACATTCGACCGCGCCCTCGTCGCCCATTTCCAGATAGACCCGCGGATGGCCCAGCGCGCCGCCGATGCCGTCGCAGGAGACGCGGGTGGTCTCGACTTCAATAGTTTCGGGGGCGTCTACTGGCATGGAATATTGGGGTCCGGGGTGGAAGGCGCCGGATCATACAAGGTAAGATTTGGCGGGCAAGAGGCAGGTTTTTCATGGTTCGACTGGATAAAATCTACACTCGGACCGGTGATACCGGCGAAACTGGGCTGGGCGATGGCAGCCGGATTGCCAAATATTCGCTGCGCATTGCCGCCATGGGCGCCGTGGACGAAGCCAATAGCGCCATCGGCATTGCCCGCCTGGACGCAGCAGGGGATTTGGATGCCATGCTATCGCGCATCCAGAACGACCTGTTCGATCTCGGTGCCGATCTGTCCGCGCCGGAGGATGGCCGCAAGGCGGAAGGGCGGCTGCGCATCGCGCCCGTGCAGGTGGAGCGGCTGGAACGGGAAATCGACGCGATGAATGAGACCCTGGCGCCGCTGACCAGCTTCATTTTGCCGGGCGGCACGGCCCTGGCGGCGCATCTGCATCTGGCCCGCGCCATCATCCGCCGCGCCGAGACGATGATTGCCGAGCTCGCGGCGCAGGAGGTGATCAACCCGGCAGCGCTGCATTACGCCAACCGGCTGTCCGATCATCTCTTTGTGATGGCGCGTGCCGCGAACAACAATGGCATGGGCGATGTGCTGTGGGTGCCGGGAAAGAATCGCTAAGGGCCACCGACAGAGGCGCGTCGATTTTGCGGCTGGCTAGGAGCGTCGCGCGGAGCGTGCGTAGGCACGTGAGCACGCGCGACAACGCCAGGGCGCAAAAGAACGCGCCGGATTACTCAGGTCCAAGGCGGCGGCCGAAGATGAAAGCCACGATAACGCCAAGCACTCCGCTCACCGCCCAGCCCGGCAGCACCAGGAAGGAATAGACCCCCTGCTCCATAAAGGCGGCGTGGTGATTCACCCAGGCCTTGAAAAAATCGAGCCCGTTTTTGTCGAACAGGGCCCAGATGGTGCCCACCGAACGCACCGTCACCTCGCCGCCTTTTTCCAGCGAGCTCACGGCGTCGGCGCCCAGCATCAACAAGGCGCCAACCACCAGGATCAAGGAAATAAGGCGCATCAGCACGGTCATGCCCCGCAAACTATCGCGCGCCCGCAAGGCGCACAAGAATTTGCGTCAACCCTGGCGCGGTGGATAGGGTGTGCCGTCGCGGTGAGTCCAACCGCCTTTTTGGGGATCGAGCAGCAGGTCGATATCGGGATAGGTGGCGTGATCCCCGCCCGGCGCGCGGGTGCCGATTTCCAGCACCAGCGCGTCGGTATTCGAACGGTTGATCAGATGATGGCCGTTGCCATCATTCTTGGGAAATCCGGCGCAGTCGCCGGCGCGCAGGATTTCCTCGCCCGCATCGGTGACAAGCACCACCTCCCCCGCCACGACATAGACGAACTCGTCCTCTTGTCGATGCCAATGGCGCTGGCTGGACCAGACGCCAGGCGTCAGGGTGAGGAGATTGACGCCGACATCAGTGAGACCGGCGGCGTCGCCCAGCCGAAGTTTGTAGCGGTCGCGGCAAGGAACATCGTAAGGCGCCGGATAGGTGGTGCCGCTGCGCACGGCCGCGGCGGCAAGATCAATTTTCGCCATGTCTTGGTCCCTAAAGCAACACGCCCGCGAGCCTAAGCGCGCGGGCGTGTTGTTCACAATACAAAACCGGCAGATCAGCCTTGCGTCGCCTCGGCCGGGGCTTTCTTGGTCAGGTCCTCGCCGGTGGTCTGGTCGACCTGCTTCATCGACAGGCGCACCTTGCCGCGGTCGTCGAAGCCGAGCAGCTTGACCTTCACCGCCTGGCCTTCCTTGACCACATCCGACGGCTTGGCGACGCGGCCCTGGGCCAATTCGCTGACATGGACCAAACCGTCCTTGGGACCGAAGAAGTTCACGAAAGCGCCGAAATCCATCACCTTGACGATCTTGCCGTCATAGATTTCGCCCACTTGCGGTTCGGCGGTGAGGCTGCGGATCCATTTCAGCGCCGCCTTGATCGATTCGCCGTCGGCGGAGGCGATCTTCACCGTGCCGTCGTCTTCGATATTGATCTTGGCGCCGGTCTTTTCCACGATCTCGCGGATCACCTTGCCGCCGGTGCCGATCACGTCGCGGATCTTGTCGGTCGGAATCTTGATCTGCTCGATGCGCGGAGCATGTTCGCCCAGCTCGGCGCGGGCGCCATGGATCGCCTTGTCCATCTCGCCGAGAATATGCAGACGGCCGCCCTTGGCCTGGTTCAGGGCGACTTTCATGATTTCCTCGGTGATGCCGGCGATCTTGATGTCCATCTGCAAGGAGGTGACACCGTCCTGGGTACCGGCGACTTTGAAGTCCATGTCGCCCAGATGATCTTCATCGCCCAGAATGTCGGACAGCACGACATAGCGGCTGCCTTCCAGGATCAGCCCCATGGCGATGCCGGCGATGGGCTTGGCGATCGGCACGCCCGCATCCATCAGCGCCAGGCTGGTGCCGCAAACCGAGGCCATGGACGAGGAGCCATTGGATTCGGTGATCTCCGACACCACGCGAATGGTGTAGGGGAAGGAATCCTTGGTCGGAAGCATCGGATGGATGGCGCGCCAGGCAAGCTTGCCATGGCCGATTTCACGCCGTCCTGGCGAACCCATGCGCCCCGTTTCGCCCACGCTGTAGGGAGGGAAGTTGTAATGCAGCATGAAGGTCTGCTTGCTGGTGCCTTCCAGGCTGTCGACGAACTGCTCGTCTTCGGCGGTGCCCAAAGTGGCGACCACCAAGGCCTGGGTTTCGCCGCGGGTGAACAGGGCCGAGCCATGGGTGCGCGGCAAGACGCCGACTTCCGCCACGATGGGGCGAACCGTGGTGAGATCGCGGCCATCGACGCGCTTCTTGGTGTCCAGCACCGCCCCGCGCATCACATCGGCTTCGACGTCATGCATCAGGCCGGAGAAGGTGTTGGCGGCGACTTTGCCCTCGCCCTCGCCGACGAAATCGGCGGCGAAGGTCTTGCGCACGGCGCTGATCGCGTCGCGGCGCTTATGCTTGTTGGCGATCTGGAACGCCTTGGCGAGTTCGCCCGAAGCCGCCACCTTGAGACGCTGACGCACCGGAGCGTGCACATCTTCCGGCACCGCGCGCGGTTCCTTGGCGGCTTTTTCCGCCAGACGGATAATGGCCTGGATGGCGTGCTGCATCTGCTGGTGGCCGAACATCACCGCGCCCAGCATCACGTCTTCCGAGAGCTCCTGGGCTTCGGATTCCACCATCATCACGGCGTCATGGGTGCCGGCGACGACGAGGTCGAGCTTGGATTCGGGATAGGTATCGACCAGCGGGTTGAGAACATATTCGCCGTTGATATAGCCAACCCGGGCAGCGCCGATCGGGCCCATGAAGGGAATACCCGAAATGGTCAGCGCCGCGCTGGCCGCGACCAGGGCCACGATATCCGGATCGTTTTCCAGATCATGGGAAAGCACCTGGCACACCACCAGGGTCTCGTTGCGATAGCCATCGGCGAAAAGCGGGCGGATCGGACGGTCGATCAGGCGCGAGATCAAGGTCTCGCGCTCGGTCGGGGCGCGCTCGCGCTTGAAATAGCCGCCGGGAATTTTGCCCGCGGCGTAATAGCGTTCCTGGTAATTGACGGTGAGCGGGAAGAAATCCACGCCTTCCTTGGGATTGGGTGCGCCGACCACGGTGGCCAGCACGATGGTTTCGCCATAGGTGGCAAGCACGGCGCCGTCGGCCTGACGGGCGATCTTGCCGGTCTCAAGCGTCAGCGTGCGGCCGCCCCATTCGAAGCTTTCTTTTTGAACATTGAACATTTCGGTTTTCTTTCGTCATCGCTCGCCGCCATATTGCGTGCGAGCACTTCATTTGAGGGACGCAGGCGGCATGCGCCGGCGAACCCTCGGCCCCCCTATGGGGCCTGCTTGGCGAAAAGCTCATCCTTCCGCAAAGCAACAGCAGGACCCCACGCCCTTGGGCATAGGATCCTGCCAATTTCTGTAATTTCGCGATTCAGCGGCGCAGGCCCAGGCGGGCGATCAGCGCTTCATAGCGCTTGACGTCCTTGGCCTTGAGATAGTCGAGCAGGCCGCGGCGCTGCGACACCATCTTGATCATGCCGCGGCGCGAATGGTTGTCCTTGACGTGAGCCTTGAAGTGCTCGGTCAGGTTGGCGATGCGCTCGGAGAGCACGGCCACCTGAACTTCCGGCGAGCCGGTGTCGTCCTTGTCGGTGGCGTATTGGGCAATAACTTCTTTTTTGCGTTCAGCGGTAATCATCGGTCATCGGGTCCTTGAAAGTTGAAAACACGAAAGGGACGAAGCTCGCCTTCGGCGATCTCGGCCAGTGCCACGGGTCCGCCCGCCTCATCCTTGAGGAAGACGGTAAGCCCCTGGAGCCCGTCATCGCCGGCGATACCGTCTTTCATTCTGGCGAACAGGTTCGCGCGGATGAGGATGGGATTGCCGCTGCGGAGGCGGACCGTATCGGACCCGCTCACGGCAAGCGCCGGGATGCCGTCCAGCGCGGTCGAAAGCGGCTTCAAATACGCAAAAGCGGCGGGACTATGCATAAAAGGGGTCAGGGATTCCAGGGGCGTGGCGTCTTTTTCGCAAAAGCCCCCGATCCGGGTCCGGCGCAGGGCACAAACATGGCCCAAACCGCCCAAAGCCAGGGCCATATCGCGCACCCAGGATCGGATGTAAGTGCCTTTGCCGCAACGGATTTCGAACTCGGCATGGTCGGCATCGGGCATGGCGATCAGGCGGGCGTCATAGACCCGCACTTGGCGCGGTTCCAGGGTCACCGCCTCCCCCTCCCGGGCCAGGTCATAGGCCCGTTCCCCCGCCACCTTGATGGCGGAATAGGCCGGAGGGACCTGGGTCAGGGTTCCGGTGAAGCGGGGCAGCAAAGCCTCGATCTGCTCCCGGCTGGGGCGCACAGGGCTGGTGCCGGTGACCTTGCCTTCGGCGTCGTCGCTATCGCGCGCTTCCCCCCAACAGGCGGTGAAGCGGTATTCTTTTTGCGCATCCTGCACATAGGGCACCGTCTTGGTGGCTTCGCCCAAGGCGACCGCCAGGATGCCCGTCGCCATGGGATCGAGCGTTCCGGCATGGCCCGCCTTCTGGGCATCGAAAATCCGGCGCACGGCCGCGACCGCTTGCGTCGAGGTGATGCCTTGCGGCTTGTCGAGAATGACCCAGCCATGGACCGGCGAGCCCTTCTTGCGGCGTCCCATTATTCGTCTTCTTCGGGGTCGGCCACCAAGTCGCGCGCCACTTCCGGGGACTTGAGGATGTTTTCGATCTTTTCGGCCTCGGCGAAGGACTGGTCTTCGACAAAGCGAAGATCGGGGGTGAATTTGGTCGAGATCAGCTTGCCCATTTCGCCCCGCAGAAAACCCTTATGGCGATTGAGCGCTGTGATGATCGCCGCCGCATTCTTGCCGCCCAAAGGTTCGCAATAGACCGTGGCATAGCGCATATCGGCGCTGGGCTTGACCTGGGTGATGGTGACCGAGACGCCGTCGAGCTCGGGATCGCGCAGATCGTTGCGGCGCAGGACATCGGCCAGTGCGTGGCGCAGCGCCTCGCCCACCCGCAACTGGCGCTGCGACGGGCCCAATTCCCGGCGGGACTGGGAAGGACGGCGCGAACCGCCGCGCGGAGAACGATGACGGGACATTGATCACTCACTTGTCATTCCCGCACCTCCCAATGCTGCAGCATTGCGAGGGAAAGGAACCCAGGTGTTCGAAACCTGGTTTGGTTTTACAGAGCGCGCTGAATGGTTTCGACTTCGAAACACTCGATGACGTCGCCCTTTTGCATGTCCTGGTAATTGGCGAAGGCCATGCCGCATTCCTGGCCGGCCTGAACCTCGCGCACTTCGTCCTTGAACCGCTTCAGGGTCGACAATTCGCCTTCATGGATCACGACATTGTCGCGGATCAGCCGCACCTTGGCGCCGCGCCGCACCACGCCTTCGCTGACGCGGCAGCCGGCAACCTTGCCGACCTTGGAGATCGAGAACACTTCCAGGATTTCCGCATTGCCGAGGAATTTCTCGCGCGTTTCCGGCGCCAGCATGCCCGACAGGGCGCCTTTGATGTCATCCACCACGTTGTAGATGATGGAATAATAGCGGATCTCGACGCCGTCGCGCTTGGCCCGGTCGCGGGCCTGGTTGTTGGCGCGGACATTGAAACCGATGACGCCGGCGCCGCTGGCATGGGCCAGGATGACATCGCTTTCGGTGATGCCGCCGACGCCGGCCTGCAGCACATGCACGCCCACTTCATCGGTGCCGAGCTTGGCGAGCGCGCCCTGGATCGCTTCCGACGAGCCTTGCACATCGGCCTTGAGCACCAGCGGCAGCAATTTCTTCTCGCCGGTCTCGCGGGTCTTGAGCAATTGGTCCAGGGTCTGGCGCGAGCTGGAGGCCTGGCGCGACTCCCGGCGCTTGCGGCCGCGATATTCCGCCACTTCGCGGGCGCGCGCTTCAGATTCCACCACCACCATTTCGTCGCCCGCTTCCGGCGCGGCGGACAGGCCCAGCACTTCGATGGGGGTCGAGGGGCCGGCGCTTTTCACGGTCTCGCCGCGATCATTCTGCAGCAGGCGTACCTTGCCCCATTCCGAGCCGGCCACGACGATGTCGCCGACCTTGAGCGTGCCGCGCTGCACCAGCACCGTGGCGACAGGGCCGCGGCCTTTGTCGAGCTTGGCTTCAATCACCGCGCCTTCGGCGGGGCGATCGGAATTGGCCTTGAGGTCGAGAAGTTCGGCTTGCAGCAGAATGGCTTCTTCCAGCTTGTCGAGGCCGATGCCCTTGGTGGCGGAGACTTCCACCGCCTGGGTCTCGCCGCCCATGTCTTCGACCTGGATTTCATGCTGCAGCAATTCGGTCTTGACCCGGGTCGGATTGGCATCGCCCTTGTCGATCTTGTTGACGGCGATGATCATCGGCACCTTCGCCGCCTTGGCATGGGCGATGGCTTCCACCGTTTGCGGCATGACGCCGTCATCGGCGGCGACCACCAGGATCACCAGGTCGGTCACCTTGGCGCCGCGGGCGCGCATCTGGGTGAAGGCGGCATGGCCCGGCGTGTCGAGGAAGGTGATCTTGTGCCCGGATTTGAGCTGCACCTGATAGGCGCCGATATGCTGGGTGATGCCGCCGGCTTCTCCCGACACGACATCGGTCTTGCGCAAGGCGTCGAGCAGTGAGGTCTTGCCATGATCGACATGGCCCATCACCGTCACCACCGGCGGCCGCGGCGTCATCGCCCCTTCGCTGTCAGCAGCACCGCTGAGGCCTTCCAGCACGTCGCTTTCGGCGACCCGCTTGACGGTATGACCATATTCGGCCGCCACCAGTTCGGCGGTATCCGCATCGATAATGTCGTTGGGCGTCGCCATCATGCCGTTCTTCATCAGCACCTTGATGACATCGACCACGCGGCGGGCCATGCGGTTGGCCAACTCGCTGACCGCAATGGTTTCGGGAATGGTGACTTCGCGCGGACCGGCGGGACCGGCGGGAACCGCCTGGTGCCCTTTGTTGACGCGCTGCAGATGGCGGCGATAAGACGCCACAGAGCGCACCCGCTCGTCATCGTCGGACAGCGCCTTGGTCACGGTCAGCTTGCCGCGGCGGCGTTCGCCCTCGGCCACTTTCTTGGGCGCGGCGGGTTTGACCGGAATGATCTTGTTGCCGACTTTTTTGGTCGAGGTCTCTTCTTCCTCTTCCTGATTGACCCGGCGGCGCGCTTCGGGGGCCGCGGCTTCCGCCGCGGGTTCGGCGCGGCGCGCGGCCTCGGCTTCGGCATGTTTGCGGGCCAGTTCGTCGGCGGCCTTGCGGGCGTCTTCTTCGGCCTTGCGGCGTTCGGCGGCGGCGCGTTCCAGCTTGAGCTTTTCTTCCTCGCTGGCGCGGCGGCGGGCGTCTTCTTCGGCGTTGCGGCGGGCCTCGGCGTCGGTGACGCGGGCATCGGCAAGGGCTGCGGCGCGGCGGGCCTTTTCCTCATCGGACAATTGGCGCAGCACGACGCCGCGGGCCGGCGCCTTGGCGGCCGGCGCGGCGGCGGCGGCAACCGGCTTTTCGGGCGCCTGTTTCTCGGGCGCCTTGACCGGCGCGCCGCCCAGGGTGCGCTTCTTTTCGAC
Organism: Alphaproteobacteria bacterium; assembly: GCA_025924715.1. Taxonomy (GTDB): domain Bacteria; phylum Pseudomonadota; class Alphaproteobacteria; order Micropepsales; family Micropepsaceae; genus Rhizomicrobium. The sequence goes on from JAICHV010000057.1 coordinate 17,554, forward strand.
CACCACCGCCTTGGTGCGGCCGTGGCTGAAGCTTTGCTTGACGGTGGAGGTTTCCGTCTTCTTCAACGACAGCGTTTTGGGGCGCTTGGTTTCGTCGGTATCGCTCATGACTTACTTTCTTTTTGCTCGCTAACGCGTCGCAGGCTTTCTTTTTGCCCGCCCGCGCTTTGCAGGCTTTCGTTCCGGGAGCGGAAGCCGGCCAGGCGTTCCGCATCAAAGGTCAATCTGTCGGCAAACCCGCCCGGCTGGACGGCGGCATGTATCACATTCTCGCGGCCCAGCGCCAAGCCCAATTCGGCACTGCTAAGCCATTCCAGCACAAAGGGCTTCAGCTCGCGCGCATGAGCGGCATTGTAGAGTTTGCGCTTGCCGTCGCGCGAGCCGTCCTGGGCTTCGATCAGCAGCGCCGGCGGTTTGGCGCTGTCCAAGGCCCGCAGCACATTGTCGAACCCCATGGTCAAGGCGCCCGAGCGCCGCGCCAATCCCAGATCGCCCAGCATGCGGCCTAGCAGGGCCTTTTCGGTGCGCTCGGCCAGATCGGCGGTGGCGATGGCTTGTCCCTTGGCGGCGCGGGCGAAAAGTTTTTTCTCCACCGCGATCTTCAGCGCGGCGCGGCTGGCTTCCACCCAAATGCCGCGTCCCGGCAGTTTGGCGGCGACGTCCGGGACCACTGTCCCATCCGGCGCCACCGCAAACCGCACCAGACGGTTTTCCGGCAAAGTCTCGCCCGACACGATATCGCGTCTTTCGCGTTCATGTTGTCCCCCTCCGCCTTCGCGCAGAGGAGGCGTGGAGCCTTCGCCTATGGTAGGGGCCGCTTGCATCAGGCTTCGCTGTTCTCCGTGGCGCCTTCGTCGGGATTCTCTTCCTCGGCAGCCGGCTCTTCTTCGATCCAGCCGATCTTGACCCGCGCCTTCATGATGACGGCATTGGCGTCTTCGGCGGTGAGGTCGAAGCCTTCCAGCGCGCCGGGCACCCGCACGCGCTCTTTGTCCTTGGTGGTTTCGTAATAGCCCAGCAGATCGTCGGTGGCGGCGCCGGCCAGATCTTCCAGCGTCTTGATACCGCCTTCGCCCAGTGCGACGGCCATCGACGGGGTCACCCCTTCGACTTCCAAGACGGCGTCTTCCACGCCCAAGGCCTTACGCTTGTCGTCCATTTCCTTGTTGCGGGCCTCGATATATTCGATGGCGCGGTTCTGCAATTCCTGCGCGGTCTCGGCGTCGAAGGCTTCGATCTGGGAAAGTTCGTCGAGCTCGACATAAGCGACGTCTTCCACCGTGGCGAAGCCTTCGGAGGCCAGCAATTGCGCCACCGTTTCGTCCACATCCAGGCTTTCCATGAACAACTGGGTGCGGGTGGCAAATTCCTTTTGGCGCCGCTCGGATTCCTCGGCTTCGGTGAGGATGTCGATCTGCCAGCCGGTGAGTTGCGAGGCCAGGCGCACATTCTGGCCGCGGCGGCCGATGCCCAGCGATAGTTGTTCGTCCGGCACCACCACTTCGACGCGGTGGGTGTCTTCGTCCAGCACGACCTTGGTGACTTCGGCCGGCGCCAGCGCATTGACGATAAAGGTGGCGGCTTCCCCGCTCCACGGAATGATGTCGATGCGTTCGCCTTGAAGCTCTTGCACCACCGCCTGCACGCGCACGCCGCGCATGCCGACGCAAGCGCCGACCGGATCGATCGAGGAATCCTTGCTGATCACCGCGATCTTGGCGCGGCTGCCCGGATCGCGGGCCACGGCGCGAATTTCGATCACGCCGTCATAGATTTCCGGCACTTCCTGGGCGAACAGGCGCACCATGAACTGGGGATGGCTGCG
>JAICHV010000058.1 GCA_025924715.1 Alphaproteobacteria bacterium
AGCCTCGTCACACTAATTCCTTACGGGCGCATCGGCGAGCCCGATGACATTGGGCGGGTCGCGGCGTGGCTCGCGTCGGACGACGCAGATTACGTGGTGGGGACGACCTTGTTTGTTGACGGCGGCATGACGCTTTTCCCCGGGTTTGCAACCGGCGGATAGAATGACGGAAGAGTACGACCTCATCGTGATAGGCAGCGGCCCCGGCGGGGCTTCCGTTGCTCACAGGCTGGCACCCACGGGCAAGCGCATTCTGTTGCTGGAACGGGGCGGTTACCTGCCGCGAAGCAGGGCAAATTGGGATTCTCAGACCGTGTTCGTAGACGCGGCCTATCAGGCCAAGGAGACGTGGTATGGGAGAGATGGGCGGGAATTTCATCCCGGATTGCACTATTACGTGGGCGGAAATTCGAAGGTCTATGGCGCGGCACTACTGAGGTTGCGCGCGCGCGACTTTGACGAGATCGTCCACAAGGATGGCATCTCCCCCGCCTGGCCCCTTAAATACGACGTGTTAGAGCCTTACTATGCCGAAGCTGAACGGTTATTCGAGGTCCACGGCCTGCGGGGGGAAGACCCTACTGAACCTCCCGCCAGCGGCCCTTACCCTTATCCGCCTGTCGCTCACGAGCAGCGTATCCAAAGGCTGCATGACGATCTCACACGACAGGGCCTGCATCCCTTTCATCTGCCTCTGGGCATTCGGCTCACGGAGAAGGACGGAATCCCAACACCGACCAGCATTTGCATCCGCTGCGACGCTTTCGACGGCTTTCCATGTCTGCTGAACGGTAAGGCCGATGCACAGGTCATGTGTGTCGATCCCGCCTTAGCGGCCCACCCCAATCTAACTTTGCTAACGGGCGCCTATGTCTCGAAACTCGAAACTGACCCCTCAGGACGGCGCATCAGCGAAGTTCTGGTCAGCCGCAATGGGGAACAGGAGCGATACCGGGGAAACATTGTTGTCGTGGCGTGCGGTGCGCTTTCTTCGGCGCTTCTCTTAATGCGTTCGGCGAACGATCGGCACCCGGAGGGCCTGGCAAATGGTTCACGACAGCTTGGTCGCAACTATATGCGGCACAACCAATCCGTCTTGATGGCGTTGATGCGCGAACCCAACGAGACGGTGTTTCAAAAGACGTTGGCGGTGGCGGATTTCTATTTCAAGAGCGATGACTGGGACTATCCTCTCGGACTGATCCAAATGTGCGCGACCTCCCATGGCGCCCAAATCAGAGGCGAGGCTCTTCCCGAATGGTTGGAGTGGGTGCCCAAAATGCCGTTTGAGGAAATGGCGCGGCATTCGATGGACTTCTGGTTATCGAGTGAGGACCTGCCACGTCAGGAGAATCGTATCTTCTACGACGGAGCGCGCGTGGTACTGGACATAACCGAGGGCAATATGGAAGCCCATCACCGCCTTAAGAAAAAGCTGGAACATATTCTTAGTAGCGCAGGCGCTCATCCACTGCTCATGGACCGCAATCTTTACCTCGGCAAGAACATTCCTGTTGGTGGCACCGCGCACCAGGCTGGAACAGCAAGGTTCGGCACCGATCCTTCCACATCAGTCCTGGATTTGGATTGCAAGGCGCACGAACTAGATAATCTGTATGTGGCCGATGCAAGCTTTTTCCCGTCCATTGGGGCGGTAAATCCTACACTTACGATAATCGCAAACGCCTTAAGGGTCGCGGATCTTATCAAGCAACGATGCTAAGGTCACCCCGGAGTGCGACGGCGGCAGTCAGCCTCTCCGGTAGATGGGCCTTCCGATTAAAACGACGCACCGGCCTAGCCGGTTACCCAGCGGGGCGATGTGCAAATCTATAGCCCATCCATTTCATATAGCCGCAATTTTAGCAGCCGTGCTGCGCCGTGGACGCGCTGAGGGAAGGTGACGTTAGGAATAGAATTAATCGAGCGACAATATTACTTGGGCGGATTTGGGTGCTAATGTCTGAAAGATTCTCGGATTGCAGGAGCAGCGAAACGTCTGGGCGGTTCATCATGACAAAAAGCTTTAAGGTCGGCGATCGCGTGAGTTGGAATTCCGAGGCTGGACGAGTCAGCGGGACAATTACTCGGGTCCATACCCGGGATTTCGACCTCCGAGGCTATACTCGTCACGCGACCGAAGACAGTCCGCAATATGAAATAAAGAGCGCCAAGAACGACCATATCGCCTTTCATAAGGGCTCCGCACTCACCAAGCTTCGCGCCTGACGGCAGCTCCCGCCGCATCGACTACAGAAAGCGATCGGCCTATGCCAAATGACACGCAATCGTCTTCGTCCGAGCCGCTTCGAGCAAGTCTTAGCGGCGCAGATGACCGTCTCCGGCTCGACCACTGGATGGCTCCGCAACAAGCAATCTTGCCGCGGATTCGCATCGGCCGCCGTTGGATCAATATGCTATGGGGCTTGCCGCTCGGGACCGCGCTGCTGCTCTGTCTGATCGCCCTGGCGCAAAGTCTGCGCGAATTGCCCGAGGTCACGGCTTTCATCCGGCACCATCCGGGAATCGCCCAGGCCGCGCCGTCGGTGGACTCGGGCTTTCCCTGGTGGCTGCAGCTGCAGCATTTTCTCAACATGTTCTTCATGCTGTTCATCATGCGGGCCGGCTTGCAGATACTGGCCGATCATCCGCGTCTTTATTGGCACCGCGATTGCACGCCCGGCACTGACTGGTTCCGCTTCCAGAGTCCGGTGCCAAAAGGCCGAGTTTGGACCGCCAAGGACGATTCCGTTACTTTGCCGACTTGGCTCGGAATTCCAGGCTTACGCCATACAATTGGCCTGGCACGGTGGTGGCATTTCTCAATGAACTTGTTGTGGTTGCTCAACGGCATCGCCTTTTATGCGCTGCTGTTTTCCACGGAACAGTGGCGCAGGCTGGTACCGCTTACTTGGGAAGTGTTTCCAGCCGCGCTCTCAACTGCCATTCAATACGCATCGCTGAACTTTCCCGTCGACCATAGCTGGACTCGCTATAACGGCCTTCAGCAACTCAGCTATTTCATCACGGTGTTCGTCGCCGCACCTGTCTCGATTGTGACGGGGCTAATGCAGAGCCCTGCGATCTCCAACGCACTCGGATGGTTTGGCAGGGTGTTCAACCGGCAGGCAATGCGCTCGGTCCACTTCATCTCGTTCGCTTGGTTCTTGGGCTTCATCTTGGCGCACGGCGTGATGATCTTTGTCACTGGCCTCAGACAAAACACCAATCACATGTTCGGAGGCGTCGACGATAGTTCGTGGAAGGGATTTCCGCTGTTTGTCCTCGCCATGGCGATCCTGATCGTCGCCTGGTTCTTGGCGTCGCCTTATACCTTAAAGCATGCTCGCCGAGTGCAGCGCGTGGGCGCCTTCATGGTCGGCTGGATCATGGGGTTGGCCGAGGGCTGGGACACACGTTCTCAGCTCACCGAGAAGGATGTCTCTCCTTACTTCTGGCCGAACGGCACGATGCCCAACTCCACAGAGTTTAGTGACCTCGTAACGGATAATTTTGCGAGCTACCGGCTACGAATTAGTGGGCTGGTAGAGTCACCCCGGGAGCTTTCTCTTGCCGACCTGAAGGCCATGCCGAAACAAGAGCAAATCACGACCCACTTCTGCATCCAAGGTTGGTCAGGCGTTGCCCGATGGGGCGGCGTACCCATGCGCCATATTCTCGACCTCGTGAAACCGGCACTCAAGGCGCGCTACGTGGTATTCTACTCACTGGCTGACGGCGCCGATGGCGGACGATACTACGATGTCCATACGATCGAGAACATGCATCATGCGCTAACAATCCTCGCCTACGAGATGAACGGCGGCCCGGTCAGCGTTTTGCACGGTGCGCCGTTGCGGCTGCGATGTGAGAATGAGTTGGGGTTCAAGATGGTCAAATGGATCGCGGCGATCGAATTTGTGCACGACTTTGCCGATCTTGGCGCGGGCCAAGGCGGCTACAATGAGGACCACGAATTCTATGGATATCGCGTGCCGATTTGAACTCCGCCATTGCCCGGCGTCTATAGCTCTCCACGCGCCGCCAACACCCGAATACGATCCGCCGTCCGCATGGCGATGCTGGTGATCGTCAGCGACGGATTTACGCCGCCAGTGGTTGGAAAGATCGACCCATCACAAACCCATAGATTGGGAACGTCCCAGCTCCGGCAGTCTGAGTTGACGACGCTGGACGTCGGATCGTCACCCATGCGCGCCGTACCAGCCAGGTGATTGGTGTCGTCCTCCTGCCGAAAAATACCAGTTGCGCCAACCGCTTCTAGGCTGATCTGCATTTGGCCAAGGGCGTGTTGGATTAGAGCTTTATCATTGTCGCCCCAACTATAGGTGACGCGCGCGACGCGCAGCCCGTATTGATCCTTGTCATCGGCCAAAGTCACGCGATTGCGTTCGTCCGGTAGCATCTCGCCCACCATCTTCAAGCCGACTTGATGATTGTATTTCTCCATTTCGTCGCGCAGGGCCTGGCCCCAAAGGCCGCGTGAGCTTGTCTGGATCGACACCCATTCCACGGGAAGCGGCCCCTGCGCCATCCAGCAATATCCACCTGGGAAATCCTTTCGATCGTCATAATTCCAATGCTCGGTGATGGCGAGCGAAGGCGGACCTTTGTACCAGCGAACCTCCTGCGCCATCGTACCGAACACAGCCTGGTTGGACTGTGTCATCAGATTTTTGCCAACGAGGCCCGAACTGTTGGCCAAGCCATCCGGATAATTGTCGGTTGCGGAGGCCAGCAGTAAACGTGGCGTCTCGATCGCATAACCGGCAACGACCACATTGCGCGCCTTCTGAAACCGCCAATGCCCTTCCCGGTGATAATGCACACCGGTCGCCTGGCCATCGCGGCCCACTTCGATGCGACCGACCATAGCAAGATCACGGATTTCTGCGCCGGCCTGTAAGGCGCGGGGGATGAAGGTCACCAACTGGCTTTGCTTGGCATTGGTGGAACATCCGAAGCGACAAAATCCCCTATAAACACAAGGAGGTGATTGTCCGCGGGGTGCCGAGACAGTGGCAAGCGGCGTTGGCGTCCATTTTATGCCCATTGCCTCGGCGCCGCGCGCCAACAACACGGCGGCACCGTTCAACTCATGTGCGCGATAGGGATAGCGAGGCCGCTTCGGCCCCCAAGGGTAACGAACTGGTCCAGAAATGCCTAGCGCCCTCTCGGCCTTGGCATAGTAGTGCCACATTTCCCGCCAATCGAGCGGCCAATCGGCGCCGTAGCCGAGCAGGCTCCGAGATTTGAAGTGCTCCGGACGAAATCGCAATGACACCATGGCGAAATGGACGGTGCTTCCGCCGACCGCCTTGCCGCTGTTCTTGCCGCCCATCGTAATGGGGTTGGCCCCATCTATTATGCGCTCATCGGTCCAGTAGAGTTTTTCTTGCTCGCGCTCGTCGGAGGCAAAATCTTCCAGCGGCCGGAAGTAGGGGCCAGCGTCAAACCCAATCACGGAGAATCCGCCTGCGGCCAGCCCCGCGATTAATGGAGCCCCGCCGGCTCCCGTTCCGACTACGACGAAATCGACTATTTCATCATCGCGGTATTGGCGCATCGGAACCCAGGCGCCGCGACTGAAGACATCCGGGGCTCGGCCGTTCGTAGCGCGGGGGGCAGCGAAGGGGTCAGCCGACACGGGCGTTCTTCCGCCGCGCCGCCGCCTCTTTGCCAGGAGATGTTTCGGCGGCTTCCCATGGATCGCGGCGATCTAGTGCCATCCGCACATAGCCGCGGGGGCTGGCTGGACCCCCAAAACCGATCTCATTCCAGGCGACGGGATGGGCATAATAAGCGTGCGTGATGTCGGGAATAACCCGATGGTCGAAAAACATTTTGCAGGGCATTCCGCCCCAGGCCGAACCGGTTAGTCTGCCCTCCTGCATGCGGCGCAACAGACCATCCTGCTGCTCAGGCGACAGGGTATGAAACCGACCGCCGTGGGCTGTCTCCGCCTCTTGGTCCAAGGCTCCAAGGCCCCGCTGCCATGCCTCCCCCTGCGGCGGCAGTTGGGCATACCGGAAACCGTCCAATCTGCGGTCGGCCATCTTTTGATCGACATAGGCGGGCAGCGGGACCGGGGGGCGATGCATCGGTTGCGGCATGATCCGGTCGCAGACGGCACCGAGGGTTTGCCATTCTACCGGCGAAAAGAATCGAGATACGTTGGGCACCGAGAGGCGCCCGTCGATCACCTGCCGCGTCTGTTCGTTCCAGGATTGCGTCCAGCGCTTGGCGAGCACGTCGTAACCGGGAAAGCGATCAGCCATCGGGGTGATCCTCCATCAGCCCCAGCGCGGCCAGGCCTGCCAGGGCAAGGCCTGTAAAGCTCGGTGGGGCCGGGATCGGCGGTCCATTCAGGACATTTTGTCGCCAATTGCGCCAGCCTCCCATATTGCGGGCTACCCCGATCATATGGAATCCAGCGCCGACGAATCCCAGAAGCGCCGTCAGACGTAACCACAGCCGGGTCCACGGCCGCCGTTCGCGCGTGCTACCCAAGGCGGCGTTGCCGATCAGGGCCGCCGTAACAGGCGGAATAGTCACTGGGAGGTACATGAACGGGTCGTGGTAGGCGCCACGAAAGTGCAATAGGCCAGCCTCGGCCACGGTCCCCAGGAGCCCGAGGCTCGTCGCGGCAGCGACGACCCGCCCGGCTGACATAGCGCCAATGGTCGGGGCCAGACCGGGGGTCGTGTCTCGCACCCGCTCTGCGAGAAACCCGGTAGCCCCAGAGAGGATAAGCGCCGCCGGAGCCCCGATGGGCGCCGAGTAAAACAGGTTTTGCCAGGAGAAGCGGCCGGGCTTCTTACAAATGTTGAAGAGGTGGAATCCGGTGCCGACAAGCCCTGTCAGGGCGGCAGCTGCGTAGACACAATCGCGCACGCGGTGCGCTACCGGGCGCTTATCTGCGTTCCCGTGCGCACTCATAGCCAGCGAGAGAGCCGCAGTCACCAGCGGCGCGACCATGGCCTTGTTATGGAAAGAGCCGCGATAGTGCTCGATGGCGCTGTCGGCCAGGACCGAGGCAGCAATCAGGCCGGCAGCGCGGTTCAGCCGCCGGGCCGCCCGAACGGCGGCACCGGGATCGAGCGCGCTTGAAAACAGAGGAAAGCGGTATGTTCGGCCTTGGGTTTTTGCGAGGGGCCGCGAGAACAGCGCCAGTGCGGCAAGACCTACGACGGCAGCAGCGGAGGTGGCGAGCGCGGTGGTATCGCGGATCATATCGCGCGCGCGCAAGCCAAGACGCGAACTTCACACGTCTGCGAACAACGTCCGCCCCCTACAGAAACCAATTCATCAGTGAGAACGTGGATAGCAACAGTTCTGCGCGCGCCAAATCTTTCCGAGCAATAGACCCAAACAGGCGTCCGCGCCGCTGAGTTGGCCTCCATCCATCAGCTCTTTTCCGGTAGTACGCGAGCGAAGACCTGTTTGAAGGTGTTTTTGAGCACGCTGCCCAGTTCCGGTTCGCTGGGCATCATCGTCACGAAGTTCTTCGCATCTTCCACGGTGATGTGCGGCGGCAAAGGGGGCACATTCGGGTCGGTGTAGCACTCCAGAATTACCGGCCGGTCCGCGGCGAGCGCTTCGTCCCAGGCTCTCCCCAGTTTCTCGGGATCATCGATAAAGATACCCCTTAAACCAAGCAACTCTGCGTATTTGTGGTAGGGAAAGTCGGGGATGCTCTGGGTCGATTCTGTTTTGCCCGCACCGATCTGAATTCTCTCCTCCCAAGTCACTTGATTAAGATCGCGGTTGTTGAGGACCATGACGATCAGGCGCGGGTCGGACCAGGCCTTCCAATATTTTGAAATCGTGATCATGACGTTCAAGCCGTTCATCTGCATAGCGCCGTCGCCGATGAAGGCAATGACCACGCGCTCGGGGAATGCCATCTTTGCTGCCATGGCATAGGGTGTGGCCGCACCAAGCGACGCCAAGCTGCCAGAGAGCGATCCCATCATGCCACGGCGGATGCGAATGTCGCGGGCATACCAATTTGCGACAGAGCCGGAGTCGCCTGTCAGAATGCAATTGTCCGGCAATCGCTTCGATAGCTCCCAGAAAACGCGCTGCGGGTTGATGGGATCGGCGGACATCATGGCCCGCTCCTCCAGCGTTTTCCACCAAGTGGCCATTCCCGTCTCTATGCCGCGCCGCCAATCGCTCTCGGGCTTGTTATTCAACAGTGGCAGGAGAGCTCGCAGGGTGACCGCGCTGTCTCCAACCATGTTAACTTCCATCGGATAGCGCAGGCTCAACATGGTGCCGTCTAGGTCAATCTGAACACCGCGTGCATCGCCAGGCTTTGGCAGGAATTCGCTATAAGGAAAGGCGGAGCCAATCATCAAAAACGTGTCACAGCCTTTCATCAGGTCCCATGAAGGCTTGGTCCCTAGCAAGCCTAGCGATCCGGTGACCCAGGGAAGGTCGTCAGGCAACACGGCTTTACCGAGCAGCGCCTTGGCAACACCGGCTTGTAATGTCTGCGCGACAGCAATCACCTCGTCTGTGGCGCCGAGCGCTCCAGCACCGACCAAGATCGCGACCTTCTTCCCCGCATTGAGCACCGCGGCTGCTTTGCGTAAAAGTTCGTCCTTCGGGAGTTGAGCCGGCCCGGCATAGCCCAGGCCAGTGTGGGTGTTGCCGTGCTCCATAGGCGGGTCTTCGTACGCCAATTCTTGAAGGTCGTTGGGGATGATGACGCACGTAACTGTTCGTCGGGTGGACGCGATGCGAACAGCCCGGTCTATTAAATGGCGTATCTGGCTCGGGACGCTGGCGATCGCAACGAAGTCTGCGGCGACATCCTTGAACAGGGACTGAAGGTCCACCTCCTGCTGATAGTGCGCGCCAATCGCCGTACGCGCTTGCTGACCTACAATAGCGACTACGGGGACATGGTCCATCTTTGCGTCGTACAGGCCGGTCAGCAAGTGGATGGCGCCGGGCCCAGAGGTGGCGTAACAGAGTCCAACCTCGCCGGTAAACTTTGCATGGCCCGATGCCATGAAGGCCGCCATCTCCTCATGCCGGACTTGGATATACTGGAGGCTGTCTTTGACCTTCTCAAGGGCCACATCCAGACCTCCGACGCCGTCGCCAGGATAGCCATAGACGCGCTTAAGCCCCCATTCTTGTAAGCGATGCCATACAAAGTCGCTGACATTCATGCTCATGGGGTTTGCTCCGAAGCGCGCCGAACGGGAAAGTCGAAGGGCGCTCGTTCGGAACTAAATTGTTAACGCGGCTCGGGATGGCGCGTTCCCGCGTTATATCGCGGCACGATATATTGCCGCGCGGGTGCGGATGTTGGAGATAACCCATGGAAATCGAGGTAGTCTTCGACGTAGGCGCGACTATCGCAGAGTCCCCTACCTGGGTCGCCGCCGAGAAAGCCCTCTATTGGATTGACGTCAAAAGACCTGCGCTGTACCGCTACGAACCTGGAACGGGGAACTGCCGCAACTGGTTGATGACCAGCGATATAGGCGGCTTTGGTTTGGTCGCCGATCCACCGGGCGCGGTGGTTGCGCTGCGGGAAGGGATTTTCCGGCTCGATTTCGCATCCGGACTTCTGACGCAATTGGCGGCCCCGCCTTTTGATCCAAATCTCTTCCGCTTCAATGAGGGGGCGTGTGACCGGGAGGGCCGTTTTTGGGTGGGAGTCATGTTCGACCCGTTAATGGAGGGTGCGGCCGCGCAGGAGGCAGCCTTGCATAGTTTCACCCTAGCAGAAGGTCTGCGCGCAGAACCGGACCACGCACAACTGCACAATGGCATGGCATGGAGTCCAGACGGGCGGAAATTCTATCTCTCACACAGCTATAAACAGACAGTGTTCGCATATGATTACGACCCGGTGCCCGGTCGGCTTGGCGCGCGATATGCGTTCGCGCGTGTGCCAGCTGCTCAAGGTCTGCCAGACGGTGCGGCGGTTGATACCAAAGGTGGTTATTGGTGCGCCCTTCATGGCGGGGCCCGATTGCGCCGTTACACGGCGGCGGGTGCTGTGGACCGGGACATTGAATTGCCCGTAAGCCAACCCACGATGGCAGCCTTCGGAGGCGAGGAACTCGACACGCTTTATGTGACTAGCGCCACGGACCAACTGACACCCGAGCAACGAGAGCGCGAGCCCCTTGCCGGCGCGATTCTACGACTGCGGCCCGGCGAAAAGGGCATCGCGCGGCCGTGCCTGGTGCGCTGACGGGACCAGATACTTCGAGCCCGACACCAGGACGCAATTGGCTGGCGATCTCAGCAGGGTTTGAGCCTGCGGCTAACCGAGCGGAACGAAGTCAAGGCCGGTGCTTTTTTGAGATCAAGGGATTGGGCCACGCTCTGCGGATTTCAGATGCTTGGTATATTACTTTCTCGTATCGTCCGGAGCGGAAGCCTTACCGTCCTATACCCCTCGGGCAAACAAGAAACTTTCGGCGCGGGGCTGCCGCAGGTCGCGATCCGGTTGCATGACCGCAAGGCCGCCTGGGAGCTGTTGCTTCATCCCGACCTCAAGTTCGGTGAGCTCTACATGGAGGAACGCCTCACCCTTAAGCAGGGAAGCCTCTACGAGCTTCTCGATATTCTGGTCAGCGGCCTTGCGCAGGTGCAGCCCTCGGGTTTGCACAAGATGGTGCGCACCTTTCGCCGTCTAACGCGCCGCTTGGCACAATATAACCCCGTCAGTCGTTCAAAAGACCATGTCGCGCATCATTACGACCTTTCGGCGCGCCTCTACGATCTCTTTCTCGGTCGCGATAAACAATATTCGTGCGCGTATTTTTCAGCGCCGGGCGAGACGCTTGAAGAAGCGCAAATCGGCAAGAAGCGCCATATCGCCGCGAAGCTTCACCTAAACCAACCTGGACTTAAAGTGCTCGATATAGGTTGCGGTTGGGGAGGCATGGCCCTCAATCTAGCGCAAGATAGTGGCGCCCATGTGCTTGGCGTCACCCTCTCCGAAGAGCAAATCGTCATCGCACGCGACCGCGCCGCAAAAGCGCACTTATCAGAGGCCTGCAAATTCGAATTGGTGGATTACCGCGCACTGGGAGGCCGCTACGACCGTATCGTTTCGGTCGGAATGTTCGAACATGTTGGCGTGCCTTACTATGGAGCTTTTTTTGCGAAGGTGCGCGAACTACTTACTGATGAAGGTGTGATGTTGCTGCATTTCATCGGGCGCAGCGACGGTCCTGGTTCTACAAATGCCTGGATCGCCAAATATATATTTCCGGGCGGCTATGCTCCAGCATTGAGCGAGGTCTCGGCCGCTATTGAGAATAGCGGGCTCGTCATTACCGACGTTGAGGTGCTTCGGATGCACTATGCCGAAACCTTACGCGAGTGGCGCAGTCGATTCGAACAGAACCGCGCGCAGATCGCGGCCCTTTATGATGAGCGCTTCTGCCGCATGTGGGAATTCTACCTCATCGGTTCGGAGATGGCTTTCCGCCACGATGGCGAGGTTGTGTTCCAGATTCAGCTTGCTAAGCGCGCGGGGACCTTGCCGCTCACGCGGGACTATATGGTCGATAATGAACGGACCATCCGCTTTGCCGGAACTGAACGGATGCCTTGCCCGCTTCGCGCCATCTAGCAGATAGAGATTCTTCTGAATCGGCGGTAATGGAAAATTCAATTTTATCGCTCCGCTTTCGGGCGGCCCGCTATGGCCGAAAAATCTACCGGTGGCGTTGCCGTGCGGCGGCTTCAAAATCGGCTCGCTCCATGTCCGGCGTCTGGTATTGAATGTCCTTAATGATGCACTGATTAGGTCCGGGACCTCTGGTCAGCACCGAATCGCCGCGTGACACGCAGGACAGAGTGCCCACGCCGAAAGTTTTGAAGCGCAGGCCGAATTGATATTGCAGGTCATAGCACTCGCCCATGAAGTTCAGCCGGAAACGATGGCGGGACAGGTCGGTGACGATCAGGGACCGGTTCCCGGGCACGGTCTCAAAACTGTAAATGTAACCCTGCCGCAGACAGGGCGTCTCCCCACGCTCCGGCGAACGACCGCCCTGTGCCATTGCTGGTGCGGCAGCCAACAAAGCGGCAATTGCCATCGTGGTAGTCGTCCAATGACGAACGGTCATGATACTCTCCATTAGCCGCCATTCATCTACGCGGGCCGCGCCTTTCCGATCCGGAAAACGCGCGAGTGGCCCGGCGAAGGAAGAAATTTCACGAGCTGATAGCGGGAAAGTAGCGGCCTGAGCTCCGCCCCAAAAGGCGGTAATTCGGCGGGCCGGCCGCGCAACCGTCAGTTCCGCTGCGCGTTCCCAAGACCAGGACCTCATAGAGAGTTCATGAAATGTGCTTTATCAGGTGCCGCTTTGACGCAGCACTTTGACCGCCATTTAGGTCACCACCAAAAGCAAGAGCAGTGGACGCCGTTTTCTTTGTGAGCTGACTTGCAAATGCGCCTTTATGCAGCCCTGTTACTTGCCCTCGCTATGTTGGCAGACCACGCGCACGCGGAGGACGCGGTCTCACGCGGCAGCTATCTCGCCGTTCTGGGCGATTGTGCCGGGTGCCATACCAAGGCGCACGGCCCGGCTTTTTCTGGAGGGCTGCCATTTCAAGCCCAGTTCGGGACGGTGTATTCAACCAATATCACCCCCGACAGAGAAACTGGCATCGGTACATGGACAGCGGATGAATTTTACCGCGCCGTGCATGAAGGCGTTGCGGCTAACGGGCACCATCTCTACCCCGCGCTGCCCTACGTGTACTTCAGTCGCCTGACGCGCGGCGACACAGATGATCTATTTGCGTTCTTGCACAGCCTAAAGCCGGTGCGGCAGGCGCCGACGCCCAACAAATTGATCTTTCCTTTCAACATTCGCGCTGGGTTGATATTTTGGAACTGGCTCTATTTACCCAAAGCTCCGCCGAAGATTGATACGGCTAAGCCAGCGGAATGGAAACGTGGCGAATATATCGTCAATGGGCTAGGCCATTGCGGAGCCTGTCATACGCCAAAGGATATTCTGTTCGGCGACATTACGAGCAAGCCACTGGCAGGCGGCGTGGTGGGAAACTGGTATGCGGCCGATCTGACCGGCAATATGAGGACCGGGTTAGGGAAATGGAGCGCCGGCGACATCGTGCATTTCCTGGAGGCGGGCCGCAACCAATACGCGACAGCCGCCGGCACGATGGAAGAGAAGATTACCTCCTCAACCAGCCACATGACTCCCGCGGATCTGCACGCGATCGCGACCTATCTAAAAAGCCTGCCCCAGCGAAAAGCGGTGCAGTTTCAAAATCCCCGCCCAGAACAGATGGAGCGTGGCCAAGGCGTCTATCGCGCGCATTGCGAAGAGTGCCATGCCGCCGATGGCGAGCCCACTGGTGCTGGCGCCCGTGGACGTTATCCGAACCTCGCGGGCGACACATTGGTAATGGGTGGCGATCCCACGACCGTGCTGCGCATTATCCTGACCGGAGGCACCGCGCCGCCGGCGCCGGGCAAGCCTGCGATCAAACCCATGCCGGATTTCGCAAAGCTGAATGATGGCATGATCGCCGATGTCGCAACCTATATCCGGAACGCTTGGGGCAATAGCGCGCCAGTGGTCGGCGCCACCCGGGTTCATTGGCTGCGACGGGCGCTGATCCACTAGGCCGCTCAAACGCGCCACCGATCCAACGCGCGAATAGCCAAGTGGCGATGGCGAAGAAGACCACGTTGGCCGCCACCCACATAAGCAGTCCCGCGAGCTGCTGGTCGCTCAGCGGTGAAAGTCCGAAGCGCGCAGCATCTTCGCTCGGCATGGTACAGATCGCGCGGGGCGAAAACAGCATCACCACGCCGGGCAGATCGGTAAGGACCGCCGCAGTCATCACCATCAGGGCGCGCGCGCCGTCGGTCCACTTGCTTTGGCTGAATACAGCGGCCCAGAAGTACCAGGCGCAGGCCAGGATGGAGGCCAGCTCAAGCAGTTCGGCCGGCGGGTGTTGAGCAGCCCCTCGAAAGGCTGCCGGCCAGTGCCAGAACAGAAAAATGCCGACGAACATCGTCCAGGCCAGAACCGGCGCGCTGTGCTTCTTAACCCCTCCCAGAACCAGAAGGGGAGCACCCACTGCGATCAGGAGCAGATGCTGTGCCATGTGAGCGGCGAACAGCGCCTGCGCAGCGGGCCAAAGCAGCGCTACTGCGACAAGCGCCAGTAACGCCCTCCGAGCGCGCTCAATTTAAGCATGGCGTTACGGTTAGCGAGGCGATGGTGTTGAACAGGACGGCAAAGAAAAACCAGAGCGACGACAAGAGACCCCACATAGCCAGAAAACGATCGCGTCCTTCGCCGGTATGAAGCGTCTGGCGATGACCACAAGCCTCGCGCACTTTTCGCCAGGATCGCCAGGAGATAAGACCCCCGGCCGCGCAGGCGATCAGCGCCACAATGTCAAACCCAAGCACTGCATCTGAAATGGCGCCGCCAAAGCTGATCTGAACCGGATGATCGCCCGGATAGCAGGCATAGGCGGTGACGCCATATCCCAGCAGTACTTGCCCCGTCCAAAAGATCGGCGCAGCGGTTGCGCCGAACAGCAGGGTAAGGAAGTGAACGGTGCGGGTTTCGGGCGCGGCCCCCACGGGATCCATAATCCGCCTCATGCGCGCAATCCCAGCAGCGGCGTGAGATAGAATGTGAAGAAGACCGCGATCCACACCGCATCCACAAAATGCCAGTAGAGTGCTCCGATGTGGATATGGGCGTAGCGCACTCTGTTGAAATATCCGCGCGATGACCACCACGTCAGGGCGGCCAGCATTGCAACGCCCAGGACCACATGCGCCATATGAAAGCCAGTGACCACGAAGTAGAGCGAAGAGTAAGGAGAAGATGATAGGGCAAAAGGCTTCTCGGCCCATTCAAAACACTGCAGCACCAGAAAGACTAGCCCCAGCGCCGCGCCCGCTCCCAAGCCCAGCGCCAGCCGTCGCTTGCTGCCTTGCTCGATGCCAAGCTGCGCCCAGGCGACCAACACTGATGAGGCTATCAGGATGATGGTATTGGGCAGGGCGAGCGTCAGGTCGGGTTGGCCCCCCTCAGGAAAGCTACCGGCCGGATGGGGCTGCACGGCCAGATAATAATACGAGAAAAGCAAGTAGGCGAAGAGCGAAGCTTCTGTGAAGACGGTGAAGATCATCGCCCACCAGCCGCTGGCGCGGGTGTTGATGGCTCCGACCGGCAGCCGCCCTTCCAAGGTATACTGCTCAGTCATGGCGTGGCTCTCCCGTGGCTGACGCTACCGTCTCACCGAGCTGCGGCTCCGGCCAAAGCCACGCAATGATGGCAGCTGCTGTCAACACCGCTCCGACTACCACCACCCACCAGGTCACTAGGACAAGGCCAGCCGCGACCAGGGTCATGGACAACGCAAGGTACAGTGGCAGCCGCGTATCCTGCGGCATCTTGAGGATCACATTGGGTTCGGCATCCAGTGTCGTCGTTCCCAGTGCCTCCTTGCCATGGTCCAGAACCAAGCCGTCTTCAATGTGGCTCTTGGCGTCTTCTGGCTGCCCCAGTCGATCTTCCCAGAGTGGATGCCGACTAGCGACGACGGGAATCACGGTGAAGTTGTAGGGCGGAGGCGGTGAGGAGGTCGCCCACTCCAGCGTCGGCGCGTCCCACGGGTTGCTCGGCGCCGTCACTCCATGTCGCCAGCTCTTCAACACATTATAAATTAAGAGCAGCACGCCGAACCCGAACAAGAAGCTCCCGGCGCTGGTGATCAGGTTAAGCCAGTCCCAGCCCATGTTGTCGGGAAAGGTATAAATCCGACGTGGCATTCCGAGCAGGCCCGATACGTGCATCGGGAAAAAGCCCAGATTGAAGCCGACGAACATGGTCCAGAAATTCCAGCGGCCGATGCGCTCATCCATCAGTTTGCCGGTGAATTTTGGAAACCAGAAATAAAGCGCTCCGCACACGGGAAAGACGTTTATCCCAATCAGCACGTAATGAAGATGCGCCACGACAAAATAAGTGTCGGTGAGCTGCCAATCCACCGGCACCGAACCGGTCATGAAGCCGCTGACACCGCCGATGGTGAAAAGCAGGATGAAAGAAGCGAAAAAGAGGAAAGGAGTGGTGAAGACGGGGCGCCCCGTCCAAATGGTGGCAAGCCAAGCAAATACGCCGACCGAGCTTGGGACGGTGATAATGATGCTGGCAGCACTGAAGAAAGATAACGAAATATTGGGCAGGCCGGTGGCGAACATGTGATGAACCCACACACCAAAGCCCAGGATCATGGTGGCGACGGTGGCCGCCGCCACAGCGGTATAACCGACCAATGGACGACGGCAAAACACCGGCATGGCGTCCGACACCATACCCATCGCCGGCAGCACGATGGCATAGACCCAGGGATGTCCGAACATCCAGAAAAGATGCTGCCAGAGCAGCGCTGAGCCGCCCGCATCAGTGTCGAAAAAATGGGTCCCCAGATTGCGGTCCATCCACAGCAGCAGGAATGCCAAGCTCACCGCTGGGACGGCGAAGACATTGGCGGCACTAGCGGTGAGTGTGCCCCATATGAGGATGGGCACGCGATTCACAGACATGCCGGGACAACGCAGCCGTAGGAAAGTGACGA
Source organism: Alphaproteobacteria bacterium (assembly GCA_025924715.1). Taxonomy (GTDB): domain Bacteria; phylum Pseudomonadota; class Alphaproteobacteria; order Micropepsales; family Micropepsaceae; genus Rhizomicrobium. Next base: position 16,651 of record JAICHV010000058.1, read on the forward strand.
TGAAATTGATAGCGCCCACCGTCGTGGAAATGCCCAGCAGCACCATGCCGACGGCATACACATCGATGTTCGGCCCGTTGTTGTAAGCGCGGGCGGCCAGGGGGACATAGTTGAACCAGCCGACATTGGGCCCGAAGCCGACCACAAAAGAGGAATAGAGAAAAAGGCCAGCGCAGAGATAAATCCAATACGAGACGGCGTTGAGGCGGGGCAATGCCATATCGCGTGATCCCAGCAGCAGCGGCCATAGATAATTGCTGAAACCGGATAGGACCGGGCCAGCATACAGGAAGATCATGGTCATGCCGTGCATGGTGAAGAGTTGGTCATACTGTTCTGGCGTGAGTAGCTTGATGTTCGACCAGGCCAGCTGCACCCGGAACAGAAGTGCCTCGGCGCCGCCAATCAGTAAAAAGGCGAAAGCCGTGACGATATAGCGGAGACCTATCTCTTTGTGATCGACCGAACCTAACCATCCGATGAAGCCCGGCTTGGTCTCCCACAGTGATTTCAGCTTTTCGGCGAGCGCCGGGCTTGGCTGACCGATGGTGGGACTGCGCTCATAGTCGCTGATGCTGGTCATGGTCAATCCAGTGTGCTGAGATAGATATGGATGTCAGCCAGTTCAACCTTCGACAGTGGCAGCACAGGCATCAGCGTTCCAGGCTTCATCCTCTGCGGATTGGAAATCCAGGACGTCAGAGACTGAGCGTTGTTAGGCAACTGACCTGCAGCGATCGTGGTGCGTTGCATCAGGTGTGAAAGATCGGGCCCAAAGGAGCCATTGGCCTGCGTGCCTCGCACGGAGTGGCAGTTGCCGCAATGCTTCTGGAAATCGGCTTGGCCAAGTTGCGCACGGCCGGTAGGTGAGGCTGCCGGCGTCAGCTGCTCATCCCACCATTTGCGGAAGTCCTCAGGAGACTGCGCTACGACGAGGAAGCTCATGTGGGTGTGTTGCACGCCGCAATATTCGGTGCATTGGCCGCGATAGATTCCGGGCGTCGCGGCTTCAATCCAGGTCTCATTGGTCTGCCCGGGGATTGCATCCATTTTGCCGGCGAGTTGCGGCACCCAAAAGGAGTGGATCACGTCGCCGCCCACCAGTCTCAGCCGGACAGGTATCCCTACGGGAATATGGATTTCGTTCGCGGTGGCGAATGGGCGTGCGCTGTTGTCCGTTAGATAACGGACCTGCCACCACCATTGCCGGCCTGTGACCTCGATGGTGGCAGCTGGCTTTTGAATAGGGGCTTGAATGTCAGCCAATACCTTGACCGTCCAGACGACCGAGAACAGCAGCACTACGGTTGAAACCCCCACCCCGATCCATAGCCAGTCGAGGCCGCCCTCGTGGGGCTTTAGCGCGGTTTTTCCGCCCGGCGTCCAGACTTCGCCCGGCCGTCGCCAAATCGCGGCCGCCAGAAGCAATCCTATGATCGCGACCACGACGATGGAGATGACCAGCAGCCCCCAGGTCAGCGAGACGACTGGCGCGGCCTTGTCACCCGAACCGGTAAGATATTGCAGCGGCGCCGCTTGCGCGCTGGTCCACATGAACGCGGCGGACAGGATCGCGGCTTGGAGTGCGCGCACAGATTGCCCTGCTCCCCGGGAACTTGAATGCAACGCCGGCTCGCCCGTTTCGATCCCTAGCACCTAACCTGCGTCTGAAACAGGGTGGTTGAGGCCAAAACCTTTGTAGCTGAATGCGGTCTGAGGCGTCGGCGCACACGGCCGCACCAGCGGGAAAGCGGAATTTGACCGTGTTCTAGCTCACGAGACCCAGGATGGGCCGCGTACGGAAAGATGACTGCGTTTAGGCATTGAATGTCTAGGCAGGCATAAGAACGAAATTCAGGGAGATCGGTGTGGCACGGATCGAGGATTATGCTCTTTTGGGGGACTGCGAGACTGCCGCGCTGGTAAGCCGTGAAGGATCGGTAGACTGGTTGTGCTGGCCACGGTTCGACAGCGGTGCCTGTTTCGCCTCATTGGTCGGACAGCCAAAAAACGGGCGCTGGCTCATTGCACCCTGCGAGCCCGCCAAGCATGTGCGGCGGAAATATCGTCCCAATACCCTCATCCTAGAGACAGAAATCGAGACCAGCACTGGCGCAATAACATTGGTCGAATTTATGCC
>JAICHV010000059.1 GCA_025924715.1 Alphaproteobacteria bacterium
CATGACGATCCGCTGCTGAAAGTGGCGATCGAGCTGGAGCGCATCGCCCTGCAGGACGAGTATTTCATCGAGAAGAAGCTCTATCCCAATATCGATTTCTATTCCGGCATCACGCTGAAGGCGCTGGGCTTTCCGACCTCGATGTTCACCGCGCTCTTCGCCCTGGCCCGCACCGTGGGCTGGATCGCACAATGGAAGGAAATGCTGGAAGACCCGCACCAGAAAATCGGCCGGCCGCGCCAAATCTATACCGGCCCGACCGAACGCCAATATGTGCCGGTGGAGAAGAGGAAGTAAGGAGCCACCCTGAGGGCGTGGGAATTTTTAGTCGTCTTCTTCCTTGGTCTCAGTCACCCGAGTCTCGGTAACCACTTTCTTGGTTTCCTTCTTGGGTTCTTCCACAATGACCTTGTCGCCGTCGTCGATCACTTTGTCGCCCGGCTCGAGAATGATTTTGTCGCCCATGTCGGTTCTTTCGATGGTCGTTACCCGAACGTAACGTGCGGACCGGCCGATCGGTTCGCAGCCAGGGAACAAATATTCAAGACCCGACAAACGCCAGCAATTCGCGTGCGGCTCGCAGGCTCGGGGCCTCTTCGCCCTCGCCCAGTTTGCGCGCGAAGTCGTCCATCGCCGCGATCTGGGCATCGCGGGCGGAGCGGTCCTGAAACAGACGCGCCACCGCCGCGGCCAGCGCCTGGGGCGTCGCGTCATATTGCTTGAACTCCGGCACCGCGGCGCGGTCCAGCAGGATGTTGATCAGGCTCATATAGGGCACCGTCATCAGCCGATTGGCCAAGGCATAAGTCAGCCCGCCGACCCGATAAGCCACCACCATGGGCGTGCGCGACAAGGCGAGCTCGGCCGTCACCGTGCCGGACGCGGCCAGCGCTACATCGGCGGCGTCGAAACCGGCATATTTGTCGTCCTCGCCTTCCAGGATATGCAGCGGCGTCGGCCAGGCCTGCGATCCTTCGCGCACTTTGGCGGCGACATGGGGCACGGTGGGCAGCAGCGTCACCAGACCGGGAATTTGGGGGCCGAGAATTTCCACCGCCTCCCGAAAAACCGGAAAAATAAAACGAATTTCGCTGGAGCGGCTGCCCGGCAAAAGCGCCAGCAGCGGCGCCTGGGCACCGACGCCCAGCCGCGCCCGCAGCGCCGCGCCGCCCGTCATCCGCGCCCGCCGTTCGATCACCGGATGGCCGACAAAACGGGCCTTCAATCCATAGCGTTCGAAGAACGCCACTTCGAAGGGAAACAACGCCAGGACCAGATCGAAATAACGGGCCATCGCCTTGGCCCGATAGGCGCGGCTGGCCCAGACCTGGGGGGCCACATAATTCACGGTGCGGATCGTGGGATCGCGTTTCTTCACCGCCCGCGCGATGCGATGGGTGAAATCCGGACTGTCGATCACCACCAACACATCCGGTTTGGTCGCCACCGCATAATCGCTGGCCTGGCGCACGCGCGCCAGAATGCGCGGAATCGCCGGCACCACTTCGCGCAGGCCCATCACTGCAGTCGCATCCAGCGAAAAAAGACTCTTCAAACCCTGACGCGCCATCGCCGCACCGCCGACCCCGACAATGCGGATATTATCGCCCGCCAATTGCTTCAGCCCCGCCATCAACTGCGCGCCGAGCTGGTCGCCGGAAGGCTCGCCGCAGACGAGCATGATGGTTTTCACGTCGCCACGCCGGTGACGAACAGGCCCAGCCGATCGGCCTCGGCCGCAACGTCGCCCTTGCCCACGATCAGCGATTTTCCCGCCTCCAGCGCGATACCGGCCAGCCCGGCGGCGGCGGCGTTGCGCACGGTCTCTACCCCGATCACCGGCATGTCGGTCTTGGCGTCTTGCGTCGGCTTGAGCGCCTTGACCAGCACGCCCCGCCTGTGGTCCGGCGTGCCGCGCAGGGCCTCGCGCAAGGAGGCGATGCGGGCGATCATTTGATCGGTCCCTTCCGCCGCCTCCACCGCCAGGGCAAGTCCGTCGCAGACCGCCGCGGCCTGGCCGACATCCAGCGCGCCCAGGGTCTTGACGATGCGAAAACCGCTGGCGATGTCGGCCTGGTGATCTTCTGCCGGCGCCAGTCTTCCCAGCGGGCCGATGCCGCAGACCAGGCCGGGCGCGGCCTCGGCCACCGACAGCGCGCGAAAACCCTCGCGCTCGAATATATCGACCATGCAGCGCAGCAGCGCGTCATCGCCCTGCCGCGCGGCCGCGATCACCTTGGGCAGCACCATCATGCCTTTGGCATCGAGCTTCAGTTCGGAAAATTTGGGACGGTCCACCCGCCCCGCCAGCAGCACCTCGCGCACCGCCGCGCCGGCCAAGGCCTTGAGGGCCTTTCCCGGCTCGCCGAGCGAGACGAATTCATGGGGAAATGTTTCGACCCAGCCCGGTGTCACGCAGCCGCGCAAACCCACCACGAAGACATCGCGGCCCTCGGCGCGGACGCTTTGCGCCACCGCGCGCGGCAGATCGCCGCCGCCGGCGATGATGCCCAGCATCACGCTTCGCCGCCGCGCCGGCGCGCGGTGCATAAGGGCTGCTTGGCATCCGCCAGGATGAAGTCGACGATCTCGCCCACTTGCGCCACATCGGGCCAGCGCGCCCGCGCTTCCCGCGCGCGGGACGGAATGTCGCCGCCCTTACCATAAAAGATGGCGCGAAAGGCGCCGCGCATGGCGTTGATCGCCTCGCGCGACAATCCGCGCCGCTTCAGCCCGATCAGGTTCAGTCCCGCGAGTTCGACATGATCGCCGAAAGCCATGGCATAGGGAATGACATCGCGGTTGACGCCGGTCAGGCCGCCCACCATGGCGCCTTTGCCGACGCGGCAGAATTGTTGCACCGCCGCCAATCCGCCGAAAATCACGCCATCGGCGATGATCGAATGGCCGCCCAGCGCAACGGAATTGGCGAAAGTGACGTCCTCGCCGACATGACAATCATGGCCGACATGGGCATTGGCCATGAAATAGCCCCGCGCCCCGACCGTGGTGATGCCGCCGCCCTTGCGGCTGCCGACATTCATCGACACCATTTCGCGCAGCACGCAATCGGCGCCGATCTCAAGCCGGCCCTCGGGAAAATCATTGCCGCGGATCTGGCCCTCGCCGCCCAGGGCCGCGCCGGGATGGACCACCGTCCGGGCGCCCACCCGCGTGACCCCGGCGATCGAGACATGCGAGATCAGCCGTACCCCTTCGTCCAGCGTGACCTGCGGCCCCACATGGCAAAAGGGTCCGATCTCGACGCTATCGGCCAGCCGCGCGCCGGTCTCGACCAGCGCGCTGGGATGAACACGGGCGCTCACGCCGGAGCATCCCCGCCGTCATGGATCATGGCGGTGAATTCCGCTTCGGCGCAAAGCGCCTCGCCGACAAAGGCCTTGCCTTCATAGCGCCAGACCGGCCCGCGTTTTTTCAGCGCCTTGACCGGCATGCGCAGTATGTCGCCCGGCCGCACCGGCTTGCGGAAACGGGCTTTTTCGATGGTCATGAAATACACGATGCGCCTTTCGCGGCTCAAACCCATCGTATAGGACACCGCCGCGCCCGCGGTCTGGGCCAGCGCTTCGACGATCAGCACGCCCGGCATCACCGGATAGTCGGGAAAATGACCGCGGAAATAGTCTTCCTCGATGCGGACCGCTTTCCAGCCCACCGCGCTTTCGTTCGGCACGATATCGGTGAGCTTGTCCACAAACAGGAACGGCGCGCGATGCGGCAGCACCTGTTTGATCTGTTCGATGTCGAGGGTCACGCCGGAGTTCGGGAAATCAGCCATGGTGGTCCTGCTTGGCGCGCGTGCGGGCAAGCTGACGCACCGCGTGAATCTCCCGCAACCATTCCTTTATAGGTTTTGCCGGAACCCCGCCATAATCCTGTCCGCCTTCGACCACCTGGCCGCTGACGCAGGCGGTGCGCGCCGCCAGCCTGGCGCCGGGACCGATTCGCACATGATCGGCGATCCCCACCTGGCCCCCCAGCACGGCGAAATCCCCGATCGTGGAACTCCCGCCCACGCCGCATTGCGCCACCAGGATGCAGTGGCGGCCGATTTCGACATTGTGGCCGATCTGGACCAGGTTATCGAGCTTGCTGCCCTCGCCGATCACCGTGTCGGCCAAGGCGCCGCGGTCGATGCTGGTCGAGGCGCCGATCTCCACCTCGTCCTGGATGATGACCCGACCCAGTTGGGGGATTTTGGCATGGCCTTTGGGGGTGGAGGCGAAGCCGAATCCCGGCTGGCCGATCTGAGCCCCCGGCAGGATCACCACCCGATCGCCGATATGGGCATAGGCCAAGGTGACATTGCTGCCGATCTGGCAATCGCGGCCGATGGTGACGCCGGGACCAACCACCGCGCTGGCACCGATCCGCGTCCCCGCGCCGATTTGCGCCTCCGCCCCGATCACGGCGGTGGGAGACACAATGACCCCGGCGCCCAACCGGGCCGAGGCGGCGATGGCGCCCTCCTGGCACCAATTGGTCAACAGGGCATCGGGATAGAACAGCGAGGCGATGGCGGCAAAAGCCTGGGAGACATCGGCGCAAGGCAGCAGCAGGCTTTGCACCGGCGGCGCACGGCGCAGATTTTTCGGCACCAGACAGACGCCGGCATGGCTGGCGGCGAAGGCCTGTGCCAGATCACGCGCGCCGGTATAAAAGGAGAGGTGCGCGGGCCCCGCGCCTTCCAGGCTGGCGAGATCGGCGATGAGAGTCTCGCCATCGCTGGCGGGCGGCAAGGACAGACCGGCGGTGTCGCACAACGCCCTTAGGCGGAACGGCCCCTTGTTACGATAGAAGCGTGGATCGGCCACAGCCGATCAGCGTTGCGCCGGCGGCGAGACCAGATTCACTTTCAGGCTGCTCATCTTGCCGTTGAGCCGGTTGATGACGTCCTGGGTGATGTCCAGCGAGCCGACATTGCCCTTGAGGATCACGCTGCGGTCCAAGATCATATTGGCGCCGCGTTCGCGCATCACATCGTCCAGGATCGGGTCGAGCGCCTTGGCAACCTGCTGCTGGGCGACCAGGGCGCTATACTGCAGCGCCTGCTCCTTGCGGGTGGCGTCGGTCTGCAGCGCCGCCTGCTTGGCCTCGAAATCCTTGATCTTTGCCGCCTTCAGGTCGGGGGCGAGAACCGCCACCTGCTGGTTGAGCGCCTGACCTTGGGTTTGCAGCGTTTTGGCGCGGGCATCCAGATCGGCCTTGGCCTGGCGGCTCATGCCTTGAATCTGACGCGAGATATCCTGTCCGACCTTCGAGATGCCCAGGATGGCGGAACGGTCCAGCACCAGGATCTTGGGCGCGGGGAGCTGCGGCGGCGGGGGCGCGCCGGCCGCCATGATGGATGCGAGGGGAAGAACGGACAGCACCAGCGCAAGCGCGAGGGTCTTTTTCATGGGCATTAGCCTCCTGTGGCTCCGGAAAAACGGATGAGTTGGGGTCGGTCATAGGGCGCCTTGACGATCGGCAGGCCAAGATCGATTTCGATGGGGCCGAAGGGCGATACCCAGCCGATGGTGACGCCGGCGCTGGCGCGGAAAGCGAAATTGTCCTTGATGCAGGAGATCGCGGTGCAGCTTCGGATCGGGTTGTCGATGCGGCCGACGGTGCCGAAATCGCCAAACAGGCCCAAGGTCACGCCATAGCTTTGGGGCAGCAGGTCGGGCAACCGGGCCGCGAAGGTTCCGATGGCGAAGACGTTGCCGCCGATGGCGCCGGTATTGGTCGGCGCCGCGACGTCGCGCGGACCCACGCCGGCCAAGGCAAAACCGCGGAAGGAATCGGCGCCCTTGAAATAGCGCATCGAGATCGGCACCGGGGTGCCGTCATAGCCGGTGATGTAGCCCGCATTGAGGGCGAAGGATCCCACCACCAAATCGCCAAGCAGCGGCTTGTAGGTTTGGAACGACATGTCGGACTTGATGTAGCGCAGATTGCCGCCGAAGCCGGCAAAGTCCTGGCTGAAGGCAAAGTTCATCCCGGTGGTCGGTTTGCGCACATCATCGATGTCGCTATAGCTGTAAGTGAAGCCGAAGACCGAGCCATAGCTGTTGCCCGCCGCCAGCCGGATTTCCAGCGGGGCATTGCTGAAGGGCAAGACATTCTGGATCTGGTAGGAATAGCGCAGCCCCACGATGGCATATTCCGAGATCGGAAAGCCCATGCGCAGCGAGATGCCGGTGGTGTCGCTTTGATAGGTCGCCTGCTCGTAATTGATCTGGGCCTTGTAGAGATCGAAGCCGGTGATCAGGGGCCGGTCCAGGAAATAGGGCTCGGTGAAGCTGAATTGGTATTGCTTGCTGATCTGGGAAATCTGGACCGAGGCCTTCATGTTCTGGCCGCGGCCGAACATGTTGATTTCGGTATAGCTGAATTCGCCCACCAACTGGCTGACCGAGGAATAGCCAAGGCCCAGCTGGATCGAGCCGGTGGATTGCTCCGTCACCGACACCGTCAGATTGGTGCGGTCGGGCTGGCTGCCGGGAGAATCCTTGACCTCGACATCCTTGAAGAAGCCCAGGGCCCGGATACGGGTGCGCGAGCGGTCGACCAGTACCCGGTTGAAGGCATCGCCCTCTGCCAGGCGGAATTCGCGCCTTATCACCTTGTCCAAGGTGCGGGTGTTGCCCACGATATTGATCTTCTCGATATAGACGCGCGGGCCCTGGTCGATGTCGAAGGTCCAGTCGATGACGTTTTTGCCGGCAACGCGATTCGGCCGGGGGTGGATTTGGGCGAAAGCATAGCCCCTGGTGCCCGCCGCATTGGTGAGGGCATCGATCGCCCGCTGGACCTCTTCGGCGTTATAGACATCGCCGGTGTTCATCTTCACCAGAGGGCGCAGCGCCTGGGGGGTGAGTTCGCGGATCTTGGAATTGATGATGATCTTGCCGACTTTGTATTTCGGTCCTTCGCTCAGCGTAAAGGTCAGGTAGAAATCGCTGCGGTTGGGGGCAAGCTCCGCCACCGCGCTGATCACCTTGAAATCGGCATAGCCGTGACTGGTGTAGAAACGGCGAAGCTGCTCGCGGTCGAAGCCCAGGCGGTCGGGATCGTAATTGTCGTTGCTGGCAAGGAACTTCCACCAGGCGCTTTCCTCGGTGGCGATCTGCCCCTTCAACGTCGAGGCGTCATAGACATGATTGCCGACGAAATTAATCCGGGCGATGCCGGTGCTGGGGCCTTCGCTGATCTTGTAGATCAGGTCGACGCGGTTGTCGGGGCGCTGAATGATCTGGGGATCGACCCGGGCGGAGAATTTGCCGGCGCGGCGATAGACCTCGATGATACGCCCGACGTCGGACTGCACCTTCGCACGGGTGAACACCGAGCGCGGCTTGATCTGAACTTCCTTGGTCAGATCCTTGTCCGAGATCTTGGAATTTCCCTCGAACACCACCTGATTGACGATCGGGTTTTCGAACACCTGGATGGTGAGGGTACCGGTCGCGGGATTGAAGCTGTCGCGGGTGGCGGAGGTGAACTGCCCGGTGGCGAAGAGAGTCTTGAGCGCCTGGTCGATCTGGGCCGGATCGTAAGGATCGCCCTCGCGGATATTGATGTAAGCCAGAACGGTGCTGACATCGGTCCGCTGCGTCCCGCGCACCACGATGTGCCGGATGATCGGCGCCGGCGCGGGCGCCGGTGCGGCAGGGGCGGCGCTGGGCGCGGCGGGCACTGCGCCCGGCGCGGCGGGAGGGGCCGTCTGCTGTCCGGCGCCGGACAGCAGCTGCGCCCCGGCGGGGTTCAAAGACAGCGTCAGCGCCAAGCTGGCGGTGGTCGCGCGCAGGAGACCTTTGTGGAAGGGGATGGGCGTCCGCATTCAGGCGTCCTGGCACTCGTCCTATGGGGCGCGCACCGGTCTGAGCGCCCGAAGTTTCAGAAAAGATTCAGCCTGGCCAAGTCGTGAAAGGCGGTCGCAAGCACCAACCCCAAGATCACGATCACCCCAAAACGAAATCCAAGCTCCTGGGCCCGCGCACCAAGCGGACGCCCCAGAACAGCCTCGCATCCATAGTACAGAAGATGACCGCCGTCGAGCAGGGGAATCGGAAAAAGGTTGATCAGCCCAATACTTACCGAAAGTACAGCCGACAGATTGAGAAGCGCCAGAAAGCCCATTTGCGCCACCACATGGGTGACTTGGACGATTCGGATGGTGCCGCCCACCTGATCGGCGCTGGCATGGCCCTGGATCAGCTTGACGATCCCCACCAGGCTGGTCTGGACGATGTCGGCGGTCTGGCGGCAGGCGGCCACAAAAGCCCCCGGCGGCGAATAATAATGGCGCTCCGGCCTCAGGCCGACCACCGAGCTCACCCCGATGCCATAGCTGGATTCCATTTTGCCCAGCCCGTCGGGCAGCTTCATGGGCCGGGGTACCACATGCAAGGTCAGGCGCCGGCCATGGCGGTCCAAGAGGACGGCGAGATCCTCGCCGCCATGCATGGAGATGATTTGGGGAAGCTGGTCGAAATCGTCGATCTCAGAGCCGTTGATCGCCATTATGCGGTCGCCCGGCTTGATGCCGGCCGCTTCGGCAGCGCCGCCTTTGGTGACACCACCCACGATGGGGGCCAGCGTGACATGGCCGGTATACATGAACAGGGCGGTGAAGATGGTGACCGCCACCACGAAATTGGCCAGAGGGCCGGCCACAACCACGGCGGCGCGTTGCCACAAAGGCTTGAATTGCAGCATGACCGCGCGCTCGGCGGCGCTGAGGCGTGCCGCGGCCCGGTCCGGAGTCGAGGCCGCATCGGCATCGCCGGCAAATTTCACATAGCCGCCCAGGGGGATCCAGCTCAATTTCCAGCGGGTGCCGCGGCGGTCATTCCAGCCGACGATCTCGCGGCCGAAGCCGATGGAAAAGACATCGACTTTGACGCCGCAGGCCCGCGCCACCAGGAAATGGCCGAGTTCATGGAAGAACACCACCACCGTGATGATGAACAGGATTGCCGGAATGTCCGACAGGAGAATGCCATGCAATGAAGCCAACATGCGTTTCCTTTACAGCCCCACCCTTTGACAAATCTCTTCCGCCAGCACCCGCGCCCGCGCATCGGTGCCCAGCACGGTGCCTAAATCCGCGGCCACGCCATTGCTGCCATAGTCGGCATCCAGCGTCGCCCCAACCACCCGCGAAATATCCAAAAAGCCGATGCGGCGGTCGAGGAAAGCCTGGACCGCGATCTCATTGGCGGCATTGAGCACGGTGGGCGCCAATCCGCCGGACCGCATGGAATGAATCGCAAGATTGAGCGCCGGGAAACGGTCATGCGCCGGCGCCTGGAACACCAATTGCCCCAGCTTGGCCAAATCGAGCCGGCGCGAGGGCGAGGCAATGCGGCGCGGCCAGCCCAGGGCATGGGCGATGGGCGTGCGCATATCGGGCGCCGACAGATGCGCCATGGTGGTGCCGTCTTCATAGGACACCAGGCAATGGACGATCGATTGGGGATGGACCAGCACCGAAAGCTTTTCCGGCGGCAAGGCAAAGAGGAAATGGGCCTCGATCAGTTCGAGCCCCTTGTTCATCAAGGTGGCGCTGTCCAGCGAGATCTTGCGCCCCATCGCCCAGTTGGGATGGGCCACCGCCTGCTCCACCGTGGCGGCGCGCATCTTGTCCAAACTCCATTCGCGGAACGGACCGCCCGAGGCCGTGATGGTGCAGACATCGACCTCGCCAGCGTCGCCCGAGCCCAGCACCTGGAAAATCGCATTGTGCTCGGAATCCACCGGGATCACCGAAGCGCCCGATTGGACCAGCGCATCGCGGAAGACTTCGCCCGCCGCCACCACGCATTCCTTGTTGGCGAGCGCGACAATCACCCCGCGCTTGATCGCGGCCAGCGCCGGCTCGATCGCCGCCGCGCCCATGATCGCCACCATGACGAAATCCGACGGCAGCGCCGCCGCCTCGATCACCGCCTGGCGGCCGGCGGCGATCTCGATGCCGGTGCCGGCGAGACCCGCCTTCAAGGCGTCGTAAAGACTTTCCTCGCCGATCACCGCGCGCTTGGGACGCAGGCTGCGCGCCTGTTCGATCAGAAGCGCGACATTGTTGCCGGCGGTCAGCGCCATTAGCGGGAAAGCCGCCGGTCCATGCATCTGCCGCGCATGGGCGATCACATCCAGCGTATTGACTCCGATCGAGCCGGTCGAGCCCAGCACCGTGACGAAGCGCGACGTCACCTGGTCCAGACCCGGCAATTCCTCGAACAAACGGGTGGCGGCAATCGGCTTCACGAATGCACTCCGATCAGCGGATTGAAATGGATGGTGAACACCAGCAGCGCCATCAGCGTGGCGGCCCCAAGGGTGGAATCCATGCGGTCCAGAACGCCGCCATGGCCCGGGATGATGGCGCCGGAATTCTTCAGGCCGAAACGGCGCTTGACGAAACTTTCGAACAGATCGCCGCCATGGGCCGCGAAACTGAACCCGAAGCCGACCGCAAACGCCAGTCCGGGCGCGCCGTCCAACAGAGCAATGAAAGCGGCAAAGGCCAGTGCCGCGATGATGCTGCCGCCGATGGTGCCGGCCCAAGTCTTGCCGGGCGAGAGCGCCGGGGCGAGGCGTGGGCCGCCGATCAGATTGCCGCAGATCAGCGCGCCGGTATCGGTGGCCCAGACGATGATGAACAGTCCCACGATCACCAATGCGCCATGCGCGCTCAGCGTCCGCAGCGCCACCAGCGCCAGGCTGGGGATCGCCAGGTAGATTACGCCCAGCCCCTGCCACAGCGGATCGTCGCCGCGCTGGAGGGCCAGCACAGCGCAGGCCGCCACACCCAGTGCAATCAGGCCGAATGAAACCAGCACCGACATGCCGAGCGCGAGCGCCAGCACGCAGAGCGCCAGGGTGATCGCGGTGACGGCAGCCGTCAGGCGATGGGGTTTGCCGCCCGACACCATGCGGTGCCATTCGAAGGCGGCCGGAATTCCGATCAGCGCCACCAGACCGGCGAAATAGACCGGATCGTGGAACAGCACCCAGATCGCCACCACGGCCAGGGCGATACCGAACAGCGGCCGGGTGATCCAATCCATATTCCAGCGGATGCCCTTGATGCCGGGCGCATCGCCGAGATTTTGGCGGCTTATTTCGGGGTGATGCGCGCTCATGCGACGGCATCCGAATTGAGTGCGCCGAAGCGGCGTTCGCGGGCGGCGAAGCTGTGCAGCGCCTGGGTCAGCGCCTCGCGGCCAAAGTCCGGCCACAGGGTTTCGACGAACAAAAGCTCGGCATAGGCCGATTGCCAGAGCAGGAAATTGGAGAGGCGGTGTTCGCCCGACGTGCGGATCACCAGATCGGGTTCGGGAAGCGCGCTGGTGAACAGCCGGGCGGCAAAAAGTTCGGTGGTGATGGTTTCGGGGTCCAGGCGCCCTTCCGCGGCGGCGCGGGCCAATTCGCGGGCCGCATTGGTGATTTCTTCCTGGCCCCCGTAGTCGAAAGCGAAGGTGAGGTTGAGGCCCTTGTTGCCCGCGGTGCGGGTTTCGGCATCCTCGATCATGGCCTGGATGTCGCCGGCGACCCGGCCGCGATGGCCGATGATGCGGACCCGCGCGCCCTTGGCGACCAATTCATCCATGTCGCTGCGAAAGAAGGCGCGGAAGAGCGCCATCAGCGCCCCGATCTCGGTCTTGGGCCGCTTCCAGTTTTCCGAAGAGAAGGCAAAGAGGGTCAAATTCTCCAGCCCCAGATCGACGGCGGCCCGTACCACTTCGCGCACCGCAGCCACGCCCGCGACATGGCCGGCCTCGCGCGGCAGATGGCGCTTCCTCGCCCAGCGTCCGTTGCCATCCATGATGATGGCGACGTGGCGGGGCAATTGGGCTTTGGATAGCGCGTTCAACATCACACCTGCATGATTTCCTGCTCCTTGGAATGGAGCGCGGTGTCGATGTCCTTGATGTGGCTGTCGGTGAGCTTTTGCAGCTCCTCGCCCTTGGTGTGATGTTCGTCCTGGCCGATCTTGTGATCCTTTTCCAGCTTCTTGAGCAGTTCCATGCCGTCCCGGCGCACATTGCGCACGGCGATGCGGGCGGCCTCGGCATATTTGGAGGCCAGCTTGGTCAGTTCCTTGCGCCGCTCCTGGTTGAGTTCGGGCAGCGGGATGCGCAGCAGCTGGCCGTCCATCTGGGGATTGAGACCCAGGCCCGCGTCGCGGATGGCCTTGTCGACCGCCTTGGCCAGGCCCTTGTCCCAGACCTGGACCGTGATCATCCGAGCTTCGGGGGTGGAAACGGTGCCCACCTGGTTGATCGGCACGGTATTGCCGTAAGCCTCGACCGTGACGGGGTCGAGCAGGGCCGCCGAGGCCCGCCCCGTGCGCAGGCCGGCGAACTCGCTTTTCAGGGTGGCGACCGCCCCGTTCATGCGGCGGTTCATTTCGTCCTTGCTGTAAGTCTCAGCCATCTCGTTCCTAGCGCTCCCGTCCCCCGGTCCAGATATAACCTAACCTGCGCCCCAGGCCTTAGCTAAACCAATAAACGGGCTTCATTTTTCTTCGATAATGGTTGCCCGTCCGGCGCCCTGGAGGACTTCGGCCAAAGCCCCTTTATCGTGCAGGGAAAATACCAAAATGGGGATCTTGTTCTCCCGCGACAAGGAGATGGCCGATGCATCCATGACCTGAAGATCCCGCGCCAAGACCTCGTGATAACTGAGGGATTCGTAACGGGTGGCGGCGGGATCCTTTTTGGGATCGGCGCTGTAGACGCCGTCTACTTGGGTCGCCTTCAGCATGGCGTCGCAGGACATTTCCGCCGCCCGCAGGGCCGCCGCGGTATCGGTGGTGAAAAAGGGATTGCCGGTGCCCGCGGCGAAGATCACCGCTCGGCCCTTTTCCATATGGCGGATGGCGCGGCGGCGGACATAGGGCTCGCAGACATTGTTCATGGTGATGGCCGACTGCACCCGGCAGGCCAGCCCATGGCGCTCCAGCGAGGCCTGCATGGCCAGCGCGTTCATCACC
Organism: Alphaproteobacteria bacterium; assembly: GCA_025924715.1. Taxonomy (GTDB): domain Bacteria; phylum Pseudomonadota; class Alphaproteobacteria; order Micropepsales; family Micropepsaceae; genus Rhizomicrobium. The sequence goes on from JAICHV010000059.1 coordinate 13,007, forward strand.
GTTGCCAGCATGCCCATATAGTCGGCGGTGGCCCGGTCGATGCCCTTGGCGGTCCCCGCCAATCCGCGGAAGATGTTCCCGCCCCCGATCACCATGCAGATCTGGATGCCCAGGTCATGGGCCTGTTTCACATCGGCGGCGATGCGGTCGACGGTGCCGATATCGATGCCGAACTGCCCCTCCCCCAGGAGCGCCTCGCCCGAGACCTTCAGCAGAACCCGGCGGTATTTGGCGGTCATCGATCCTCCTGCTTTTCCACCGGCCCCTTAAGGGGGTGAAAACGTCTGCCTCCCTTACCGGCTGCCCGCCATCTGGGCGACTTCGTCGGCGAAATCGCTTTCGACTTTCTCGATGCCCTCGCCCACCTGGAAGCGGACAAAGCCGTCGATTTCCACCGGGGCACCAAAATCCTTGGAAGCCTTCTCGATCACCTTGGAGATCTGGGTCTCGCCGTCGATGACGAAAGTCTGATGCAGCAGCACGGTGTCTTCGAAATATTTGCGCATCCGGCCGACCATCATCTTCTCGACCACCGCTTCAGGCTTGCCCGATTGCAGGGCCAGGTCCTTCTGGATGGCATATTCGCGGTCCACCACCTCTTTGGGCATATGGGCTTCGGTCAGCGCTAGGGGCGAGGCCGCCGCCACATGCATGGCGATCTGTTTGGCCAGCGGCATCAGCTTGGCCTCGTCGGCGGTGGATTTGAGCGCCACCAAGACGCCGATCTTGCCCAGCTCGGGCGAGGCGGCATTGTGGACATAGGCGGCGACGACGCCGGGATTGACTGCCAGCGCGATGGCGCGGCGCACCGACATGTTCTCCCCGATCTTGGCGACCATTTCGGTCAGGACCTGCTGCACCGTCGAGCCGCCATGGCGGGCGGCCAGCAGCTTGCCCAGATCGCCACCCTCTTTCAGGGCGATATCGGCGGCGGATTTGACGAAGCTTTTGAATTCGTCATTGCGAGCGACGAAATCGGTTTCGGCGTTGACCTCGACCAGGGCACCGGCGCCCTTGCCGGTGGCGACACCCACCAGACCTTCGGCGGCGGCCCGGCCGGCCTTCTTGGCGGCCTTGGAAATGCCTTTCTTGCGCAGCCAATCGATGGCCGCTTCCATGTCGCCACCCGTTTCATTGAGGGCGTTCTTGCAGTCCATCATGCCGGCACCGGTCTTGTCGCGCAGGTCTTTCACCATGCCGGCTGTAATATTGGCCATGGAAGGTCTCCAGATTTAAAAAAGGGACGCCCGGGCGCCCCGGATTGTTATCAGGCGGTCGCTTCGACCAACTGCGGCGAGATATCCTCGACCTCTTCCGCCGCGCCGGTATCGACACCGGCTTCGGTCTGTTGCTGGCCCAGGCCGTCGATGATGGCGCGGGCCGCCAGGTCGCAATACAGCGCGATGGCGCGGGCCGCGTCGTCATTGCCCGGAATCGGATGGGCGATGCCGTCGGGATCGCAGTTTGAATCCAGGATCGCCGTCACCGGAATGCCCAGCTTGCGCGCTTCGGCGATGGCGATGGCTTCCTTGTTGGTGTCGATCACGAACAGCATATTGGGAAGGCCGCCCATTTCCTTGATGCCGCCCAGAGCGCGTTCCAGCTTGTCCTGTTCGCGCAGCAGGCCCAGCAATTCCTTTTTGGTCAGGCCGGATTCCTGGGCGGTGGTGAGGGTTTCTTCGATCGAGCGCAACCGGCGGATCGAATGGCTGATGGTCTGCCAATTGGTCAGCGTGCCGCCCAGCCAGCGATGATTGACGTAATATTGCGCGCAGCGCTTGGCGGCGGCCGCGATCGGCTCGGAGGCCTGGCGCTTGGTGCCGACGAACAGGATGCGCCCGCCCGAGGCGGCGACTTCGCGCAAGGCGACCAGCGCCTGGTGCAGCAGCGGCACGGTCTGGGTCAGGTCGAGAATGTGGATGTCGTTGCGCTGCCCATAGATGAACGGCGCCATTTTCGGATTCCAGCGCTGCTGGCGGTGACCGAAATGGGCGCCCGCTTCGAGCAATTGACGCATGGAAAATTCTGGCAAAGCCATGATTCAGTCTCCTTTACCGGTTGGCCAGATACGTGGGTTACCCCTTTTGGGAGCACCGGACGGGGACGATGGAACACCCATCGAAACCCACCCACGTATGCGAGATGGGCGGCTAAGTAGCCAAGTGTTGCTGAAAAAGCAACACTTGGCCGCGGCCCATCTCTTTTTGTTGTTGGCCCCCTCCGGCCTTCGCTGGCCCGAGGGCCAGCTACGGCCACCTCCCCCGCCAGCCCTCCGGGCGCGGGGGAGGCTGGCCTGTGTTTTGGACCACTACCAGACAGGGTCAATTCACGTTAAGGCCGGGGTAATAAGAGGTTCCATGACCGCCAAAGACCCCGTCCGCCCGCAAATCCGCAGCCTGGACCTTTCCGGCATCACCAAGGTCTCGATGCTGGGCCTGGGCAATGGCGAGGTTTTGCCGCTGTGGTTCGGGGAGACCGACCTGGCCACCCCGCCCTTCATCCGCGATGCGGCCACACAGGCGCTGGAGGACGGCAAGACCTTTTACACTTTCGCCCGCGGCATTCCCAAACTGCGCCAGGGCATCGCCGATTTCCTCAGCCGCACCACGGGCACGCCAATCGACATGGCGCGGGTCACCGTGCCGGGCGCCGCCATGCTGGGCGTGGTCAGCGCCCTGCAATGTGTGGTGGAGAGCGGCGACAATATCGTCATCGTCTCACCCATATGGCCCAATATTTTCCAGGCCGCCAAGATCGCCGGCGCCGAGCCGCGCCTGGTGCGGCTGGAGGAAGACTGGAATGGCGGGCGCTGGCGCCTGGATCTGGAAAAATTGTTCGATGCCTGCGACACCCGCACCAAGGCTTTCTTCCTCTGCTCGCCGGGCAATCCGACGGGGTGGATGGCGACGGCAGAGGAACAGAAACAGATTTTGGATTTCGCGCGGCGCCGGGGCATCGCCATCATCAGCGACGAAGTCTATGGCACGCTGATCTATGACGGCACGCCCCATGCGCCCTCGCTGTTGTCGCTGGCGGAGCCGGAAGACGCGCTGTTCGTGATCGGCAGTTTCTCCAAGCCCTGGGCGATGACCGGCTGGCGCATCGGCTGGGTGGTTCATCCCCCATCGCTCGAAACGGCGTTCAGCGTGATGGCCCAGGCCAACAATACCGGCTCGACCCATTTCGCGCAGTATGGCGCCTTGGCGGCCTTGTCGCCGCAAGGTGACAGCTTTCGCGGCCAATTGCTGGCCCGCTGCGCCAAAGGCATGGAGGTGGTCAGCAATTTTCTGGGCGGCCAGAACCGCATCCGCTGGCTGAAGCCCGATGGCGCGTTCTATGGGTTTTTGAAAGTGGACGGTCTCAGCGACAGTTTGAAATTCGCCCAAGACATGGTGCGCCAGGCCAAGGTCGGGGTCTCGCCGGGCTGCGCTTTCTCGCTGGGCGATCCGCGCGACGATTCCTTCCTGCGCATCTGCTTCGCCCAGGATGCAGGGCGGCTGGCGGAAGGCTTGGATCGGATCGCCAAAGCGGTGGGAAAGATTTAAGCGGGCAGTATTTCGTCCCACATTTTGCGCAAATCGGCCGCCGGATCGTTTACGACATGCGTGTTCGCATCGAACACCATCACGGACCGCTGAGACGCGCTATATGGCCTCCAGGTCGGGATCGTCGGATTGTTCGGATTTCCCGTTTTCGCCAGAGCCGCGAAGGAGGAGCCCAATTGACGGGCCAGCAGCTTGCCTTGCGGCGTATTGCCGGTCATCGCCGTCGTGGGATTGGCAAAGGCCGGGCTGAGATCCGTGCCGTGAACGGCGCCGTAACGGGCGCCAAAGCCGGCCGCCGGCCAGTCCCAGCGGTACATATAGGCCGGCGCCGCGCCTTGGGCGGCTTTGCGCTCAGCCTGGGCGATGGCGCTGCGCCGCACGCCCCGATCCGTCACGATGGTGGCGCGAAGTAAGAAGCCATTATAGTTCGGATAGGCCTTGCGATAGGCCGCGAAGACTTCACCCGCCTTTGCCTCGGCATGTGTGTTGCGAAGCTGCCCCTCAATCCATTTGCGGATGGAGGCCTCATCGTCGGAGGTTTCGTTGACCGTGAAGCCAAAATCGTTCTGGCAGGTCCCGATGATCATCGGCACATCCGCCGAAATCGGGGGACCGTCGGGATCAAAGGGGTCGCGCGGGACGACACTACCGTCCAGAACGGGGCCGGCATTGGTTTGATTGTCCACGATCTGCACAAAAGGGATCGACTGGAGCTTGGCCAGATCGCCCTTCTGCACGCCAAGCTTGGTCCAAAGCGCTTCGGCGCCCCGCTGGGCCTGTTCATGCCGGCCCGTCTTCAAGGTTGAACCGGACTGGATTGCGACTTTGTGAAAAAGGCCCTTTGCGGACGGCATTGCCATGAGGTGCGAACACTTGCCCCCACCACCCGACTGCCCGGTGATGGTGACGCTTCCCGGATCGCCGCCGAATTGGGCGATATTATCCCTGACCCATTCCAGCGCCCGCACCAGGTCCATCAGTCCGACATTGCCGGAACTCTCCAGATTCGCAGGCCCAAAGGCGGAAAGGTCCATGAAGCCCAGCGCGCCAAGCCGGTGGTTGACCGTCACCACGACCATATTCGCCAGGCGCGCCAGATGTTGACCTTCAAGCGCTTCCAAATTGCCGGACCCGCTGGTGTAGCCGCCGCCATGAATGACGAACATCACAGGGCGTTTACCCTTGCCGGCGGCGGGGGTCCAAACATTTACCACCAAACAATCCTCGCTCATGCCGCCGCGATAATTGTTCCAGCCCACATATTTTGTGTAATCGCTTGGGGTGGGACTGATGTGCTGGGGCGCG
>JAICHV010000060.1 GCA_025924715.1 Alphaproteobacteria bacterium
GTGGCCGAGATGATGCGCACATCCACTTTGACCGGGCGCTTGGAGCCGACCGGATCGACTTCGCCTTCCTGCAAGGCGCGCAGCAATTTGACCTGCATGTCCAGGCGCAATTCGCCGATCTCGTCCAGGAACAAGGTGCCGCCATCGGCCTCCTGGAATTTGCCCAGATGCTTGTCGGAGGCGCCGGTGAAGGAGCCTTTCTCATGCCCGAACAAAATGGATTCGATCAGATTTTCCGGAATGGCGCCGCAATTGACGGTGACGAAAGGCCGACCCGCGCGCGCCGACGTGCCCTGAATGGCGCGGGCGATCAATTCCTTGCCGGAGCCGCTCTCGCCCTCGATCAGAATGGGAATATCGGATTGGGCGGCCCGTGCCCCGAGCCGGAAGACCTGTTTCATCTCCGCCGATTCGGCGATCAACTCGTCAAAGCCCAGCTTGTTGTCGGCTTTCTTCTTGAGCTGCTTCACTTCCCCTGACAGGGTGCCGATCTTGAGCTGGTTGCGGATCGAGACCGCGATGCGTTCGGGGCTGGCGGGCTTGACCAGGAAGTCACTCGCCCCGGCCCGCATCGCGTCGACCGCGGAATCGATGCCGCCCTTGGCGGTGAGTACGATCACCGGCAAATCGGCATTGGTATTGCGCAGCTTGGCGAGTACCTCCAAACCGTCCATTTCGGGCATCACCAGGTCGAGCAGCATCAGGCTGATCTGCTCGCCGCGCGGGCCGCCGATCAGGTCCAGCGCGGGCTGGCCGCCGGGCACAGTGACGACGGTCATGCCGCTGCGGCTGATGGCGGCTTCCAGCAGCCGGCGCTGCACGGGGTCGTCATCAACGACAAGTATCGTCTGCGCCATTGCCCTGTCCCAAATTGGTTAGGCCGCATTCTGCGCAAAGGGGGTAAACACCTCGTTTAATCTTGTGTTTTGGCCCCGCAACGCCGGTTATGCTTAAAAAGGCGTGAATGCGGGAACCTGCGCCATCTCGGCGTGGTATTGGCGGGGATTCATCGCTGGATTGAACGGGCCGCGCAGACATGAAAGCTTCACCTATGTCCGATGCGCCCATCCTGCCGCCGGTGCCGGGTCTGCAAACCGAACGGCTGATGTTCGATCTGTCCAGCAATCAGGGCCAATTGGCGGTCCTGGCGGGCGATCCGGCGCCGGCGCCGCGCTGGTTTACCGACATTACCGGCACCCCTCCGCAAAGCCGTTTCGTCACGGTGGCCGGGGCGCGCATTCATTACCTGCGCTGGGGCGATGCGGCGCGTCCGGGCATTCTTTTGGTGCATGGCAATGCCGCCCATGCCTATTGGTGGAGTTTCATCGCACCCTTCCTCGCCCGCGACTATCATGTCGCGGCGATGGATCTGTCCGGGATGGGCGACAGCGATTGGCGACCCGGGGTGGGGGAGGCGAGCGGCTATTCCATGGCGCAATTCGCCCGCGAGCAGATGGCGGTGTGCGAAGATGCCGGCATGTTCGCCTTGGCACAGCCGCCGGTAATCGTGGGCCACAGCTTCGGCGGCTTTGTCACCATGCTGACCGGGGGGCTTTATGGCGAGCGGCTGAAAGGCATCGTGATCGTCGATTCGCCGGTCAATCCCCCGGTTCGTGGCAGCGGCAGCGGCGACCCCGCCGCCCATGTCCCGCGGCCTCACAATATCTATCCCAGCCTGGCGGCCGCCCTGGCCCGCTTCCGTCTGATGCCGCCGCAGTACTGCGACAATCTGTACTTGCTGGATTGGGTGGCGCGCCATTCCCTCAAAGAAGTCACCCAGCCGGCTCCGGGCTTCACCTGGAAATTCGACCCCGCCATTTGGCGGCATTTTTCCATCGGCGATACCGAGGCCCTGCTCAAATCCACCCGCTGCCGGATCGCGGTTTTCCGGGGGGAAAATTCGGTGCTGATGCCCCCGCAAGTGGGCTCTTATATCTACAATCTGCTCGGCCGGGCCGCGCCCGTGATCGAGATTCCGCAAGCCCAGCACCACGTCATGCTGGACCAGCCGCTGGCCCTGGTGGCGGCCCTCAGGGCCCTGCTGGCCGACTGGGAACATTCCACACCCGCGCCTCGGTAATCGGTTGCCGGGAACAGGTCTTTTGATATAGTCCGGCCACTTCAAGGGGCATTTCATGACGCAGGATTCCGAGTTCAAGCACGGTTCGATGGATATCAGCCAGCATCGGCGTGGCTATGCGGGCTTCCTGACCTTCACCAAATGGTCGCTGATCGGAATTCTGCTGATCATGGTTTTCCTGGCGTTTTTCCGGACTCACGGCTGACCGCCAGATCATGAAACTCGCGGTCCTTAAAGAGACGGCGAAAGACGAGACCCGGGTCGCCGCGACCCCGGAGTCGATCAAGAAATTCAAGACCCTTGGCCTGGACGTCACGGTGCAAACCGGCGCCGGCAATGCCGCGCGCATCTCGGATGCCGATTACATCGCCGCCGGCGCCTCGATCGCGCCCGACGCCAAGGCCGCGCTCGAGGGCGCCGATATCGTCCTGAAAGTGCGCGGGGTGTCGGCCGAGGAAGCGGCGGCCCTTAAAAAAGGCGCGGTGGTGGCGGCGCTGCTGGCCCCCCATACCGAAAAAGACTCCATCGCCAGGCTGGCGGCAACCGGCGCGGTCGCCTTTGCCATGGAATTCCTGCCGCGCATTTCGCGGGCCCAGGCGATGGACGTGCTCTCCAGCCAGGCCAATCTTGCCGGCTATAAGGCGGTGATCGACGCCGCCGCCACTTTCGGCCGTGCCATGCCGATGATGATGACCGCGGCGGGCACCATCGCGCCGGCACGCGTGCTGGTGATGGGCGTGGGCGTGGCCGGCCTGCAGGCCATCGCCACCGCCAAGCGCCTGGGCGCCATCGTCAGCGCCACCGATGTGCGCCCCGCCACCAAGGAGCAGGTGGAATCGCTGGGCGGCACCTTCGTCGCGGTGATGGACGAGGAATTCAAGAACGCGCAGACCGCGGCCGGCTATGCCAAGCCGATGAGCGCGGAATACCAGGCCAAGCAGGCCGCCTTGATCGCCGAGACCATCAAGAAACAGGACATTGTCATCACCACGGCGCTGATCCCAGGCCGCAAGGCGCCGGTAATGGTGACCGAAGCGATGATCCAGACCATGAAGCCCGGCTCGGTGATCGTCGACCTGGCGGCGGAGCAGGGCGGCAACACGCCCCTGACCAAAGCGAACGAAGTGATCGAAGTCCACGGCGTCACCATCATGGGCTACACCAATCTGCCCGGGCGGCTGGCGGTGGATGCCTCCTCGCTCTATGCGCGCAATCTGTTCAATTTCGTCTCGCTGCTGGTGGACAAAAAGACCGGCGCCCTGGCGATCGACTGGAACGACGAGATCGTCAAAGGCGCTGTGGTGGCCAAAGACGGTGCGCCGGTGGAGCGGAGCTAACCATGGAAATGATCGATCCCTTTGTCTTCCGGCTTTCGATTTTCGTGCTGGCGATCTTTGTCGGCTATTTCGTGGTCTGGGGCGTCACCCCGGCGCTGCACACCCCGCTGATGAGCGTGACCAATGCGATCTCCTCGGTGATCGTGGTCGGCGCCTTGATCGCGGTGGCGGTGCCGGCGCTGGGCAGCGCCTCCTGGACGTCCAAGAGTCTGGGATTTGTCGCCCTGATCCTGGCCAGCGTGAACATCTTCGGTGGCTTTCTCGTCACCTCGCGCATGCTGGCGATGTATAAGAAAAAAGAGAAGAAATAGATGAGCGGCGATATCGCAGCCCTTCTCTATCTGGTCGCCGGGGTGTTGTTCATCCTGGCGCTGAAAGGCCTGGCATCACCCGCCACCAGTCGCACCGGCAATCGCAATGGCATGATCGGCATGACCATCGCCATCCTCACCACCCTATGGGTGGCGGGCGTCAGCGATCCCTTGACCTGGGGCATGATCATCGTGGGCCTCGCCATCGGCGGCGGCATCGGCGCCGTGATGGCCCGGCGCATCGCCATGACCAACATGCCCCAATTGGTGGCGGCGTTTCATTCGCTGGTGGGTCTGGCCGCCGTGCTGGTGGCGGGCGCGGCTTTTTATTCGCCCGGCTCGTTCGGCATTTGCGTGGTGGATGCGAGCAATCTCTGCACCGGCCTGATCAAAAGCCAAAGCCTGATCGAAATGTCGCTGGGTGTCGCCATCGGCGCCATCACCTTCGCCGGATCGCTGATCGCTTTCGCCAAGCTCAACGGCAACATGTCGGGCGCGCCGATCATTCTGCCGGCGCGGCATCTGCTTAATCTTCTGATCGCCGTGGTGATCGTGGGATTGATCGTCTACTTCACCATGAACCAGCCGGCCTGGACCTTCTGGGCCATCGCCGGCCTGTCTTTCATCTTCGGCATCACCCTCATCATTCCCATCGGCGGCGCCGATATGCCGGTGGTGGTGTCGATGCTCAATTCCTATTCCGGCTGGGCCGCCGCGGCGATGGGCTTCACGCTGGAAAACACCGCCCTGATCATCACCGGCGCCCTGGTGGGCTCATCGGGCGCGATCCTGTCCTACATCATGTGCAAGGGGATGAACCGCAGCTTCGTCTCGGTGATCGCAGGCGGCTTTGGCGGGGAGACCGGCGGCCCAAAAGGCCCCGCCGAAACCCGCCCCGTCAAGCAAGGCTCGGCCGAAGACGCCGCCTTCATCATGAAAAACGCCGCCACTGTCATCATCGTGCCGGGCTACGGCATGGCGGTGGCCCAGGCCCAGCACGCGGTTCGCGAAATGGCCGACAAGCTCAAGGCCGAAGGTGTCAAGGTCAGCTATGCCATCCATCCGGTGGCGGGCCGCATGCCCGGCCATATGAACGTGCTGCTGGCCGAAGCCAATGTGCCCTATGACGAAGTCTTCGAGCTGGAAGACATCAACAGCCAATTCGCCCAGGCCGATGTCGCCTATGTCATCGGCGCCAATGACGTGACCAATCCCTCCGCCAAGACCGACCCCAAATCGCCTATTTACGGCATGCCCATCCTGGACGTGGAAAAGGCCAAGACCGTGCTCTTCGTCAAGCGCGGCATGGGCAGCGGCTATGCCGGGGTTGAGAACGAGCTGTTCTTCCGCGACAACACCATGATGCTCTTCGCCGACGCCAAGAAGATGACCGAAGAGATCGTCAAAGCGCTGGATCATTGATCCGGCCGGGAATTGCTCCAAATAGGCGCTTATTCTTCCTTCGCGTGCACGTCGTCCACCGCTTCGAAGCTCTTCTGCGAATGCGGGATTGCGCCAGGGGCAACGCTCGTGACCCGGCAGGTGATCGTCCGGTCCGGCATTTTGACGCTGAGATTTTCGCCGATCGTAGGCGTGCGGCCGTCATGCAGGACGGGATCGCGATAAACCCCTCCGGCAAGCAATTCGATAACCAGCTTGTGCGTCATAGTCCGCCCATCTTGCAGATGATCTTCCATTCCGTGTCCCGCACCGGCTGAACCGAGAGGCGGAAGCTTTTCACCAGGCTCATTTCCGCGAGTTTCGGATTGGCCTTCACGGCCGCCAGCGTCACAGGCCTGGGCATGTCGTTGACTGCCTTCACCACCACCAGGCCGAACTTGCCGGTCTCGTCGGTGGGATCGGGCTGATATTCCTGGATCACTTCGACAATGCCGACGATCTGTTTCTCATCGCCGGTGTGATAGAAAAAGCCCTGATCACCTTTCTTCATCGCCTTCATGTTGCCAGCCGCGGTCCAATTGCGCACCCCGCTCCAGGGCTCGCCCTTGGCGCCTTTTTTCTTCTGCATGGCCCAGGAAAAAGTTTCCGCTTCGGTCTTGAACAGCCAATATGCCATGTCACTCCGCCTTCAATTTTCGGCTCATCAGGCGCATCACCGCTTCGCCCAGCGGCAACGTACCCGACAAAAGATCGGCCATGGCTTCGGCGATGGGAAGCTCGACGCCCAGGGCGCGGGCGCGCTTGACCAGGGCCGGCGCGGTATCGACGCCTTCGGCCAGCGGCTTACCCGGCGCGCTCAGATCGGCCACGCTTTTGCCCCCGCCCAATTCCGCCCCGAAGGAAAAATTGCGCGAGCTTTTGCTGGTGGCGGTCAAGACCAGATCGCCCAGCCCGGAAAGCCCCATCAAGGTTTCGCGCCGGGCCCCGATCGCTTCGCCCAGCCGCGACAATTCGGCGAAGCTGCGCGCCAGCAGCGCGGCGCGGGCATTCTCGCCCAGCCCCAAGCCTTCGACCACGCCGCAGGCAATGGCATAGACATTCTTGGCCGCGCCACCCAACGCCACGCCCACGACATCGTCGCTGGCATAGGGACGGAAAGCGAGCGAACTGAGGCTCGTCTGCAGCCGCGCCGCCAGACCGGGTTCGGCGGCGATGGTAACGGCGGTGGGCAGGCCGCGCGCCACGTCGCGGGCGAATGAGGGGCCCGACAAAATCGCCGGCGCGCAATCGGGCACCGCTTCGCACAGGGTTTCGTTGACCAGTTTGCCGCTGGCTTTCTCGATCCCCTTGGCGCAGATCACCAGCGGGGTTTGCGGGCGCAAATGTGCAGCCAGGCCTTGCGCAAAGCCGTGCAGCACCTGGGCCGGCACCACCAGCAGCAAGGCATCGGCTTTGGCGGCCTGCGCCAGATCGCCGGTGGCGCGCAATTCCTTGGGCAAGGCGACACCGGGCAGGAAACGGTTCTCGCCGCCGCGCTGGATCGATGCCAGCACATCGGCTTCGCGCACCCACAGCGTGGTCTGGCGCCCCGCCGCCAGCGCCGCGAGCGCCAAGGCGCTGCCCCAGGCGCCGGCACCCAGGACGGCGATATGCTCGATAGGCGAGGTGTTCGGCATGGCTCCGCCAAATGATTCATTGATTATTCGGGCACGGCTCTTATCCTGTCTAGAGCGGTTCCAGGAAAAGTGTGCAGCGGTTTTCCGTTAGGAACCGCGACAAACAAAGAACTAGAGCATTTTCGCGATTCAACGAAGCGCGAAAATACTTTAGTGGCGGGGACGAAAGACCATTGCGCATGACCGGAAATTTCGCCCGCCGCACCATCTGCTGTGTCCTGGCGCTATCCTTGCCGCTGCTGCTGGGCGGCGCGGGGCAGCGCGCGCCGGAACGCCTGCGCGAATTCACTCCGCAGCAACAGGCCTATCTGGTCAAGATCAACGCCTATCTGAACGCCATCCACACCCTCAAAAGCAATTTCGTGCAGCTGGGACCATCGGGCCAGCTCGACCAGGGCACGCTCTATATCGCCAAGCCGGGCCGGATGCGTTTTTCCTACCAGGCGCCCAGCCCTATCCTGATCGTGGCCAATGGCGGCCATGTCTATGTCCAGAACACGCGGCTGGGCACCGTCGACCCCTACAGGTTGTCCGACAGCCCGCTGGGCCTTTTGCTCGAGGACAATATCGATCTGATGCGCAATGCCGCCGTCATTGGCGTCGACGAACAGCAGGGTGCAGTGGTGGTCCGGGCCCGCACCAGTGCCAACCAGAACCAGAGCAACATCGCGCTGGTATTTTCCTATCCGCAAATCGAACTGCGGCAATGGATGGTGAAGGACAACCAGGGCGGCATCACCACCGTGGCGCTGAGCGGGCTGACAACCGGTGTGCCCCTGGACGACAGTCTCTTCGCCACGCCGGTGAAGGCGCCCGGCAAGACTCACTGAATGCGCTGTGTCGGCATCGTCTGCGACTTCCGTCGTAAGGACGGCATGGCCAGTCACCGCGCCGGTGAGGAATATGTCGATGCCATCCGCGGCGGCGCGGGCGCGCTGCCCTTGCTGATCCCGGTGGGCGATCCGCCTCTGTCGCCGGACGAAATTTTGGCGCGTGTCGATGGTCTGCTGTTTCCCGGCTCTCCGTCCAATATCGAACCGGCGCGCTATGGCGGGGAAGGCCCCCGCACCCACATCGACACCGAACGCGATGCCACCGCGCTTGCCCTGATCCGCGCCGCCATCGCGCAGGACAAACCTCTGCTGGCGATCTGCCGCGGCTTTCAGGAGCTCAATGTCGCGCTGGGCGGCAGCTTGCATCAACACCTGCACGAGGTTCCGGGGCGCCTGGATCACCGCGAAGATCCCAATGCGCCGCTGGAGGTGCAATATGGCCCCGCGCATGGCGTGACACTGGCGCAAGGCGGCCTGCTGGCGAAGTTAACAGGCGAAACCGCAATCACGGTCAATTCCCTGCATGGCCAGGGCATCGACCGTCTGGCGCCGGGCCTGGCCATCGAAGCAACCGCTCCCGACGCACAAATCGAGGCGGTATCGCTGCGCCGGCGCGGCTTTGTCCTGGGGGTTCAATGGCACCCCGAATGGAACTGGTCCGAAAACCCCGTCAGCCGGGCCATTTTTGCTGCTTTCGGGGCCGGTTTGGCGGGGTGATACCGCACGCCAAATTGAGGCGAAATTTACGCGATCCTAAGGGGCAGGCCGGCAGAATTGTCGCCCCGGGAGTCTTTCGATGCTGTCTCACGCCCGCCTGCTGGGCTTTGCCTTTGCGAACGCCGACTTCCTGTTCGAAGTCGATGCGGACGGCATTATCCAATTTGCCGTCGGCGCGACGCGCGATCTGGTGCGCGAGTCCGGCGAGAGTTTGGTCGGCAAGCCGCTCGATTGTTTGTTCCTGCCCGCCGAGGCCGAAAAATTCACCCGCTCGGTCAAGCGGCTCAGAAGCGGTTGCCGCGCCGGTCCCTACAAACTCAAATTGCTCGGCGGCCTGGATGTCGAAGTCTCGATGTTTCGCTTGCCGGAAAATGGCGACCATATTTCCTGCGCGCTCTCACGCGCCGATAGCGGCGCCGCGCCGGTCGATGCGCAGACCGGACTGCACAACCGCGAATCCTTCGTCGCCACCGTGGGGCGTTTGGCGAATGAGAATGACGCCCTCACCATGGTCAATGTGCCGAACTTGCCGGATCTCTGCGCCACCCTGACCTCCGACAGCGCCGACAAATTGATGGCCGATATCGGCGAGCGCATCGATCGCTCCGGCGCCACCGCATCGGGCCGGCTGTCCGAGACCAGCTTCGGCGCGCTAGCGCCCGCCGACACCGATCTGGGGCTGCGCCAATTGGTGGCAGCCGCTCTCTCCAATGCCGGCCTCAATGCGCCGCAGATCGAAGAAGCCGCCATTGCCCTGAAAAGCTCGGGCCTCAGCGGCGAACAAAGGCTGCTGGCGCTGCGCTATGTGGTGGAAAAATTCGCCGCCGAAGGCAAGGCCGGCACGCCCCAAACCGACGCGACCGAAGTCTTCGCCGCGATGATGCAGGAGACCCAGAAGCGGCTGATCGCCATGACCGCGACGGTCAACAAAAGCGATTTCAGTCTTGCCTATCAGCCCATCGCCGAACTGGGAACGGGCAAGGTCTCGCATTACGAAGCCCTGGCGCGCTTCAGCAACACCGAAAACACCGGCGAGAGCGTCAAATTCATCGAAGCGCTGGGCATCGCCGATGCCTTCGATCTGGCGGTGACCGCCAAGGTGATCGCCTTGATGGAAAGCGACCCGCGCACCCATTACCAGGTGGCGTTCAACATCTCCGGCCGCACCATCGCCTCGCCGGCCAGTTTCGGCATGCTGGCCGGCATCCTGTCCAAGAACCGCAAGCTGGCGCCGCGTCTGTTGATCGAGATCACCGAAACCGCAGTGATCGAGGATCTGGAAAGCGCCGGCAAGGCGGTGGCGGCGCTGCGGGCCTTGGGCTTCCGCGTCGGCTTGGACGATTTCGGCGCCGGTGCCGCATCGGTCAATTACCTGCATGCGTTCCCGGTGGATTTCGTCAAATTCGACGGCGCCATGATCAAGAAGCTGGGCTCCAGCCAGCGCAACGATGCCCTGTTGTCCGGCCTGGCCAAGCTCTGCGCCGAAATGAAGGTGATCACCATCGCCGAATGGATCGAGGACGAAGGCCTGGCCAAAATGGCCAAGGCGCTGGGCTTCCGCTATGGCCAAGGCCATTATTTCGGCACCGCCACCCCGACCATCCCGTATGAGATGGCAGGCGGGAAGATGCGAAGCATCGCCGGCCGGTAATTGACTTCATGTAAGTATATGCTTACGTAAGGAATGACTTACGATATGCACTTCTCCGCCCTGGGCGATCCCACACGCTATCAGATCTTCGAACGCCTGCGCGACGGCCCGGCAACCGTTTCGGTCTTGGCCCAAGGCCTGCCCGTCAGCCGCCCGGCGGTATCTCAGCATCTGAAGGTCCTGAAAGAGGCCGGCCTGGTCGCCGACCAGGCAGACGGCGCGCGCCGGGTTTATCGCATCGATTGGGCAGGATTGAACGCGCTGCGGGCCCATCTCGACGGCTTCTGGGCCGCGGAAATGCAGCGCCAATTGGAAGAAAGGCTTTGGAGTTGAGCTGAAGGACTATGCCAAAAATGTCACTGTCATTATAAAAATTCGATAATACTCCGATTTAGAGAAAATAGTTGAAGGCTGTGTCTTTTGCGCATAGCTTCGCCCGTGAAGATCGGTGGTTCGGCACGCTCTGCCCCCCGCTTGCACGCCGAATCCTGGTCTTCGTCGGATGCCGGTCATCCCCTCCCGGCGTCCCGCGCGTAACGGCGCATTTGGCGCCCGGCCCAACGGCCGGGCGCCCTTTTTTTATCACCACTGATAGGGACTGCGGGTGGGGACAGAGAATATCCCCCCATGGCTGCCGCCCAGGCCCCGCCCATCCAGCCAGGCTTTCAAACGTTCGGGGTCGTAATCCCGTCCGATCCAGTCCTGGATCGACGCGCCTTTGGCCTCATCGCGGGCGAAGGACAAGAATTCGCGCAACCAGCGCTGATGCGGTTTGGGAAAATGCAGATAGGGGAAACGGGCATATTGCGCCTGGGCCTCATCAAACCGGTCCCAGCCGCCCCGGTAAATCAGGTAGAGGGCGGCGGCAAAGCTGGTACGGTCCTGGCCGCCCGAACATTTGAGCAGGAAGGGCCGCGGCGCTGCCGCGAAGGCGTCCATCAACGCGACCAGCATGGCGCGGGTGGGCAGCTTGCGCGAATCCAGCATGGCGTCGAAATGGGTTGCCCCGGCGCGCGTCGCTGCCGCGGTTTCGTTGCGCCACCAGGACAGATCGTCATTGCGGCCGCGCAGATTGATGATGGCGCGGATGCCGCGTTTCTTGAGAAAAGCGGTCAGGCCGCCGGCCCAGGCCTGGGCCGCCCGCGCCGCTTCACCGCGCACCACCCAATGGAAATTGTAGAGAATGTCGCCTAGGGACCGCATATGTTGGCTTATAGCCAAACGGGAGGAAAGCAGCCATGCGCATATCCAAACCCGCGCTGATGAGCCGATGGGCCTGGAGCACCGCGCTGGCCGGCCTGGTCTTCGCCATCCTGTTCGCGCTGGATTTGCGCCTGAAGGCACGCGCCGGGGTGGGCACGGCCGATATCCAGGCTTTCACCACCGCGGCCCAGTTCCGCGCTGCATTCTGGGCCTGGTCGCCCGAGCCCTATGCGCTGCAGGCGGGTTTCGATCTCGGATTCGACTATCTGTTGATGCCGCTTTATGCCGCCAGCTTCTTTTATTCCGGCATCATCGCGGCGGAGGGTTTCGCCCCCAAGCCGGGACGTCTGCGCCGGGTCCTGCTGCTGGCGGCGACGGTGCCGCTGGCCGGCGCGCTCTGCGACGCGGCGGAAAACGCGGTCCAGCTTTATATGTTCTTTGAGGGCGCCACCGACAGCCTGGCCCGTGCCGCCTACACGCTCTCCAATGCCAAGACCATGGCCCTGACGGTGGGGGCGATCTTGCTGGTGGCCGCCTTCGCCGCCCGGGTCAGCGGCCGGCGCCGGCAGGAGGCCAAAATCACGCTCTGAACCGGCGAGACGGACCCGCGCAAAGCGGTGCTTGACCGGGGACCGCCGATGCGTATATTCCGCCGCTCCTTCGGATTCCGCATGGATCCGAAAATCTATTGATTTCAAGGAATTAGACCATGTATGCGGTCGTCCGCACCGGCGGTAAGCAGTATAAAGTGACCAAGGACGCCGTCCTGACGGTGGAAAGCCTGGCCGGCGATGTCGGCTCCAAGCTGACCTTGGGCGAGGTCCTGCTGCTGGGCGGTGACAGCCCCAAGCTGGGCGCGCCGCTGGTCAAAGGCGCTTCGGTCGCCTGCGAAATCGTCGAACATGGCCAGGGCGAAAAAGTCGTCGCTTTCAAGAAAAAGCGCCGCAAGAACACCCATCGCAAGCGCGGTCATCGCCAGCACTTCACCAAGCTGAAGGTGCTGTCGATCTCGGGCGGCAAGGAATAAATCCATGGCGCACAAGAAAGCAGGCGGTTCCTCCCGCAACGGCCGCGACTCGGCCGGCCAACGTCTGGGCGTGAAGCTGTTCGGCGGCGAGAAGATCGCCGGCGGCAATGTCATCGTGCGTCAGCGCGGCACCAAATTCTATCCGGGTGAGAATGTCGGCATGGGCAAGGACCATACGCTCTATGCCCTGTGCGATGGCGCCGTGTCGTTCAAGACTGGTTTCAAGCGCCGTACTTACGTGTCCGTCGTTTCGGCCGCGGCGCCGAAGACCATGGCGGCAGAATAACGGCGGCTGAAGACATAGGCCGCCGATCCAATCGGTGGCCCATTCGAAGCGAGGGAGATGGTCCACCATCTCCCTTTTTTATTCCTCGCGCCAAAGAAAGCGGGGAATTGTGTCATGCATATTTTGGAGACGGAAAGACTGATCCTGCGGCCGCCTTGCCGGGCGGATGTGGCGGCGATGGCCGGCTGGCTGGGCGATTACCAGGTGTCCAAGAACCTGGCCCGCGTGCCCTATCCCTATGGCGAAGACGATGCCGAAGCCTTTGTCGCCTTGCGCGAGATCCAGGACGAGGCCCATTACAGCTTCACCATCCAGCGGGGGGCCGACAATGTCCTTCTGGGCGGCGCCGGGCTGCATTGGGAAGAGCAGGGCTGGGAATTCGGCTATTGGCTGGGGCGGCCCTTCTGGGGCTGCGGCTATGCCACCGAAGCGGCGCGGCGCCTGGTGGGCTTCGCTTTCCAGACCTTGGAGGCACCCCATGTCTGGGCCGGCTGGTATCACGACAATCCGGCCTCGGGCCATGTGCTGCACAAGCTGGGCCTCACCCATAATGGCAGTTCGATGCGGGACAGCCTGGCCCGGCAGGGCAAGGTCTTGTGCCATGGCATGCGGTTGACGCGGGCCGATTTCCTGCGAAAAGAAGCGGCTTAAAGGGCTTTCGCCATGAAATTTCTCGACGTCGCAAAGGTGTATGCGTCATCCGGCTCTGGCGGGAATGGCTGCATCGCCTTCCGGCGCGAGAAATTCATTGAATATGGCGGTCCCTATGGCGGCGATGGCGACAGGGGCGGCGATGTCTGGGCGGAAGCGGTCGACAATCTCAACACCCTGATCGACTACCGCTTCCAGCAGCATGTGAAGGCCAAGAATGGCGGCGGCGGCAAAGGCAAGGTGATGACCGGCGCCAATGGCGACGATGCCATCATGAAAGTGCCGGTCGGGACCCAGATCTATGAAGAGGATGGCGAGACCCTGATCGCCGATCTGGCCGAGAATGGCGCGCGGGTGAAATTGCTCAGCGGCGGCAATGGCGGTTTCGGCAATGCCCATTTCAAAAGCGCCACCAACCAGGCGCCGCGTCACGCCAATCCCGGTCAGCCCGGCGAAGAAAAGATCCTGATCCTGAAATTGAAGCTGATCGCCGATGCCGGACTGATCGGCATGCCCAATGCCGGCAAGAGCACCTTTCTGGCGCGGGTCTCGGCGGCGCGGCCCAAGATCGCCGATTATCCCTTCACCACCCTGGACCCGCAGCTGGGCGTGGTGAAGATCGACGAAAATGATTTCGTGCTGGCCGATCTGCCGGGCCTGATCGAAGGCGCGCATGAAGGCGTGGGACTGGGCGACCGCTTTCTCGGCCATGCCGAGCGCTGCGGCGCGATTCTTCATTTGGTGGACGGCACCGGCAGCGCCATCGCCAAAACCTACAAGACCATCCGCCGTGAGCTCGAAGCCTATGGGCATGGCCTGGGCGACAAGCATGAGATCGTCGCCCTCAACAAGATCGACGCCATCCCGCCGGCCGAATTGACCAAGAAACGCAAGGCGCTGGAAAAGGCCAGCGGCGCAAAAGTTTTCGTGCTCTCCGGCGTCTCGGGCAAAGGCGTGCCCGACATCTTGCGCGCCCTGGCCCGGCAAATCAGCGAACGCCGCGCCGAGCGGGCGGAACGGGCCCAGGCGCGCAGCAGCAATCCCCGCATCTTTGACGCCACGCCCCGGCTGTCGCTGCGCGATGCCGCCAAAGCCAAGCGGCTGGCAAAGGCCGAAAAGTTGGCGCTGGAATCCACCGATAATGTGAAGGGTCCCGATGTGAAGGCCAAGCTGACCAAGGCCAAGCTTCGCGGCAAGGTTACCAGCGCGCGGCGCACGCCCAAGAAAGCGGCGCGATGAGCGATCTGTTCGCGGGCGCCAAATTGATTGTGGTGAAGGTCGGCTCGGCTCTGCTGGTCGATGGCGCCAGCGGCGAATTGCGCCGCGACTGGCTGGCATCGCTTTGCGCCGATGTTGCGGCCCTCAAAACCGAAGGCAAGCGAGTCATTCTCGTGTCGTCCGGCGCCATTGCGCTGGGCCGCCGCGCTTTGGGACTGAAGCCCGGCGCGCTGCGGCTGGAAGAAAGCCAGGCCGCCGCGGCCGTGGGCCAGGTTCGTCTGGCCGAGGCTTATGCGGACTCCTTCTCCGGCCATAAGCTCGTCGCAGCGCAGGTGCTGCTGACCCTTGGCGATACCGAAGAGCGCGAACGGTATCTCAACGCCCGGGCCACGCTCACCGCCTTGCTCGATTTCGGCGCCGTGCCGGTGATCAATGAGAACGACACCGTGGCGACGGCCGAAATCCGCTTCGGCGACAATGACCGGCTGGGCGCGCGGGTGGCTTCGATGATGGGCGCGGACAAGCTGATCCTGCTTTCCGACGTGGACGGCCTTTATACCGCCGATCCCTCGCGCGATCCCGGCGCCACTCATATTCCCGAGGTCGCCGCCATCACGCCGCAGATCGAGGCCATGGCCGGCGCCAGCATTTCGGGGGTGGGGCGCGGCGGCATGGTGTCCAAGCTGATCGCGGCCAAGATCGCCACCGCCGCGGGCAGCGATGTGGTGATCACCAGGGGCGAAAGCCTGGGCCCGCTGGCGCGCATTCGCGGCGGCGCGCTTCACACGGTGTTTCGCGCTCATGTTTCGCCCGCCACGGCGCGCAAGCGCTGGATCGCGGGCGTGCTCAAGCCGGTCGGCGCTTTGGTGATCGATGACGGCGCCGTCCGGGCGCTGGCCGAAGGCAAAAGCCTGCTGCCCGCCGGGGTGCGCCAGATCGACGGCCGTTTCGAACGGGGCGACGCGGTGCTGGTCAAGGGCCGGGATGGCCGGGAAATTGCCCGGGGCCTCGCCGCTTATGGCGCCAGCGATGCCGAGCGCATCGCCGGCAAGCGCACCGTCGAAATCGAGGCCATTTTGGGCTATCGTGGGCGCGACGAGATGATCCATCGCGACGATCTGATCCTGACGGACCTAAAACCATGACGGTGCATGACGCGCTGACGGCGGAGATGATGGCCTTAGGCGCGGCCGCGCGCGAGGCCGCGCGGGCGGTGCGCGAAGCGGACGACGCCACCAAGACCAAGGCGCTGCGGGCCGCAGCCGCCGCCATCCGCGCCCGAACAAGCGAAATCCTGACCGCCAACAATTTGGATGTCGCAGCCGCAAAACAAAGCGGCATGACCGGCAGCATGCTGGATCGGCTCGGCCTGAGCGAGGCCCGCATCGAAGCCATGGCCAAAGGCGTGGAAGACGTGGCGGCGCAGCAAGATCCCAATGGCCGCGAGCTGGCGCGCTGGACCCGGCCCAATGGCCTGGACATCGCCCGCGTCTCGACGCCGATCGGGGTGATCGGCATCATCTATGAAAGCCGCCCCAATGTGACTGCCGATGCCGGCGCCATCGCGCTCAAGGCCGGCAATGTCGCCATCCTGCGGGGCGGCTCGGATTCGATTCATTCCGCCGGTGCCATTCATGCGGCCATGGTCGAAGGTTTGAAAGCGGCTGGCCTGCCCGCGGCCGCGATCCAATATGTCAAGAACACCGACCGCGCCGCCGTGGGCCTGATGCTGGAAGGGCTGGGCGGCTGTGTCGATCTGATCATTCCGCGCGGCGGCAAGGGCCTGACGGGAAGGGTGCTGCGCGAGGCGCGGGTGCCGGTGCTGGCCCATCTGGAAGGGCTTTGCCACACCTATATCCATGCCAAGGCTGACCTTGCCATGGCGCGCCAGGTGACGCTCAACGCCAAGATGCGGCGCACGTCGATTTGCGGCGCCACCGAGATCTTGCTGATCGACCGCGCGGTGCTGGCTTCGCATGGCCTCCCCATCCTGCAAGACCTCGCCAAGGCGGGCTGCGAAATTCGCGCCGACGCGGCGGTGCGGGCGATATTTCCCGCCGCCATCCCCGCCGGCGAAGAGGATTGGAAAACCGAATTCCTCGAAGCCATCATCGCGGTGAAGGTGGTGGATGGGCTGGAACAGGCGATCGCCCATATCGAACATTACGGCTCGCATCACACCGATTGTATCCTGACCGATGATGAAGCGGCGGCCGAAACTTTTCTGAATGCGCTGGATAGTGCCATCGTGCTGTGGAACGCCAGCACGCAATTCGCCGATGGCGGGGAATTCGGCATGGGGGCGGAAATCGGCATCGGCACCGGCAAACTGCATGCCCGTGGGCCGGTCGGCGTCGAGCAACTCACCACTTTCAAATATGTGGTGCGCGGGACTGGTCAGACACGCCCGTGACTTGGCTGCGCCCGCTATGACCTGGCTGCGCCCGCCCGGTCCGGTGGCAGACGGTCTGCGGATCGGCGTGCTTGGCGGCTCCTTCAATCCCGCGCACTCCGGCCATCTCTATGTCAGCGAAACCGCGCTCAAGACA
>JAICHV010000061.1 GCA_025924715.1 Alphaproteobacteria bacterium
GGGCGGGCAAGGCCCGCGCCATGGCCAATGAGTTCAAGAAAAGCTTCGACGACATGGCGCGGCAGGAAGAGCTCGACAAGCTGCGTCAGGAACTGGACGCGCTTCGCCAAACCAATCTGAACGTCTCCGAGGACGCCCAGCTTGTCCTGGCACCCGACCCGCCAAGGGGCGCGGCAGCCACCGCCCCCGTGGCCGAATCGTCCACGCGGTGATCCCGCCCAGCCCCGAAGACGAAGCGGCCCTTGAAGCGACCAAAGCGCCGCTCATGGAGCATCTGCTGGAGCTGCGCACCCGCCTGATCTGGGCAATGGTCTTTTTTTCGATTTCCTTTGGGATCTGCTTCTATTTTTCCGGCGCGATACTGCAATTTCTCGCTGTACCGCTGCATAAGGCGCTCGCGGGGCAATCCAACAACCATTTTATCTATACCGCGCTGACGGAAGTTTTCTTTACCCATGTCAAGGTCGCCATGTTCGGGGGCATCTGTCTTGGGTTCCCGGCGATTGCGGCACAGCTATGGATTTTCGTGGCGCCGGGACTCTACAAACACGAGAGGCGCGCGTTTCTGCCGTTTCTCGCCTGGACACCCGTGCTGTTCATTATGGGTGCTGCGTTCGTCTATTATGTCACGCTGCCCGCGGCGATATTGTTCTTCGAAAGCTATCAAATCACGCCTGGTGGCGGTGCGATCGGCATCGAATTGCAGGCCAAAGTCAGCGAATATCTCGATATGGTGATGGCGTTGATGATCGGTTTTGGCCTCACTTTCCAGCTGCCCGTGCTGATTTCTTTGTTGGGCAAGGTCGGCATTGTAGCCGCCAAAGGCCTCAGAGAAACAAGGCGATTTGCTTATGTGGGCTTATTCGGGGTGGCAGGGATTTTCACGCCGCAGGACGCGTTCTCCATGTTGAGCCTGGCGGTGCCGCTGGTGGCGCTTTACGAAATCTCGATCCTGAGCGTGATGCTGATCGAACGCGAGCGCAAAAAGCAGGACGCCGCGCGCAATAAGGATATCGTGGCGAGCTGACGCCCGTCGCGCGTTAAGCCGCCGCCACCCGCGCGCCGGTCAAGACCCGGTCCGCGGGGAAGCTGACCGTCACGGTGGTGCCTTTTTGCGGGCGGCTGGTGATTTCCAAACGCCCGCCATGCAGTTCCAGCATCGCCTTGGCCAGCGGCAAGCCAAGGCCGGTGCCGGTATGCTTGGCGCTCATCGCGGTGGCGTTCTGACCGAACGGCACCAGGGCATTGGCGATTTCGATCTCGCTCATCCCGACGCCGCTGTCGCGCACCGTCAGGACAAAGCGCCCGTCCGGGGCGACGCTGCCATGGACGGTGACGCTCCCGCCCTCGGGCGTGAACTTGATCGCATTGCCGGCGAGATTGATCACGATCTGGCGCAGCATGCGTTCGGCGCCGATCAGGCGGATGCCGGTTTGCGGCAGATCGACGGTCAGGGCGACGCCATATTTTTCACCCAGCCCGCTCACCATGGTAAGCGCGGCGGCAATGCTGGGCGTGAGCTCGAATTCCTCGGCGTCTTCCAGTGTCATCTTGCCGGATTCGATCTTGGCCAGGTCCAGCACGTCATTGATGATGCCCAGCAGATGCCGGCCCGAGGAATGAATGTCGCGCGAATAGGACAGATAGCGCGCGTTGTGCACCGGCCCCAGATGCTGATCCTTCATGATTTCGGAAAAGCCCAGAATGGCGTTCAGCGGCGTGCGCAGCTCGTGGCTCATATTGGCGAGAAAGGCCGATTTCGCCCGGCTGGCCTGCTCGGCCTGTTCCACGGCGGTGGCGAGGCGGCGCGACAGGGTGCCCATCTGCGCGCGCGAGCGCTTGAGGGCGGCGATCACATAACGGGCGTAAAAAATCGTGGGTCCGCCCACCAGCCCCATCTCGATGAAGATGTTGGCGACCGAGGCGCCCTCGATCGGCAGACCCTCGGCCCAGCGGACCAGGAAATGAACCCCGGCGGCGGCGCAGACAAACAGCAGGGTCAACGCGACAGAACCGGCGACGTCGCGCCGGCCTAGCGCGCGGAATGCATATCTGAACTTGGCCATGACGGTTCCGCAGTCCGGCCCGGCCGGACTCCCTTCGGGAAAGCGCAGGATAGGCCGCCACGGTTGCCCCCTGGTTTCCGCTGGTTCGGAAATCGGCAGGGTGGTTTTAGGGAAAATTTAAGCCTGAGAAGCGGCGGATTTGGCCGGGTTTCGGTGACTTTGACCCGCCGGGCCGGCCATGGCATGAGCGTGCGGAAAGGGATCAGATCCATGCACGACATTAAGCTGTTGCGCGACGACCGGGACGGCTTTGTCCGCGCCCTGGGCCGGCGGGGACTGGACGGCGCCGCCATCGCGGACGACCTGCTGGCCAAGGACAAGGCGCTGCGCGAGGTGCTGGTCCGGCTGCAGACCGCCCAGGCGCGGCGCAACGAGGCATCCAAGGCGATCGGACAGGCCAAGGCGAAGAAGGATGAAACCCAGGCCGCCGCTTTGATGGCGGAAGTTGCCGGGCTGAAAGAGACCATCCAGCAGGGCGAGGCGGAGCAGCGCGAATTGGAAAAAACTTTGCGCGATGCTTTGGCGGTCATTCCCAATCTGCCCGCAGACGACGTGCCGGATGGCGCCGACGAAAGCGCCAATGTGCCGGTAGCGGCGCGCAGCTTCGGCAAGCCGCCTGGGATCAACAATCCCAAACAGCATTTCGAGCTGGGCGAGGCGCTGGGCCAGATGGATTTCGAACGCGCCGCCAAGGTTTCGGGCGCGCGGTTTGTTTATCTCAAAGGCGATCTCGCCAAACTGGAACGGGCGCTGGGCGCATTCATGCTGGACAGCCATGCGCAGAAGTTCGGTTATACCGAAATGAACCCGCCGGTGTTGGTGAAAGATTCGGCGATGTTCGGTACAGGCCAATTACCTAAGTTCGAAGAGGATTTGTTTGCGACACGTTCTTTAGACCACGTTGCTATCCGTAAGTATCTTCGCAAAGAAGCCAAGAAGATTTACGAAGTGGAACTTCGACGCTACAAGGAGGGCCTCTCATATCCTGAGGAGTACGAGGGGGAGGCACTTGATGAGTTTGAGCAAAGTTTTGGCGATGAATATTGGGACACATTGAAGCGCGTAAGTGCATTCAAAGACTATGGTATTTTTAACGATGAACGGTGGCTCATCCCCACCGCCGAAGTCTCACTGACCAACTACGTCGCCGACGAAATCTTGAACGAAGCGGATTTGCCGCTGCGTTTTACCGCCTATACGCCTTGCTTCCGCGCCGAGGCTGGGGCGGCAGGGCGCGATACCCGCGGCATGATCCGGATGCACCAATTCTCCAAGGTCGAACTGGTCTCGATCACCACGCCTGAGCAATCCGCGGCCGAACATGAGCGCATGACCGACGCAGCACAGGAGATTCTAAAAAACCTGGAACTGGCGCACCGGGTGGTGACGCTGTGCACCGGCGATATGGGATTCTCGGCGCAAAAGACCTATGACATCGAAGTTTGGCTACCGGGGCAGGCTGCGTATCGCGAGATTTCCTCCTGCTCCAATTGCGGCCCGTTCCAGGCGCGGCGCATGAACACGCGTTATCGCGACGCCGCCGGCAAGGTGAAAGGCCCAGTGCACACCCTGAACGGCTCCGGCCTCGCCGTCGGGCGCACCCTGGTGGCGATCCTGGAAAATTATCAGCAAGCCGATGGCAGCATCGCAATTCCAACGGTGCTGCAGCCCTATATGGGCGGAAAGACCAAGATCGGTCCGTGATTCCACCCTCCCTCAAGGGGAGGGTGGGCTGTCTTGATTCCAGCGCGCCCCAAGTTTCACATTGTGAAAATCCGAGCCTTGGTCTATCCCCGCGCCCATATGCGCATTCTGGTCACCAATGACGATGGCATTCACGCGCCCGGTTTGGCCGTGGCCGAAACCATCGCCCGCACCTTGAGCGACGATGTCTGGGTGATCGCGCCGGAGACCGAACAATCAGGCGCGTCGCATTCTCTCACTCTGACCGCGCCGCTGCGCCTGCGCACCATCAATGAGCGGCGCTTCGCCGTCACCGGAACGCCCACCGATTGCGTGATGATGGGCTGTCTACATGTGCTGAAAGACAAGCCTCCGGCGCTGATCTTGTCGGGCGTCAATCTGGGCGCCAATGTCGCCGACGACGTCACTTATTCCGGCACCGTTGCCGGCGCCATGGAAGGCACCGCGCTGGGCATTCCCGCCATCGCTTTGTCGCAAGAGATCGGCGAAAACGGACGGCTGGAGATCGACTGGTCGCCTGCTTCCGTGCATGGCCCCGGGGTGGTGAAAAGACTTCTGGCCGCGGGCTGGCCGCTGGGCACGCTGATCAACGTCAATTTCCCCGGCTGCAAGGCGGATGAGGTGACGGGCACGGTGCTGACGCCGCAGGGCCAATATGATCTTCAGTCCAGCGAGATCCTGGAGCGCATCGATGCCCGGCAAAAAGCCTATTACTGGATCGGCCTGCGGCGCCGCAATGCCGAGCCCGCCAAGGACAGCGATATGGGCGCGATCTGGGCCAAGAAGATCGCGGTGACGCCGCTGCACCTCAACCTCACCGAATATGCGGTGCTGGAAAAACTCAGGCAAAGTCTGGGCGATTGGTAAACAAAAGATTAAACCGCCGGTCTTCGGGACGTTCGGGGTTAAATTTTTCTAAACTTTTGCCGCCGATGATCCATTTTGAGACACTCATGCAGAAGGCATGAAACGATGCGTCGCCGCCTGATATTCGCTGCCGTCTTGGCGCTGGCCTTGCCCGCGCTGGCGGCCTGCATGCCCGACACGCCGCGGACCATGCTGAGCTGGGACGCCAATGACAGTCTTATGCCCCGTAACAGTTTGGCGTCCCATACCAGTCAGACGCCCCATGCCAGTGTGGCGCCCCGCGCGCCGGCAAAGCCCAAAGCTCTCGCCGGCAACAGCGCCCGCACCTATGTCTATCAGGGCGATAGAAGCGCCGCGCCGGCGTCCAAGCCGCAGGCCGATCCGCCGGTTGCTTCCAATTCCGGCAGCGATGAGTCCCCCAATCCTGCCTTTGTCTGGCCGGTTAACGGCAAGGTGATTTCAAGCTTCGGCACCACCAATGGCGGGGAGCGCAATGACGGAATCAACATCGCGGCCGCGCAAGGAACGCCGATCCATGCCGCCGCCGCCGGCACCGTCAGCTATGCCGGCGACGAGCTCAAGGATTACGGCAATCTGGTGCTGATCAAACATGCCGACGGCTATATCACCGCCTATGCCCATGCCGATCGGCTGATCGTCGCCAAAGGCGATACCGTCACCAAGGGCCAGGTGATCGGCTATGCCGGCCACACCGGCGATGTGTCCATCCCGCAGCTCCATTTCGAAATCCGCCGCGGCACCCAGCCGGTCGATCCCAGCAGCCTGCTGGAAGGGCGCAGTTCGTAGCACCGGCCCCCGGTCAAATCGGCCGTGAAAGCGCTCCGCTTGTCGCGCGCGCTTGAAAGACGCCGCTTTCAACCCCATTTGGCATTCTAAGCCATTGATTTTCCTGGGTTGCAAACAGGGGTCCGGCCGCTATAGTCCGCGCTCTTCGTCTTAAGAGACCGAAATTCCATGAATATGTCCGACCCGCTGTTCCAGACCCTGACGCTGGCTTTGCCGATGCTGGCGATTTTCTATTTCCTGCTTTGGCGCCCGCAACAGCAGCGCGTCAAACAGATGCGCCAGATGGTCGAAAGCTTGCGCCGCGGCGATGTGGTGGTGACGGCGGGCGGCATCCTGGGCAAAGTGGCCAGGGCTTCGGCGGCCGAGGATCCCGAAATCCTGGTCGAGATTGCCGACAACGTGCAGGTGAAAGTGCTCAAGGCCACGCTCACCGATGTGCGCGCCAAGACCCAGCCGGTCGAGAGCTAAGCCGTGCTGCAGATTCCGGGCTGGTCCAAGATAATCACCGCGCTGGTCCTGATCGCGGGACTGCTGATCGCCTTGCCCAACGCCTTGCCCGATCGCGCCCTGGCGCGGCTGCCCTCCTGGCTGCCCCATGACCGCGTCAATTATGGTCTGGATTTACAGGGCGGATCTTATCTGTTGCTGCAGGTCGATTACGACCAGGTGCTCAAGGAAAAGGCCGAAGCCCTCACCGGCGAAATTCGCACCGCCTTGCGCAAGGCGCAGATTCCCGATGCCGATCTCAGCAACACGGGCGATACCGTGCAGGTGCGGGTGACCGATCCCGCCAGAGTCGCCGAAGCCGCCAAGCTGATCGACCAGTTGAACCCCTCCATGCAGAGTTCGGTGCTGTCCGTCGGCGCCAAGCAATATGACGTGACCCAGTCCGGCGGGTTGTTCACCTTGCGCATGACCGATGGGTTCAAGACACAGACGCGCGCACAGGTGCTGCAGCAATCCATCGAGGTTGTGCGCCGGCGCATCGATGAAATGGGTACCCGCGAGCCGACGGTGACGCCGTCGGGCAATGACCGCATTCTGGTCGAGGTTCCCGGGCTGCAGGATCCGGCGCGGCTGAAAGAACTTTTGGGCAAGACCGCCAAGATGACCTTCCGCTTGGTGGACGAAGCCGCCGATCCCAACGCCACGACGGCGCCGATCGGCGATGAGATTCTGCCGGATATCAGCGGTCCCAAGGGCTCGCCGCCCGGCAAGATCGTGGTTCAGCGCCGGATAGCGGTTGACGGCATTCATCTGACCGATGCCACCCAAAGCAATGATTCCCAGACCGGCGCCCCGGTGGTCGCTTTCCGCTTCGACAGCACGGGTGCGCGCCAGTTCGGCGATGTCACCAAGGCGAATGTGAATCACCGCTTTGCCATCGTGCTGGACAAACAGGTGATCACGGCCCCCAACATCCAGACTCCCATTCTGGGCGGGTCGGGTCAGATCATCGGCAATTTCACCACCCAATCGGCCAATGATCTCGCTATTCTGCTGCGCGCCGGCGCCTTGCCGACCAATGTGCCGATTATCGAGGAGCGCACGGTCGGCGCCGAGCTAGGCGCCGATTCCGTCAAGGCCGGGCGGCTCTCGGCGATCGCCGGGCTGGGGCTGGTGACTGTCTTTATGATCTTGCGTTACGGGCTGTTCGGGGTTTTCGCCGATGTCGCCCTTACCCTCAATGTGGTGCTGCTGCTGGCGGCGCTGACGCTGTTCGGCGCCACACTGACCTTGCCCGGCATCGCCGGCATCGTCCTCACCATGGGTATGGCGGTCGACGCCAATGTGCTGATCTATGAGCGCATCCGCGAAGAGCAGCGCAATGGCCGCTCAATCCTGGCCTCGATCGACACCGGCTTCCGCCGGGCCATGGCGACCATCATCGACGCCAACATGACCCATTTGATCGCGTCGCTGATCCTGTTTGAGCTGGGCTCCGGCCCGGTGAAGGGCTTCGCCATCACGCTTGGCGTCGGCATCATCACCTCGTTCTTCACCGCGGTGATGGTGACGCGCTTGATCGTGGTGACCTGGCTGAACGCGGCCAGGCCGCGCAAGCTGGCGATCTAAAAGGTCTCGCGCGCTTATCGTTTAGCCGCCATAGGCGATGCGCCAGACGCGCCCCTTTGCGCCATCGGCGACATAGAGCGCACCATCCGGACCCACGGCCGCGCCGGTCACGCGATATTGGGGTGCGGCGCGCCCGTTCGGGCCAGGCGGCGCCGTGCCGGCGAAGCCGCCGGCAAACATCACCGGCGCGCCGAATTTTCCGTCGGCGCCGCGCGGCAGAAAGATCACATCGTCGCCGGTCTTGCCGCCTTGGATGTCCTGGCCGCCCGTGCCATGCAGCACCACGAAGGCGCCCCCCCGATAAGAGGCGGGAAAATTGCGTCCCTCATAGAACACCATGTCCAGCGGCGCGGCGCGCTTGGATTGGAGCGTGAAAACCGGAGAGGAATAATTCCCGGTCGCCGCGGTCTTGCCGTCGCCGCCATATTCCGGCGCCACCAGCCGGACTTTGCGCACACCGTCATAATAAGTGTAGGGCCAGCCGAAATCGGCGCCTTTGCTCACGACATGCAGTTCGTCCGCGATATTGGCTTCATCGGCATCGCTGACTATGGCGGGAAATTGCCGCGAGGTGGTATCGCGGCCATGCATGAAACCATAGACCGTACCGTCGGGCGCAATGTCCATCGCGTTCAAGTCGCGACTGCCGGTGGCGATCTGTTCGCCGGCTGCGAATTGCTGATTGGGCTTGTTGGCGGAGAAGCGCCATATCCCGGCCCGCACCCCCAGATCGGGGCAGGGCTTGAGGCCGCGCGGCGGAGCATTGGCCGGCGCGCCCGGCACGGTGCAGAGATTGGCCATGGCATCCACCGCGACATAAAGATTGCCTTTGCCGTCCAGGGCGATGGCGTGATTGGCGGCACGGCTGTCGGGGATATTGTCCACCACAACGATGGGTTGACCGGCGGGCACCAACTCGCCGCCTCGGAAATCGAAGCGGTAAACCTTGTTCGTGTCGGCGACATACAGTGCATTGCCTTGGATGCGGATGCCGGTGCCGGCAGAGGCGCCGAAATGTTGGGTTTGATCGGCCCTGTGATTGGCGTCCTGATGAACGGCAATGATTCCGGTGCCCGCCGCCAGCTTGCCGCGCCCCGTGGACAGGTAGATGTCGCCATTGTCCCGCACCGCCAGATGGCGGACCGCGCCCAGCCCGTCCGCGACCACCGTGGCGTGGAAGCCGGGGGGCAGGACCAGACCGTCCGGCTCATCCGCCTGGGCCAGTCCTGTCAACAGCATGGATCCGGCCAGGAGCGCCAACGGAATCGAGAAATGGGGGTTTTTCATGGAAGGCCTCTTTACGCCGCGCGCCGAATTATTGACGTGGCCATGGCATTGGCAAGGTCATTCTTGCGTCCCCGCCAAGGTGTGGTGATTTCGGTGCGGGAACCTTCTATAAATCGCCCCGGGACTCAACCAAAAGGGGAGGGCTGGGATGGCCGGTTTTCTGGGTAATCTGCGCAATGTGGTGATCGCGGGCTTCGTGCTCGCCATTCTCTTGGTCGGGGTTTATTGCTCGGTACAGGGCTTCGACACCTATACCTTCGCGCTCTTCACCTTGCGTTGGCTGCATGTGCTGTGCGGCGTGATGTGGATCGGGCTGCTCTGGTATTTCAATTTTGTCGCCGCGCCCACCATGCCCAAGATACCCGACGAACTGAAACCGGCGCTGGGCCGCTATATCACGCCATCGGCGCTGTTCTGGTTCCGCTGGAGCGCCATGGGCACGCTACTCTTCGGCATCGCCCTGGCGATGCACAACAGCTATCTGATCGAAGCCTATACGCTCGATCTCAGCCAGGGCACCCAGGGCTGGCCGGTGGTGCCCAAGGATCTGGCCATCGGCATCGGCATGTGGCTGGGCACCATCATGTGGTTCAATGTCTGGTTCCTGATCTGGCCCAACCAGCAAAAGGCGCTCAATATCGGCGGCAAATATCCCGACATCGCGGCCGCCGACAAGGCCGCCGCGGCCAAGACCGCCGGCATGTTCAGCCGCATCAACACCCTGCTGTCGATCCCCATGTTGTTCAGCATGGTGGCGGCGGGGCACCTGTACTAGGCGCCCTCTCGCGCGTTTAGACTGAGCCGTCCGCATCCGCGGGCGGCTCTTTCGTTTTTGAAGGTCCATGGACCAGCATCTTGCCAAAGCTTTGGGCTCCGCGGTGCGCGCCGCCGATCCCGACCGCTATTTTTCTGCCCTGTTCGCGCCGGCGCCGCTGCGGGGCGCGCTGCTGGCGCTCTATGCCTTCAATCACGAAGTGGCGCGCGTGGCCGAGACCGTGCGCGAGCCCATGCTGGGCGCCATTCGCCTGGAATGGTGGCGCGAGACCGCGCAAGGCGCCGCGCAAGGCGCGCCCCGCAATCATGACGTGGCGCGGGGTTTGGCGGCGCTGTTCGCCACCGGCCGCGTCGCGCTGGCGGATATCGAGGCCCTGATCGCGGCGCGCAGCTTTGATTCCTCCGCCGAGCAATTCGCCGATTTCGCTGCGCTGGAAACCTATCTGGATGCGACCGGCGGGGGTTTGATGCGCATGGCCATCCAGGTCCTGGGCGGGGAGCCGGGGATCGCGCGCGAAGCGGCACTGGCCTATGGCGTGGCCGGGCTGCTGCGTTCGCTGCCCTTCCACAATGCCCGTCATAAGCTGTATCTGCCGCTGGATCTGCTCGGCGCCGTCACATTGACGCCCGAGGAATTCTTTGCCGGTCCGAACGATATGCGCGTGGCAGCGCTCCTGCGCCAGACCGCTTTGCGCGCCCGCGATCATTTTGCGGCGGCGCGCCGCGGCCCCCGGCCGGGCAAGGCCCTGGCGGCGTTGCTGCCGGCGGCGCTGGTGCCGGTTTACTTGAAACGTCAAGGCCGCGAGGTGCCGATCCATCGCCGCCAGATGGCGCTGCTCAGCGCGGCAATGCGGGGGCGGCTTTAATCGGCGCTACTCCGCCGCTTCCTTGTCGCCTAACCATATGGCCAAGTCCGCTAAGGCCCGTTCGCTCATCGCCTGCTTGCGGTCTTTGCCTTTGACTCTCTTGGCTTTGACCGGTTCGGGCGGCAGATCGGGAAACAGCCCGAAATTGACGTTCATCGGCTGGAAGGTCTTCTCATCCGCGCCGCCGGTGATATGGGCGAGGAGGGCACCAAACGCCGTGGTCGGCGGCGGGGGCGGCATGTCACGTCCCAGCGCCTCAACGGCCGCGAAGCGTCCCGCCAGCATCCCGATGGCGGCGCTTTCGACATAGCCTTCGACGCCGGTGACCTGGCCGGCGAAACGGATATGGGGCTGCGATTTCAATCGCAACTGTTCATCCAGCAGGCGCGGCGAATTGATGAAGGTGTTGCGGTGCAGTCCGCCCAGCCGGGCGAATTGCGCCTCAGCCAATCCCGGGATGGTCCGGAAGATGCGGCTCTGCTCGCCATGTTTGAGTTTGGTCTGAAAGCCCACCATGTTCCACAGCGTGCCGAGCTTGTTGTCCTGGCGCAGTTGCACCACCGCATAGGGGCGAAAACCGGTGCGCGGGTCCGACAGGCCGACCGGCTTCATCGGACCAAAGCGCAACGTGTCTTCGCCGCGCGATGCCATCACTTCGATGGGCAGGCAGCCTTCGAAATAGGGGGTGGACTTTTCCCAGTCCTTGAAATCGGTCTTTTCGCCCGCGATCAACGCGGCGATGAAGGCCTGGTATTGCGTCTGATCCATCGGCAGATTGATGTAATCGGCATCGCCTCCGCCCGGGCCCTTTTTGTCATAGCGCGACTGGAACCAGGCGACCGAGAAATCGATGCTGTCGCGGTGGACGATCGGCGCGATGGCATCGAAAAATGCCAACTGGTCGCTGCCGGTGGCCTCAGCGATGCTGGCAGCCAGGGCGCCGGACGTGAGCGGGCCGGTGGCGACAATAACGCTGCCCCAATCTGCCGGCGGCAATTGGGTGACTTCTTCGCGGGCCAGGGTGATGCGCGGGTGGCGTTCCAGCGCCTCGGTGACGGCGCCTGCGAATCCGTCGCGGTCCACCGCCAGCGCCCCGCCGGCAGGCAATTTGTGGGCATCGGCGGCCCGCATCACCAAGCTGCCGGCGCGGCGCATCTCTTCGTGCAGAAGGCCCACGGCATTGTTCTGCCAATCGTCGGAGCGGAAGGAATTGGAACAGACCAGTTCGGCCAGCCGGTCGGTCTGATGCGCCTCAGTCCCCCTGACCGGGCGCATTTCGTGCAGGGTCACGGCCAGACCGGCCTCGGCACCCGCCCAGGCGGCTTCGGAACCCGCCAGGCCCCCGCCGATGATGTGTAGGTTTTGCGGCATGAACGAGCATTAACACTTTTTCGCGGGCGAACACGGGTTTTTGCGCGGAGCGGGCTGCGACGCTCTGGCGTGTGCAAAAGCGGCCCTTCGCCCGACAGACCTGCTGACAGCCCAGCGGAAGCAGGCCATTATACGCCGAAGCGGGCACAACGCGTTGCAAGAGATGACGATGGACGAAGAACAAAACGGACCCAATATGCTTCGCCTGGTGCTGGGTGCCGGCATTCTGGCCGCGGCCGCTGTCGGGCTGGCCGTTTTTGTGCCGCGCAGCCGCTGGCAGGCGATGGCCGCCCCCTTGCGCGGCTTGACCGCCGCCCCCCTGGCCACCGCGGTGACCGCCTGGGCCGTCAGCCTGTGGCGGGACGTCACCGCCCCCAGCCCCCCGGTGTTCGACGATCTGCGCCCGTTTGACGAATTCTGAAGTTTGACGAATTCCAGGTCCCGGTCTAACCATCCGGCGCGCCGTCTCCAGGATGGCTGCGGAAAAGGTCTATGAAAAAAATCCCTGTCCTGGCGACCATTCGCGAGGCCTATCGGTTCACCTTCACCCATCTGGGCGCGATCATCGGCCTTATCTGGCTGCCCATGATCCTGCTGACCGTGATCGGCTTTTTCGTGCTGCGCCGCTATTACGAGGCGATGGCCGATGCCCTGGCCTCGGGCATCTATGCCGGGATGGGGCCGCAACTGCTGGGGTTGATCTGTTACGTGATCGCCGCCTTGCTGCTCTCCACCATGATGAGCGTGCCGGTGACCCAATTGGCGCTGGGCGCCCGCAAGCAGGGCGCGCTGGTCCATTTCGCCTTCAGCGCTACCGAATGGCGGCTGTTCCGCGCCGTCATGGGGCTGCTGGGTCTGCTGCTGCTGCCGTTGCTGGTGGTGGGCGTGGCCGCGCAATTCCTGCAACTGGGCGCCGGCGCGCCGCCCGTCAGCATCGCGGCGCTGCAATTGCTGCAACTGGTGTTCTATCTCGCCTGTCTTTATTTTGTGCTGCGGTTCGGCATGTTGTTGCCGGCCCTGGCGACCAGCGAGAATGGGCCTTTGCTCAGCCGCGCCTGGCAGCTTACCGCGGGAAATTTCTGGCGCATCCTGGCGGTGGCGCTGGCCGTGGTGCTGCCCGTTGGACTGCTGTCGGCGGCCATCCAGGTTGCCGTCGAAGGCCCCCAGAGCCTGATGCCGGGGATGGAAATCTCCACCGCCATGGCGGCGGCGCAATTCCATCAGATGGCGATGCAGATGCCGCTCGCCTCCGGATTGAAATTCCTGATCGCGCCTTTGCTGCTGGGATTGCTGCTGGGCGCGGGCGCCGCCATCTATCGCGCCCTGACTTCGGCGGAAATCTTGCCTAATACGCATTAACGCTGATTGCGAAACGCCGCATTTTCATCGCGGCGGTAGGGCGGCTTTAAGCTGTGTGCGGCACACTGTGGCTGGGGTAAGCCGGCTTTACAGGCGATGAGTGTCTTCTTGGATCCGGAAGCGGCGCAAGCCGCCTTTTCCGTGCCTGCCTGTGACGGCAGGTTTGACGGCGATTTCGCACATTATCTGGGTGAACTGGGCGAGCGGCGGCCATCGGTGCTGCTCGCCTTTGCGCCGAAATCGGCGGGCACCTATCTGCGCTCCGCCGCCATCGCCGCCATAAACGGGGCGCTGGTGCGCACGGTGCATGCGCAAGGCGGGCGGGATGCGAGCTTCTATCTGCCGACCTTCCTGATGTATTACGCGGGCCATATCCCCAGCCGTCCGATGGTGACGCATGTACATATGCAGGCGCTTCCGGCCAACCGGCATTTCATCGAGGCCTTTGGGCTGAAGCCGGTGATCATGCTGCGGCCGATCCCCGACATGCTGGCGTCTTATGGCGAAATGCTGGACCGCGATCCGCTATCGCCGGACAATTGGCTGAACGCCCAGGTGCCGGTGCAATTCGCCGCCATGAATCAGGAAGCGCGCGGCGACTTCCTGATCGATATCTATGGCGGCTGGTACGCCAGTTATTTCGCCACCTGGCTGGATTATGCGCGCGGCGCGCCGGAGCGGGTACTGTTGCTGGATTATGACGACTTCCGCGCCGATCCCGCCACCAGCTTGGAACGCATCCTGGAGCATTCCGGCCTGGCGCGCAGCCGCGAGCAATGCCAATTCGCGCTGGACGCGGTGTGGGAGAACCGGGATGAATTTCGCTTCAACCGCGGCGTCTCGGGACGTGGCGCGACGCGCTTCACGCCGGCGCAGATCGAGCGGCTGAGGCGGCAATTGTCCTATTATCCCGACTTGGCCGGGATGATGCACCAGCTTATCCCACCCGCAGCTTCTTCGCCGGCTCACGGCTTTTCAACAGTGGCTTGAGATATTGGCCGTAATAGGAGCGGGGGTTATTCGCCACCTCGTCGGGCGAGCCTTGCGCCACGAGCTGGACGCCGCCGTCGCCGCCTTCGGGGCCGAGATCGACGATATAGTCGGCGGTCTTGATCACTTCCAGATTGTGCTCGATCACCACCACGGTATTGCCGTTGTCGACCAGCTCCTGCAGCACCTGAAGCAGCTTTTTGACGTCGTGGAAATGCAGTCCGGTGGTGGGCTCGTCCAGGATGTAAAGCGTGCGGCCGGTGGCACGGCGCGACAATTCCTTGCTGAGCTTGACCCGCTGGGCCTCGCCGCCCGATAGGGTGGTCGCTTGCTGGCCGATGGAAATATAGCCCAGGCCGACGCGTTTGAGCGTCTCCAGCTTGTCGGCGATGGACGGCACCGCCTTGAACAATTCGGCGCCCGCTTCCACCGTCATGTCCAGCACATCGCTGATCGACTTGTCGCGGAATTTCACGTCCAGGGTTTCGCGGTTGTAGCGCTTGCCCTTGCAGACATCGCATTGGACATAGACGTCGGGCAGGAAGTGCATCTCGATCTGGATGACGCCGTCGCCCTGGCAGGCTTCGCAGCGTCCGCCCTTGACGTTGAAGCTGAAGCGGCCAGGCTCATAACCGCGCGCCTTGGATTCCGGCAATTCGGCGAACCAGTCGCGGATGGGGGTGAAGGCGCCGGTATAGGTGGCCGGATTGGAGCGCGGGGTGCGCCCGATCGGGGACTGGTCGATATCGATCACCTTGTCCAGGAATTCCAGGCCCTCGATCCGGTCATGCGGGGCGGGATGTTCGCGGGCCTGCGCCAGCTTGCGCACCGCCGCCTTGTAAAGGGTTTCGATGGTAAGGGTGGATTTGCCGCCGCCGGAAACCCCGGTGATGCAGGTGAGGGTGCCCAGGGGGATCTGCGCCGAGACATTTTTGAGATTGTTACCCCGCGCGCCGATCACTTTCAGCCAGCGGTTATGCACCGCCGGACGCCGCCGCGCCGGTATCGGAATGTTTTCCGCCCCGGTCAAATATCGCCCCGTAAGGCTTTTCTTTTCGGCCATGATATCGGCGGGCGTACCTTCGGCGATGATATGGCC
This sequence comes from Alphaproteobacteria bacterium, assembly GCA_025924715.1. GTDB lineage: Bacteria > Pseudomonadota > Alphaproteobacteria > Micropepsales > Micropepsaceae > Rhizomicrobium. Next base: position 15,267 of record JAICHV010000061.1, read on the forward strand.
GCCATGGACGCCGGCGCCGGGCCCCATATCGATCACATGATCGGCCTGGCGGATGGCGTCTTCGTCATGCTCGACCACCACCACCGTATTGCCCATGTCGCGCAGGCCCTTGAGGCTCTCGAGCAGCTTGGAATTGTCGCGCTGATGTAGGCCGATACTGGGCTCGTCCAGCACATAGAGCACGCCGGTCAGGCCAGAGCCGATCTGGGAGGCGAGGCGAATGCGCTGGCTTTCCCCGCCCGACAGCGTGCCGGATGAGCGCGCCAGGGTGAGGTAATCCAGTCCCACGTTATTGAGGAATTTCAGGCGCGCCCGGATTTCCTTCAGGATGCGGACGGCAATTTCCTGTTGCTGCTTGCCCAGCTTCTTGTCGATGTCGCGGAACCAGGTGTCGGCATCGCGGATGGATTGTTGGCAGACCTCGCCGATATGCAGGCCGCCGATCTTGACCGCAAGGGCTTCTGGCTTCAGGCGATAGCCCTTGCAGACCTCGCAAGGAGCTTCCGCCTGGAAGCGCTCCAGCTCTTCCTGAATCCAGGCGCTGTCGGTCTCGCCATAGCGCCGGTCCATATTGGGAATGACGCCCTCGAACTCCTTCTTGGTGTCGTAGCGGCGCATGCCATCGTCATAGGTGAATTTGATCACCTCATCGCCAGAGCCATGCAGGATGATGTCCCGCACCTTCTTGGGCAGGTCTTCCCAGGGCTCATTCATCGAGAATTTGTAGTGGCGTGCCAGCGCTTCCAGCGTCTGGAGATAGTAAGGCGAGGAAGATTTGGACCAGGGGGCGACAGCGCCCTTCTTGAGGGACAAAGTCTCGTCCGGGACCACCAGCGCTTCGTCGAAATAATTCTGCACGCCCAGCCCGTCGCATTCAGGGCAGGCGCCATGGGGATTGTTGAAGCTGAAAAGCCGCGGTTCGATCTCCGGAATGGTGAAGCCGGAAACCGGGCAGGCGAATTTCGAGGAGAGCAGCATCTGCCTGGGCTTGCCGTCCTTCTCCTTCTCGTCGGCGAATTCGACGACCAGAAGGCCTTCCGCCAGGTTCAGCGCCGTCTCGATGGAATCCGGCAAGCGGTTGCCGATATCGGCTTTGACCACGATGCGGTCCACCACGATCTCGATGTCGTGCTTGAGCTTTTTGTCCAAGGCGGGCGTGGCGCCGATGTCATAGAATTTGCCGTCCACCTTGGCGCGCAGAAAGCCTTTCTTCTGCAGCTCTGCCAGTTCCTTTCGGTATTCGCCCTTGCGGCCGCGCACGATGGGCGCCAGCAGGTAAAGGCGCGTGCCTTCCGGCAGGGCCATGATGCGGTCCGCCATCTGGCTGACGGTCTGGCTTTCGATGGGAAGGCCCGTGGCCGGGGAATAGGGCACACCGTCGCGCGCAAAGAGCTGGCGCAGATAGTCATAGATTTCCGTCACCGTGCCGACGGTGGAGCGCGGGTTTTTGGACGTGGTCTTCTGCTCGATGGAGATGGCAGGCGACAGGCCCTCGATATGATCGACGTCGGGCTTCTGCATCAGCTCCAGGAACTGGCGCGCATAGGCGGAGAGGGATTCCA
>JAICHV010000062.1 GCA_025924715.1 Alphaproteobacteria bacterium
AGCGCGCCTTCACAGGCGGCCAGGCACCGGCTGACCTCGTAGCCGAAATCGACATGGCCGGGCGTGTCCATCAGATTGAGGACATAGGTCTTGCCGTCGGCCGCCTTGTAGTCCAGCCGCACGGTCTGGGCCTTGATGGTGATGCCCCGCTCGCGCTCGATATCCATGGAATCGAGCACCTGATTGGTCATCTCCCGGCTGGTCAGCCCGCCGGTGGTCTGGATCAGCCGGTCGGCCAGGGTGGATTTGCCATGGTCGATATGGGCGACGATGGAAAAATTGCGGATTTGGGAAAGATCGGGCATGCATTTCCTATGGCCTAACGCTTCGCTGCTTGAGGCCGGGGCCGGTTCATAGCGGCGGGGGGCGGCGGCGTCCAGCGCGGCGCAAAAGGGGCAGTTTCCCAGGACCGTCCAGGCAGTTAGTCTCTCAGCATGGCCGCAAAACCCGACAAAACCGAAGAACTGGCCGATTTATGGCCGGGCCAGTCGGTTCCCCTGCTGAAAGCCCTGCACATCCTCACCCAGAATGGCGGACTGAACGCGGATTCGCGGCGCAAGCTCAAACAGGTCCAGCATCTGGCCCAGCTGATCAAACCGGCCATCGATGCCGCTCTCTCGCATACGGATCAGCCCGTGCTGGCCGATCTGGGGGCCGGCAAATCCTATCTCGGCTTCGTTCTCTACGATCTTTATTTCGCGCCGGCGGGACGGGGAAAGGTGATCGGGGTGGAAGCGCGGCCCGACCTGGTCGCTACGGCCCGCCGAATCGCCGCCGAAAGCGGATTTGCCCGGATGGAATTCGTGGAAGGGCGGATCGGGGAGGCGGGGGTCGGCCCGGTCGATATCGTCACCGCGCTCCATGCCTGTGACACCGCCACCGACGAGGCGATCCTGTTCGCGCTGAAGCATGATGCCAAAACCATCGCCCTGGTACCCTGCTGCCAGGCCGAGCTGGCGCGGGAGCTGGAAGACGCCAAGGGCCCCATGCAACAGCTCTGGCGCCATCCCATCCAGCGCCGCGAATTCGGCGCCCATCTGACCAATGTGCTGCGCGGATTATTTCTGGAAGCGCAGGGCTACAAGGTGCGGGTGACCGAGCTGACCGGGTTGGAACATTCGCTGAAGAACGAATTTATTTTCGCCGCGCGGCATCAGCGGGCCAATCCGCGCGCGCGGGCGGAATTCGAGAAGCTGGCAAAGGATGTGGGCGCGGCGCCTAGTTTGCTGCGCGATTTTCTCGCAGCGCCAAGCTCAGCGGAATAAGCGCCAACAAGGGCGCGGCGGCCGAGACCGCCACCATCGCCAGCCGGTCGTGATCGTATAGAAGTCCCAACAAGGCGCTGCCGGCGAACCAGGCGATGCCGTAAAGCGCCGAGAACAGACCGAAGGCGCGGGCGCGGATGGATTCCGGCACGAAATTGGACAGGGCCGCATTCATCACCGCGTCATGCACGCCTTGGGAAATTCCCCAAAGCACCACGCCCGCCAACGCCAGCGCCGCGCCGCCATAAAAGGCCAGCGGCGCCACCAGGGCGCCGATCACAAAGCCCGGCACCAGCACGGCGCTACCGCTTTTGTCGAACCAGCGCCCGAATACCAATGAGCCGGCTCCGGATGCGCCCATGGCGATGGCATAAAAGACTGGAATCCAACTTGGGCTCAGCACCGCGTCCTTGGCGAAATGAAAGGCGATCAGCGGATAATCGGCAAAACCGAAACCGACCAGGGCGGAGGCCGCGACATAGATCCAGAAGGCGCGGGGCAGGCGCGCTGTGCCGTCCTTGGCCGGCGCGTGGGCGATATGGCCGGCAAAGGCAAAGCGCAGCTTGACGGCGATCACCGTCATCACGGTCAGCGCCGCGGGAATGCCCAGCCACAGAAAGGCGGTGCGATAATCGCCATGGTGCGCCAGCACCAAAGCGGCGATCAGCGGTCCGGCGCAGGCGCCGGTCTGATCCATGGCTTCATGCAGGCCAAAGGCCCAGCCTTGACCGATCTTGGCGCCGGCGCGGCTCAGCATCCAGTTCACGGAAGGATTGCGCAGCGCCTTGCCGCTGCGCTCCAGCACGATGAACAGCGCGGCCGCCTGCCAGTTCCCCGCCAGCGCCAGCGCCGGCACCGCGGCCATCTGCAGCACATAACCCAGGATCGCAATCAGCCAATAGGCACGGGTTTTTTCCGCCAGCCGCCCCGAAGCCAGCCGCAACAGATAGCCGATAAATTCCCCACCGCCGGCGATGACGCCCACAGCGGTGCCGTTGGCGCCGAGAGTAGCGAGGAAGGGGCCGGAAATGCCGCGCATGCCTTCATAAGCGGCATCGGCGAAGAGGCTGACAAAGCCAAAGGCGATGACAAAGGCCAGCGCGCTTTTGGCATCAAATGCGCGTGTCATGTTCCGCTACCCCTCGCGCGCGTAAGCGCGCTGGAGGGGGAGTGCCCGTAGCTGGCCCTACGGCCAGCGAAGGGGGAGGGGGTCATGTTCTAAGACTCGCGCCAAGTTTGAGCGCAGCGGCGACAATCTTCTGCGCCAGCGCCTCGATCTCGGCATCGGTCAGGGTGCGGTCCTTGGGCTGGATGCGCACCGCCACGGCCAGAGATTTCTTGCCCTCGCCCACCCCTTTGCCTTCATAGACGTCGAACAGCGCAACATTTTCGATCAGGTTGCGCTCGGCGGTTTTGATGGCGCGGACCAGATCACCGGCCGCGACATTGCGATCCACCACAAAAGCGAAATCGCGTTCGATCGCCTGGAACGGCGACGGCGAGAAGGGCGGCCGAGCCTTGCCCTTGGCTTTGCCTTCCGGAATCAGATCCAGATTCAGCTCGAAGGCCGAAACCGGCATTTTCAGATCGAACGCCGCCAGGATCTTGGGATGCAGTTCGCCGAACCAGCCCAGCTGTTTGGGACCCAGCGTGACAGCGCCGCTGCGGCCCGGATGAAACCAGCCGGGCGCGCCGGCGGTGATGGGCGCCGTCATCGCCCCGCCCATGGCGGCTTCCAGCGCCGCATAGAGTGCGGATTTGGCGTCGAAGGCATCGGCGGGATGGCCGGATTTCTGCCAATCCCGCACCCCACTGCCGGCGATCAGCCCTGCGGCATTGGTGCTTTGCGCCTCCGGCATGCCGCTTTGGAAAGCAGCGCCGATTTCAAACAATTTGAGTTCGGAGAATCCGCGCGCCGCATTGCGCGATGCCGCCGCCAGCAAGGAGGGCAGTAGCGACGGCCGCATGGCATCGAGGTCCGAGGCGATGGGATTGGTCAATTGCCGCGCTTCATCGCCGCCGCCGAACAATTTGGCGTGATCGCGGCCGATGAAGGAAAAGCTCACGCATTCGTTGAAGCCGCGCGCCGCCAGGCTGCGGCGCACCAGCCGGGACCGGCGCTGTGAGGACGTCAGCACCGGCTTGGCGACGGCGGCAGGACGCAACAGCGCCACCGACGGCACTTCGGCCAAACCATGAATACGCACCACTTCTTCCACCAGATCGGCGGGGCCATCGATGTCGCGCCGCCAGCTCGGCGGCGTTACCGCAAGCGTCCCCTGTCCTTCAACGCGGAAGCCGAGATTTTTCAGGATGGCGATGATCTGCGAAAGAGGCACCGGAATGCCGCCCAGGCTTTCGACCAAAGCGGGATCGAAAGCGATGGGCTTATGCGGCGGGGGCGGCGCGCCGGCAATGACCACATCGGATGCCTCGCCGCCGCACCATTCCAGGATCAGACGGGTAGCAAGCTCCAGCCCGGGCAGCACGAACCCTGGATCGACGCCGCGTTCGAAGCGATACCGCGCGTCGGAGATGATCCCCAGGCGCCGTCCGGCGCGGGCGATACGGGCCGGATCGAACCAGGCGGATTCGATGAACACGTTTTTGGTCTCGAAGGAACAGCCGGTGTCCTTGCCGCCCATCACGCCGGCGATCCCGCGCGCGAAGCTGTCATCGGCGATGACGACGGTGCCCTCGTCCAGCACATAGGTCTTATCGTCCAGCGCCAGCAACTGTTCATGGGGGCGCGCCATGCGGGCATGCAGATTGCCGCTCAGCGTATCGGCGTCGAAGACATGCAGCGGCCGGCCGCGATCCTGGGCGATCAGATTGGTGGCATCGACCAGGGCCGAGATCGATTTCATGCCCACGCTTTTCAGCCGCTCCTGCACCCAGGCCGGCGCCGGGCCGTTCTTGACGCCGCGGATCAGCCGTCCGGCAAAGATCGGGCAGGCATCGCGGTCAGCTTCCGCAAAATCCAGGCTGATCTTGCGGGGGCTAGGAAATTTTCCCGGCACCGGCTCGATGCTTGTGGATTTGAGTTTGCCAAGCCCGGCGGCGGCCAGGTCGCGGGCAATACCCCAGACGCTGGCGGCATCGCCGCGATTGGGCGTGATGGACACATCGATCACCGGATCGGTGGACAGCAATCCGGCTTGGGCAAGCCCCGCGATGGCGGCCGCACCCACCACGGCATCGGCGCCGAGCTCGATGATGCCGTCATGGTTTTCGCCCAGCAAAAGCTCACGGGCCGAGCACATCATGCCGCGCGATTCCACGTCGCGAATCTTGCCGATCTTGAGCGCCTCGCCGGTCGCGGGAATGACCGTGCCGGGGGGCGCCAGCACAACTTTGATCCCGGCCCGGGCATTGGGCGCGCCGCAAACGATCTGTAGCGGGGCGGCGTCGCCGGCATTGACCATGCAAAGCCGAAGCTTGTCGGCATTGGGATGTTTTTCGGCCGTGACGATCTCGGCGACCACGAAATCCTTCAGCGCCGCGCCGGCGTCGGTGATGCTTTCCACTTCCAGCCCAATGCTGGTCAGCTTCTCGGCGATGGTCGGCGCATCGGCATCGGTCTCCAGATGCTCTTTCAGCCATGAAATTGTGAATTTCATGGCTTTGTTTCCCCCTCCGCCTTTCGCACGCCCGAGGGCGTGCTACAGGCACCTCCCCCACCAGCGCGCTGCGCGCGCGCGGGGGAGGCGGACCTATAATTGCATCGAGAGAATGTCTGCTTCACCGGCTCAGTCCCCCGTCCAGCGAGGGAATATCCAGCGCGGCGAAGCCATAATGGCGCAGCCAGCGCAGATCGGACTCAAAGAAGCTGCGAATGTCGGGAATGCCGTATTTCAGCATGGCCATACGGTCCAGCCCGAAGCCGAAGGCAAAGCCGGTGTAACGCGCCGGATCGATGCCGCAATTGGCCAGCACCCGCGGATGGACCATGCCGCTGCCGCCCAATTCCAGCCAATCCTTGCCGGTGCCGAATTTGATCTGGCCGGGGACCGAGCGGTCGCAGCGCATGTCCCATTCCAGCGAGGGCTCGGTGAAGGGAAAAAAGCTGGGCCGGGCGCGCAGCTCGATGGTGTCGATCTCGAAAAACGCCTTGCAGAATTCCTCGACCGTCCATTTCAGATGGCCCAGATGGATGCCCCGGTCCACCACCAGCGCTTCGACCTGATGGAACATGGGCGAATGGGTGGCATCGGAATCCACCCGGTAGGTCCGCCCCGGCGAGATGATGCGGATTGGCGGCTGGTGGTTCAGCATGGTGCGCACCTGCACCGGCGAGGTATGGGTGCGAAGGACATGCGCGCTCTCATCGCCCTGGGGGGCGACATAGAAGGTGTCCTGCATCTGCCGCGCCGGATGGTCAGGCGGAATGTTCAGCTTGGTGAAATTGTAATCGTCATATTCGATGTCGGGGCCTTCGGCGACGGCGAAGCCCATATCGGCGAAGATCAGCGTGATTTCTTCCAGCACCTGGGAAATCGGATGCACGCTGCCTTGGCTTTCGGGGCGCGGCGGTAGGCTGACATCGATGGCTTCTGACGCGAGGCGCGCGTTAAGCGCTATATCCCCCAGCGCGGCTTTGCGGGCGGCGATCGCGCCCGTCACCGCATCGCGCAAGCCGTTCAGCAGCGGGCCCTGAGTCTTGCGCTCCTCCGGGCTCATGGTCCCTAAGGATTTCATCAGCTCGCTGACCGAGCCCTTTTTCCCCAGGGCCGAGACCCGCAGGGCTTCCAGCGCAGCCTCATCCGGCGCGGCGGCGATCTGCGCAAGAAGCTCGCTTTCAAGTTTGGCGATGTCGGCCATAGTCACTCCGGAGAAGCGTCGGCAGTACTCCGGCCTCGCGTCGCGTTTGGGCACGCGACGCTGCGGCGTTAGGTCGGGGCAAAAGGTCCACTGGACCTTTTGCTTATCCGACCTAACCCTTTGCCGCCTGATCCACCAGAGCCTTGAAGGCGACGGGCTCGTGGATGGCGAGGTCGGAGAGCACCTTGCGGTCGATCTCGATACCGGCGCCGGCGAGCCCGCTGATAAATCGGCTATAGGTCAGGCCGTGCTCGCGCACCGCGGCGTTGATCCGCTGGATCCAAAGAGCGCGGAAATTGCGCTTCTTTTCCTTGCGGCCAATGTAATTGTGCTGGAGCGATTTATCGACCGCGGCATTGGCGGTGGTGATGTTGTTCTTGCGGCGGCCGCGCATGCCTTTGGCGGCCTTGAAGACCTTCTTGCGGCGGGCATGGCTGGGGACGGAACGGGGTGCGCGTGACATGGGCTGTCCTCTCCTTACGCGTAGGGCATCCAGCGCGAGACGCGCTGGGTTTCGGAGACCGACAAGGTGCCGTGGTCTTCCTTGCGGGTACGCTTGGACTTGCTGATCAGGCGGTGGCGCTTATAGGCCTTGCCGGTCTTCAGTTTCCCAGTCGCGGTGAATTTAAAGCGCTTTTTGGCGCCCGACTTGGTCTTCATCTTGGGCATTTTGCTCTCCTCGCGGAGCCGGATGGCTCGGATATGCTTTCATGAGCCGCCACGGCATGCCCTGCCGGGCGGCTCGAAAGAGGGCGCGTTTAAGAGCAATCCGAAGGGAAAATCAAGCCGGAAGCGGGTTATTCGCCGCTGGCGCCGTCGTTGTCAGCCTTGCGGGTGCGGGAGGGTCCGCCGCTGGAGGCGGCCGTCACGCCAAAATCCTGGGATTTGCTGCCGCCGTCAGCCAGGGCGAAGCCCTCCGCTGCCAGCCCCCGCTTCAACAACTCCCGCACCGCCGCCGCCCGGCTGGGCATCCGGCGGGAAAATCGCCAGTTGTCGACCGCCTCAAGCTCTTCAGGGGTCAACATAATCTGCAAACGCTCGCCGCGCGTCAGATCGGAACTCACGGAGACTCTCCTTCTACTAACTATGTGCAAACTCAGCAGAGTTCCCATAGTTCCCAGGTTGTGGATTATAAAAAACCGTCCTTGTCTGCAGCAAGAGCTTAGAACGTACCGTTTACCACTTATGCTCACTTAACTCATTGATTATATTGAATAATTATCTTGCATAAAGTTTTTCGCCGGCGCAGGATGCCGGCTGAAAAGAGGTAACCCATGGATCACCGTTCCCTCCCTACCCTGCATACCGACCTGGTCGCCGAAGCCAATCACCGGGTGGCCAATAGCCTGGCCCTTTTGGGCAGCCTGGTGCGCCTGCAAGCCCGGGCCGTGGGCAAGGCTCCCCAGCCCCATAGCAGTGCCGAACTGCGCATGATGTTCGACGGCATCGCCGCCCGCATCGCCACCATCGGCCAGATTCACCGCCTATTGGCTCATATGCCCCAGGAGGGCACGGTCACCCTGAACACGCATCTGAAGGAGATCTGCAGCGCCCTGGTCCAGGCCTTTTCGTCCGAATTGCAGCCGGTCCATATCGAACATCATGGCGCGGACTGCCAGGTGCTGGCCAAATATGTCCAGCCGCTCACTTTGGTGATCAGCGAAATCCTGACCAATGCCATCAAATATTCCCATCCCGCGGGCGTGCCCGTGGCCATGGCGATCACCTGCGAAAGCGGCGAGGAGGGGACGCTGTTCATCTCGGTCTGCGATGACGGCATCGGCCTGCCCGAAGGCTTCGATACCGGCAAGGATGGCGGCATCGGCTTCCAGGTCATCCGGGCCCTGACCGCGGAAATGGGCGCGGGTCTCGCCATCCAATCGGACAATTTGGGCGTCACCGTCACCCTCACGGTTCCCGGCGCCTTGGTGGCGAACGCCAAAACCGCCTAAGGCCTTGTTGGCTTGAGGCCTTGTTGGTCTGAGGCGGGGCGACTAAATTTGAGGCGCTATTTTGGCAAGGCGCCAACCCATGTTCGAAGAATTCAAAAAATTCGCCATGCGCGGCAACGTGCTGGATCTGGCCGTCGGCGTCATCATCGGCGCCTCGTTCACGGGAATCATCAATTCCCTGGTCAATGACATCATCATGCCGCCGATCGGCCTCGCGCTGGGCGGAGTGGATTTTTCGAATTTCTTCTTCGTCATCAAAGGCGACCGCACCGTCGATACCCTTGCCGCGGCCAAGGCGGCCAAGGATGTCACCATCAATTATGGCTTGTTCATCAATGCGGTGATCAATTTCCTGATCATCGCTTTTGTGCTGTTCCTGATGCTGCGCCAGCTGAACAAGCTGGTGGCGCCCAAGCCGTCCACCGAGGCGTCGCCTCCGCCCACCGAAGAAATCCTGCTGCTGCGGCAAATCCGCGATGCCCTGAACAAACATCCATGAGGCGGGTCGTTGTTTTGTGCAGCGTGTTGCTCGCCGCTCCCGCCCTGGCCCAGGATATGGGCGGTTTGGAACGGGCGGCCAATGGCTTTTACGCGACTTATGCCGGTTTGCCGCATCAGGGTGGCATCCCGGACGCCGCCGCGCGGGCGCGCTATGCCCCGCTGCTGTCGCCGCGCCTGAACCAATTGATCGCCGCGGCCGCGGCGGCGCAAAGCCGGTTTCAGAAGGCCAATCGCAATTCGCCGCCGCTGATCGAAGGCGATCTGTTTTCCTCGCTGTTCGAAGGATTTACGTCCTATCGGCTGGGGCCCTGCAGCGGCGATGCCAAACAGGGCCAGTGCAGCGTCAATCTCACCTATCAGGACAAAAGCGCCAAGCCGGTCACTTGGACCGATCAGGTCCTGCTGGTGAACACGGCCCAGGGCTGGAAGGTGGACGATATCGCCTATAAAGCGGGCTTTGCCTTCGGCAATACCGGACTGCTGAGCGATACCTTGAAGATGACGGTGGCTGAGGCCCCGTAACCTTCTGCCGCTGCAGCCGTATTAAGGGGCAAAGGAGTTGTCATGACGACACGCAAACTCACCCCCGAACAGCACCGCATTCTGCGCGAACACGGCACCGAGCCCGCCGGCACCAGCGCCCTCAATCATGAAAAGCGCCCGGGCGAATTTTTCTGCGCCGGCTGCGGCGCGCCTTTGTTCGAGTCGGGGGCCAAATACAATAGCGGCTCCGGCTGGCCCAGCTTTACCGCGCCCAAGCCCGGCGCGGTGGAAACCACCACCGACAGCAGCCATGGCATGCGCCGCACCGAAGTGCATTGCGCCCAGTGCCAGGGCCATCTGGGCCATGTTTTTCCCGACGGGCCGGGGCCCGCGGGCCTGCGCTATTGCATCAATGGCGCGGTATTGGACTTCATGCCGGACGAAAAAAAGCGGCCGGACTGACCGGCCGCCATCCGGCGCAGATTACTCTTTGGAATGACTGCGCGCTTCGTCTTCCGCGGCGCGCAGGCCATCGCCTTCGGGGCCCTCCAGGGCAGCTTCCGCGGATTTGCCCATGGCGGGAATGTTCGCCTGGTTGCGCTTCACAAAGTCCGACTGGTCTTTGAGGAAGCTGCGGCTGGCTTCGTAATTGCCTTCGCCCACGGTCTGTTTGGGCGCGGGTTTCTTGGCCGTTTTCTTGGCGGTTTTTTTGGATGGGGTCTTTTTGGCAGGGCGCTTGGCCGCCGCTTTACGGCCTCGGCTGGCGGTTTTCTTGGTCTTGCGGGCGCCGCCCCGGGAAGCGGAAGCGCGGGATTTCTTGGCCGATCGCTTCGCCGATTTCTTCGCCGCGGGCCTCTTCTTCTTGCCGCGCGATGATTTTGTTTTTTTCGCTTTCGACTTCTTCGCTTTTGCCATGAGGTTTGCTCCTTGGTGGCGGTGTGCCGCTTCAACGGGTGGCTCGGCGGAATGTTCCGTCCGTGCTGTCCGTGCCCCGCTAGCCTGCTATAGAGAAACAGATTGCGCCAGAGGGATTGATGCGAACACCGCTTTATCTGGAAGATATTTCCGTCGGCCAGCGCTTTGTCACGGCGCAAGTCGTGATCGCTGAAGCGGCGATCACGGCATTCGGCCGCGCCTTCGATCCGCAGCCCTTTCATACCGATGGCGCAGCCGCCAAGCACAGTTTCTTTGGCGGCTTGGCCGCCAGCGGTTGGCACACAGCCGCCATCACCATGAAGCTGCTGGTTGAAAGCGGTCCCAAGCTTGCGGGCGGCACCATCGGGGCGGAAGTGGAGTTGCGCTGGCCGCGCCCTACCCGGCCGGGCGACATCCTGCATGTCGAAAGCGAAATTCTGGCGGTGACGCCGTCGCGCTCGCGCCCGGACCGGGGCTTCATCACCCTCAAAAGCGACACCCTGAACCAGAAAGGCGAAGTGGTGCAGACCCAGACCGCCAAATTGCTGGCCTGGAAGCGGCCTTTATAAACCTCGCCGCCTTGGCTATAGACGGCCCTGATGCTCGACGATCTCAAAGCCAATAACCGTGCCTGGGCCACCGCCAAGGTCGCCCAGGACAAGGGCTTTTTCAAAAGGCTGGAGAGCCAGCAGGCGCCCCAATATCTGTGGATCGGCTGCTCCGACAGCCGGGTTCCCGCCAATGAGATTGTCGGCCTGGACCCGGGCGAATTGTTCGTTCACCGCAATGTTGCCAACCTGGCCCCGCCGCAGGACGCCAATTATCTGTCGGTACTGCAATTCGCCGTCGATGTCCTGAAGGTCAAAGATATCATCGTGGTCGGCCATTATGGCTGCGGCGGCATTTCGGCCGCGGTGGATGGCAAAAGGCTGGGCCTGGTCGATCACTGGCTGCACCCCATCCGCGAAGTCGCCGCCCGGCATCAGGCGGAATTGTCGGCCATCGCCGACGAGCACAAGCGCTATGACCGGCTCTGCGAGCTCAATGTGGTGCGCCAGGTGCGCAATGTCGCGTCAGACCTGTTCGTCCAGGACGCCTGGGCACGGGGCCAAAGCCTGAAAGTGCATGGCTGGGTCTATGCCCTGTCCGACGGTCTAGTGAACGACCTGAACGTCACCGTTGCCGGGCTGGCGGATCTGCGGGACTAGCCTTGAGACGACGGCTGCCTTCCATATCAGAACCCATAGCATTACCTTTAATGGATTGGCCAAAGGTCCTCTGGAAAGTTCCGGCAGCATCAAGCCAAGTCATGAGGACTCGCCTTGTTTTACCAGACAGCAAAGAAAATCCTCGCCGGCAATGCCCTCTACGAATCGGCCAGGCGTTTTCGACAGAAGCAACGGGCAGCCAGGATTGAAAGGCTGAACGGCAAGTCCTACCAGGAACGCGCCGCTGTCAACGCGTCCGAATTTCAATCCATAAAGGGCGCCAGAGTTCTGGTGGTGGGCGCCGGCAATGGGAACGACTGCCGGTATTTCGTGGCGAACGGCGCTTCGGAGGTTCACGGCCTGGACGTCGTCAAAGACGTCGGCAAGGACTTTAAGCATAGAAGAGCTTTCTTCCATTGCGCCGGCGTCGAGGAATCGGGACTGCCGGAAAATTATTTTGATCTGGTGTTTTCCGTCGCGACGATGGAGCACGTCGAAAACATCCAAGCCGGTTTTACCGAGATGGTTCGGGTGGCCAGGCCGGGCGGAACTATTTTCTCCCACGCCGCCCCTCTCTGGCAATCGCCGTATGGGCATCATCTGGGATGTCTGGAAGGCCATCCTTGGGTGCATCTGATTTATGACAGCCCCGAGGCTCTTAAAGTCTATGCGGAGCAGAACGGGTTAAGTGGCCAGGGCGATATCAAGATTGAGTGGCTTATCGATTACATCTTTGCCCCTCAGTTTTTTAATCGACGGCCGGGGCATGAATATTTGGAAGCGATCGATGATTTGAAAGGCATCGATATTCGCCAGAATGTTCTGGTTTCGGAGCCGCAAGCCATGCTCGAGCATCCGCTCGGCGGGATGGCCCTGGCGCGCGGCTATACGGCGCAAAGCCTGTTGGGTACGCAGCACAATTTCGTCGCCAAAAAATATTCTTCCTAACGTTCTCTGAATTTCATTCGCAATGACGCCGGGGAGGGGTAACCCAAGGAGGAAATTACCATGAAGGCGATCGTCGTTACGGACCAGGCCGCGGGAACGGCCGGGATGAAGCTGGCGGAGCGGCCCGAGCCGCGGGCGGCCATCAACGACGTCGTCGTTCGGGTCCATGCGTCGGGATTCGTGCCCACCGAACTGACCTGGCCCTCGACCTGGACAGATCGCGCAGATCGTGACCGAACACCGTCGATCCCCGGCCATGAGCTCGCCGGCGTGGTGACCGCGCTGGGATACGGCACGACGGGTCTGTCAGTGGGACAGCGGGTGTTCGGCCTCGCGGATTGGTATCGCGACGGCAGCTTGGCCGAATATATGGCGATCGAGGCCCGCAACCTCGCAGCCCTGCCGGGTGACGTCGACTTCACGGTGGGCGCGAGCCTGCCGATCTCGGGATTGACCGCCTGGCAAGGGCTGTTCCAGCACGGCCGCCTTCAGCCAGGCCAAAGCGTCCTCGCGCATGGCGCGGCGGGCGCCGTCGGCTCGATGGTGACACAACTGGCGCGAGAGGCCGGCGCCTATGTCATCGGCACGGGGCGCGCGGCCGACCGCCGGAAGGCGCAGGACTTCGGCGCGCAGGAATTCGTCGATCTTCAGAACGACGTTCTCGAAGATGTCGGTGGCGTGGATCTGGTTTTCGACCTCATCGGCGGCGACATCGGCAAGCGGTCCGCGGGCCTGATCCGAGCCGGCGGAACGCTGGTGTCCATCGTCGGGCCGGTCGAAGCCAGGCCCGCGGGCGGCCTGGCGATCGACTTCGTGGTCGAGGCCGATCGTGCCCAACTGAATGAGATCGTCCAGCGGGTGCGGGACGGACGGCTGCGGACCAATATCGGCAATGTCTCGCCCTTGGGCGATGCGGTCGCCGCCTTCAACCCGACCGAACGGCGCACCGGCAAGACGATCATCCGCGTTCGTCCGTGAACGTCACCGTCGCAGGGCAGGCTGATCTGCGGACAGAATAAGCCGGTTCTGCCGGTCAACCCTTATCTGGCGACCTGGATGTGCTTGTCTTTGAGTGCGCTAACTACGTGTGATTCAGCCACCAAATAACACACTCATACCAAGGAGCGCGACCGCGCCGACAGTGCATGCACCCCACAAGTACAAGGCGACCTTGCGGTATTTTGCGCCTTTTCCGCGCCATGGAAGAGTCGCAGCGATCGCCCCGCTAACCCAGAGAAGCGCAAAAACTGCAGCGACAATTCCGACGAAGGTCATTCCGGGATTATCCCGCCGAATCCCGGTAAAGCCTATTAAACCCCGCAATCGGGCCTTGGAACGTTGCTACCGAAGACCGGAGTTTTGGAAATGCAGGGTGAAGGCCGCTAGGTCGATAGAGTCTGGCGGTTACGTGACATCCGCCCTCGTGGCACTCGGTGCGGCGCTTAGTTTTCGTAGGCTCGCTACGCTCGCTTACGAAAACTGGCGCACCCGATAGGATTCGAACCTATGACCTCTGCCTTCGGAGGGCAGCACTCTATCCAGCTGAGCTACGGGTGCCTGCCCGAGCTATAGCTCAGGCTTGGGCGCGGTCAAAGAGCCGCCAAGGCGCCGGCAACGGCCTTTTGGGCATGGCCGAATACGGCGTGCTTCCATTCGGGCGTATCGGGATAAAAGGCGTCGCGGCAGCCCTGGCGGATTTCACCCGCAAGCCTTTGATCGGGCGCGAAATTGTTCTGCCAATTGTCGCGCCTTAAGGCATCCCAGACGGTCTCGAATGGACGGGTGCCGACTTCCAGGGCGGCGAAGGTCAGTTCCACCCGAGGCAGCCATCCCGCCAAAGCCTGATCCAAAGTGCCGGTCAGGGGGGCGCTGACGGATTCCCCATTCTCGCTGGAAGCGACCATGCCGCCCCACATCGCCTGAGCGCGCCGGTAGATGGCGCTGGCGGGGGCCGCTTCCACGATCATCTCGCCGGCGCCGGTCTCGCCGAGCCCGGTGTGAAAATCGATCACCACCAGTTTTTCCACCCGCGCCAGATCCTCGGTCAGGATCGCGCGCAGCATCTTGTGCGACCAGCTCGCCGCCACCCCGCCATAATGCAGACCCTTGGGGAAACGATATTGACCCCGGCTGATCGCTTCGCGAAGCTTGGCCGCTCCATGCGCCTTGGCATAGGCCAGCAGCACCGCGTCGGCCCGCGCGACGGCGGCGGGGCTGGCATCGCGATAGGCGATGGCATCGGCCAGGGTGGCGTAATCGGGATTGTCCGGCGGGTGGGCGTGATCGACGAAATTGCGGTTGAGATCGACATTGTCTTCGTTCACGCGCCGGTCCCAGGCAAAGCCAAACGGATTGAGCGCATGCACCAGCACGATGCGGGCGCCCTCAGGTGCTGCCAGCCCTTCGCGCAGCAGCCCCGTCTCAACGCCCGACCCGAAATAGCCTTCCACCCCATGGGTGCCCGCGATCAGCAGCAAGGCGCGTTTGGCGCCGCGCGGCCCCATGGCGGCGCTATCGATGAACAGCGGCTTGCCGTCAGGGCCTTTGGCAGTGGGATGGACACGGGCGATGGAATCGATCCCCGCCTTTTCGCAGGCGGTAATGAACGCCTTGCGGCCTTGGCGATAGTCAGTCGGAAAATATCGTTCCGGAGACGGCGGCATTGCCGCTAATCTAACCCGGCAAACCGGGAAAGCCTAAGCCAGACATGAGCATCTTTGCCTCGTTGGACGCTTTGCGGCTGCGGCCCATACCCGATCAGGCGCCGGCCAGGGCGGCGCGGGAAGGCTTTCGCCAGCGCATCGCCATCGACCGCGGCCACGCCTTGTTCGGCGAGGCGATGGTCGAAGCCGGGACGGCCGGGCTGGCGGGGAAGAATTATTATGCGCTGGCGCGCAATCCGCCCTATTGGGGACCCATCGAGGGGGCGGCCGACAAATTGCTGCTGCGCCAAAGCGTGGCGGCGCGCCTGGCGCAGGTGAACCGCCGCGCCGCGCAAGCCGGGCTGGAATTATATCTGTTCGATGCCTGGCGGCCGCGCGCCATCCAGGCCTATTTCCATGATGTCTGGATGCCGGCGGAATTGAAGCGGCGCGGCTGCAAGCTTCAGGGCGCGGCGCTGCTGGCCGAAGTCGAGCGCTATTGGGCGGCGCCCAGCGCTTCTGCCGCGTCCCCCGCGCCCCACGCCACCGGCGGCGCCGTCGATCTCGGCCTCAAGTGGAAGGACGGCGAGGCGCTGTGGATGGGCTCTCTGTTCGACGACGTGACGGCGCTAGCGCATCGCGACCGTTTCGAGAATCTGGCCGCGGCGTCCTTTTCGTTTTCCGACGAAGAAGCCCAGGCCAATCGCCGGTTGCTGCATTGGCTGATGGCGGAACAGGATTTTGCCGGTCATCCCGACGAATGGTGGCATTTTTCCTGGGGCGATCAATTATGGGCGGCGCTGACCGGCGCGCCCGCGGCGCATTATGGCCTGGCCCCTATTTCAGAATAGGCCGAAAGGCGCCGTCCCAGTCAGGTCCCGGCGGGTTGTTTTCGAAATATTGGATCCGCGCCAGATGCAGGTCGTAAAGCGTGGGGCTGGCGCCCGACAAATTGCGGCATTGCGCGATCAATTCGCGCGCCCCGGCCCAGTGGCGGCCGCGCAGCGCCTGGAAAATATGCTCATGGAAGGTGTTCAGCGCCTTGAACTTGGGTGACGAGCGCGTCGCCGGCCTGCCCAGCAAGGCGTAAAGCCGGACCGGCGCATCGTGTCTGCCGGCGGCGATGTAATCCACTTCCAGAAACGCGAAAGCTTGTTCGGCGGCGCGTTTGGTTTCCTCCGACCCAATCACCGAAGGGCCATCTTGCGGCGACAAGGTC
>JAICHV010000063.1 GCA_025924715.1 Alphaproteobacteria bacterium
GCCTGTCTGGGCCTGTTTGGCCTGGCGGCATTCGCCGCCGAACGCCGAACCAAGGAAATTGGTATGCGCAAGGTGTTTGGTGCGCATGTTCTCCAGATCGTCTGGCTGTTGCTGACGCAGTTTTCCGCCCCCGTGCTGCTGGCCAATCTGATCGCTTGGCCGGTGGCCTGGTACTTTCTGAACCATTGGCTACAAAGCTTCGCCTTTCGCATCCCTCTCAATCCCGTCTATTTCATCGGCGTAGGGCTGGCGGCTCTGCTGATCGCCTGGACCACGGTTCTCAGCCATGCCCTGCGAGTGGCACGCGCCAATCCCATCCAAGCCTTGCGCTACGAATGACTGCTATGGCGAAAAGCAGAGCAGATGCTCCGGTTAAACCTGGGATGTCTGCTTCGCTTTTGACCCCAAGCGGAGGGGAGAACCGGCTAACTTTCGCGACCCCAAGTGATTTCCACTTTTAGACCGCCCAGATCAGACCGCAGCAAGACAACTGCGCCGCCGCGGGCTTCGACCAGGTCGCGGGCGATGGCAAGGCCCAGCCCGTGCCCCGATCCGGTTTCATCCAGCCGGCGCCCTCGGATCAGGGCTTCTTCCAGCTGCCAGTTCGCCAGTCCTGGACCATCATCTTCCACAGCCAGCCGCACCTGCCCGCCCCGGTGATCCGCGGTAATCCGAACCCGGCGGCGGGCGAAGCGGGCGGCATTTTCCGTCAAAGAGCCCAGGATCTCCGCCAGCTCCTCATCGCTCGCGGGAAGAGTAATGTCGGCCGGGCATTCAATCTCGAACACCAGGGCAGCGCCGGCCTCGGTCCTTTCCACCACACTGACCACGCGTTCCGCTACAGGACGGATGGCGGCGACGGGGGGCGCGTTTTCCCGCGCAGCAGCAGCGCGGGCACGCGCCAGTTCCGCTTCGATCGCAGCAGCGGCCGCAGCAATGGCTTTGTCCAAATTCTCGACGATGGCGCCGTCGTCCAACCCGCGCAGCTTCTGGCTCTGGGCGCGCAACACGGCCAGTGGCGTCTTGAGACCGTGTGCCAGATCGGCGGCACGCCGCCTTGCCCGCTTTACATCCTGTTCCCTCGCTTCGGCCAACTCGTTGATCGCTTGCAACAACGGCGCGACTTCAAGGGGGTGATCGGCGACAGCCAGGCGTTGTGACGGATTATGTCTAAGAGTCTTCAAGGCATTCTGCAGCCGCCTCAGCGGCTTCAGGCCTAGATGCACTTGCAACGCGGCGGCGGCCGACAGCAGCAACCAAAGAAGAATGATATATAGTCGCGTATCCTGCACGAACTGCGCGCGGGCTTGAGTCAGAGAGGCCGTATCTTCGGCGATCTGGATCGTCACGTCGCGGTTGCCCGCCAGTATCAGATGACGTTCCAGTAACAGGACCTGCGGCTCGAATGGGCCCACCACCAATCTGGCATGCCAGGCATGATCCTTTGCCGGCGCCATCGGCGGCAAGTCCTGGTCCCACAGAGAGCGCGAACGCGCCGTGCCGCCAGGCGCACGCACCTGCCAATAAAGCCCGCCCGACGGGCGCTGGAAGCGAGAATCCGAAGGACTGACGGAGACAATGGGTTTTTGCTGCGCGTTCAGGCTGAGACCGGCGATCAGGGGCAGCATCTGATTTCCCAGTTGTTCGCTCTCGCGCGCGTGAATCTGGGCGGTGAAAAGCGTCACCATCGCGTACCAGGCCAGAGCCAAGGCCGCCAGAATGGCAATCCCGCCGCCCAGCAGCAGGCGCAGACGCAGCGAACGGATGGTCATGGCGGCGCGGCCAACAGATAGCCAAAGCCGCGCCGGGTTTCGATCACCTCGGCGCCCAGTTTCTTGCGCAAGCGCGTCACCAGCGCCTCCACGGCATTGACATCGGCCTGATCGGCCAGGCCGTACAGATGATCGGCAATCTCGCCCGCTGAAACGGGCCGCCCCGGATGATGGGCGAGATAATTCAGCAAACGGTATTCCAGGGGTGACAACTTGACCGGCGTGCCACCCACCGAGGCGGCCATGCGCGCCGTGTCCAGCACCAGGGCGCCGAAGCGCGCCACGCTGGAGCCCCGGCCCGCCGCCCGCCGCACCAGGCCTTTCACGCGCGCGATCAGTTCGCCCATTTCGAAGGGTTTGGCCAGATAGTCGTCAGCGCCGGCTTCGATGCCTTCCACCTTTTCAATCCAGTCACCCCGCGCCGACAGGATCAATACGGGAAACAGGCGTTCCGCGCCGCGCCAGCGCTTAAGGACCGACAGGCCATCCAGCTTCGGCAGACCAAGATCGAGCACCACGACATCGTAATCTTCCGTGTCGCCACGGAACCAGGCGTCCTCCCCATCGCTGGCGCGATCGACGACGAAGCCGGCATCGACCAGTGACTGAATCACATGCTGGGCGACATCGGGCGAGTCCTCGACCACCAGGGCGCGCATTAGCGGTAATCGACCGCGATGATATCTCCGGTGCGGGCATTGAGACGCAGCCTCGCCTTACGGCCCGCGTCGGAGAGAATGTCGATCTTGTAGGTGAGGACGCCATTCTCGGTTTCGAGCTCCGCATCCAGCACGGTTCCCGGCTCTCGCTTTCCCGCGATCTCCAGGATCGCCGTCAGAGGCATCACCTTACCTTTGCGCAAGGCGTCGCGGGCATCGTCCTGGTCGAACTGGGTGGTGGTACTGGAATGGCTTTGCGAATGCTTCGATGAACCGTTGTCGGACGAGGAGCTGGAAGATGACGACGAATTCGACGCACTACCCGTGGCCTGTGCGTGCGACGCCAAACCCAGCATGATTACGGTTGTCAGAGGCAGGACAATCTTGGTCATGGAGCCATACTGCATGAGGTTGCACCGCCGATCTAGCAAAGACCGACCGACGCAGACCTGACGCATCCTGTCGGATTCAAGCTGACATTTGGCTGACAAAACCTGGCGGGTCGGTGAAGAGCGCGACCGGCGATAAGCGCCATATGAGCCGATTTCTCCGCCTGCTGGCCCTGTACTTCTTCCTTCCCCCCTTCGCCGCCGCCCAGGAGGAGCGCGCCGGCATCACGTATTATGCGGCCGCCTATTTCCAGGCCAGCCAGCCCAGCACAGCCCTGGACATGCTGACTTTGTTGCCGGGTTTTCGGCTTCAGGAAGGCGATGCCAGCATCCGCGGCTTTTCAGGTGCGGTGGGAAATGTACTGATCGACGGCGCCCTGCCCACCAGCAAGGAAGAAAACGAGCAAAGCCTGCTGGCGCGCATTCCCGCCGCCGCGGTGGATCACATCGCGTTGATCCGCGCCGGCGCGGCCGGTTTCGATCTGCATGGTTATGCCCTGATCGCCAATGTGGTGCGGAAAAAATCTGTGTCACTGCGTGGCCGTGTCGAGATGGAATATGCTTTCAATCGTTATGGATTGTCGGCGCCGCGCGCAGCGCTGCATCTGACACGCCAGACCGACAACGACACGCTGGATCTTTCCGCCAGCTACGGCCGCGAATGGAACGGCAATCACGGCTTCGGATCGCGCAATCGTTTTGCGCCCGACGGCACGGTGCTGCGGCTGGCGGACTATGACCAGCCCGAATTGAAGAATTTTGCCGAAGGCACGGCGCAATATCGGCGCGGCATCTTGGGTGGCCGGCTCGATCTCAGCGCCGTGGTGAAACAGGAGGTGGAATATTCCGATATCGCCGAGCGAATTACCTTTCCGGCGCCGCAATCATCCAGTGGCCATGAGCGGACCCTGACGCGCGGGTTCGAGGCGCAATTGCAGTATGAACATCCGCTAGCCGATATCGGCCGCTGGCAGATCTTCGCCATTCATCGCATCAACGAAAAGAACAGTCTTAGCCAATCCACGGATTCGTCAGGTACGGAGCTGTCGCTTGGCAATCGCAGCACCG
This sequence comes from Alphaproteobacteria bacterium, assembly GCA_025924715.1. Classification (GTDB taxonomy): domain Bacteria; phylum Pseudomonadota; class Alphaproteobacteria; order Micropepsales; family Micropepsaceae; genus Rhizomicrobium. The sequence continues at coordinate 3,889 of JAICHV010000063.1, forward strand.
GCGAATCCGTGCTGCGCGGCGAGCTGCGCGTTGATCATCGGGCGCTTACCATGGAGGCCGGCGCTGAGGGTGCGTTCAACCTAATGCGTAGCGCGAATAGTTTGCAGATCAATGGCGCGCCGGTGATTCTGCCCGCATCAAATGTCCGCGCCCAAGAGCGTCGCGCCGAGTTTTTCGCCACCGGCACTTGGCGCGCACGACCAGACCTCACAGTGGAAGTAAGTGGACGTTATGAAATTTCGACCATCGGTCAGAGCGGAGAGAACATGCTCACCCGCAGGCTGTCCTTCTTCAAGCCACGATTGCTGCTGAGCTGGGATGTCGCGCCCTCGCAGAGTTTTCGCTTCCTGGCCGAGCGACGGGTCGGGCAGCTGGATTTCGACGGATTTGTCAGTTCCGCCAGCCTGTTGAATAACAATGTCTCGGCGGGCAACCAGAATCTTCTGCCCGACCGAACCACGCGCCTGGAATTAACCTGGGAGCATCGCTTCTGGGACCGCGCCTCCTTGACCTTGTCGGCACGGCGCGACTCCATTGCGGGCTTGCTGGATCACTTGCCGGTCATACTGAATGGAGAGCTATTCGACGCTACCGGCAATATCGGCAGCGGCCGCCGGGACGAAATCACAGCTTCGCTGATATTACCGCTGGACCACCTGCGGCTGGCGGGCGTAACGCTGAAATTCGACGGCACGGCACGCCACAGCAAGACCCGCGACCCCGTCACGGGCGCGTTACGGCGGTTTTCCGGCAGCGAGCCACTCGAAGGCACGGTCAGCTTCACTCACGACCTGCCGGCCAGCAATTTGCGTTGGGGCCTCAGTTTTGGTCTGGCAACACAAGAAACCGATTACCGCATCGATGAGATCGACAGCCGCCATCATGTCAGCCATCTCAACACCTTTGTCGAATACAAGCCGTCGGCCGCCTGGACATTGCGGCTGTTCTGCCAAGACCTGGCGCAGTCCGCTTTTGTGCGCGACCGCACGCTTTATGACGGGCTGCGCGGCATGGTTCCACCAAGTTACGAAGAGCGACGAAGCCTAAACAACGGTGCGCTGCTGGGCTTGAACATCCAGGCAAGTTTCGGCGGGTAAATGGGCGTGCGGTGCGCCGATGGAGCCAGCATTCTGGACTGGCGCCGTAGCCGGCGGCTGCAGCGACATGGACGCGTCACCCGGCGCCGGATTGCACGGCGAATTGGCGGCGGGTCAATCCGTTGGGCGGATCGCCGAAAAAGACTTCCACGCTTTTCAGTTTGCCGTTTTCGAAATAATGCATCTCGGCGTTGCGAAACTGCATGTCCGGGTGCACCGCATTGGGCCGGCGCAGGGTGCAGTCATAGACCGTCAGCACCCGGTCGCCGGTTTGTGCGAGCGCCACGAAGATGAATTTCTGGTGCAGCGGTTCGCTCGGCCAGCAGCGGCGGAAATATTCCTCCCGCCCGATATGATCGTCGAACGGGCTGGTGAAGGTGAACCCTTCGGCCAGCTCGCCGGCCACATGCGCGGGGTCGTGGCGCTCATAGGCGCGGTAATAGGATTTCACTTTTTCGATCAGGTCCATGTTTCGCTCCAAGATACGGCCCATTGCTTGCGTTCGATCAAATCCCAGCGATTGCCGCAGAAGTCCTCGAACACAGCCACGGTCCCGTATTTTTCTCGCCGCGGGGCTTCGACAAAACGAACCCCGCGCGCGGTATAAGCGGCATAATCCCGCTCGAAATCATCGGTATGGAGGTAAAGCAGAACCCGTTCATCGGCCTGATGGCCGACTTGCATTCGTTGTCGCGCGGTCTCGGCGCGGGCCAGCCTTATCGCCATGTCTGCGCGCGGCGGCGCCACCGTCAGCCAGCGCTCGTTCGGAGGAATTTGGGTGTCCGCCAGGACGACAAAGCCCAGCTTTTGGGTGAACCAGGCTATGGCCTCGTCATAATCGCGCACCAGCAGCGCGATCTCCCCGATCCGTTGCGCCATCAGGCCTCCAGCGACTTGCCCAGATTGTCCATCAGCCAGTTGGTGCCGTGCTCGCGGCTGCCCTTGTCGTCATAGCCGTCGAGATAATCGCCATATTCCGTCAGCACCAATTTCGTGCCGCCGGCTTCGGGGGAGAGTTCGATCGCCGCCTGGGAGACCGAAATCTTGCGGCCGTCCAGATACATCACATAAGAATAGATGATGCGCTCATTTTCCACGATGTCGTGATAGAAACAGTCGAAGGTCGAGACCATGCCATTGGCGTGCCGGCCCGACAAATACTCATGCCCGCCTTCGCGGAAATCGAACAATTTCTTGTGCTGCTCCCAGCCCGGCGGACCGCCGAACCATTTCGCCTTGGCCTGCTCATCGGCAAAGGCCCGGAACACGCGCGAGGGGGCGTGCGGCCAATGGCGCGTGATGGTGAAGCTGGCATGGGTGACATTGCGTGGGGTCATGACGTTACCTTTTAAGGGGATCAAGCTTTGGCGTAGTGAAACCGCGTCACGCCATTGTCGAAGGCGCGGGTGCTGAGGCGGCGCAGCTTTGTCTTGGCCGCGCCGTCGAAATAGCGCTTGCCCTGCCCCAACAGCACCGGGTTGAGATAGATCCAGAACTCATCGATCGCGCCGCGCGCAAGAAAGGCGTGCACCAGGCCGGGGCTGCCGAAGATCAGCAGCGGTGCGCCCTCGCCGGCTTTCAGTGTCTCGATCTCGCCGGCATCCTTGTGCAGATGGACATTGTTCCAGTCATGGCTGGTCAGCTCGCGCGAAAAGGTATGCTTGGGAATACGCTCCACCCATTCGGCATGGCGGCGCTGCCCCGGATCGGCGTCTTCCTTGCCCAGCAGGGTCGGCCAATAGCCCCGCATCATGCCATAAGTGGTCCGGCCATAGACCGCGGCGCCGGTTCCTTCGATCATGCCATGGACATCGGCGAACAAGTCGTCGCCCAGCGCGATCCAGTCCATCTCGCCCCGCGGCCCGGCGCAAAAGCCGTCCAGCGAGACATGCATCAGCGACATCAATTTTCTCATTTTTCCTCCATGTCTTGGTCCAGAAATGCGCCCAGGCGGTCCAGATTGCGCTCCCAACTCGCCCGGCGCGCGGCCACCCAATGTTCGGCCTGGGACAGCATTTTGGGATCGATGCGGCAGGTCCGCACCCGGCCCTTCTTTTCGCTGCGGACCAGGCCGGACTCCTCCAGCACCTTCAGATGCAGCATCACCGCCGGCAGCGACATCGGCAGGGGCTGGGCCAGTTCGCTGACCGTGGCCGGACCGCCCGCCAGGCGTTCGACCAGGGCCCGGCGGGTGGGATCGCCTAGCGCCTGAAAGGCCAAATCCAGCGGTTGATACTTAAGCATATACTTAAGTATCAGGACCTATGCCTTCCCGTCAAGGCTTTTGCACCCATATTGCGCTATAAGCCCGCAGCCCCACGCCGGAGCCGCCCATGTCCGTCCAAGCCCAAAACCGCCGCATCACGGTGCCCCAGATCAAGGCCCATAAAGGTGGCGAGCCGGTGGTCTGCCTGACCTGCTATCACGCCCATACCGCCCGGCTGCTCGACAGCCATGTCGACCTGATGCTGGTGGGCGACAGCCTGGGCATGGTGATGCATGGGCTGGAAACCACCCTCGGCGTCACGCTCGAGATGATGATTACCCATGGCAAGGCGGTGATGCGCGGCAGCAAACATGCGCTGGTCGTGATCGATATGCCCTTCGGCTCTTACGAAGAAAGCCCGGCAGTCGCCTTTCGCAACGCGGCGCGGGTGATCCAGGAAACCGGCGCCACCGCGGTTAAGCTGGAAGGCGGCGCCCGCATGGCGCAGACCATTCATTATCTTACCCAGCGCGGCATTCCGGTGATGGGCCATATCGGCCTGACGCCGCAAGCCGTGAATGTCACCGGGGGCTTTCGCACCACCGGCCGCACCGAGGCCGAATGGCCGGCTCTGGAGGCCGATGCCCAGGCGGTGGCCGAGGCCGGTGCTTTCGCGGTGGTGCTGGAAGGCATGGCCGAGCCCTTGGCCGCGCGCATCACGGCGCAGATCGCCATCCCAACCATCGGCATCGGCGCCTCGCCGGCCTGTGACGGTCAGGTGCTGGTGATGGAGGACATGCTGGGCCTGAACCCCAATCCGCCGAAATTCGTGCGCCAATATGCCCAATTGGGCCCCCAGATCGAGGCGGCGGTGACGGCCTATGCCGCGGATGTGCGCGGCCGCCGCTTCCCGGGCGCGGAAAACGTCTATTCGATGAAAAAAGCCCTTTAGCCGCGCCGAAAGCCGCGCAAGGGGCGTCGAATCTTAACGACAATCGCATTGCGCCCAGGGCGGGTGCGGGCTAATTAACCCGGCCCGTCAAGGGCTTCGGGCGGCCAGAAGGAATAAAGCCTTGAGTGACATCTTCCAGGAAGTCGAAGAAGACGTCCGCCGCGAACGGTTCGAAAAGCTGTGGCAGGCCTATGGCGCCTATGCCATCGCCGGGGCCGTGCTGCTGCTTCTGGCGGTTGCCGGCTACGAAGTCTGGCAGCGCTATGAGACCGGCCAGCGGGAAAAGGATGCCGCCGCCTTCACGGCGGCCCAGGATTTGCGCGATCCCGCAGCGGCCGCCAAGGTCTTCGCCGATCTCGCCGCCAAGTCGGGCGGGGGCTATACCGAGCTGTCGCACCTGGAACAAGCCAATGCGCTGCTGGCCAGCGGCAAGCGGGATCCGGCCGTGGCGATCTACAAGGACGTCGCCGCATCGGATTCCGGCCCGATCGGTTCGGTGGCTCGGCTACGCGCCGCCTGGGCCCTGGCCGACACCGCCTCGCGCGACGATTTGCAGAAGCTGTTGCAGCCCTTGCTGGGCGCCGACAGTGCCTGGAAGCAACTGGGGCAGGAAATTCTGGCCTATAGCGACTTTCGCGCCGGCAAGAATTTGATCGCCGCCAGCGAATTCAACCAGCTCGCCACCGACCCGCAGACGCCGGACGGGGTCAAGGGTCGCGCGCAAGCCCTGGCCAGTTTCATTTCGAGCGGCGGAGCCACCAATGTCGGCACCGTTCCGCCGCCGGCGCCGACCCCTGCTCCGGCATCGCCGCCAGGCGCCCCGCCGGCCCCGGCCCCCCAATGATCATGCCGGCCAGGTTCGCCGCCCGCTTTATGCTTGTGGCCGCGCTCTTCACGCTGGGCGGCTGCGAAACCTTGGGCCTGGCCGATCTCGGCGACGAGATCGGCAGCTGGTTCGACAGCAGCAAGAAAGTGAATCTGCGCGGCGAACGGATTTCGCTGAGCAATCTGGACGACGCGGTCAAGCCCGATCCTTCCATCGCCAATGTCCCGGTGGTGCTGCCGCCGCCTTACGTCAATCCCGACTGGCCGCAGCCGGGCGGCTATGCCAACAATGCCATGTACCACCTGGCTGCCCCCGGACCCTTGCGCCAGATCTGGAGCAGCAATGCGGGCAAGGGCTCCGACGCCAATTCGCATCTGTCGGCATCGCCGGTGGTGGCGGGCGGGCGCATCTTCGCGCTGGATGCCGAAGCGCATATCTATGCCTTCCGCGCCAATGACGGCAGGCCGATCTGGGACAAGCGCCTCGCGCCCAAGAACGGCACCGACATGCCCACTTTGTGGGGTCTTTTGGGCAAGCCCAACACCATCGATCCCAATACCGGCATGGGCGGCGGCGTCGCCTATGACGACGGCAAGATTTTCGTCACCTCCGGTTTCGGGGTGGTGATTTGCATGGATGCCGGCAATGGCCGCGAAGTCTGGCGCCGCGATATCGGCGTGCCCATCGTCAATGCCCCGGTGGTGAATGGCGGACGGGTGTTCGTCTCCACCCATGACAATCATTTCTATGCCATCGCCGAGGCCGATGGCCGGCTGCTCTGGGAGCATCAGGGCATCAGCGAATCCGCCGGCATCGTGTCCAGCTCCAGCGCCGCGGTGGCGGGCGAAACGGTGATCGCGCCTTACACCTCGGGCGAGGTCTTCGCCCTTCGCGCCCAAAACGGCCAAGTGCTGTGGGGCGATGTGCTGTCCCATTCCGGTCAGGTCACGGCGCTGTCCGAATTGGACACCATCGCCGGCCGGCCGGTGATCGACCGCAACCAGGTTTATGCCATCAGCCATTCCGGCGTGATGGCGGCGATCAGCCTCAATTCCGGCGAGCGGCTGTGGTCGCGCGACATCGGCGGCATCAACACCCCCTGGGCGGCCGGCGATTACGTCTATGTCCTGACCGACGATGGCCAGTTGCTCTGCCTCACCCGCAAGGAAGGCCGCGTGCGGTGGATTCACCAATTGCCGCAATTCGAGAATGAATCGCTCAAGACCCGCCCCATCGTGTGGTCCGGGCCGGCGCTGATCTCCAACAAGCTGCTGGTGGTGTCGTCCAATGGCTATGCCGAGGCGATATCGCCTTACACCGGCCAGTTGCTGGGCCGGGTGGAAATTGCCGGCGACACCAGCATCGCCCCGATCGTCGCCGGGGGGGTGGTCTATCTTTACACCAATGACGCCGAGCTCGTCGCACTGCGGTAGGAACATGAACCATGCCGCTCACACTCGCCATTGTCGGCCGCCCCAATGTGGGCAAATCCAGTCTTTTTAATCGTCTTGCCGGACGGCGCATCGCCATCGTGCATGACACGCCGGGCGTGACCCGCGACCGCCGCGCGGTGGACGCCGAGTTCGCCGGCATGGATTTGCGCCTGATCGACACCGCCGGTTTCGAAGACGCGCCCGCCGGCTCGATCAGCGAACGCATGACCGAGCAGACCGTGACCGCCATTGCCGAAGCCGATGCGCTGCTGTTCGTGATCGACGCGCGGGCGGGCGTCACCGCGGGAGACGAGATCATCGCCCAGGCCCTGCACCGCGCGGGCAAGCCGGTCATCCTGGCCGCCAACAAATGCGAAGGGCGGTTGGAGCCGCCGGCCGAGATCTATGCCCTGGGCTTTGGCGAGGCGGTGAAGATTTCCGCCGAACATGCGCTCGGCATGGAGGCGCTCGCCGAAGCCCTGGCGCCGCTGGCGCCGCCTGCGCCGGGCCAAGAAAACGAGGACGAAGACGAGGACTGGGACACGGAAGAAGCGCCCGACGCGCAAGAGGAAGACGAAGAGGCTTTCGATTACACCAGCAAGCCGCTGCGCCTGGCTTTGGTGGGACGGCCCAATACCGGCAAATCCAGCCTGTTCAACCGGCTCTTGGGCGAAGAACGCTCCATCACCGGGCCGGAAGCGGGACTGACGCGCGACGCCATCACCGCGCCCTGGCGGATCGAGGGCCGCGAAGTGCTGCTCCATGACACCGCCGGATTGCGCAAGAAAGCGCGCATGGCGGGTGAAACGCTGGAGGAAATGTCGGTCGCCTCGACCTTGGACGCCATCCGCTTCGCCGATTGCGTGATCGTGATGATCGACGCCACCCAGCCCTTCGAAAAGCAGGACCTCACGATCGCCGATTTGATCGCGCGGGAGGGCCGCGCCGTGGTCTTTGCCGTCAACAAATGGGATCTGGTGGAGAACAAGCAAGGCGCCATCGGCCAATTGCGCGAAAAGCTCGACCGTCTGCTGCCGCAAGTGGCCGGCGCCGGCCTGGTGGCGATCTCCGCCCGCACCGGCGAAGGCGTGGACCGATTGCTGCCTGCCATCCTGACGGCCGATAAAGCCTGGAACACGCGGGTGCCGACAGCGGCGCTGAACCGGTTTTTGGAAGGCGCCCTCGCCCGCCATGCCCCGCCGGCAATCTCGGGCCGGCGCGTGCGCATCCGCTACATGACCCAGCCCAAGGCGCGGCCGCCGACGTTCGCGCTGTTCGGCAACCAGCTTGACGCCCTGCCCGAAGCCTATGGCCGTTATCTGCAGAACGGATTGCGGGAGAATTTCGGCCTGGCCGGCGCGCCGCTGCGCCTGGTGATGCGCAATACGAAAAATCCCTACGATCCGAAAAAGTAAGCGCGCGGCAGGCCGCTAGCCCTGAAAATTCACCAGCTCGCCTTGCTTGTCGCAAGCCGGCGACAGCAGTTCGACGATCAGCGGCGCCAGTTCTTCGGGGCGCTTCAGTGTCGAGGGGTCTTCGCCCGGCATCGCCTTGGCGCGCATGATGGTGCGCATCGGTCCGGGATTGAGAAGATTGGCGCGGATATTGGTGCCGGAACATTCCGCCGCATAAGTGAGAGCAAGCGATTCCAGCGCCGCCTTGCTCATCGCATAACCGCCCCAGAACGGCGTGTGCTTGCGCGCCGCGCCCGAGGTGACGAACAAGGCCCGCCCCGCATCCGACAGCCGCAGCAAAGGATCGAGAGAACGGATCAGCCGCCAATTGGCCGTGACATTGATGTCAATCAGTTCCTGGTAAACCTTGGGATCCATATGCGCCAACGGAGTCAGCACGCCCAGCGAGCCGGCATTGCCTAGGAACATATCCAGCTTCTGCCAGCGTTCGAAGATCGAGGCGCCCATCCGGTCGATGGCCGCGCCATCCTTCAGATTCACCGGCACCAAAGTGGCCGTGCCGCCGGCCGCCTGGATGGCATCGTCGGTTTCTTCCAACCCGCCCACGGTGCGGGCGACGCAGATCACATGGGCGCCGGCTGCCCCCAACGCGATGGCGGCGGCGCGGCCGATGCCGCGCGAAGCGCCGGTGACAAGCGCAAGGCGATTGGCGAGAGGCTTAGTCATCGTTCGGCCCGCCCATCATAAACGGGATCAGGCGACGTCGGCGAGAAGGGAGAGTTGGCGCTGGCGCTTGCCGCCCTCCTGGTCGGAGAGGGAAATCGGATAATCGCCGCTGAAACAGGCGTCGCAGAAGGCCGGTGCCTTGGCGATCCGCTCGCCGGTGCCCATGGCGCGGTACAGCCCATTCATCGAAATAAAAGCCAGGCTGTCGGCGCCGATGAATTGGCGCATCTCTTCCACATCCATGCGGTGGGCGAGAAGCTCGTCGGTGGTGGGCGTATCGACGCCATAGAAACAGGAATGGGTGGTGGGCGGGCTGGCGACGCGGAAATGCACCTGCTCGGCGCCGGCATCGCGCACCATCTCGACGATCTTGCGCGAGGTGGTGCCCCGAACGATGGAGTCGTCGACCAGCACCACCCGCTTGCCCTTGAGCTTGGCGCGGTTGGGCGAATGCTTCAGCCGCACGCCCAGATGGCGGATGCGTTCCGACGGCTCGATGAAGGTGCGCCCGACATAATGATTGCGGATGATGCCCAGCTCGAAGGGAATGCGCGCCTGCTCGGCAAAGCCCAGCGCCGCGGGAACGCCGGAATCGGGCACCGGCACGACCAGGTCGGCAAGGGCCGGGGATTCATCGGCCAGCACATTGCCGATGCGCTTGCGCGCTTCATAGACGTTGCGCCCTTCAAGCGTGGAATCGGGGCGGGCGAAATAGATATATTCGAAGACGCAGAAGCGGTGCGGCTGCGGCTTGAAGGGAAAATGGCTTTCCAGCCCGCTTTCGGTGATCACCACCAATTCGCCCGGCGCGATGTCGCGCACGAATTGCGCGCCGATGATGTCCAAGGCGCAAGTTTCCGAGGCCAGGATATAGGCGCCTTCCAGCCGCCCCAGCACCAGCGGCCGCACGCCATGGGGATCGCGCACCCCGATCAGTTTCTTGGAGGTCAGCGCCACCAGCGAATAGGCGCCTTCCACCTGGCACAGCGCATCGATCAGTTTTTCTACCAGCCGCGGACAAGCGCTGCGGGCCGCCAGATGGACGATGGTTTCGGTGTCGGAGGTGGATTGGAAAATCGCCCCCTGCGCCACCAGTTCGGTGCGCAAGCCATGGGCATTGGTCAGATTGCCGTTATGCGCCACCGCCAATCCGCCCCCGGCGAGATCGGCGAAGATCGGCTGGATGTTGCGCGGGTTGGAGCCGCCGGCGGTGGAATAGCGCACATGGCCGACGGCAAAGCGGCCCTTCAGATTGCCGGCGGCGGACGTATTGCGCCCGAAAGCGTCGCCCACCAGCCCGGCATGACGCTCGGGGATGAACTGGCCATGGTCCTGGTCATAGGTGACGATGCCGGCCGCTTCCTGGCCGCGATGCTGAAGCGCGTGCAACCCCAGGACCGAGAGCGCGCCGGCATCGGCATGATCGAAGATTCCGAACACGCCGCATTCGTCATGCAGACTGTCGGCTTGGAAAAAGTCGGGGCCGAAGGGGCTTTCGCCGGTCATGGTTTTCCGCTTTTGACGAGGCTGTCTAACGCGCCGCGGTCCTTGGCGCCATAGGTTTTTCCGCCCCCATTGGCCTCTTTATTTTTGCGGATCAGATCGGCCAGAGAATCGCGCGGGTACCCCGGTTTTCCGGCAAATTCCGGGCGGTCGCGGCCCGGCAGCAGCGACAACAGCGCCTCGCTGGAGGCCTCAACCACCGGCAATAGCCGCGCCTGGGCGATGCTTTGGGGTTGTTCGCGGACGGGAACGAAATAAAGCATGGCCAGATAAACCAGCCCGAGCACCGCCAGGCCCCGCACCACGCCAAAGGCCAGGCCCAAAAGGCGGTCGAGCGCGCCGATCGCGGAATGTTTCACGCTTTGGGAAAAGCGGTGGCTCAAAAAAGCCAGCGGAACGAACACCACCAGGAAAACCCCGGCATAGGCGGTCAGGGAACCGAGCCAGGGGATGGAAATCCATTCGCGCGCCTGCGGCACCACCCAGGGTCCGAAATACAGGGTGGCCAGAGCCGCCGCGATCCAGGCCAAGATCGACAGGGTTTCGCACATGAAACCGCGCCAGGCGGCATAGCCCGCCGAGATCAGCACCACCAGGATGATGAGATAGTCGACGATATTGAACGACAAGCTCATGATTCGAGCCTAGCACGTTTTGGCCTTGGTTCCGGCGCGAAAGCCAGCAGGTCGGCGACGCTGGCGATTTCGGTTAATTTCAGCCCACCCGCATCCGCCCGCGTTCCCGCCGGGACAAAGGCGTGGGTAAAGCCCAGCTTGACGGCC
>JAICHV010000064.1 GCA_025924715.1 Alphaproteobacteria bacterium
GCGCAACGGCTATCTGGCGGGGGCGGTCGGCAGCGAACCGCTCAAGCTCGCAGGCTGGTGGGACGACAAACAGAATATGTGGGTGGAGGACCGCTACCAGGTGGGCAGCGACAGCGGCAATATGGCCTGGGCGATCCTGGCCTTGCTGGCGCTGGATCAAGCCACCGGCGATCATCGCTATCGCGCCGGCGCCGCGCGGATCGGCGATTGGCTGCTCAAATGGCGCGACAAGCGCGGTGCGGGCGGTTTCACCGGCGGCGCCTTCGCCCATGAACCGCAGCCGGTGATCGAGAAATGGAAATCCACCGAACACAACACCGATCTGATCGCCGCCTTTACCGGCTTGGCAGAGGCGACCGGCGACACGAAATGGCAGCCAGCGGCGCGCGCGGCGCAAAGACTGGTGGCGGCGATGTGGCGCAAGACCTGCCGATGCTTTGCGGTCGGCACCGGCGAAGACGGCAAGACCCGCAACCCCTATCTGGCGCTGGATGCCCAAATCTGGCCGCTGCTGGCGCTACCCGGCGCCGCCAAGAAATACGGCGCCGCGCTGGGCACGGCGCAGGCGCAGTTGCGCGATGGCGACGGCTTTTCCTATAGCGAGGCCAAGGAAGGATTATGGACCGAGGGCACCGCGCAAGTGGCGCTGTACTTGAAGCTGTCGGGCCGCGATGCCGGGCCCTTGATGACGGCGCTGGACACTATGCGCGCCCCGGACGGCCGCTATTACGCCGCCAATACCAGCGAATTGCCCACCGGCTTCATGCTGGAAACCGATCCCACTCAGCCGCGGCAATATTTCCACATCGCGCATCTGGCGGCGCTGTCCTGGGCGGCGATTGCCGACCAGGGTTATAATCCGTTCACGCGAAAAAACGCGCTGCCGTAAGCCGGTACTGCGCTAGGTCTTGCGCTTCACCATCATCTGCTTGATCTCGCCGATGGCCTGGGCCGGGTTGAGACCCTTGGGGCAAGTCTGGGCGCAGTTCATGATGGTGTGGCAGCGATAGAGGCGGAAGGGGTCTTCCAGATCGTCCAGCCGCTCGCCGGTATTCTCGTCCCGGCTGTCGACCAGCCAGCGGCGGGCTTGCAGCAGCGCCGCGGGGCCCAGATAGCGCTCCGAATTCCACCAATAGCTGGGGCAGGAACTGGAACAGCAGGCGCAGAGAATGCACTCATAAAGACCGTCCAGCTTGGCGCGGTCTTCCGGCGTCTGGGTCCATTCCTTTTCGGGCTCCGGCGTCTTGGTCTGCAGATAGGGTTTGATCGACGCATATTGGGCATAGAAATTGGTCAGGTCCGGCACCAGATCCTTGACCACGGGCATATGCGGCAGCGGATAGATCGCTACCGCCCCGGAACAATCGGCGATGGCCTTGGTGCAAGCCAAAGTGTTGCCGCCGGCGATATTCATGGCGCAGGAGCCGCAGATCCCTTCCCGGCAGGAGCGGCGGAACGACAGCGTCGGATCGACCTCGTTCTTGATCTTGATCAGCGCATCCAGGACCATCGGGCCGCAGGAATCCAGATCGACGGTATAGGTGTCGACACTGGGATTGTCGCCGCTGTTCGGATCGTAGCGATAGACCTTGAATTCCTTGGAGCGCTTGGGCTTCTTGCCGCTCGCCGCTTTTTCGGCAGGCCAAACCTTGCCCTTCCTGACGGTGCTGTTCTTGGGCAAAGTGAGCTGAACCATGATCTACTCCGAAGGCTGATTTGGGGATTTTGGCACGGGCTCCTGCGGGCAAACAACCCTGCATTTTTGCGGGTCAGCTGCGACGCTTAGGCGACGATCTGCTCGAACACCCAGGCGACCTCGGTGGGAACGTCCTTTGCCGTGCCGGAGATCACCAATTGCTCCGTCCGGCGCACCTGGCCGGCGCCCAGATAGATGCTTTCCTCGATCCCCAGTTCGCCGCCGCCGCAGCGGAATCGCCAGCCCTCGCCATTGGGCAGCTTGAGCAGGACGCCGCCGCCGTCCAGCCGCGAAACCCGGATATCGGGATGGATGTGGAAACGCACGGCGAAACCCTGCCCCTTGACCGGCTTGCCGGCGGCGACCAGCCGGTCGGCGCCGGTCAGTTTCATCCCCTGGGGTGAGAGCGTGACTTGGCGCTCATGCCGCAGGCCGAACTCACTCGCATAGCCGTCATGGGCCGCTTCCACCATCCAGCCCTGCCCGGTTTCGCTGCGCCGGCTGGCGGGATGTTGCGGGCCGCCGACAAGACGCGGTCCCAGCAGATCGCGCGCCCAGCCGGCCGGAATGACCTGCGCGCTGGAGCGATCGGCCAACGTCAAGGTCGAATGAGCGGCGGTGGCGCGAAGCGCATCGTCCAAGCCAGGATGGGCCGGGCCGCCCGCGCCGCAATTGACCACCAGGCGGTAAGAGCCCGAGCTGAATTCGAAAGCCAGAAATCCGGCATGCGCGCCGCGGCCGAGTTCGCCCTCCGGCACCGCGCCGCAATCCAGCTGCAGGATGCTGCGCCCGGCCGCCAGGCGTTGATAGCCGCTGTGGCGCGCGTGCTGGAACGGCGCGCCGCGGGTTTCGTCGCGGGCCAAGAGGCTGGCTATGGCGCGCGGATCGCCTTCCGAGCCCCCCTGGAACAGCGCCAGGGCGCCGTCGCCGTGACGGAAGAAGCGCAGCATCGGCGCCATCCGGTCGCGCGCATTGATCAGCCCATGCGGCGGCTCGATATCCAAGGCCGACAAGCCGTCCATCACCATGATCAACCGGCGATAGGCGCATAGCAGGGCTTCCGGCGAGCGGCTGATATGGCCGCCGTCCGGCAGGATCTGCCGCGCCGCTTCCTGCTCGATGGCTTTGAGGCCGCTGTCGAGCCGCCGGGGCGAATCATCCATGCAGATGCCCGACAGCGCCAGGGCCGCCGCCGCCTCGAAGCGCGGCAGTCCGTCCGGCGCTTCGCCGACGATCCGCTCCAGCATCCGCGATTGCTCGCGCAGCGAGACGAACAGTTTGGACCGCCACATCATGTCGGAATTGACGATGACCAGGCGGCCATGGCTGAAGATGTTCATCAGCCGGCGCGCGGTGATATGCGGCGCCCAGCCGGTCTGCGAATAGCGGGTCTGGCGCGCCACCCATTGGCCGATCAACTGCGTGATCAACCCGCGTGCCGCGTCGCCGCCGGCCAGCGCCAGGGGCGGCATCCAGGCAAAACTGTTGAGCGCATCCAGCCAGGCGCGCGAGGGCGCCGGCGCATCGAAGATCGATCCCTGTCCTGCCTCGACCGTCTGGCCGTGAAAGCGGAAGCGGCCGCGCAGCAAGGCATCGGCATCTTCGAGGCGGCCCGGCATGGCGTCATGGGGATGAAAGACGATGTGGTCGGCCAATTGGCCGCGCAGCCTTCGCCGGTAAAGCCAGGAGCGCCGCCAGGCCGTGCGCATCGGCGTCAGCGCGCGATGCAGCGCGGCGCCGGTCAGTTCGGGCACCAGGCTTAGAGGAACCGCGCGTCCCACCTCAGCCCTCCGATCAGCTTCTGAGTGCGGCGATATTGGCGGCGTAGGCGCTTGGTCCGCCCTGGAAGACGGCGGTTCCGGCCACCAGCACATCTGCGCCGGCTGCGATGACGCGCTTGGCGGTTTGGGGCGTGACGCCGCCATCGACTTCCAAAGCGATCCTGCGTCCGCTGGCATCGATGCGTTTCCTCGCCGCCGCGATTTTCTCCAGCTGACTTTCAATGAAATTCTGGCCGCCGAAACCGGGATTGACGGTCATGATCAACACCAGGTCAACCAGATCCATCAAATTGTCTATGGCATCGATCGGCGTGCCGGGATTGAGCACCACGCCGGCCTTTTTACCCAGGCTGCGGATATGTTGAAGGGTGCGATGGATATGGGGACCGGCTTCGGGATGCACGGTCATCCCGTCAGCGCCGGCTTGGGCAAAAGCATCCAGATAGAGGTCGACCGGCGATATCATCAGATGCACGTCCAGCGGCTTTTTGGCATGCGGCTTGATCGCCTTCACCACCGCCGGACCGATGGTGATGTTGGGGACGAAATGGCCGTCCATGACATCGACATGGATGAGGTCGGCGCCCGCCGCCTCGATCGCCTCGATTTCGGCGCCCAGCCGGGAAAAATCCGCCGAGAGGATCGAAGGCGCGATGCGGATGGGGCTGGGCATTCGGGCGACTCCGGCAACCAGCTCTAAGTGCCGGATTCCGCTGGTCCCCGCAAGGAGGCGGCGCCTGCCCCGATCCGGGGCATCAGCCCCGATCTTCGGCCGGTTGCAGCGCCTTTGGATCGCGGGCGCGGGCGATCAAGAGAACCAGGGCGGGTAGCCAAATCAGCCGCGATTGATAGCGGTCATGCGGATTGGAGAAGGTGCCGCAGATGATGGCGTTTCCGATCAGCCCCAGCAGCACCACAGCGGGCAGAACCCCCTCGTCCCAGCGCCGGCTTGCCAGGACATGGTTCAGCAGCAAAAGCACGCCCAGCAGCGACAGCATCCCGACCGTCACATGCACCATATTCAGTTCCTGGAAGCGGATGGCGTTCTT
Organism: Alphaproteobacteria bacterium; assembly: GCA_025924715.1. GTDB lineage: Bacteria > Pseudomonadota > Alphaproteobacteria > Micropepsales > Micropepsaceae > Rhizomicrobium. The sequence continues at coordinate 4,527 of JAICHV010000064.1, forward strand.
CTGCTGGCGGGCCTGCAGATAGGCGCGCAATTGACCCGGCAACAGGGACTGGAAGCCGGGCCTGAGGATCTGCTCCTGCGATTCGATGCCGTCGCCGGTCTTGAACATGAAGAATTGCAGCACCGAATCATAAACCGCGGCCTTCACCTGGGCGAAGGGATAGCGCAGCACGCTATCGGCGATGATGCGGCTGTCTTCCTCCTGGCTGCCCTTGAAGCCGCCCTGGGCGCGGAAACCCGGATTGTTGCCCCACAACCAGGCATTGGCGTTGGTCGCCAGGTGATCCTTGAAGGCGCATAGTTTGTAAGGCGTGGCGGGGCCGGTGCAGCGGTCGTCCAGCAAGCGCTTGACCAGCCCGTCCTGCATCAGCCGGGCGAAGACGAAAACCGGGCCCGAGCGGCTGATGAAAATATCGCGGGTCAGCGCGTAATTGCTCGCCACCGTCAGCACCAGCGCCAAACAAAGCGCATAGAACGCCGGCAGCAGATGAATGCGCGGCGAAGCGCGCCGGCGCGGCAGCAAATGCTTGCAGGCCAGGGCGACCAGCAACAAGCCGCCGATCAAACCCAGATGCGAGGGATGACAGGCCACCGCCAATCCGGTGATCGCCACCACCAGCCATTTGCGCAAGCCCAGACGCTCCTTGCGGAACAGCAGCAGATAGCCGCCCAGCACCACCAGCGCGGTCATGCAATCGGGTTCGACCTGTGCGGTGTACCATCCGATTCCGGTGAGGACGCAAAGCGCCAGCCCGATGGCGCAGAATCCGGTGAGGGAAAGGCCGGGCACCTCCAGCCTCGCCACTTCCCAAATCACATAGGCGCTCAGCGCCGATTGCAGGACAACCACCGGCCAGAGGCTGAAGGCGCTGCCGCTGGCCGCCAGGAACAGCGAATAGACCGGCGAGCGTTCGACTAGGAAGGCGCCCCTCAGCCCTTCGATGAGATAGGCGCCGGTATCGTAGAAAACCAGCGGAAACCCATTCCACACCGCGATCCCCAGGAACATGGCAGTGACCAGGGCGATGCCGGCAAGCGCCTTCCGCGCCGCCGCGCTTTGCGCGAGCGGCGTGGCCAGCAACTCCGCCGGCCGCACAGAACTGTCATGCGAGGTCCCCACCGGTTCGAGATTGCCGCAACCGCCGGCCCAAAGCGATAGGAAAGGCGCGGGTTTTTTGCAGCTTACGGTGGTTGACTAAAGCACCTTGGACCCTAAACTCCGGCCCGGTTCGAAAAGCTGAATATTCCGAGGAATTTGATGGCGGACAACCCGCAAAAAGCGCCCCCGCGGGAGCGGCCCCTTTCCCCTCATCTGACCATCTATCGCTGGCAAGTGACGATGATCGCCTCGATCACCCACCGGCTGACGGGCATGGCGCTGTCGGTCGGGGCGCTGGCGCTGGCATGGTGGCTGGTGGCGATTTCGCGCGGGCCGGAGAGCTATGAAATGTTCACCGCGGCCGCCGCCTCGCCGCTGGGTCTTTTGGTGCTGTTCGGCTTTGCCTGGTCGCTGGCCTTTCATCTGCTCAACGGCATCCGCCATCTGTTCTGGGATTTCGGCTATGGCTTCGACAAGCACACTGCGACCCGCACCGGCACCCTGGTTTTCATTCTGTCCTTCCTGATCGCCGCCGGCTTTTTCGGCGCCGCCTGGACCGGACACGGAGCCTATCTGACATGAGCTCGGTCCAGACTCCCATTCACCGCGTCCAGGGCATGGGCGCGTCCCATTCGGGCACCGGCCATTTCTGGCGCCAACGCGTCACCGCCATCGCGCTGGTGCCGCTCGGCCTATGGTTCGGCTTCACCGTGTTGGGGCTTGCCGGCGGCAATGAAGTCGATGCGGTGAGCTATTTCGAGCATCCGCTCAACGCCATCCTGATGGGATTGTTCGCCCTCATCATGCTTTATCACATGAGCCTGGGGCTGCAGGTGATCATCGACGATTACGTCCATTCCCCGGGCGCCAAGATTTCCCTGCTGTTGCTGGTGCGTTTTGTGATGATCGCCACCATGTCGACCTGCCTGTTCGCGCTCATCAGCATCGCCTCGCCGTGAGGATCGCCCATGCCAGCCTATGAAATTGTCGATCATGCATTCGATGTGGTGGTCATCGGCGCCGGCGGCGCCGGCCTGCGCGCCACCCTGGAATGCGCCGCGCGCGGTCTGAAGACCGCCTGCATCACCAAAGTGTTCCCCACCCGCAGCCATACCGTGGCCGCGCAGGGCGGCGTCGCCGCCAGCCTGGGGAATATGGGCGAGGATGACTGGCGCTGGCACATGTACGACACCGTCAAGGGTTCGGACTGGCTGGGCGATCAGGATTCCATCGAATATCTCTGCCGCAACGCGCCCGAAGCGGTCTACGAGCTCGAGCATTTCGGCATGCCCTTCAGCCGCACCGAAGACGGCAAGATCTATCAGCGCGCCTTTGGCGGCATGACCAGCAATTACGGCAAGGGCATCGCCCAGCGCACTTGCGCCGCCGCCGACCGCACCGGCCATGCCATGCTGCACACGCTGTACGGCCAATGCGTCAAGCACGAAGTGAATTTCTTCATCGAATATTTCGCCCTGGACCTGATCATGGACGACGGCGCCGTGCGCGGGGTCATGGCCTGGAATCTCGATGACGGGATGATCCACCGCTTCCGCGCCCATCACGTGATCCTGGCCACCGGCGGTTATGGCCGCGCCTATCAGACCTGCACCGGCGCCCATACCCAGACCGGCGACGGCAATGCCATGGTGCTGCGCGCCGGACTGCCGCTGCAGGACATGGAATTCGTGCAATTCCATCCCACCGGCATTTTCGGCGCCGGCGTCTTGATCACCGAAGGTGCCCGCGGCGAAGGCGGCTATCTGACCAACAGCAATGGCGAGCGCTTCATGGAGCGCTACGCCCCCAATGCCAAGGATCTGGCTTCGCGCGACGTGGTCAGCCGCGCCATGACGCTGGAGATCCGCGAGGGCCGCGGCGTCGGGCCGGGCAAGGATCACATCCATCTGCATCTGTCGCATCTCGATCCCAAAATTCTGGCCGAGCGGCTGCCGGGCATCACCGAGAATGCCCATATCTTTGCCGGCGTCGATCTGACCAAAGAGCCGATCCCGGTGCTGCCGACGGTGCATTACAATATGGGCGGCATTCCTTGCGCCTATACCGGCGACGCGCTGACCCTGGCGGGCGGCAATCCCGATACCGTGGTGCATGGCTTGATGGCGGTGGGGGAAGCCGCCTGCGTCAGCGTTCATGGCGCCAACCGGCTGGGCTCCAATTCGCTGATCGACCTGGTGGTGTTTGGCAAAGCGGCCGGCATGCAGGCGGCCAAGGAATTGGCAGGGGTGCGCGGTCATCCCGATCTGCCCAAGGGCGCCGGCGACGACGCCCTCGCCCGGCTGGACAAGCTGCGCAACGCCAATGGCTCGACCCCGACGGCGAAGATGCGTTCCGCCATGCAGAAAGCGATGCAGGAAGACGCCGCCGTGTTCCGCACCGCCGAGAGCCTGGAACAGGGCCAGCGCCGCATCCGCGAGATCTATGCCGGCCTTTCCGACATCAAGGTCACCGACCGTTCGATGATCTGGAACACCGATCTGGTGGAATCGCTGGAATATGTGAACCTGATACAGCAGGCGCTGGTCACCATCGCCGGCGCGGTCAACCGCAAGGAAAGCCGCGGCGCCCATGCCCGCGAAGATTATGCCCAGCGCGACGACCAGAACTGGATGAAACACACTCTCGCCTGGCTCGATCCCCAGAGCGGCGAAGTGCGGATCGATTATCGTCCGGTGCATACCTATACGCTGACCCAGGACGTCGAATATATCGCGCCCAAGGCCCGCACCTATTGAGCGGCGCGCCGCTGTCCATCCTGCACGTGGCCTTGAGCAACGGCTTTGGCGGCAGCGAACGCTATGCCGTCGATCTTGCCGGCAAACAGCGCGCCATGGGGCACCGCGTCGGGGTTGTCGGGCGCCGTGCCCGCGATGGCGCGGAGTCCTTGTTCGATCATATCCCGCAAGGTGTCGGGGCTTATAAAGCGGGACGGCTGTTTGCGGCCCGTGCCATCGCGCGCGCCGTCGCCGAGCATCAAGCCGAGATCGTCAATGTGCATCTGCCGGATTCGGCGCGGGCGGTGTTGTCGCTGCGCCGCCGGCCGCCCGCGGTGATGACCTTGCATCTCAGGTACCGTGCCCGCGAGTTCAAAGGATTGGACGGGATGATCCGCGTGGCGCAGTGGCAGGAGGGCGAAACCGCCGGTTACGACAAGCCGTCGGTGACGGCGCTGAACTGGCCACCGGCGCTGGAGCCCGCCGATCCCAAGGCTGTGGCGGCGGCGCGGCAGATGCTGGGTGCGGGCGAGAAGACCTTCGTGGTCGGATTTCTCGCCCGACTGCACAAGATCAAACGCGCCGATCTGTTGATAGAGGCTTGGCGCCTGGCGGCGCTGCCGAATGCCATTCTCGCCCTGGTCGGCGACGGACCCGAACGCGCGGCGCTGGAAAGCCGCAGCCAAGGCATGGGCAATATCCGTTTTGTCGGCCATCGGCAGGATATGGGCGTCTGGCACCGGGCCATCGACGCCTTTGCGCTAACCTCGGATTGGGAGGGCTTGCCGCTGGGGGTGTTGGAGGCGATGCAGCTTGGCACCCCCATCCTGGCCACCGCCTGTCCCGGCACGGCGGAAGCACTGCGGGGCAGCCTGGCCTGGCTGGTCCCCCCGGGCGATGTCGCAGCCCTGGCCCGAAGCCTGGGCGAGGCCGGCACCCGCTTTGCGCAAGGGTCACTACGGCGAGTGGAGTATGATCTGTCCCGCTTCGATCCAGCCATTGCATTGAATCGCATAGAAAATTTTTACCGGCAGGTGATTGCGATCCGTTAAGGGAACTTTTGGTTCCCCATTTCGTTATACATCTGGGGCCCCCCAACCGGAGCCGCGCCATGAAATGGCCAGTCGCCGCCCTCGCCTTGATTTGCGCCCTTCCCGCTGTTGCCCAGCCCGCCCCATCTGCCAATCCGAGTGCGGTCAATCCCGGGCCCTCGACGCCGATGACGCCGACTCCGGACGACCGGGCCAAGCAATGGCTGATCCTGATCGATGACGGCAATTACGACGCCGCCTGGAAGCAGGCCGGCGCAAGGCTTCGGGACAAGGTTAGGAACGACAAATTTACAGCGCAGGTTGGTAGCGAACGCCAGCCGCTGGGCGCCATGACAAGCCGCACCATCAAGGACGTCAAGCTGACCAAGACACTGCCCGGCATGCGCGACGGTCAATATGCAGTGGTGCGTTACGATTCCGCTTTCGCGCATAAAGTGGCGGCCGTCGAAACCGTCACGCTGGTGTCGGAAAATGGCGGATGGTCGGTGATCGACTATCACATCAATTGAGGGCGGCGGAACATTCTGCCCCCTACCCTGTTACATGGGCAACACATGGCAGGAATGCGCCGGATTTTCGCCGCATTCCGTTCAGATCGGGTTCACCAGCCGCTCTGAATCATGACATTGGATCGGACTCACAAAGGAGATTCTCATGACCTTTCGATCGATTATGCTGGGGGCCGCGGCCATAGCCACCGTGGCAGCCACGTCCGTCGCCGCCCAGCCCGGATGGGTACCGCGGGGCAATGATCCCAATGGCTATTACAGCGACAGCGATCATAACGGGTATTACGATCGCAGCGGCACCTATCGCCGCATTCAGGACGATCGACGCGACTACCGCGATCGTGAGGCGCCTCCGCCGCCGCCGCCGTCCGGCGCCTATTATGAGCAGGGCCGCTATGAGCAGAATTGCCAGCGCGGCAACCAGACCGCCGGCACCATCTTCGGCGCGCTCGCGGGGGGCCTGATCGGCAGCGCCGCATCGCACGGCAATGGCGGCGCCGTGGTCGGCGGCGCCATCCTGGGCGGCCTGCTCGGCAATGCGGTGTCGCGCGATATCGATTGCGAAGACCAGCCCGTTGCCTTCCGCGTCTATGCCGAGGGCCTGAACGGCGATATCGGCCGGCGTTATGAATGGCACGGCCGCAACAACAATTATGGCTATTTCACCCCGACGCGCGAATATCGCCGGGGCGGCGAGGTCTGCCGGGAATGGACCGAGACCACCTATCGCGGTGGCCGCGCCTCAACCCGCAGCGGCAGCGCCTGCCGCCAGAACGACGGCAATTGGCGCTTCGACTGAGCCCCAAACGGCCCGGCGCGAAGTCGCGCCGGGCCTGGATTTTTACATAAGCCATAGATCGGAAAGGATCGCACCATGTTGAACAAGAAAACTATTCTGATTGCCGCCCTCGCCTTGGGCCTGGGGTCTACCAGCGCTTTCGCCGACAATTGCAGCGGTAAGGATCACACCACCGGAACCGTTTTGGGCGCGATCGCCGGCGGCTTGCTGGGTAGCGCGGCCAGCCATGGCAATGGCGGCGCGGTGGTCGGCGGCGCCTTGCTGGGCGGATTGGCCGGCAATGCCATCAGCCGCGATATGGATTGCGCCGACCGCCCTTATGCCGCGCGCGCGTATGACGAGAGCTTCCGCGGCCGTGTCGGCGATCGCCGGGAATGGCGCAACGGTCCCAATCGCGGCTATGTCGTGACCGACCGGGAATACCGCCGCGGCAACCGGCTGTGCCGCGACTTCACGCAAGTGGTCTATCGCGAAGGGCGAGAATTCGACCGCCACGGCACCGCCTGCCAGCGCCGCGATGGCGAGTGGGAATTCCGCTAAGAATCGCAGCGCCTAGTTTCTAAGGCAAAAGCCCGGAAGGCAACTTCCGGGCTTTTTGCTGATTGCGTCACGCGCGGTCGATGCGTTCCAGCCCAGCGGCATAGCGCCTGGCATTGGCGACATAGCGCAGCGCCGACTGTTTCATGGCCTGCGATTCCGCCGGACTGAGGTCGCGCATGGCGCGCGCCGGCGATCCCAGCAACAGTTTTTCCGCCTCGAAGACTTTTCCTTCCGTCACCAGCGCATTGGCGCCGACCAGGCAGCCCGGCCCGATCCGCGCCAGGTTGAGGATGGTGCTGCCCATTCCGATCAGGGCCCCATCGCCGATTTGCGCGGAATGGATGATGACGCGATGGCCGATGGTGACATTGTCGCCGATCACCACGGGTTCGCCGGCATCGGTATGCATGACGGTCAGATCCTGGACATTGGAATTGGCGCCGATGGTGATCCAGTCATTGTCGCCGCGCAGCACCGCGCCCCACCACACGCTGGCGCCCGGCGCAAGGCGCACCCGCCCGATCAACACCGCATCGGGCGCGATCCAATAACTGCCTTCCGGCGGGAGTTCGGGACGAATTCCGTCGATCGCATAAATCGGCATTCGCAAAAGCTTCGTCATTTTGGAGGCGATTGTCCACAACCTGGAGACAAAAACCGTTAGGCTGAACTCAAGCGTCGTGATTCGCTGGGGGCCAGTCAGGGTGCAGTTGCGCACTGTGTATCTTGCCAATGATCGAGCAGCCTTACGGGCCGCCCTTCGCCGCGCACGCTTATTATCCCACTCTTCATCCATCCGACCTGGGAGTATCCATGGCCAAGCGCTCGATGCGTTCGAAGTCCCGTGACAATGCCTATGCCGCTGCTCAGAACGTGCATCCGCTCTTCCCCTCGCGCGGCGGCTGGAACCCGCTGGAATCCGCAGACGAACACCGCGACCGCAAATATGTGAAAAATGTACGGGCGATGAGCCCGGCGCAGCAATTGCTGATGGATTCGATCGACGAGCGCGCCGTGGTCCTGGCGCTCGGCCCGGCCGGCACCGGAAAGACCTATCTGGCCATCGCCAAGGCGGTGGAAGCCCTGGAAGCGGGCAAGGTCTCGCGTATCGTGCTGTCGCGCCCGGCAGTGGAAGCGGGCGAATCCTTAGGATTCCTGCCCGGCGATCTCAACGAGAAACTCGCGCCCTATCTGCGCCCGCTCTATGACGCCTTGACCGAAAGGCTGGGCACCAAGCGGCTCAAAGCGCTCTTGGCCGAAGGCATTATCGAGATCGCTCCCGTCGCCTATATGCGCGGGCGGACCTTGAGCGAATGTTTCGTGGTGATCGACGAGGCGCAGAACTGCACCTATGGCCAGATAAAAATGCTGCTGACCCGGCTGGGCTGGCGCTCGACCATGGTGCTGACCGGCGACCCCGATCAGACCGATTTGCTGCCGGGTCTGTCGGGATTGGGCGATGTCGCGCAGCGCCTGGAAAGCATCGCCGAAATCCCGGTGGTGCGTTTAAGCGAAGGCGACATCGTGCGCCATCCGCTGGTTGCCAGCATGTTGACGGTTCTGTGATCTCGGTGGGGAAGGCCGACCGGCCTCCCCACCTCTCACCTTACCGCGTGTGGACGCAGACCGACAGGATCAACAGGCCCAAGGCGAAAGACCAATAGGTCGAGATCGCCAGCGCGAAGGCATAGCCCATGCGCGAACAGGCCTTGGTGCGGAACGAGCGGGTGGCGTTTTCGGCCAACACGCTGGGGCCCGCCACGACCATGACGGCATAATAGAGCATGGATTCGGGACGCGAGGCCGGTTTGCGCGCCGCCAGGCGATAAAGATTGGCGCTGATGCCGGAAAGCGTCAGCCCGGCGGCTGTGGCGAAGAACAGCACCAGGAGATCTCTGAGGAGCTTGTCCATGACCGGCTTAGCCCAAAACCGTACAGGCGGCCCGCGATGGGACCGGAAAAAAGGCGGGAACGGCGGTGATAATCAGGCGCATGTCTCAAATCGATGCGTTTTGATGTTTCCGCGTCACGCCTCGCAAGAATTGGGCTCGCCCCCTGCTGCGCTGCCCGTGCCGGTGGTAAAACACGCAACAGGGTAAATTTTGGCGGCTGTGAGCGAACAAGGCGAAATCCATCAGCATTCCGGCTGGCTGATCCCGCTGGTTTTGTTTGTCACCATCCTGGTCCTGTCCGGGCTGCTGCTGCTTTATTATTTGCGCCCCGTGCCGGGCCCCTTCCGCGACAACCGCCCGACCGCCGCCGTCACCCGTGTTTCCGCGACCATCCGCAGCCTCAAGCTGGAGATTCCGGCGAACTATCTGGAATCGGGACTGCGCGGCAAGGATGTCGATGTCGTGTCGCTGTTCGCGCTGCTGCCGGACATGCGCGGTTATTCCGACGCCGACGCCGCGCTGTTCGCCGGCAATGCCGCCGACAGTCCCGTGCTGCATCTGCTGATCCGGGCCGACACCAACAGCCTGGATCCGGCCCATCGGTTGGAGCGCATCTACAAACCCTATTTGCGCGAAGCGCGGGGCAAGCCGGATATGTTCGGCCTTACCCGTTATGACTTCCGCGCCGATTCCGGGTATGGCCGCGACGATCTTTTCGTCGGCGACGATGCCAAGGGCCCGGTGCTGCTGTTATGCGAACGCGCCGCCCAGGACCTGCCCAGCCCCAATTGCCTGGCGATCGACCGGCCGATCGCGCGGGACGTGAATTTGTCCTACCGCTTCAAACGGTCCCAACTCGCCCGCTGGCGCGAGATCGGCGCCGGCGTCGACCGGCTGGTGGCGGGATTCCTGCGGCGTTAGCTTTCCGGCCCGCAGTCAGGCGCGGCTGGCGGGCGGCTCCGGCAGGTCCATTTCCAGGATCGCCATGTTGAAGGCATAGGAGGTTTCGCCGTCTTCCTCGTCCTTGAACAACACGCCGACGAATTCGCCATTGACCTGGACCTCGACCGAATCCTGCTGCTTGGGACGCTCGACGATGGTGATGGTGTCGAGGCGGAACAGATTGCGCAGATATTTTTCCAGGCGCCAGATTTCGCTGCGAGTCATGGGGTCCTCAGATGCGGGCAAGGCCCCCAAGTCGCATGGCCCAAGGACGCGGTCAAGCGGCCACCATCAGCCATTGATGTCGGGGCTGTCGATGCGGTGATCCATCTCATGCGAGGGCCTGGCCGAGCCGGCGCAATTGACCAGCTTGGCGGGAACACCGACCGCGGTGCAGCCGGCGGGAACCGGCTTCAGCACCACCGAACCGGCGCCGATGCGGCTATATTCCCCGATCTCGATATTGCCCAGGATCTTGGCGCCCAGCGAGACCAGCACGCCACGGCGGATCTTGGGATGGCGGTCGCCGCATTCCTTGCCGGTGCCGCCCAGCGTGACGTCCTGCATGATCGAGACATCGTCTTCCACCACCGCGGTTTCGCCGATGACGACGCCGGTCCCGTGATCGATCATGATTCCGCGCCCCATCTTTGCGGCGGGATGGATGTCGA
>JAICHV010000065.1 GCA_025924715.1 Alphaproteobacteria bacterium
CCTGGCAGGGCATCGCGGGCATCTCCTATGCGGTCTCCCCCGACGTCGATCTGTTCGCGGACTTCCGCATGCGGGGCACGGACGTCGACTCCGACTACAACACCTACTTCACCACCCTGGCGCCGATTCACGTCAATTATGTGGGCGAAGAAGTGGCGATGTTCGGGCTGCGCTGGTACATGACCCCGCCGCCTCCGCCGCCGCCTCCTCCGCCGCCGGCGAAGACCTACATCGTGTTCTTCGACTTCGATAAGTCGAACCTCACCGATGAGGCGGAAAGCACTGTGACCCAGGCCGTCGCCGCAGCGAAGACGCTCGGCTCGGTGCGGATCATGGTCACCGGCCACACCGACACCGTCGGTTCCGACCGGTACAACCAGGCGCTCTCCATCCGTCGCGCGACGGCGGTGAAGAACGAAATGGTCCGTCAAGGCATCGGTGCCGGCGAGATCGCGATCGAAGGCAAGTCCTTCCACGATCCGATGGTGCCGACCGGCCCGAACGTGCGTGAGCCGAAGAATCGGCGCGCCGTAATCGACCTGGGCGGCTAAGGCTACCCAGACCTGAAAAGAAAAGGGCCGGTCGAAAGACCGGCCCTTTTTTCTTTTAGAGGCTACTCCATGCGGATCATCGAGCTTGATGCGAGTTGTTGGGAGACTCCTCTAGACTTTATCAGGGCCCTTCAAAGGGCTCTGGACGCGCCTTTCTGGTGCGGCTCGAATGTGGATGCCATCAATGAATTGATGGTTTGGGGACTAGGGGCGGGAGAAGTTCCTCCCCCTTATGTCGTTCATATCTCAAGCGCTGCTGCCGCCCCTAAAGAGGTTCAGAGATACATCGCGCAGCAGGCAAAGTTCGTACTGAAAGCGCGCGCCGAAAAGAAACTGCGCGGCGGTATCGACGTGAACGTTAGCATCAAATTTTAGCGCGTAGGCCTATCAGTAGGCGCGCATCAACGCCGGCGCGCAGAATTTTGCGGCGTGAGCAGGAGCGTCCCCCGGAGCGTGCGTTAGCACGTGAGGAGGCGCGCCGAACTCACGATGCAAAAGACAAGCGCTAGGGAGGATAGAGTGCGGAGTTGGGCGGATCGTCGGGTAGATCCGGCCGCGGCTTGGGCACGATATCGGGACCTGCCGCCACGCCTTGCAGCGTCGCTCCCACGCTGATCTCGCAGCTGTCTACCGGGGTGGCTTCGCGCACGGGCACACCGGCGACGAAATCTTCCAGCACGGGCTTGTCCGGCGCCAGGGCCGCGGCGAAGACGATATCGGCGGCCTTGCAGAAATCCGCGGCCGCGCCCGGCACCGTGCGGCGCTGCTCGGCATGGGCGATGGCGCGCGTTTTGAACGCATCATAAGCCGCATTGCCCTTGGACGAACCGTTGAGCCGCTTGAACATCGACAGCATTAAGGCGTCGGATTTGCGCAGCTCTTTGTTGAACACCGTCTGAAAGCGATTGAACAGCGACACCTCATTGGGGCCGCATGCCAGTGCCGCGTCGGTCAATTCCTGCTGTACCGCGGAGACCTGAATGGCGGAGACTTCCGCGGCGCTGGCGCAATTAAAGCTCTTGGCCTCAGCGATCTGTGCGCCGGCAAAACAGAGCAGCGTAGCGCAGGCGCTGAGACGCAGTTTCCTGGACATCATGATCCCACCTTGGTTCCCTCGGCACGCCCCCGGACGACTTTATAGCTGGCCCAAAGGCCGACGAAAATTCCTTTTGCGCGGGACAAAGCCATGCAACTTGAAAGGATTGTTGTTTGTTTCCATCAGGTAACCCTTGGCGAGTTCCGCGATGCGCGGCCGGGCCGGCGTGATTGTTCTTTTGAGCCTGCTGGTTTCGGCACCTGCCTTTGCTGGTTTTGGTCCCCGCGTACCGGGCGCCAATCCCCTGGCTTCGCCCCTGGCCTATCCCGGCGCCCCCAAGCCGCCCCCGCCCGAGCAGCAAAAACAGCCTTACGCCATGAACTACACCGATGAAGCGGCCGAGACGCTGGGGATGCGCGATGGCCATATGGATGTCTTTTCCAGCAAGCCGGCGGCGCATGGCTTTATGCCCACGATCAGCGGTGGTTTGGGCGGGGACGGCGCCATGCTTCGGCTGCAATGGCGGCCCGGCAATTAGAGGTATGCCGCGGCAAACCAGGCTTTTGCCGGCTCCGGCGCGCCGGCCCGCCTGACCCTTTCAACGGGCCTCTTTCAACCAGTCTCCCTTTTTAGTATCTGTCCCGCCCCGCAGGGGCCCAAAGTTCCCGCGCCCAGCTTAAGGACTGAAAGATGGCTTACAAAATCGCCGTGGTGGGCGCGACCGGCAATGTCGGGCGCGAGATGCTGTCAATCCTGGCGGAGCGCCAATTCCCGATCAGCGAGGTGGTGGCCCTGGCTTCCACCCGCTCGGTGGGAACCGATGTGTCGTTCGGCGACGGCGTACTCAAGGTCAAAGCGCTGGACTATTACGACTTCAAAGGCACCGATATCTGCCTGATGAGCGCGGGCGGGGCCATCTCCAAGCAATGGTCTCCCAAGATCGCCGCGCAAGGCTGTCTGGTGATCGACAATTCCAGCGCCTGGCGCATGGACCGGGAAGTTCCCCTGGTGGTGCCGGAGGTCAATGCCGACGCCTTGCATCACATCAAGAAAGGCATCATCGCCAATCCCAATTGCTCGACCGCGCAGCTCGTGGTCGCGCTCAAGCCGCTGCATGACGCGGCCAAGATCAAACGGGTGGTGGTGTCGACCTATCAATCGGTCTCCGGCGCCGGCAAGGAAGCGATGGACGAGCTGTTCCGCCAGACTCGCGCCGTGTTCGTGGCCGATCCGATCGAGACGGTGAAATTCCCCAAACAGATCGCTTTCAACGTGATCCCGCATATCGACGTCTTCCTGGATTCCGGTTTTACCAAGGAAGAGTGGAAGATGATGGTCGAGACCCAGAAAATTCTCGATCCCGATATTCAGGTGGTCGCCACTTGCGTGCGGGTGCCGGTGTTCATCAGTCATAGCGAATCGGTAAATATCGAATTCGAAAATCCGATCACCGCCGAAAAAGCCCGCAGCATTCTGCGGGCAGCGCCCGGCTGCCTGGTCGTCGACAAGCGCGAAGACGGCGGTTATGCCACGCCGCTCGAATGCGCCGGTGAAGACGCCACCTATATCAGCCGCATCCGCAAGGATCCGACGGTGGAGAATGGCCTTGCGATGTGGGTGGTCTCGGACAATCTGCGCAAGGGCGCCGCGCTCAACGCCATCCAGATCGCCGAATGCCTGGTCAACCGCAAATTGCTGAGGGCAGCCTGATGCCCAAAGCCTATTGGATCGCCCGGGTCGATATCCACGATCCTGAGACTTATAAGCTCTATATCGACGAGACCGGACCGGCCTTGGCAAAATATAATGCCAAGGTCCTGGCGCGGGGCGGCAGGACCGAAGTCCTGGAAGGTCCGGGGCGCGCCCGCAATGTGGTGCTGGAGTTCGCCTCGATGGAAGAGGCATTGGCCTGCTACAACTCGCCCGAATATGTGAAGGCGCGGGCCTGGCGCCAGCAGGCCAGCACCGGCGAGTTGATCCTGGTCGAAGGCGTCTGAGCCTGGATGGAGAAAGTCCGGCGCAGCGTTTTGTATGTGCCGGGCTCCAATCCCCGGGCCCTGGAAAAGGCGCGCGGCCTGCCTTGCGATGCGGTGGCATTGGATCTGGAAGATTCGGTCACCCCCGAGTTGAAGGTCTCCGCCCGTCAGGCCGTTTGCGCGGCGCTCAAAAATTATGGTCCCCGCGAAGTGGTGGTGCGGATCAATGCGCTGAGCTCGGCTTGGGGTGCGGATGATCTGGCGGCGCTGCGCCAGGCCAGGCCGGACGGCATCATCCTGCCGAAAGTTCAAACCGCCTCGGATATCGCCGCCGCCAAAGGCGATATTCCCGTTTGGGCGATGATCGAAACCGCGCGAGCTGTGCTTAACTTGGCGGCCATCGCAGGCAGCGGCGCCGCCGTGCTGATGCTGGGCAGTAATGACCTGCTTGCGGACATGGGCGCCACCGTCATGGCCGGGCGGCAGAATTTGTGGGGCGTGCTGACCCAGGCGGTGATCGCGGCACGCGCCCATGGCCTGGGTGCGATCGACGGCACCTTCAACCCGCTGGACGATGCGTCCGGCTTTGCGGCGGAATGCGCCCAAGGCCGGGATTTCGGCTTTGACGGCAAGAGCCTGATTCATCCGGGCCAGATCGAAATTGCCAATCGCGTCTTTGCGCCCAGCGCCGACGACATCACGGAGGCCCGCGGCATCGTCGCGGCTTTCGCGAAGGCAGAGAACCGCGAGCGGGGGGCCATCGCCCTGGACGGGCGGATGGTCGAACGCCTGCATGCCCAGGCCGCGGCGCGTGTGATCGCCCGCGCCGACGCCATCGCGGCGCGAGAACTTTGATGCTGGCGGCATACCGGCGCGCGGTGGCGGGGCACGCCTTGAAGCCCGATGCCGCCCAGGAAGCGGCGGCGGAAAAGCTGTCGGCTTTGACGCGCGCTCTCAAGCATTACAAACCGGGCTTTTCCCTGTTCGCTCGAAAAAGCGCGCCGCCCCGGGGACTTTATATCTGGGGCGATGTCGGGCGCGGCAAATCCATGCTGATGGATTTGTTCTTCGAGGCGGCGCCGGTGAATCCCAAGCGGCGGGTCCATTTCAACGCCTTCATGCTGGAGGTGCATACCCGCATCCATGCCGAACGGGCACGCGGCGATGCGGGCGATCCGATTCCCGTGGTGGGACGGGCCTTGGCGGCGCAGGCGCGGCTTTTGTGTTTCGATGAATTCCAGGTCGGCGATATTGCCGATGCCATGATCCTGGGACGATTGTTCGACCAGCTTTTCGCAGGCGGCACCGTGATCGTGGCGACCAGCAACACGCCCCCGGACCGTTTGTATGAAGGTGGCCTGAACCGGCAATTGTTCCTGCCCTTCATCGCCGAGCTCAAACAGCGGCTGGAGGTGGTGGAGCTGAACGGTCCGACCGATTACCGCCTGCAGCGGCTGAGCGGCCTTCCGGTCTATCTGACCCCACTGGGGCCTGGCGCCGATGCGGCGATGGATGCGGCCTGGCGGCGGTTGACAGACAGTGCCCATGGCAAGCCGCAGACCCTCATCGTGATGGGCCGCAAGCTGGTGGTGCCACAGGCAGGACGGGGGGTGGCGCGATTTAGCTTTCACGACCTGTGCGAAAAGCCGCTGGCCGGGCCCGACTATCTTGCGATTGCCCAGGAATTCCACACCGTCCTGGTCGACCGGGTGCCGGTCATGGGCGAAGACAAGCGCAACGAGGCGCGCCGTTTCATGCTGCTGATCGACACCCTGTATGACGAAGGGGTGAAGCTGCTCTGCTCTGCCGCGGCAAAGCCGGAAGGCCTCTATCCGGCGGGCGATGGGGCGGAAGCGTTCCGGCGCACGGTGTCGCGTCTTGCCGAAATGCAAAGCGAAGACTATTTGAAGCGCGGACATGGTATCCACGGGCTCGTAAATGCCGGATGATGTTTATTGGGCGGCCGCTTTCGTCCTGGCGATGATCGCGCTTTACCGCTTCGGCGTTCCGCTGCTGAAGCGGTTCGACGAAGACAATGTGCGGCGCATCATCCAGCAGGAGCGCGACAAATCCGATCCCAACGCCCATTTCCGCCATACCATCGAAATGGCCAATGAGCAGGTCGAAGAGGTGCAGGACATCAAGGTCGGCGCCGTCACCCAATATCTGTTCGAAACCGAGATTTTTCTGACACGCGAAGAGGCCGAGCAGCGGCGCGCCGAACGGGTCGGGGTGCTGGCGCGGCGCTTTTACGCCGAACTGCCGGCGGCGCTGACCTCCCGCAGCGAGCAGCGTTCGCCCCTATCGGCCCGCGAGCGCGCGACCAAACGCTGGACCCGCCGCGGCGGGGATACGGTGCATTAACGCACCCCGTGTCATGGGCCGCCGGAGTGTCCCTAGCAACAGCGTGCGGACGCCACCCCGTTGGGTCAAGCTCAGGCCGACCGGAATTAAATATGTCTCCATGGTAAGAGTGGCGCATAGCTAGCGCTTTCGGCGCAGGCAAATAACGGCGCTGGCGAACGCGCTATCGTACAACCCGGCGCCAGGGCTCCGGCGGCGTCTGGCCGGTGCAGCGCCGAAACATCCCCCATCGCCGCCGTCCGGGCCAGGCGCAGCGCTTCTATACACCCCTAGGCGGCGCATAGAACTTGGGGAAATAGGTATGAAAGCCGGTGAAAGTTTAACCAGAGTCGATAGACTGGGAATCGGGGGGAACGCCGGCGGCTTTATCTCCTGTCCTCGATCTCTTTCACAAGGAAGCTCTCGCATGACTTCTCGCCCGACGCTCGATCAAGCCAACCGCATCATAATGGCCGGCTTGGAAAAAGGACATGCGCTCGGGCTCAAGCCCCTGAGTATCGCAGTATTGGATGCCGGCGGACACCTGGTGGCGTTCCAGCGTGAGGATGGTGCTTCGATGTTGCGGCTGCAGATCGCCAGCGCAAAGGCTTATGGCGCGTTGGCGCTGGGTGTATCTTCGCGCGCCATTGCCGCAATGGCCGCGGAGCGGCCCAGCTTCGTGGCGTCGCTTGGTCATCTTGCGACGGAAGGGATTGTGCCGGCACCGGGTGGCATATTGATTGCCGACAATTCGGGGGCGCTGATTGGTGCGGTCGGCGTGACCGGGGATATTTCCGACAATGACGAGCTTTGTGCGCTCGCCGGCGTCGAAGCTTCCGGTCTCAAGATATTCAAATAAGGCTGTCGCGCAGGAGGGTCAGCGGCTATAGGCGGTGGCGATTGAGCCGGGGCGCGCCCCGATGGCGATGGTCGCATGGCTGTCTCGAGCGAGGGTTTTGCCATCGAAATGGAAGACTTCGATCTCACGCTCCGCGGCGCATTGCACCAAGATGGTCTTGCCGTCTTTGCTGAAGGTAGCACCCTGGCCCCAATGGCCGGTGTCGGCGCGGCCGGCCGCAGTCAGCGTGCCGTCGCCCACCTTGTAGACTTCGAGCAGACCTAGCTTGCTGTTCCAGCTGGGATCGGATTTGACCGAGGCCGTGCCGTTGGCCACCACCACGGCAATAAATTTGCCGTCGGCCGACATCACCACATGCTCCGGGGTGGGGCCCACTTCTACCGAGGCCATAACAGCACCGGTGCGAAGATTCGTGACGGAAATTGTGCCCGAACGCGGACCGCCGCGGCCCGCCACCGGCGCGCCCGGCTGCGGCAGCGCGCCGCCCAGATTGGTGCTGATGACATATTTGCCGTCAGGGGTGACCACTGCGCCATAGGGCTGGCGGCCGGGCAACAAGGTCTTGCCGGTATCGGCAATGGTGGTGCCGTCCACGGACAGCAGCATCAGCTTGTTGCCGGCGCGGCAGACCACAATGGCGGTCTTGCCGTCGCGGGTGAACACCACGTCGGTGGGGTCGGTCTTGTCGGCCAACTGTAACTGGCCGACCCGGGTCAGCTTTTTGCCGACGATGGAGAAGGCCGTGACGGTGCTGGAATCGCTGCCTGCGACCAGGACCAGTTTGCCGTCGGGGCTTATGGAAAGGCCCATCGCGCCGGGGCCGGTCTGCAGCGTCTGGATGATGCGCGGATTGGACGGGATCGAAAGGTCCACCACGGAGATCGTTCCGTCCGGCAAAAGTTTGCCGCCGCCGAACTTCTGGCCGGCGGCAACGATGGCGAACTTGCTGTCCTTCGAGACGGCCACCGCACCTGGCGGACCGATCATGGTCGTGGGTGCAGCGACCGAACCGAGCAGTTTGACGCCGTCCCTGCCGATGTTCAGCACCGAAATACTGTCAGGCTCGGGCCCTGTGATGGTGTCGCCCGCGCGCATCTGCTTACCGTCATTGGCAGAAACCGCGATCTCGGCCTGCCCGGCAGTTGCGCCGAACATCAACGCGGCCGCCGCGACGCATACCAAATGGGTTTTCATGCAAGCCTCCGGCATCGGTTGACGATCGGCATTAGCGCTATTTTAGGCGAACTGGCGCCCATGGTTGCGGGCAGGCCCTATACCCTCCGCATTTGCGGGCCATGACAAGATAGAACTGATTTCTTGGCCCGAATACTACGCCATCTCCCCTCTCATCAGCCGCGGCAGCTTCCCAATGTCTCCCCCCGCATGGCGCATGAAGAAGCGGCGGGCCGGTCCGATTGCATCCACCAACCCCAGCCCAAGGTCGCGCAGATGCCGGAGCGGCGCGATGTCGTTGGAGAATAGCCGGTTCAGCGCATCGGTGCTGGCGGCCAGGGTGAAGGAATCGAATCGCCGCCAGCGTTCATAGCGCTTCAGCGTCGCCAAGGATCCGATATCCAGGCCCAGCCTTGCGGCGTCCAATAGGGTTTCGGCCAGCGCCGCGGCATCTTTCAAGCCGAGATTGAGCCCCTGGCCGGCGATCGGATGGATGCCATGGGCGCAGTCCCCCGCCAGGGCAAAACGCGGCCGCACATAATCGCGGGCCAAGTGGAAGCTGAGAGGATAAGACCACCTGCCACCGACGACTTTGGTCGCGCCCAGATGGCCGCCGAAGCGCCGCGCCACTTCGGCGTTGAAACCGTCCTCGTCCAAAGCCAGCATCGCCGGTGCCTTGGCTTTGGCTTCGGTCCACACCAGCGACGATCGGTTTTGCGTCATGGGCAGAATCGCAAAGGGCCCCGACGGCAGGAAATGTTCATAGGCGACGCCGTTATGCGGCTTTTCATGCGCGACGGTGGCGACAATGCCGGTCTGGGGATAGGACCAGCCGACCACGCCGATGCCTTGCGCGGCGCGCAAGGCGGAATCGCGGCCATCGGCGGCGACCGCGAGCTGCGCCTTGATCTGCTGCCCGTCATTCAATTCCACCAGGGCGAAGCCGGGATGGATCGTCAGCCGCGTCACCGATGCGGGCGCGATCAATTCCAGATTGGGCAGGCTCACCTGATGCTGCGCGGCGCGGATATGGCGGTTTTCGGCGATATGGCCCAGGGCCGAGGTGCCCACTTCCTGGCTGTCGAAATGCAGCGAGAACGGTGAGGCCTGGGCATCGGGTTTTCCGTCCGTCACCAGGATTTCGCGGATCGGCTGCGCCTGGTTTTCCAGATGCGCCCAGATTCCCAGCGCCGTGAGCATGCGCACCGAGGCATAGGCCAGCGCCGAAACCCGGCCGTCGAACTTGGCCTCCAGCTTGGCCGGCAAGGCCAGGCTGTCGACCACCACCACCTTCAATCCGCCCTGCGCCACCGCCAGGCCCAGGGTCAGGCCGACCATGCCACCGCCGCAAACGACCAGATCCGCCTGTTTCATGGCGCTTCCTCAGGAATATGGTCAAAAACTGTGCAAAAACGGCTTTTTGCATATTTTTTGTGCATGTGGGGAGGCGCGAAAACCAGCGTCGCATTCCCAGAAATCGATGAAGGCATCGTCATTTCAACAGCTTATCCGGTTTGTGCGGCCGCGGCACGGTTCTTGATAAATCGTAAAGGCCGGGCGTTCGCCCGGCATGGGCAGCAACATGGAAGGACGGCAGATGAAGCTTATTACGGCGATCATCAAACCCTTCAAGCTCGACGAGGTGCGCGAATCGCTTTCCGCGCTCGGCGTCCAGGGCATGACGGTTACGGAGGTCAAAGGGTATGGGCGGCAAAAGGGGCATACCGAAATCTATCGCGGCGCGGAATATGCCGTCAGCTTTCTGCCCAAACTGAAAATCGAAGTGGCGGTGAAGAGCGAGATGCTGGAAGCGGTGATCGACGCGATCACGGCCAAAGCGAACACCGGTCAGATCGGCGACGGCAAGATTTTCGTCACACCGCTCGAACAAGTTGTGCGCATTCGCACCGGCGAAACGGATGGTGACGCGCTCTAAGGGCCGTCATCGCCACACCTCAAGGGGACATCACATGAATATCGAAAAGTTTAAACGTATAGGCCTTGGGGCGGCGGTAACGCTTGGATCCCTGATGGCAACGGCGGGTATCGCCTTCGCGGCGGACGCGCCCAAGGATCCGCTGAATTCC
Organism: Alphaproteobacteria bacterium; assembly: GCA_025924715.1. Classification (GTDB taxonomy): domain Bacteria; phylum Pseudomonadota; class Alphaproteobacteria; order Micropepsales; family Micropepsaceae; genus Rhizomicrobium. The sequence continues at coordinate 10,026 of JAICHV010000065.1, forward strand.
GGCGATACCGCCTGGATGATCACCTCATCGGCGCTGGTGCTGATGATGACCATTCCGGGCCTGGGCCTGTTTTACGGCGGCATGGTGCGCAAGAAGAACGTGCTGGCGACACTGGCGCAAAGCTTCGGCGCCACCTGCATCATCACCGTTTTGTGGATGATCATCGGCTATTCCATCGCCTTCACGCCCAATCCCGACGCCGGCATGAACAACTGGATCGGCGGCTTCTCCTATCTGTTCCTGCAACCGATGGCCTTGACCAAAGTGTCGAGCCTGGCCGGCACAATTCCGGAATCGGTCTATATGTTCTTCCAGATGACCTTCGCGATCATCACCCCGGCCCTGATCGCCGGCGCGCTGGCCGACCGGATGAAGTTCTCCGCCTTTTTGTGGTTCATGGCGCTGTGGCTGATCCTCGTCTACTGCCCGATCGCGCATTGGGTGTGGGGCGGCGGCTGGCTGGGTGCGATGGGCGCGCTGGATTATGCCGGCGGCTCGGTGGTGCATCTGAATGCCGGTACCGCGGCTCTGGTCACTTGCCTGGTTCTGGGCAAGCGCGTTGGGCTCGGCACCGACAACATGTCGCCGCATAACCTGGTGCTGTCCGTGATCGGCGCCTCGCTGCTGTGGGTGGGCTGGTTCGGCTTCAATGCCGGCTCGGCGGTCACCGCCGGCTACAATGCGGGCATGGCTGCCGCCGCGACCCAGATCGCGACCGCCGCTGCCGCCTTGGGCTGGATGTTCGCCGAATGGATCATCGGCAAGAAGCCGTCGGTGCTGGGGATGATCTCCGGCGCGGTCGCCGGCTTGGTGGCGATCACCCCCGCGTCCGGCTTCGTCAATCCGATGGGTGCGCTCATCATCGGCATTGCCGCAGGCGTGGTCTGCTACTTCTCGGCGGTGTGGATGAAGAAAGCCATCGGCTATGACGACAGCTTGGACGCCTGGGGCGTGCACGGTGTCGGCGGGGCGCTGGGCGCCATGCTGACGGGCGTCTTCGCTTCCAATGCGATCAACTCCGCGGGCAAGGGCTGGCTCATGGATGGCAATGGCCATCAGATGCTGATCCAGTTCTATGACGTGGCGGCGGTGTTCGTCTATTGCGGCGTCGTCACCTTTGTCATCCTCAAAGTGATCGACATGATCGTGGGCCTGAGGGTCTCGCGTGAGGTGGAAGTCGAGGGTCTCGACATCAACCTGCATGGCGAAACCGTCCACGACTAGGTCGGGTCTATCGAAAGGGAAGGGGCGCCTTTCGAAAGGGGGCGCCCTTTTTCTTTGAGCCGGGCTTTGTGCTTTTGTTCGGCAACGCGGCTCACTAAAGTCCAGGCGCTGCGCCGAAGGACCTGCCGTGACCGAGCTGCTTGCCGCCATGCCCCCCGGACCCTTCGCCCGATTGGCGAGCCTGCTGGGCGACACCAAGCCCGGCAAGGAGCCGATCAGCCTGTCCATCGGCGATCCTTCCGGGCAGGTGCCGGGCGTCGTCGCCGAGGCTTTGGCCGGCGCGCTCGCCAGTCTCGGCAATTATCCCGCCATCACCGGCACGCAGGATTGGCGCGAGGCCGCCGCCGGCTGGCTGATCTCGCGCTTTGGTCTGCCGGGCGGCAGCATCGATCCCGAGCGCCAGGTTCTCCCCCTGAACGGCACCCGCGAGGGTCTGTATCTGTCGCTGTTTCCGCTGATGCCGCTGACCAAACACGGCGCCAAACCCGCTATCGCTATGCCCAATCCTTTTTATCAGGTCTATGCGTCGGCGGCGCTCTCGGCCGGCGCCGAACCGATTTATGTCGCGGCGACGCAAGAGAACGGCTTTCTGCCCGATTACGCTGCGTTGCCGGAAGACACTTTGAAGCGTCTGGTGGCGGTCTATATTTGCAGCCCTTCCAATCCCGAAGGCGCCGCGGCCGGCGAGGCCTATTGGAAAAATCTTTTCGCGCTGGCCGAGCGCTATGATTTCACCGTGCTGGCCGACGAATGTTATGCCGATATCTATTATGACGCCCCGCCGACCTGCGCCTTGCCGGCGCGGCTTGCGCAATCGCCCGGCTTTACCCGGCTGCTCAGTTTCCACTCGCTGTCAAAACGCTCCGGACTTCCGGGGATGCGGTCCGGGATGGTCACCGGTGATGCGGCGCTGATCGCCAAATTGCGCGGCTTTCGCAATGTCGCCGGGCCGCAGATGGCGGGCCCGATTCTGGCTGCCTCCGCCGCCGCCTGGCGGGACGAAGCCCATGTCGCCGCCAACCGGGCCCTTTATCAGCAGAAGATGGCGGCGGCGCAGGTCATCCTGGGAGACCGGATGAAAAGGCCCGACGGCGGATTCTTCCTCTGGCTCAAGGTCGGCAATGGCGAGGAAATCGCCTATCGGCTCTGGACCGAACAGGGGGTGCGGGTGCTCCCCGGCGCCTTTATGGGGCGGGAAATTGAACCGGGAAAACCCCAGTCAAACCCTGGATTTTCATACATAAGGGTCGCGCTTGTTAGTAATTTATCAACCATTATGACCGCACTCGAAAGAGTGAAGAAAATTCTGGGCTGAGCCATGGCGCAAGGCGGGCGGACAATAGGCGGCGTTTATCATCCCCGGTCCAAGGGCGGCGCCATGAGCGATGCCCTGGCCGAAGCCCGCCGGGCCCTGGCGCGGCTGGCGGCCCTGGTGGCCATGCGGGGCGCCGGGCTGCTTCTGTTCGCCGCCGCCCTGGCCGCTTTGGCGGCGCTGGCGACTTTCCATGCCGACGATGCCAGCCTCAACAATGCCAATGGCCGCGAGGTCGCCAATCTTCTGGGCCCGCTGGGCGCGACCGCCGCCGATCTGCTGCTGCAAGCCTTCGGCTTCGCCGCTTTGGCCGCGCTGGCGCCGCTGTTCGCTTGGGGGACGCGGGCGCTGACCGGCCGAGCGCTGAAATATGCCATGTGGCGGGCGCTGGCCTGGCTGCTGGGCACCTTGCTGGTCGCCGCCGGCTTGGGCGTCTTTCCCGCACCGGCAGGGCTGCCGGCGGGCGCCGGCGGCTTGATCGGCATCGCCGCCGCCGGTCTTTCCAACCATGCGGCACTGGTCTGGCACCGGGCCTGGCTTGGCATGGCGCTGCCGCTGTTCCTGTTCGCGGCGGGCTTGCCGCTATCGTTCCTGGCGACCGGATGGCGCTTCAGGCCGCTGGCCCGGGGCGCGGTCAATTTGCCGGCGGGCCTGCTGTGGCTGGGCAGCCGGATCAAGCTTCCCAGCTGGCGCCGCGATGCCGCGCCGGTGGTGGAGGATGAGGAAGAATTCTATCCCGAATTCGAAGACGACACCGATGACGGCTATCACCTGGACGCCAGGCCCGAACCCATCGCCGCCGCGCGACTGGCGGAGCGGCGCGAAACCCGCGTCAAGCGCGACGAAGCCCGCAAGGCCCAGGCGCCGGGCAAGCGCACCCCGCAAAGCGCGCTCAATCTGGCTTCGGGCGAATATCAATTGCCGGCGCTCGAACTCCTCGCCGAGCCGGTGGCGGTCAAGGATTCCCAGCATCTCACCGATGAAGCGCTGGAAGAAAATGCCCGCATGCTGGAAGCGGTGCTGACCGATTTCGGCGTCAAGGGCCGCATCACTGCGGTTCGTCCCGGCCCCGTCGTCACCCTATATGAATTCGAGCCGGCCGCCGGCGTCAAATCCAGCCGCGTGATTTCACTGTCCGACGACGTCGCCCGCTCGATGAGCGCGGTGGCGGCCCGCATTGCGGTGATTTCGGGCCGCAATGTGATCGGCATCGAATTGCCCAATCATGTGCGCGAAACCGTCTACCTGCGCGAGCAGCTTGCTTCCAATGATTACGAAAAGTCCCGCGCCCCGCTGACTTTGGCGCTGGGCAAGACCATCGGCGGCGAGCCGGTGATGGCCGATCTGGCCAAGATGCCCCATCTTCTGGTGGCCGGCACCACCGGCTCGGGCAAATCGGTCGGACTCAACACCATGATCCTGTCGCTGCTCTATCGCCTGGCGCCCGAGCAATGCCGCATGATCATGATCGATCCCAAGATGCTGGAATTGTCGGTCTATGACGGCATTCCCCATCTGCTGGCCCCCGTGGTCACCGATCCGCGCAAGGCGGTGGTGGCGCTGAAATGGGCGGTGCGCGAGATGGAAGAGCGCTATCGCAAAATGTCCAAACTGGGCGTGCGCGGGGTCGAAGCCTTCAACGACCGCGTTCGCAAGGCCAAGGAAAAAGGCGAAGTCCTCAAGCGCACGGTGCAGACCGGCTTCGACCGCGAGACCGGCAAGCCCGTCTATGAAGACGAGATGCTGGAACTGGACCACATGCCCTTCATCGTGGTGGTGGTGGATGAGGTCGCCGACTTGATGATGATATCCGGCAAGGAGATCGAAGGCGCGGTGCAGCGCCTGGCGCAGATGGCGCGCGCCGCGGGCATCCATCTGATCGCGGCGACGCAGCGCCCATCGGTGGACGTGATCACCGGCACCATCAAGGC
>JAICHV010000066.1 GCA_025924715.1 Alphaproteobacteria bacterium
ATGGCCCGATAGCGCTGAGATGTTCTTCTGCGCCTCGTCGATCACGGTCAGGCGGGCGCCGATGCCGGCGATGGTGGCGGCAGTCTTTGTTGCGCTGTCGGTGAGGCTTTCGCCCAGCCGCTTGTCCAGCGCAGCGATGCGTTCGTCCAGAGTGCGCTGTAACTCGGCCTGGGCGGTGAGGGCGGCCTGGAACTGACCCGCGATGGCGCCCTGGCCGGAAATCACCGCGTCCAGCCTTGCGTCCGGCACCGCTTTGGGCCGCGTGAAAGCCAGAACCGCCGCCGCGATCAGCACCGCCGCGCCCAGGATGATGACTGCAATATCCATATATCTTGACCCTTCGGCCGGGGTCGCCTATCTCACGCCCATGACCGTCCGCCCCATCATTACCGCGCCTGACCCGCGTCTGAAAGCCGTATCCTCCGCGGTCGAAAAAGTCGATTCGGAGATCCGCAAGCTGGTCGCCGACATGTCCGATTCCATGTATGCCGCCGACGGCATCGGCCTGGCGGCGGTGCAGATCGGCGTCGCCAAACGGGTGATCGTGATGGATCTCGACCAGAAAGACGGCAAGAAGAATCCCCGCGCCTTCATCAATCCCAAAATCCTCTGGGCATCGGACGAAATGGCGACGTTTGAGGAAGGCTGCCTGTCGGTCCCCGAAATCTGGGACGATGTCGAACGCCCGGCCCGCATCCGCGCCGAATATCTCGACCTCGACGGCAATCGGGTGGAGCTCGAAGCCGACGGCATGCTCGCCACCTGCCTGCAGCATGAGATGGACCACCTTCAGGGCGTCCTGTTCATCGACCATTTGTCGCGCCTCAAGCGCGCCATGGCGATTAAGAAATTGACCAAATCCAAGAAGCAGTTGGCCTGATGACTGTCCGGCTGGCAAATGCTCGCCACCCGGCCATACGCTGTCGCTACGGCCTTGTTGGCCCGAGAGCTTGTTGATGGCACTTCGGCTCGCATTTCTAGGCACGCCGGACTTCGCGGTGCCGACGCTGGCCGAGCTGATCGCCCAGGGTCACGACATTGCCTGCGTCTATTCCCAGCCGCCGCGCCCCAAGGGCCGGGGCATGAGCCTGGAGCCGGGGCCGGTGCATCGCTTTGCCCTGGAGGCAAAACTCCCTGTCCGCACGCCGCTGTCACTGAAAGACCCGCAGCAGCAGAACTTGTTTGCCGAGCTGGAATTGGATGCCGCGGTGGTGGTGGCCTATGGCTTGTTGCTGCCCAAGCCCATTTTGGAGGCGCCGCGGCTGGGTTGTTTCAACCTGCACGGCTCGTTGCTGCCGCGCTGGCGCGGCGCCGCCCCCGTCCAGCGCGCGGTGATGGCCGGCGATAGCGAAACCGGCGTGATGGTCATGCATATGGATGAAGGGCTGGATACCGGCCCGGTGCTGATGGCCGAACGGGTCGCTATCGGGCGCAAGACTTCCGGCGAACTGGCGCAGGAATTGTCGCGCCTGGGCGCCGATCTGATGGTGCGGGCGCTGGCGGCGCTGGAACGTGGCCAGATTGCCGAACAGTCGCAAAGTGATGTGGGCGTCACTTACGCAAAAAAAATATCCAAGGAAGAAGCCCATATCGACTGGACCCAAAGCGCTGTCGAAATCGATTGCCTGATCCGGGGACTGGCCCCCTGGCCCGGCGCCTATACGGAAGCCAAAGGCGAGCGTCTCAAGATTCTCTATGCCGAGCCCACACCCGGCGCCGGCCTGCCCGGCCAAGTGATCGGGGGCGACCTCACCATCGCCTGCGGCCAGGGCGCGCTGAAATTGAAGACGGTGCAGCGCGCCGGAAGCCGGGCGATGGAGGCAGGAGATTTGCTCAAAGGCTTTCCTTTGCCCGTCGGCACACAATTATCCTGATGCGTTTTCGTCTCACCCTCGAATATGACGGCGGCCCCTTTGTCGGTTGGCAGCGCCAGGACAACGGCCCCTCGGTGCAGGGCGCCTTGGAAGCGGCGATCGAAAAGCTCAGCGGCGAACGGGTCACCGTGACCGGCGCCGGCCGCACCGATGCCGGCGTGCATGCCCTGGGCCAAGTGGCGCATTTCGACCTGGAAAAAACCTTCCCGGCTGACAAAGTGCGTGACGCCCTCAATCATCATTTAAAGCCCGATCCGGTGGTGGTGCTGGAGGCGCGTGAGGCGGGGGCAGATTTCCATGCCCGCTTCTCCGCCACCGCCCGGCATTATCTGTTCCGCATCCTCAACCGCCGGGGCGCACCGGCGCTGGACAAGGGCCGGGTCTGGCATGTGACGGCGCCGCTGGATGCGGGGGCCATGCATGTCGCCGCGCAAGCGCTGGTGGGGCATCACGACTTTTCCACGTTCCGCGCCGCCGAATGCCAGGCGCAATCGCCGGTCAAAACCCTGGACCGGTTGGATGTCAGCCGCCGGGCCGATGAGATTCACATCGAAGCCTCGGCGCGGTCCTTCCTGCATCACCAGATCCGCTCTTTCGCCGGCACCCTCAAGCTGGTGGGAGAAGGCAAATGGCGCGCGCGCGATGTCGCCGAAGCCCTGGCCGCCCGCGACCGCAGCCGATGCGGCCCGGTTTCGCCGCCGGATGGTTTGTATTTGCTGCGTGTGGATTACTTATAGGGCGTTACAAGGGCGGCTTGGCGAAATAGGCCGCCAGCAACGCCGCGTAGATCTCGGTCAGGACGGCGATCTCCAGCAAGGGCACGCATTCATCGGCCTTGTGCATGGTGGCGCCGGCCAACCCCAGTTCGACCACCGGACAGACATCCTTGATGAAGCGCGCATCCGAAGTGCCGCCGCTGGTGGAAAAGACCGGCACTGTGCCGGTGATCTTGGACACTGTGTCGCTGACCAATTGGGTGAATTTCCCCGGCTTGGTCAGGAAGGCGACGCCGCTGAGATTGTGCGAGACTTCCGCCTCGCAACCATTTTCCTGGGCGATGCGGGCGGCGCGGTCGCTCACCCAGCCCAGCAGGGTTTCCGGACTGTGCCTGTCGTTGAAGCGGATATTAAGGGCGGCGCGGGCCTCGCCGGGAATCACATTGGTCGCCTCATTCCCCACATCGATACTGGTGAAGGAAAGGGTCGAAGGCTCGAAATGGTCATTGCCCTTGTCCAGCTTGTGCGCGGCCAATTGGGTGACCAACTCGGCCAATACCGGAATGGGATTCTTGGCCTTGTGGGGATAGCCGACATGGCCCTGCACGCCCCGGATGGTAACGCGGAAATTGATCGAGCCGCGGCGGCCGATCTTGAGCGTGTCGCCGGCGCGCGCCACGCTGGTCGGCTCGCCGATTACGCAATGATCGATGGTCTCGCCGCGCTGCTTCAGCCACGCCAAAAGCTTGGGCGTGCCGTTGATGGCGGGGCCTTCTTCGTCGCCGGTGATCAAAAGGCTGATGGAGCCTTTGGGCTTTCCCACCCGCTGTGCCGCCACGACAAAGGCGGCGATGGCCGATTTCATATCGGCGGCGCCGCGGCCATAGAGCACTTCATCCACGATCTCGCCGCCAAAGGGATCGCGCCGCCAGCCTTCGCCCACCGGCACGACATCGGTATGGCCGGCAAAACAGAAATGCGGCGCTTCGCTGCCCAATCGCGCATAGAGATTGTCCACCGGCGCGGTGCCCGGCTCTTCGAAGCGCAAGCGGTGACAGTCAAACCCCAGATGCTTCAACACGCCTTCCAGCACGGCCAGCGCGCCGGCATCCGCCGGTGTCACCGACGGACAGCGGATCAGGGCCTGGGCCAGGGTGACGGCGTCGATCATCAGTCCCGCAACAATTCGTTGATGGAGGTTTTGGCGCGGGTTTTCTCGTCCACCCGTTTGACGATGACCGCGCAATAAAGCGACGGCCCGTTACCGGACGGCAGCGACCCCGACACCACCACCGAATAAGGCGGCACTTTGCCATAGAAGACCTCGCCGCTGCCGCGGTCCATGATCTTGGTCGAGCCGGACAGATACACCCCCATCGACAGCACGCTGCCTTCGCCGACGATCACGCCCTCGGCCACTTCGGCGCGGGCGCCGATGAAGCAATTGTCCTCGATAATCGTGGGTGCTGCCTGCAGCGGCTCCAGCACCCCGCCAAGGCCGGCGCCGCCGGAGATATGGCAGTGTGCGCCCACCTGGGCGCAGGAACCCACCGTCGCCCAAGTGTCGATCATGGTGCCTTCGCCGACCCGCGCCCCGACATTGACGAAGCTGGGCATCAGCACGACGCCTTTGGCGATATGGGCAGAGCGGCGCACGATGGCGCCGGGCACGGCGCGGAAACCGGCGCCGCGAAAGCGCGCCTCGTCCCAGCCGGCAAATTTGGAATCGACCTTGTCCCACCACATGGAATCACCCGGCGCGCCGGCGATCAGCTTCATGTCGTTCAGGCGGAAGGACAGCAGCACCGCTTTCTTCAGCCATTCATGCACAATCCAGGCGCCGCCGCGTTTTTCCGCAACCCGCAGCGTGCCGTCGTCCAGCCCCGCCAGCGCCGCCTCCACGGCATCGCGCGCCGCGCCTTTGCTGGCGGTGTTCAGGCTTTCGCGCCCATCCCAGGCGGCGTCGATGGCGCGCGCCAGTTCGTCCTGCATGATCAAATCCCGATACCGTTGAGGAAAGCCGTCAGATCGGCGGTTTCATGGTCGATATGGCGCTGCTCGGCAAGGGAAATCTCACCCCCATGGGGCCCGTAATCCCCGCCGGTGCGCAGCCAGATCGTGGTCATCCCCAGCGCCCGCGCCGCCACCAGATTATGGGCGATGTCGTCAAACATGGCGGCCTGATCCGCTGCCAGCCCGGCATCGGCCACCACGGCCTCATAAGCGCGCCGGTCGGGCTTCGGGATAAAGCCGATGGTGCGGATATCCCAGACCGCGTCGAACAGATGCTCCAGTCCCAGCGCCGACAAAATGCGCTGCGCATGATGGCGGCAGCCATTGGTGAAGATGTAGCGCTTGCCGGGAAGGCGCGCCACGGCACGGGCCAGCGCCGGATCGGCCTGAAGGCTGCTCAGATCGATATCATGCACAAAACCCAGATAGGCTTCCGGATCGATGCCCCGCGTCGCCATCAGCCCGCTAAGGGTCGTGCCATATTGCCGATAGAGCTCTTTTTGCAGCCGCTTGGCTTCGCCGCGCTCCATGCCCGTCAGCGTCGCCACGAAATCGGTCATGCGCGATTCGATCTGGGCGAACAGCCCGCAATCGCCGCGATATAGCGTGTTGTCGAGATCGAAAATCCAGTGCCGCACATGGCGAAAATCCGGCGCCGCCGATCCCGGTCTGGCCTGCTCTCGAAGACTTGCAGTCATAGGCGAAACATGGCGTTTGCCGGCATTTCCCGCAAGCGCGTTAACGCGCGGGCAACCACGTTCTTTCAGATGTCCTTAAAGCCGCCCCTTCGATACTTGACCCCCGGGAGACGCGCATGGACATCGCCAAAAAAGCGCCGCCGCCGGGCCTCAACCCGCGCGATGCCCTGGATATTCTGGAAATCCGCGCCCATGAGGTCCAGAACTATCTGGCCCAGCATCCCGATGTCGACCCGGCGGTGCTGGATTATCTGGCGCAGCACGGCGCGCCTGCGGTGCGCCAGGCGGTCGCCGCAAATGGGGCAACCCCGGCCAGCGCCAACCGTATCCTGGCCGACGATCCCGAAGAAGATGTGCGCGCCGAGCTCGCGATCAAGATCGCCCGGCTGATGCCGGGCCTGGCGAAGCGCGAGACTGCCCATATCGTCGCTCTCACCATCGAAACCCTGGAATGCCTGGCCCAGGATTCCGCGCTCAAGGTGCGCACCATCCTGGCCGAAGAAATCAAGCGGCTGGACTGTATCCCTCATGCCGTGGCGCTGCGCCTGGCGCGGGATGTGGAAACCGCGGTGGCGATTCCGGTGCTGGAATATTCGCCGCTGCTGTCGGACACCGACCTGATGGAAATCATCGCCTGTGGCGAGGTCCAGGAGACTTTAACGGCCATTGCCCGGCGCAAGCCGCTCAGCGAAAAGATCAGCGATGTGCTGGTCCGCTCCCTGGACGTGCCGGCGGTCTCCGCCCTGCTGGTGAATCCGGACGCGCGCATCCGCAAAAAAACCATGGACAAGCTGATCGAGCAGGCGGAAGCGATCGATGCCTGGCATCTGCCGCTGGCGCTGCGGGCCGATCTGTCGGCGCGCGCCATCCGCCGCATCGCCGGCTTTGTCGGCGCCGCCATCATCGGCATGATGGCCGGCCGCGGCGACCTGGACGAGGCGACCAAGCTGCATCTCAATCGCCGCTTGCGCAAAAGGCTGGAAGAAACGCCCAAGGTTGAAGGTCCCAATTCGGAAAGCGCAGCCAAAGCGGTCGCGGCCGCCAAAGCCGCGGGCCAGCTCGACGACATGTTCGTGGAAGAGGCGGTGTTCGCCGGCCACCGCGAGACCGTGATCCACGCCTTGGCGGCCATGGCCAAGGTGCCGGACGAGATCGTGCGCAAGATCCTCAGCTCCGGTCACGCCAAACCGCTGGTGGCGCTGGCCTGGCGGGCAAAAGTGAATATGCGCATCGCCTTCAAGATCCAAACCATGATCATGAAGCTGCAAGCCGGACAATTGCTGGCAGCCCGCGGCGGCGTGGACTATCCGCTGACCACCGAAGAGATGCGCTGGCACTTAAATTATTTTGGAATCCGGGCCTGATCAGCCATCAGCCCGGCCGCGCCGATATGGGCGACATATCCGAGGGCACCCTTGGTCTGCGTCTTGGCAAAGCCGGCTTCGCTGATGCCTCGGCTGGCGCAATTGCCCCGCTTCTTGATGTCGAATTCCTGGGGCGTGACGCAGAATTTGTCGCCGCCGCCCGCCACCACCGTGCCGTTCAGCTTTTGCGCCAGCAGCCAAACCGCGTCGCTGGCGAGCGGGGTGGTAATGGTGCGGGCACAGGCGCCGGCGGCGATGCGCCACCAGCCTTGTGACGCCTGCAACTGGGGCGAAGATTCCCCCATCGCCACCAGCAATTCCTCCTTGCCGTCATTGCAAACCGTATAGCCCGCCGGCGCGATCTTTTTCTGCGCCTCCTTTTCCAGGGCGGCGAACAATTCGGCATTCCCGGCGCCGGGGGCAAAATGCATCCGCGCCCGAAAATCACGCAGCGCCTTGCCGGTGGCTTTGTCGGGACCGCCATCGATCCGCCCAACGGTGAAGCCATTGTCCTTGAGCAGACGCTTCACCCCGCCCAATTGCGCCGCGATCAAAGTACGAAAGCCGGGGGAATCGTCGAAGGTCATGGTGAAATCCGGCCGCCCGCGATTGTCGATGGCCGCGAAGGGGACCGAGAAACTTCCCCCGGCATTGCAATAGGGCGCGATCACGGTCTGGCGCAGGGTGAAATTGGCATCGCGCACGCAGGCGGGAAAATTGCCGCCCCAGGCGCGCTGCGGCCCCGAATGCGCCAAGGACGAACGCGCATACACCAGCGTGCTTTGCTTGATCAGGGGCGTGGCAATCGCGGTCTGGCAATCCCCTGGCGCCAGCCGGATCCACCCCTGTGTCTGGCTGGAGGCACCGCTGATCTGGGCGGTGGCGGCATAAAGGATATAGCTGGTACGATTGCAGAGCCGGAGTTGCGCCTGGGCGGCGCTGGGGAGCAGCATCAGCAGCGCCACAAGAACCGGCCAAAACCGCATGATCAACCGGCGGTGATGAGAGTTCCGGCGCCGTGCTCGGTGAACAGTTCCAGCAGCAGCACATGGGGAATGCGCCCGTCCAGGATCACCGCGGCCTCGACCCCGTCTTCCACCGCGTCGATCGCGGTCTGGATCTTGGGAATCATGCCTCCCGAAATCGTGCCGTCGGCGATCAGGGCGCGGGCCTGGCTGGCGGTCAGCCGGTCGATCAATTTCTTGTCCTGATCCAAGACGCCTTCGACATCGGTCAAGAGGATCAGGCGCTCCGCCTTGAGAGCACTGGCCACCGCGCCCGCCACGGTATCGGCATTGATGTTGAAGGTCTCGCCCTTGGGGCCGACCCCGATAGGCGCGATCACCGGAATGGTTTCCGATTTCATGATCGAATGCAGCACTTCGGGATTGACCCGCGCCGGCTGTCCCACAAAACCAAGATCATGGGTGGTGACCGCGCCGGTGCCCGGATCGGTCTTGGTCAGGGCCAGCTTCTTGGCGACCACCAGATTGCCGTCCTTGCCGGAAAGTCCGATGGCGCGGCCGCCCGCCGCGTTGATGGCAGTGACGATATGCTTGTTGATCGAGCCCGACAGCACCATCTCCACCACATCCACCGCGGCCTCATCGGTGATGCGCAGCCCGTCGATGAAGCTGGATTCGATGCCCAGCTTTTTCAGCATGGCGCCGATCTGCGGCCCGCCGCCATGCACCACCACCGGATCGATCCCGGTCTGCTTCATCAGCACGATGTCCTGGCTGAAATCGTCGGTGCCGCCGCTGCCGGTCATGGCATTGCCGCCATATTTCACCACGATGGTCTTTTGGTCATATTGCAGAATGTAAGGCAGCGCCTCGACCAGCACCCGGCCGGTCTGACGCCAGCGGGCCATCAGCCGCGGATTTTTGTCCTGGTCAGTGTCGTCGGGGCCGGCCATCGCGAAAAATGCCTGCAAATGCGAGAGCGCTTATACGGGGCGGGGCGGGGCTATTCTAGCCTTAATGTTGCGACAGCGCCGCCAAATGCTCTTTCAGGGCGTCCAGTCCCTTGGCCTTGAGCGCCGAAGTGGCGAATTGCTCGGCCAGCGCCGCGGTGTGGGTCTTGGCTTCGGCGGCGGCCAGATGCTGGATTTTTTCCAGCTCGGCGGGTTTCTGTTCGTCCGCCTTGGTCAGGACCAGGGCATAGGACACCGCCGCCTTGTCCAGCAGCTCCATCACCGCCAGATCGGTGTCCATCAGCCCGCGCCGCGAATCGATCAACAGCGCCACGCGTCTGAGACTCGCCCTGCCGCTGAGATAGGCGAAGATCAGCTGCTGCCATTCCATCGCCAGGGTTTTTGAGGCCTTGGCATACCCATAGCCGGGCAGGTCGACCAGGATCAGCTTGCCGCCCAGATTGAAAAAATTGATCTCGCGGGTACGCCCCGGCGTCTGCGACACCCGCGCCAAGGTCTTGCGCCCCGTTAGCGCGTTGATCAGGCTCGACTTGCCGACATTGGAACGGCCGACAAAGGCCACCTCGGGAAGGCTTTGCGGCGGCAGGCTGTCGATGCTGCCGGTCCCCCAGAAGAAATCGCAAGGTCCGGCGAACAGCTTGCGGGCGAACTCGCTGGAATTCATTTCGCCGCGGGCTTGCGCTTGAAATTCTCGAACAGATGCACCGGCACGCCCTGGCTATGCATGATGTACCATTGCTGCGCGATGGTGAGGAGGTTGTTCCAGGTGTAATAGATCACCAGGCCGGCCGGGAACGACGCGAACATGAAGGTGAAAATCAGCGGCATATAAGTGAACATCTTGGCCTGAACCGGATCGGCCGGGGCGGGATTGAGCTTGGTCTGCACCCATTGCGTCATCCCGTAAATGATCGGCCAGATGCCGATCGACAGGAACACCGGGATGAAGCTGGGGATGTGATAGGGCAGCAGGCCGAACAGATTCAGGATCGAAGTCGGATCCGGCGCCGACAGATCGCGGATCCAGCCGAAGAACGGCGCATGGCGCATCTCGATGGTGACGTAGAGCACCTTGTAAAGCGAGAAGAACACCGGAATCTGGATCAAAATGGGCAGGCAGGTGCTTAAAGGGTTCACCTTTTCGCGCTTGTAAAGCTCCATCATCGCGGCCTGCAGCTTCTGCTGGTCGTCGGCATGATGTTTCTTCAGCCGCTCCATTTCCGGCTGCACCTTCTTCATCTTGCTCATCGACTTGAACGACGAATTGGCCAGCGGGAAGAACAGCAGCTTGACCACCACGGTCAGGCACAGAATGGCGACGCCGAAATTGCCGAAATATTTGTAGAAGACGTCGAGCAGCCAGAACAAAGGCTGGGTGATGAACCAGAACCAGCCCCAATCGACCGCATTGTCGAAGCGGGTGACACCCTGATCGTGTTCATAGCCGCGCAGGATGTCGACGACCTTGGCGCCGGCGAACAACCGATGCGTGACCGTGGCCGAAGCGCCCGGCGCCACGGCGCGCGCGCCCAGGCGGTAATTGGCCTGATAGGCTTTGGTGTTGCCCAGCGTGCTGCCCAGATAGGCGCCGTTATAGGTTTCACCCTGGGGCGGGATCACCGCCGCCATCCAATATTTGTCGGTGATGCCGACCCAGCCGCCTTTGGAAGCGAAGGTCTTGGGGGGCGCCCCTTCGTCCTTGAAGTCGTCGTAATTGGCGTCGATCTCGCTGCCATCCGCGACGCCGACAAAGCCCAGATGCTGAACCCAACTGGTCTTTTCGGCCGGAATGGTTTCGCGCGCGACATAGGCGAAAGGATAAAGCGTGGCGGCGGCGCCCGATTTGTTGGCGACGCTGTCGGTGACGGTGAACATATATTTGTCGTCGACCGCGATCACCCGCGTGAAGACCAGGCCCTGGCCATTGTCCCAGGTCAGGGTCACCGGATGGCCGGGCGACAGTGCGTTTTGGCTGGCCGGCGTCCAGGGCGTTTGATCGTCCGGCACCTTTTGCGTGGGCGCTGGGACAGCCCAGCCGAACTGCGCGTAATAAGGATAGTCGGTGCTCTTGGGTGCGAGCAGCACGATTTCGGGGCTCTTGGGATCGGGGGTCTGGTGATATTTTTTCAGGCGCAGGTCGTCGAGCTTGGCGCCTTTGAGCAGGATCGAGCCGTCCAGCATGGGCGTGTCGATGGTGATCCGCGCGCCACCGGCCTTGAGCGCCGCTTCGCGGCTGAGATGCGTCGTCGCGCTGCCCAAGCCGGGAATCGCGACGTTCGGGTTGGGGGCTACCCCGGGTTGGGCTTTTTCCTGCTTGGTGAGCGCGGCCTGATGCGCCTGCTCTGCCTTCATGTTGGGGCGGGCGACGAAATATTGCCAGGCGAACAGCACCGCCGCCGCCAAGGCGATGGCGAGGAAAAGATTCTTGTTACCGGTGTTGTTCATGGCTGGGCGCTTTACCGCAATCGGATCGTGGAGGAACAGGATCATAGCCCGACGAGCCGCCGAGCCATTTTATCGGATGACAGCGCAGCAACCGCCGCGCCGCAAGATAGAGGCCTTTGAGTGCCCCATGCGTTTGGATCGCCTCAAGCGCATAGGCCGAACAACTCGGCGTGTAGCCGCAGGTGGGCGGCATCATCGGGGAAATGAAATAGCGGTAGAAGCGAATCGGGGCGATCAGCAGCGTGACGGCGATACGGCTGAGCGAAAGATGCGGCCAAAACGGGCGTGTCGTCGTCATGTGATCACGCTCCCGGTTTTCCTGTCGTCCAGTTTGCGATGGGCCAGGCGAAGTGCTTCGGCCAGATCCTTTTGCAAGGCGAGGAATTCGCAGGTCAGGACCGAGGCCCGCGCCACCAGAACATAGTCATGGCCCGGGCGGCCTAAAAGAGGGAGCTGCGCCGATGCCGCGGCGCGCAGCCGCCGCTTGGCGCGGTTGCGGGCCACCGCATTGCCGACCTTGCGGCTGGCGGTGAAGCCGACGCGCAGGGCCGCGGCTTGGCAATGTTGCGGCGGGGTCGGTCCCAATTCCAGGGTCAGCGCGCCCACAACCTTGCGGATGCCGCGTGCCGCCGCCAGGAAGTCGGCGCGTTTGGTGATGCGGTTGAGCCGCGAGGCGGCTTCGGCCACGGTGCGGGGCTTAGGCCGACAGCTTCTTGCGGCCATGGGCGCGGCGGCGGGCCAGCACCTTGCGGCCGCCGGCCGTTTCCATGCGCGCACGGAAGCCGTGGCGGCGCTTGCGCACGATTTTGCTGGGCTGATAGGTGCGCTTCATAGGCGGCTCCGACAAACAGAAAGGCGTAAAAGAGCGCGGTTTCTAAGCAGCCGACCCCGGGCTGTCAACGCCTCGCCCACCCCTTGCGCAATAATATTACAAGGCGGGCCCGCGCGGATGGGCGGATCGCTGTTTTGGCCGGGACCGACCCCCTTAGTCGCCCAGGGCGATACCGTCGCGGCGGGGGTCGGCGGCCCCGACATAGCCCCCCTTAACTTTGGCGATGGCATGCAATCCGCTGCCTTCGACCTGGGGCACCTGAACCGTATGACCCATCGCCCGCAACTGGGCCGCCAGGGCATCGACCCCGGGGCCGCTTTCCAGCGAGGTATTGCCGTTCATGTTCAGGACCCGCGGCATGGCCACGGCGTCTTTGGGCGTCATCTTGGCGTCCAGTATCCCGATCAAGGTCTGGGTCACATAGTCGATGATCGCCGGCCCGCCCGGCGAACCCACCGAAAGCGCGAAACGATTGTCCTTGTCGAACACGATGGTGGGTGACATCGAACTGAGCGGCAGCTTGCCCGGCGCCGGCGCATTGGCCACCGGCAAACCGTTCAGCACCGGCTGGAAGGAAAAATCGGTGAGCGTGTTGTTGAGCAAAAAGCCCTTGGCCATGATTTCGGCGCCGAAAGCGGTTTCGACCGAAGTGGTCATCGCCACCACTTCGCCCGTATCGTCGACGATGGTCATATGCGAGGTGCCGTGCAGCACCGGCGAAACCTGCGGCGAATATTGCGCATGTTTTTCCGGCGGCGAGCCCGGCTCTGCCGTTCCCATATCCTTGGCAGGATCGATCAGCTTGGCGCGCTGCGCCAGATAAGTCTGGTCTGTCAGTCCCGCGGTCGGCACATCCACAAAGGCCGGGTCGCCCAGATATTTGGCGCGGTCGGCATAAGCCAGGCGGCTGGCCTGCGTGAACAGATGGGTGCCGCTGACCGTGCCGGGATGCAATTGCGAGGAGGGAAAATGCTGCAGCATGCCCAGAATCTCGAGCATGGCGATGCCGCCAGAACTGGGCGGGCCCATCGAACAGATGCGGTATTGGCGATAGGGGCCACAAACCGGCGCGCGTTCCTTGGGCTGATAGGCGGCCAGATCTGCCAAGGTCATGCCGCCTTGCTGGTTGGGGGCATGCTGGACCGCATCGACGATGGCCTGCGCGATATCGCCTTTATAAAACGCGTCCGCGCCGCCGGCGGCGATTTCGCGCAAGGTGGCGGCATATTCGGGACTTTTGAGAATTTCACCTTCGGCCAGCGGCGTGCCGTCGGCATGGAAGAAATGCGACTTGATATCGGGCATGGAAGCGCCGCGGCGGAAATTCTGGATGGTGCGCGCCAGCTTCGGCCCCACCGCGAAGCCGTCATCGGCCAGCTTGATCGCAGGCGCGAACAGCCGCGCCCAAGGCAGCTTGCCGTATTTCTTATGCGCCAATCCCAGCATCCGCACCACGCCGGGAATGCCGACCGAAAGCCCGCCGGGAATGGCATCGAAATGCGGCCGCGGCTTGCCATCGGGACCCAAAAACATGGTCGGCGTGGCGGAGGCCGGCGCCTGTTCGCGGCCGTCAAAGCTGGTCGTGTGGCGGGTCTTGGCGTCATAGACCAGCATGAACGCGCCGCCGCCAAGCCCGGAGGATTCCGGCTCGACCAGGCCCAGCACCATCTGGGTGGCGATCGCCGCATCCACCGCCGAGCCGCCCTGGCGCAGCATTTCCAGCCCCGCCGCGGCGGCATGGGGATTGGCGGCGGCGATCATATGGTGATGGGCGATGGTCTCGGCGACCTGCGCCCGCGCCGGCACCGCCAGCAGCAGGAGCACAAAACCGAAAGCTTTAAGCAGATGAGGACGGTGCAGCATGATCGTCATGGTATGCGTTTTGTCTCCCCTCACAAACAAAAAAGCCCCGTGCAGAGCACGGGGCTTTTTTTAAAACAACCTGCGCTCAGCGCAGGAAGACGCGCACTTCGCTGTTGGAGACGCCGGCATCGGTGGCCGAGGCCACGGCCATGCGGGTGGCCGGCACGCCCATATCGGTCATCGAGCGCATCACCTGCTCGGCATAGCGCCGGGCCGCGGTCTGGGCGATCTGCACCGAGGCGGCATTGCCGCGGGTCGGCGCCACCGCCACCACTTGGAAGCCGGCATTGGGGCGGGCCTGCAGCGCCTGGTTCAGCGCGGCATAGAGAACTTGCTGATAATCGACATCGGGACGGTCGAAGCGGATCACCACCAGGGGCGCCCCGGCGCTGGAGAGTTGGACGCCGCCGGCCGCCACCTGGGCGGAAATGCCCGGCGTGCCGCCATAGAGTTCGCCGTTCTTGATCGCGCTGGACAGCACGGTGAGGGCGCCGCGCTCATTGGCGGCATAGGCGGTCTGGCGCTGCACGTCGTCGGAGATTTCCTTCAGCAGCCGGTCGATCAAGACGATGGTCTGGCTGGTTTCGTCTTCCAGCAATTGCAATTGGCGATGATCCTCATCGACCGCGCCCGAGACATTGAAGGTGGCGCTGATCTGGTCGAGGGCGAAATGGGCGGTGGAGGAATCG
>JAICHV010000067.1 GCA_025924715.1 Alphaproteobacteria bacterium
GACCGCGGCGGAGCTGGAGCGCATCGGCGACCTCGCCAAGAATATCGCCAAGCGGGCGCTGGTGCTCAATCGCGAGCCGCCGATCCGCTTGACCCAGAGCCTCGCTCGCATGGGGCGCGCCGCGCTCAGCCAGCTCAAACAGGTGCTGGATGCCTATTCGACTCGCAATGCCGAACTGGCCGAAGCGGTGTGGCGGCAGGACGGCGAGATCGACGAAATCTACAACAGCCTGTTCCGCGAGCTTCTCACCTATATGATGGAGGACCCGCGCACCATCGGGCTCTGCACCCATCTGCTGTTCGTCGCCAAGAATATCGAGCGTAGCGGCGATCACGCCACCAATATCGCCGAAGTCGTCTATCACATGGTCCGGGCCGACCATCTCAACACCAACCGCCCCAAGGCCGACACCACCAGCGAAACCGCGGTGCCGTTCGACAACCGCGCAGGCGAGGCCAGGACCTGATGAGCAAGCCCAATATCCTGGTCGCCGAAGACGAGAGCGCCTTGATCACGCTGCTGCGCTACAATCTGGAACGCGAAGGCTACCGCGTACTGGAAGCCCGCGATGGCGAGGAAGCGCTGCTGATCGCGGCGGAGGAAAAGCCCGATCTGGTGCTGCTGGACTGGATGCTGCCGCAATTGTCGGGCATCGAAGTCTGCCGCAGGCTGCGCGGCCGCCAGGAAACCCGCAATGTGCCGATCATCATGTTGACGGCGCGGGGCGAGGAAACCGACCGCATCCGCGGCCTCGACACCGGGGCCGATGATTATCTGACCAAGCCTTTCTCAATGACCGAGCTTCTGGCCCGGCTGCGCGCCGTGCTGCGCCGCATCCGCCCCAGCCTGGCCGAGGATGTGGTGACCGTCGGCGATATCGAAATGGACCGCGCCGCCCATCGGGTGCGCCGCGCCGGAGTCGAAGTGCATCTGGGCCCCACCGAATACAAATTGCTCGATCATCTGATCCAGCATCCGGGACGGGTGTTCAGCCGCGAGCAATTGTTGGACGCGGTCTGGGGCAGCGATGTCTATGTCGAAGCCCGCACCGTCGACGTCCATGTCGGCCGCCTGCGCAAGGCCCTCAACATCGAAGGCGTCAACGACCCGATCCGAACTGTGCGTTCGGCCGGCTATTCCCTGGACGAAAACGCCGCAGTCAAAGCGGCGTCCTGACCGCGGGTCTTTTGCGCGCTGGGTGCGTCGCGCGCAGCCTCGCTCCGCTCGGCTAGGACGCTTTTCTAAACTCGCTGGCGCTCGTCAAGAAAAGCTAAGTCTACTCACGTGCTTACGCACGCTCCGCGCGACGCTCCTACCCAGATCACAAAATCCCTCGCGGTCAGGATGCCGCTTGTCGAGCATGGTCAAAGAAGTTTTTTGATCGGCTTTTCCAAGTCTTCCGGCTTGGTCTGGGGGGCGTAGCGGGCCACGGGTTCGCCGTCGCGGCCGATGAGGAATTTCGTGAAATTCCATTTGATCGCTTCGCTACCCAGCAGGCCCGGCTTGGCGTCTTTCAGATATTGGAACAGGGGATGGGCGGAAGGCCCGTTGACATCGATCTTGGCGAAGACCGGGAAGGTCACGCCATAATTCTTTTCGCAGAAGGCGCCGATTTCTTCCGCCCCGCCCGGTTCCTGGGCGCCGAACTGGTTGCAGGGGAAGCCCAGCACGGTGAGGCCCTTGTCGTGCAGCTTTTCATAAAGCGATTGCAGCCCGGCATATTGGGGAGTGAAGCCGCATTGGCTGGCGGTGTTGACGACGAGCAGCACCTGGCCGCGGTAATCGGCCAGGGATTGCGCTTTGCCGTCCAGGCGGGCGGCGGTGAAGTCATAGACGGACAAAGGTCAGCCTAAGCCCAAGGCGTGTTCGCGCCGCTCGCCGTCCTTGGCCGGCGGGGAGCCGATCAATTGCCGGTTTGAATCGTAGATGATCGGTTGGGGGTCAAGCCGCTGAAGATTGCGGGCGCCCCCGCGGATCGGCGTGCTGATGATGCCGTCCTTGGAATCATTGCCCGGAGCCGGCTTGGAAGGCGCTGCGCCATCGGCCAGCGCCGGCAGCGACAGGCCAAGCAGCAACAGGGCCAGAGCGATTCGCATGAAGCACCTCCCGTTGCTTGACAGTAGCACGGATAGGGACGGCGTCACCCGGCCGCTTGCTCATGCACGCGGTGTTCCGTTGTCCGCCATGCCTGCCGGCTTGGCGGACCGGGTTTCACCCCGCCATCCGGCCCTTGTCCTTGTCCCGCCGATGTTGTTGCGGCTGATAGGCTTTACGGGCATGGGCTTCGCAATAGGGCGAGCCGGATTTGGGAGAGCGACCGCAGAAATGGAATTCGGTCGCCGCGGGGTCGCCGATGGGCCAGCGGCACATGCGGTCGGAGATGGTCAGCACGGTGGCGAAATTGCCGTCGTCGAGCTGCAGGGGGTCTTCCTCGACCACCGGCACGGCCGGGACATGGCTGCGCAGGCTGGCGGGCTTGGGCGCCATGGCGACCCGGGGACGCTCGCTGCGCGAGGGGCTGGCGCGGCCGGCCAGGCCCAGGCGATGCACCTTGCCGATCACGGCATTGCGTGTGACGCCGCCCAAGGCCCGGGCGATCTGGCTGGCCGAGAGACCCTCGGTCCAAAGTGTCTTGAGTTGGTCGACCCGCTCGTCGGACCAGTTCATCTGGTTCATGGAAGGCTCCTTACCCCATAAAGCCCGCAGCCCGGGCTACCAGATATCGTACCGCTGCTATTTGAACTAACAAGCACTGGCGAGGTTCCCCCGGCCCTTGTCCACAAGTTGAGTCGGGACCCTAGGCGGGGCCGGCTTGCAGGCCAGGGGGTAGCAAAAACGGTGCGGAAAGCCGATAAACCGCCTCCATCCCCTTATTCGCCAAAGGAGTTTGCCTCGTGTTTCCCGCTTTGCTCCCCACCTATAACCGGGCGGATATCGCGTTCGTCCGTGGCGAAGGGTCTTACCTTTTCGCCGAGGATGGGAAGCGATACCTGGATCTGGGCGCGGGCATCGCCGTCAATTCCTTCGGTTATGGCCATCCCAAACTGGTGGCGGCGCTGACCGAGCAGGCGGGAAAACTCTGGCATATCTCCAATCTCTACCGGGTGCCGGGGCAAGAGGCGCTGTCGCGCAAGCTGGTGGATGCCACCTTCGCCGATACCGTGTTCTTCACCAATTCCGGCACCGAAGCGGTGGAGCTGGCGATCAAGATGGCGCGGCGCCATCATTTCGTGAACGGCCATCCCGAACGTTTCCATATCGTGACGTTCGAGGGCGCCTTTCACGGCCGCACCATGGCGGCCGTCACCGCCACGGGGAACGAGAAATATCTGGAAGGCTTCGGCCCCAAACTGCCGGGTTTCGATCAGGTGCCGCTGAACGATCTGGCGGCCCTGAAGGCCGTGATCGGACCGCAAACCGCGGCGCTGATGATCGAGCCGATCCAGGGCGAGGGTGGCGTGCGCACCGCCGATCCCCAATTCCTGCGCGCCTTGCGCAAGCTGTGCGACGACAATGGCCTGCTCCTGATTTTCGATGAAATCCAGACCGGCATCGGCCGAACGGGGCGCTTTTTCGCCTATGAAAATCTGGGCATCACCCCCGACATCATGCCGGTGGCCAAGGGCATTGGCGGCGGCTTTCCCTTGGGCGCGGTGCTTGCCACCGAAGATGCGGCCAAGGGCATGACCGTGGGCACCCATGGCACCACCTATGGCGGCAATCCGCTGGCTATGGCGGTGGGCCTGGCCGCGGTCGATCTGGTGCTGTCGCCCGGATTTCTGGAACATGTGGGCAAAGTCGCCAATTATCTGCATCAGCAGCTTGGCGGCCTGGTGGCGCATCATTCCGATATTTTCGAAAGCGTGCGGGGCCAGGGCCTGATGATCGGCTTGAAGATGAAGGTCCCGGGGGGGGATTTCATCGCCGCGGCGCGGGCAAATGGCGTGATCGTGCTGCCGGCGGGCGAGAATGTGGTGCGGCTGCTGCCGCCCTTGACCTTGAGCGAGGCCGAAGCACGCGAGGGTGTCGCCCTCTTGGCGCGCACGGCCGCCGATATGGAAGCCGCGGCATCTGTCGCCAAGGCGGCCGCACAATGAACGCGCCCCTCAAATCCGCAGCCACGCCCCGGCATTTTCTGGATCTGTCGGATCACAGCAGCGAAACCCTGCGCGCCCTGATCGACGACGCCAAGCGGCGCAAGCAGCAGCGCACCGGCATGGCCCGCGGGGAATCCGATTCCGACCGGCCGCTGGAAGGGCGGGTGCTGGCGATGATCTTCGACAAGCAATCCACCCGCACCCGCATTTCCTTCGACATGGCGGCGCGGCAATTGGGCGGCACCACACTGATGCTGACCGGCAAGGATATGCAGCTCGCCCGCGAGGAAACCATCGCCGATACCGCCCGGGTGATCTCGCGTTATGTCGATGCCGTGATGATCCGCCTTCTGGATCACGAGATGGTCGAGGAACTGGCGGCCTATGCCAGCATTCCGGTGATCAACGGGCTGACCAAATGGTCCCATCCCTGCCAGGTCATGGCCGATGTGATGACCTATGAGGAACATAAGGGCCCGATCGCGGACGCGGTGGTGGCCTGGAGCGGCGACACCAACAATGTGCTGACTTCGTGGATTCACGCCGCCAAGAAATTCGGTTTCACCTTGCGCATCGCCGCACCGCGCGAACTGCCCCCCGATCCGGAAGTGAAGGACTGGGCCCAAGGCGCAAAAATCGAATTCGGTCATGACGCGCAAGGAGCGGTCGAAGGGGCCGATTGCGTGGTCTCCGATGCCTGGGTCTCGATGGGCGACGACAATGCCACCAAGCGGCACAATCTTTTGAAGCCCTATCAGGTCAATGGCGCGTTAATGAAGCTGGCCAAGCCGGACGCGATCTTCATGCATTGCCTGCCGGCGCATCGCGGCGAGGAAGTCACTGACGACGTGATCGATGGACCGCAATCGGTGGTGTTCGACGAGGCGGAAAACCGCCTCCATGCCCAGAAGGCGATCCTGGCCTGGGCGATGCGTTGAAACGTGCGGGCCTTAGCGCCATATAAGGGCGATGTCCGAACTTCCCCAAGACTTCTCGGCCGCGCCCGCGGGCGATTTTGTGCTTCCTTTCGACATCGCCAAGGCGGGGGTGCGCGGACGGCTGGTGCGCCTGGACGCGGCGTCCGCCCGGGCCCTGGAGGCGCATAAATTGCCCGAAGCGGCTGCCCGGGTGGCGGGCGAGACGGTGGCCCTGGCGGCCCTGCTGGGCTCGGCCCTGAAGCTGGATGGCCGCTTGACGGTCCAGACCAAGTCCGACGGCCCCCTCGACCTGATCACGGCCGATTATTTCGGCGTCGAGGAGGACCGTCCGCGCGGCGTGAGAGGCTTTGCCCGGGTCGATGCGGCGCGCGCCCCGGCCGGCGCCGGCTTTGATGCCCTGACCGGCAAGGGGGCGCTGGCCATCACCATCGAGCCGCGCCGCACCGGCAAGACCTATCAAGGCATCGTCGAGCTTTCGCCCCAGGGCATTGCCTCCTCGGCGGAAGTCTATTTCAGCCAGTCCGAGCAATTGCCCACGGTGATACGGCTGGCGGCCGCGCCGCTTTATGTGGCGGGGGACAAGGAACCCCATTGGCGCGCCGGCGGCCTGATGCTGCAGATGACGCCCGACGCGGCGAAAGATGCCGGGCGCGATCGTGACGATTGGGACCGGCTGTCGCTGTTGTTGAGGACGGTGGAGGATCTGGAACTGGTCGATACCGCTTTGACGCCGGAAACTGTGTTGTGGCGGCTGTTCCACGAAGACGAAGTGCGGGTGCAGCCGGCCGAGCCGATATCCTTCCGCTGCGATTGCGATTCCGGGCGCATCAGCACGGTGCTCAAATCCTATGCGCCGACACAGCGCGCGGGCCTGGCGGATTCCGACGGCATCATCCGGGCGCGGTGCGAGTTCTGCGGCAAGACCCATGAGATCGGGCCAGAGCAGTTGGGATAGGCGTCACCCGCTCGCCTTCGCGATCACCTTGCGCAGAAAAGCCTCGCAGGCATCCAGTTCGCTCAACGCCACGAATTCGTCGGCGCGGTGCGCCTGTTCGATCGAGCCGGGGCCGCAAATGACGGCGGGAATGCCGTAGCTTTGGAAATGGCCGGCCTCGGTGCCATAGGACACCGCTTCCACCCGATTGGCGCCGGTGAGCTCGCGGGCCAAGGCGATCGCGGGGGAGTCTTCGTCCAGCGCCAGGCCGGGATAATGGGCATGCAACTGGGTGTCGAAACCCGCTTCCGCGGCGCGGGCGCGATAGGCCGGAAGGATTTGTGCCGCCGCGCGGCGTTTGACCTCGTCAATCAGAATGCCGCCGTCGCGGCCCGGCAGCAGTCGGTATTCCCAAGTGACCTCCGCCTCGCGCGCCAGGATGTTCACCGCCGTGCCGCCATGGATGACGGTCGCCTGCACTGTGGAATGCGGCGGATCGAAGCGCGGATCGGTATCGCACTTGAGACCCTGACCGATATCGCCCAGCAATGCGATGAATTCCCCGGCCATCATCACGGCATTGGCGCCTTTCTCGGGCGCGCTGGAATGATGCTCGCGGCCGCAGCAACGGGTGACAAGCTTGGCGCCGCCCTTATGAGCGCCCACAATCGCCATCAAGGTCGGTTCGCCGATGATCGCCAGCGCAGGCTTGATGGATTGTTCTTTCAAATCGGCCAGCAAGCCGGTGACGCCGACACAGCCGACTTCTTCGTCATAAGACAGCGCGAAATGCAGCGGCCGCGTCAGCCGCGCTTTGCCGATTTCGCCCGCCAGCGATAGCGCAACCCCGACAAAGCCTTTCATGTCGGCGGCGCCGCGGCCGAACAATTTGCCGTCGCGGACTTCCGGCTTGAACGGATCGTTGGACCAGTCCTGGCCATCCACCGGCACCACATCGGTATGGCCGGACAACACGATGCCGCCGTCGCCCTCCGGTCCAAAACTGGCGAACAGATTGGCCTTGGTCTCGGTGGCGTCGGGCGTGCGGCGGCAGCGCGCCCCGGCTTTTTCCAGAAGGCTTTGCGCGAAATCGATCAAAGCCAGGTTGGAGCCGCGACTGGTGGTGTCGAACGCGATCAGCGCCTTGACCAACTCGAGCGCGGCAGCCGGCATCTATCGGTCTTCGCGGCTGGCGGGATTGCCGATGATGTTGAGGAATTCGCGCCGCGTCACATCGTTATCGCGGAAGGCCCCCAGCATCGAGGAGGTCACCATGGTCACGCCCGCCTTGTGCACGCCGCGCGTGGTCATGCATTGATGCGCCGCCTCGATCACCACCGCCACGCCCTTGGGCTCCAGCACTTTCTGGATGCAATGGGCAATCTGGGCATTCATTTTTTCCTGCACCTGCAGCCGGCGGGCAAAGGCCTCCACCACCCGGGCCAGTTTGGAAATCCCCACCACGCGGTTGGTGGGAAGATACCCGACATGGGCCCGGCCGATGATCGGCGCCAGGTGATGCTCGCAATGGCTCTCAAAGCGGATGTCCCGGAGAATTACCATGTCGTCATAGCCTTCGACTTCCTCGAAGGTGCGGGTCAGATAGCCTTCCGGATCCTGGTCATAGCCGCTGAACCAGTCTTCGAACGCCTTGGCGACCCGCGCCGGCGTGTCGCGCAAGCCCTCGCGGGTGGGATCGTCGCCGGCCCAGCGCAGCAAGGTCTCGACCGCCCGTTCGGCGTCGTCGCGGCTGGGGCGGTTGGGGGAGGTGGCGAAACAGGGATTGGCGTAATTGGTGACCATGAAATCTCGCGGCTGAAACAGCGCACGATTAAACGCGCGCGCAGGGGCGGGTTTCAACCACATCTTTGCGGGGGAATTGGTTTCGGCCGCTGCTGCTAGTGAATCTGCCGACGCTCGTAAGGGCTTTCCAGCAGAAAGGCCGGGATTTCCGCCTCAAAGGCTTCCCCGGAGGCGGCCTTCATTTGATAGCGGCCCATCATCAGGCCGGAGGCGGTGGGGAGGGGGCAGCCGCTGGTATATTGGAATTTTTCGCCCGGGGCGATCACCGGCTGGGCCCCCACCACGCCCGGGCCGCGCATTTCATGAACCCGGCCGGCGCCGTCGGTGATGTTCCAGTAGCGCGACATCAACTGCACCGCTTCGGCGCCGAGATTTTCGATGGTGACGGTGTAAGACCAGACGAAGCGGCGATCGTCCGGATCGGATTGGTCGTCGAGATAGGCGGGCTTCACGACCACGCGGATGGAACGGGTTTCACGTTCATACATGCTGCGATTATCGAGTCCCCGTTCGCCAAGCGCAAGATCGCGCGGGCGGACCGGTTAACGGGGCTGGACTATGACCTCCGTCTTGACGGAATTGGCGATAAAACAGGCTTCATGTGCCATATGGTGAAGCTCGCCCAGGATTTGCGCGCCGGGGTCGGTGTCGAAAATTACCTTGGGCTGCAGGACGACGCGGGTCATCCACAGTTTTCCGCCCTTCTGTTCCAGGAATCCCACCGCATCGTCTTGGTAAGACAGGACGGTCAATCGTTTTTTCGCGGCGAGCGCAAGAAAGCTGAGCATGTGGCAGGAGGACAGCGCCGCCACCAGCAAATCTTCCGGATCGGCTTTGCTGTCGTCACCGCGATAGGCCGATGCGGCGGAAACAATTATCGTTTCGCCCTGCTTGAAGCGGATCTCGTGGTTGCGCGGATAGGCGTCATAGGTGAAGGGCGCTTCACCTTTGCTCCAGGACAATGCGATGCGATGTTCCGCCATCAGACAGCCTTCAGCGCTTGGCCGAGATCTTCGCAGAGGTCCTGCGCGTCCTCCAGCCCCACCGACAGGCGTAGCAGGCCGGAGGTGACGCCCAGGGCGGCACGCGCCGCCGGCGTCAGCTTTTGATGGGTGGTGGTTTCGGGGTGGGTCAAGAGGCTTTTGGTGTCGCCCAGATTGTTGGAGATGTCGATCAGCTTCAGGCCATTGCCCAGCCGGAACGCACCCGCTTTGCCGCCTTCGACTTCAAACGCCACCACACCGCCGCCGCCATCCATCTGGGCGCGGGCCAGATCATATTGCGGATGATCGGGCCGGAAGGGATAGATCACCTTGGTCACCTTGGTCTGACCGGCGAGGAAATCGGCGATTTTGAGGGCGTTGTCGCAATGCGCCTGCATGCGCAAATCCAAGGTCTCCAGACTCTTCAGATGCAGCCAGGCATTGAAGGGGCTGATACTGGGGCCGGTATTGCGCAAATAGACTTGCAGATATTTGTCCAGGAAATCCTGACGGCAGAGAATGACGCCGCCCAAAGCGCGGCCCTGGCCGTCGATATATTTGGTCGAGGAATGCACCACGATATGGGCGCCGAGTTCCATCGGCCGCTGCAGCGCCGGACTGGCAAAGGCATTGTCCACCGCCAGCAGCGCGCCATGACGTTCGGCGATGGCGGCGACGCCTTTGATATCGACCAGCGAAAGCACCGGGTTTGACGGCGTCTCCAAAAACAACATGCGCGTCTGGGGCGTCATGGCCGCTTCCCAGGCGCCCAAGTCCGCGCCTTCGACCAGGCTATGGGTAATGCCGAAGCGCGGCAGGATTTGCTGGATCACATGCAGACAGGAGCCGAACATGGCCTGCGCCGCCACCACATGGTCGCCGGTGCGAAGAGCACAAAAGAAGGTCGCGGCAACTGCCGCCATGCCGGTGGCGGTGGCGCGGGCCACGGGGGCGCCTTCCAGCGCCGCCATGCGGGCCTCGAACATCGAGACCGTGGGATTGCCGAAGCGCGAATATTGGTAGCCGCCGATCTCGCCCTTGAAGCGGGCCTCGGCCTCTTCGGGCGTCTCATAGGCATAGCCCGAGGTCATGAACAGGGCTTCGGAGGTTTCCTGAAAGGGGGTGCGTTCCTGGCCTGCGCGCACGCCCAGAGTGCGTTTGCGCCATTTTCCAGGTTTTTTGTTCGTCGCCATAAGCCTTTGTCCCTACGGGCCGGCGTTTGTGGCGCGCTAGACGGGGGCGGGTCAAGTTCCTAGACTCGGCGCCAATCCGTCATGCGGATTCTGCAGGGATGAAACGGCTCTATTTTCTGCGTCATGCCAAGGCGGTGCCGGCCGATCCGGCGCTGGACGATTACGCGCGCGAACTGACCGTGCGCGGCATGCATGACGCGGCCGCCATCGCCCGCTACCTGCGCAAGAACGACATGATGCCGGCGCTGATCTGGGCCTCGGCCGCCGCCCGCACCCGCCAGACCGCGGAACTCGTGCTACGGGAAGTTGAGGCCAAGGGCGAATATCGCGAGACGCTTTACCTGGCCGAGCCGGGCAAGATCCTGGGCATGATCCAGGCCGCGCCGGCCGCAGTGCCAAGCCTGATGCTGGTGGGGCACAATCCGGGCATCGAGCATCTCGCCGGCCTTTTGGCGCGCGAGCCGGTGCGCCGCAAGGAACGGGCCCGGCGCGATGTGCTGGAAGAAAAATTCCCCACCGCGGCCCTGGCGGTGGTGGATTTCGATGTCGCCAAATGGCGCCAGATCAATCCGGGCGAAGGCAGGCTGGTCGATTTCGTGCGGCCGAAGGATCTCTAGCGCCGCTGCCGCGCTGTTAAATCGCGATCCGGCGTTGCTGCACCGCCAGGCGTTTCCAGCCGAAGGCCGCTTCCGGCACGGGCGCGCCGCCTATTCTGGTGGTGCGATTCGCCACCCGCTGGCCGCCCATGGCTTCGTAGAAGAAGCAGGCATTGTTGCCGGCATGGCTCCAGACCACACAGGAATGGAATTTGCGCTCCTTGAGGGCGGCGAAGGCGCCGTGCAGCAAGGCGGTGCCGACGCCGCAACCCAGGAATGTAGGATCGACATAGAGGGTGTAGATCTCGCCGTCGAAGCCAAGGCCGCGATCGCGCGCGGCACCCATGCTGGTCAATCCCACCAAGCCGTGATGGACGTCTTCCACCACCAGCACGCCGCCGCCGCGAATGGTGTTCTGCCATTTGGCGGTCTGGCTTTTGCGCGACATCGAAGCCAGCAAGCCATGCGGCAGCAGGCCGGGATAGGTGTCTTGCCAGGAGTCGATGTAGATGCGCGCGAGATCAGCGGCGTCCGAAGGCCGCGCCTGTCTGTGACTCAGCGCGAGATCATTCATGCGCCGATTGTTGCCGCAACCGGGCAGGGGCGGCAAGCGATAAATTTTGAATTCTGTGGATGGACGAAGCTGCGCCGTTCAGACAGCGTACAGCTTAACCAAGCAGCGGCGTTTCCTGCACCCGAGCGAAGAATTTGCCGTTTTGCTCGCCCCCTTGCCCGTAATGTTTGGCGGTCGACCAGTCCGCGATCTGGCTGAAATGGGCGGCAATATCGTCGGCGCTGGCCTTGTGGCCAAGATTTACGCCATCGGTTTCGACGATTTGGGCAGCGGCGAAGACCCCCGCGGCGGCGCTGATGATGACGCCGGTGGGCGCGTCGTCGCTGGCCAGATAGGCCACCGCCGGCGAGACATAATCGGGCTTGAGCATTTCCAGCACGGCCGGCGGCATTAAATTTTCCGTCATGCGGGTGGCGGCCACCGGGCAAATGGCATTGACCTTGATGTTGTCCTTGGCGCCTTCCAGCTTGAGCGAATTCATGAAGCCGACCAGCGAGAGCTTGGCGGCGCCGTAATTGGTTTGGCCGAAATTCCCGTATAGCCCGGTGGACGAGGTGGTCACGACAATCCGGCCATAGCCCTGGGCCTTCATGATCGGCCACAGCGCCTTGCAGGGCTTCACCGTGCCCATCAGATGCACGTTCATCACCGCGTCGAAATCGGCGATTTCCATTTTGGAAAAGCTTTTGTCGCGCAGGATACCGGCATTGGCGATCAGAATGTCGCAGCGGCCAAAGGTGTCGATGGTCTGCTTGACCAGATGATCGACCCCGGCATCGTCGGTGACCGAGGCACCATTGGCGATGGCCTGGCCGCCCGCGGCCTTGATCTCGGCCACGACTTTTTCGGCCGCCTGCGAATTGCCGCCGCTGCCGTCCAGTGCGCCGCCAAGATCATTGATGACCACTTTGGCGCCGCGCCGCGCCAGTTCCAGCGCATGGCTGCGTCCAAGCCCGCCGCCGGCACCTGTGACGATTGCAACCTTGCCGGTGAAACTGATGGCCATGCGAATCTCCCTTGGCGCGGATGGGTCACGATGGCGTGGCGGCAACCTCGCGGTCAAGCTTGGGCTGATACCGGCGGCGCAGCCATGCGGTGGCGGGATGTTCAACGAAATTCGCCAGCAACGCCCCCCAGGCGACGCAAACCCCGATCAGCACGGCCGGCTCCAGCCCCCAGATCAGGGTGGAGAACTTCATGCCCAGCACCATCGTATCGGCTGGGGGATAAAGGCGCTGCTCGAAGATACGCAGCGCCTGGAGCCAGAACGTTTGGCCCATGTAAATCGCATAGGACCAGGCGCCCAGGCGCTGGGGCAGCCTTGTCTTCAGCGCCTCCGCCAGCATGCCTTTGTCAAAGGCAAGCACGAACACCATCGCCATCAGCGGCAAGACGGTCAGGATGTCCTTTGGGGTATGCGACCAGCCGGTGCGGTAGACCGCCCAGCCCAGCCAAACCAAAACCGCCAGTTGCGCCGCGGAATGCGCCGCCGCGGGCAGGCGGCCCAGGGGGCGGGCATGTTCGAACAGCAAGGCGAGACCAACGCCCACGGAAAAATCCGCCAGGCCCCGCAGCACCCCATTGTGGAACGTGATGTCCAGACCATGCTTGGAGGTGAGATCGAGCGCCACCAGCCCGGCCAGCCCGGCCGCCACCAGACTGGCGCCGCGCCATGCTTTTGCCTTAGCCAACCAGAGGAAGAGCGGAAACAGGAAATAAAGCGCGAGTTCGACGCTGACGAACCAGGAGACCCCGTTCCAGGTCAGGGTGTTCAGGGTGTTCCAGGCATTGACCAGGAAAACACTGGCGACAAAGCCGGTGATGCTGATGTCCGGGTGATAGGCGATGTCATAGATTGACCGATAGCCGCCGGCCGCCGCCAGCAGCCGCGCCGCGCCCACCAATCCGGCCAAGGCCAGCAGCATAAACAGGTGCAGGGGATAGAGCCGGATCAGCCGCGCCCGCAGGAAGGCGCCAAAGCCGCGGCCGGTGAAAAGCGCTGACGCCTGCGCGCCATAGACATGGGTGAGAATGAAGCCCGACAGCACGAAGAAGAATTCCACCCACAGATAGCCGCGGGTGGCGGCCAAATCGATCGCGGGGATGCCGCTGTAATGATGGCCTTCGCTGAAATGAAACAGCACGATCATCAGCGGCGGCAAGGCGCGCGCCCCGGATAAGGCAACAATCTCCTTCGGCTTTGTCTTCGGAATCACCGCTGGTCCCCCGGCACCATCCTAACCCGGGGTCTTGTTCCTGTCAGGGCCCACGGCTAGCGTCGCCGCCGGGCTGGGAGGGCATGAGGATGGATTGGCTTTTGCCGCGTCTGCAATCGGGTCTTGGCATCGCGGCGCTGGTTTTCCTGGCCTGGTGTTTTTCCGAAAACCGCAAGGCGGTGTCCTTCCGCCAGATCGCCATCGCCCTGGCGCTGCAATTGGGGATCGCGCTGGTGCTGCTGAAATTCCCGCCGGCGCGCGATCTGTTGTTCAGCCTCAACGGCGTCGTCACGGCCTTGACAGCGGCGACCAAGGCCGGCGCCGGTTTTGTCTTCGGCTATATCGGCGGCGGACCGCCGCCCTTTCCGGTCACGGATTCCGCCAATTTGACGACTTTTGCCTTTGGCGTGCTGCCGTTGATCATGGTGATCTCGGCGCTGTCGGCGCTGCTCTGGCATTGGCGGGTATTGCCGTTGATCGTCGGCGGCATGGCCTTTGTGCTGCGCAAGACGCTGGGCATTGGCGGCGCCGTGGGCCTGGGATCGGCGGCCACCGTGTTCCTGGGCAATATCGAAGGCCAGCTGGTGATCCGGCCCTATATGTCGCGGTTCAGCCGCACCGAATTGTTCATCCTGATGACCGTCGGTTTGGCGGTGATCGCCGGCACGGTATTCGTGCTCTATGCCACCATCCTGCAGACGGTGCTGCCTGGCGCGCTGGGGCATATATTGGTGGCCTCGATGATGTCGCTGCCGGCCGGGATCATGATGGCGCGCATCGTCATTCCGGGC
>JAICHV010000068.1 GCA_025924715.1 Alphaproteobacteria bacterium
CGGCGGGTGGGGGGGGCGGCCCATAAACCACGCAACGGGGTTAAACCTATTGGTCTGGCCCCCCAAAGGCGGCCCATGACACGGTGGTTAAATATCGGCGTAGCAGCGCACTTCTTGATCCGCGCCCGGCGTCGTCACCGCGCCATCGCGGGCCGGTCCCACATTTTTGGCAAAGCGCGCGATCGCGCCTGTCTTGAAGCCCGGAGGTTTCGGCTTGAACGCCTGCTTGCGCGCCGCCAGCTCTTCATCCGACAGCTCGATATTGAGCAGGCCTTTTTCCGCATCGATGACGATGATGTCGCCGTCCTTGACCAGCCCGATCGGTCCGGCATCGGCGGCTTCGGGACCGACATGGCCCACACAAAGCCCGCGGGTGGCGCCGGAGAAGCGTCCATCGGTGATGAGCGCGATGTTCTCGACCCCCTGCCCGTACAGCGCCGCCGTGGTGGACAACATCTCGCGCATGCCGGGGCCGCCTTTGGGGCCCTCCCAGCGGATCACCAGCACATCGCCCGGCTTGTAGTCACGGCGCTGCACCGCGTCGAAGCAATCCTCTTCGCAGTCGAACACCCGCGCGGGCCCGCGATGATAGAGGTGCTTGAGCCCGGCGATCTTCACGATCCCGCCTTCGGGCGCGAAATTGCCTTTCAGCGAGGTGAGGCCGCCATGGGGGGCATGCGCCTCGGACACCGGCACGATCACCTTCTGCTCGGGATTGAATTTCAGATCCTTCAAATTCTCCGCCACGGTCTTGCCGGTGACGGTCATGCAATCGCCATGCAGCAGCCCTGCATCCAGCAGAGCCCGCATCAACATGGGCACCCCGCCCGCCTCCCACAAATCCTTGGCGACATATTTGCCGCCCGGTTTCATCGAGGCGATGTAAGGCGTTTTCTTGAATATCTCGGCGACGTCGAAGAGATCGAATTTGATCCCCGCTTCGTTGGCCATCGCCGGCAGATGCAGCGCCGCATTGGTCGACCCACCCGTCGAGGCCACCACCATGGCGGCATTCTCAAACGCCTCGCGGGTGCAGATCATCCGGGGACGGATGTTCTTGGCCAGCAAATCCATCACCGTCTGTCCCGCCATCAGGGCGAAATCGTCACGGGCCAGGATTTCGGCCGGCGGGCCGCTGCTGTAAGGCAGCGCCAGGCCGATCGCCTCGGCGACACAGGCCATGGTATTGGCGGTGAACTGGCCGCCGCAGGCCCCTGCCCCCGGACAGGCGACTTTCTCCAAGGCGCAAAGTTCGCTGTCGGGCATTTTGCCGGCGGCGTTCTGGCCGACGCCCTCGAAGACGTCGAGCACGGTGACGTCCTTGCCATGGAAACGTCCCGGCATGATCGAGCCGCCATAGAGGAACACCGACGGCACATTGAGCCGCAGCATCGCCATCATCATCGCCGGCAGGGATTTGTCGCAGCCGGCCAGCCCGACCAAGGCGTCATAGCAATGGCCGCGCATGGTGAGTTCAACCGAGTCGGCGATCACTTCGCGCGACACCAGCGAGGAGCGCATGCCTTCATGGCCCATGGCGATGCCGTCGGTGACGGTGATGGTGCAGAATTCGCGCGGCGTGCCGCCGGCTTCCTTGACGCCTTTCTTGGCCGATTGCGCCTGGCGCATCAGGGCGATGTTGCAAGGGGCCGCCTCATTCCAGCAGCTCGCCACGCCGACGAAAGGCTGGTGGATCTCGGCCTCGGTCAGGCCCATGGCGTAATAATAGGAACGGTGCGGTGCCCGGCTGGGCCCTTCCGTGACATGGCGGCTGGGCAATTTGGATTTGTCGAATTTTGGCATCGGCCGTCCTGTTCCTTCCGGCCGCTCGGCCGTGCAAAAAGCGGCGGACTATGGCCGCGGCGGCGGGGCGGTTTCAAGCCGGAATTTGGGCATGACGGCTGCCCATGAAAAAGCCCCGGAAAGAGGTCTTCCGGGGCCCTTTTGCGTCCTTTTCGAAACTTCAGCGATAGGCGTAGTGGCGCTTGCCGTCGCGGCCGATATAGGCATAGCGATGCGCGCTGCGGCTATAGGCGGTGCGGTGATGACAGTCATTGCTGCGGGAGATGGCGTTTCCCGCCAATCCGCCCACCACCGCGCCGGCCAATCCGCCGGCCACGCTATGCGACGCCAGGCCGCCGATCAGGCCGCCGCCGACCGCGCCAACGGCCGTGCCGGTGTCATGCGAGTGACCGCTGCAAGCATCGGCGGCCGCGTTCAAAGTGCCAAGGCCAAGCGCCAGAGAGGCGGCGGCGGCGATTTTGATCAGTTGTTTCATCGTATCCTCCAAATTCGCCCCTCGCGGGCATGCTTGGAAGGAAAACGTAGCCGGCGGACAGAAGTTCCTATGCGGGTTCCCGGGTCAGGCTGGGATAATCGACATATCCCGCGCTTCCGCCGGAATAAAAAGTTTCCGATTGCCAAGGGTTAAGAGGAGCGCGGCCGGCGAATCGTTCCACCAGGTCGGGATTGGCAATGGCCAGTTTTCCGAACGCCACGGCATCGGCGACACCGTCGTCAAGGGCGGCTTGCGCGCTCTGGAAATCGAAACCTTCATTGACGATATAGACGCCGCCGAAAGCTTCTTTCAGCGCCGGTCCAATGGAATCGGGTTTTCGCGCCTCGCGCGCCAGGATGAAGGCCAGATTGCGCTTGCGCAATTCCTTCGCGACAAAGGTGAAGGTGGCGAGGCGGTCGCTGTCGCCCATGTCGTGACTGTCGGCGCGCGGCGCCAGATGCATCCCGACGCGATCGGGCCCGAAAATCTCGCAGGCGGCATCGGTGGCTTCCAGCATCAGCCGGGCGCGGTTCGGGATGCTGCCGCCATAGGCATCGCTGCGGCGATTGGTGGAATCCTGCAGGAACTGATCGAGCAGATAGCCATTGGCGCCGTGCAGCTCCACGCCATCGAAGCCGGCACGTTTGGCATTGGCCGCGCCCAGACGGAACGCCGCGACGATGCCCTTGATCTCCGCAGGTTCGAGCGCGCGCGGGGTGACATATTCCACTTGCGGCCGCACCAGCGAGACATGGCCCTTGGGGCGCACCGCGCTTGGCGCTTCCGGCAATGCGCCGTTCAGGAACATGGGATGAGAAATGCGCCCGACATGCCAAAGCTGCAGCAGGATGCGCCCGCCCCTGGCATGAACGGCGTCCGTGATCTTGGCCCAGCCGGCGGTCTGTTCATCCGACCAGATGCCCGGCGTGCCGGCATAGCCCACGCCCATCGGCGACACGCTGGTGGCTTCGGTGATGATGAGACCGAAATCGGCGCGCTGGGTGTAATAGGTGACGGCGAGATCGCTGGGGACGCGACTGTCCGGATGGGCACGGCTGCGGGTCAGCGGCGCCATGACGATGCGGTTGGGCAGTGTCAGGGCCCCGACTGCTAAGGGATCGAACAGACTAGGCAAAGGCGGGCTCCGGCGGGCGACGAGGCAGATGTAAGCGACGGGGCAGTGCTTTCAACCGCGTTGGCGT
Source organism: Alphaproteobacteria bacterium (assembly GCA_025924715.1). GTDB lineage: Bacteria > Pseudomonadota > Alphaproteobacteria > Micropepsales > Micropepsaceae > Rhizomicrobium. The sequence goes on from JAICHV010000068.1 coordinate 3,481, forward strand.
GCGGGTCTTTGCCTAGGCCAGCCGGTTGATCGCCTCGTCCAGCCGCACCGCCAGGGCGGCGGCCTCGGCGCGTTTGGCGCGCTGCTCGGCCAGCACGTCTTCGGGCGCCTTGGCGACGAATTGCTGATTGGAAAGCTTGGCGTCAAAGCGGGCGATTTCTTCCTGGGCTTTCTTGAGGTCTTTTTCCAGCCTGGCGCGTTCCTTGGCGAAATCGATCACATCGCCCAGCGGCAGCGCCGCGACCGCTTCCTCGATGACGAACTGGGCCGAGCCTTTGGGGATTTCCGCGCCGGTCTCGGCCGACGACAACCGCGCCAAGGTCAAAATCACGTCCTTATTGCGCGTCAGGCGCGCAGCAGCTTCCGTCCCGGCGCCGGTGAGCACTAGCGGAATCTTGGCGGCGGCCGGCACATTCATTTCCGAGCGGACCGAGCGGATGCCCTGGATCAGCGCGATCACCCAGTTCATTTCGGCGGTCGCGGCATCGGCGCCGCGCACTTCCACTTTTGCCGGCCAAGGCGCAACGATCAGCAGGCTGTCGCGAGGCTGGGCCGCCGTGCGCGCCCATAATTCCTCGGTGATGAAGGGCATGAAGGGATGCAGCAGTTTGAGGATCTGATCGCGGGCCCAGGCGGTGGTGGCGCGAGTCTCGGCCTTGGCCTGTTCGTCGCTGCTCTGGAAGATCGGCTTGGTGATCTCGACATACCAGTCGCAGAAGACGTCATAGACGAAATGATAGGCCGCGCCGGCCGCATCGTTGAAGCGCAGGGCTTCCAGCATGGATGTGACATCGCCGATGGCGGCGGCGGTTTCGCTGACGATCCATTTGTTGACGGTCTGGCTCACCGATGCGGGATCGAACCCCGCCACGGCGACACAGCCGTTCATCTCGCAGAAGCGGCAGGTGTTCCACAATTTGGTGGCGAAATTGCGCCCCGATTCCACCCGGGTCGGACCGATGCGCATGTCGCGGTTCTGTCCCGCCGCCAGCGCCAAGGTGAAGCGCAAGGCATCGGCGCCGAATTCATCGATCAAGGTGAGCGGATCGACCACATTGCCCTTGGTCTTGGACATTTTGGCGCCCTGCTCGTCCAGCACCCGGTTGTGGATGAGCACGGTCTTGAACGGCACGGCGCCCATGAAATGGGTGCCCATCATCAGCATCCGCGCCACCCAGAAAAAGATGATGTCGAACGCGGTGACCAACACCGAGGTGGGATAGAATTTGCTCAGCTCCGGCGTCTTTTCCGGCCAACCCAAAGTCGAGAACGGCCACAGCGCGGAAGAAAACCAGGTGTCGAGGACGTCCTCGTCGCGGGTCAGCGGCCTTCCGCCGGCGAGCTTCACCGCTTCCTCTTCGGTCTCGGCGCAATAGACCTTCCCGTCCGCGTCATACCAGACCGGAATCTGATGTCCCCACCACAATTGCCGCGAGATGCACCAGGGTCGGATATTGCGCATCCAGCCGAAGAACACATCGGCCCAATTGGCGGGGACGAATTTGGTCTCGCCCTTTTCGACCGCGGCGATGGCTTTGTCGGCCAGCGGCTGGACGTTCAGGTACCACTGCTCCGTCAGGAACGGCTCCAGCACCACCGTCTTGGTTTTTTCGTCATGCGGCACGGCATGGGTGATCGGCTCGACCTTGTCGATCAGGCCCTGGCTTTCCAGATCGGCGACGATCTTCTTGCGGGCCGCCTCGCGGCTGAGCCCGCGATACGGCGCCGGCACGTCATTGTTCAGGGTGCCGTCGCGGTTGATCAGGTTGATCAGCGGCAGATTGTGGCGCTTGCCGACCTCGAAATCGTTGAAGTCGTGGCCGGGGGTGATCTTGACCGCGCCGGTGCCGTTTTCCGGATCGGAATAACTGTCGGCGATGATCGGGATCAGCCGCCCGGTCAGCGGCAGGACCGCCTGTTTGCCCACCAGCGGTTTGTAGCGTTCGTCATCGGGATGCACCGCCACGGCGGTATCGCCCAGCAGGGTTTCGGGGCGGGTGGTCGCCAGGATGATGAAAGAGCCGGGCTGATCCTCGATCGGATATTTGATGTGCCAGAGATGGCCCTTGATCTCGATATTTTCGACTTCCAGATCGCTGACCGCGGTTTGCAGCCGCGGATCCCAATTGACCAGCCGCTTGTCCTTGTAGATCAGCCCCTGGCGATAAAGTTCGACGAACACTTTGGTGACCGCGCGGCTCAGCCCCTCGTCCATGGTGAAGCGTTCGCGGCTCCAATCGGCGCTGGCGCCCAGACGGTGCTGCTGCGCGACGATGGCGCCGCCGGATTCGGCCTTCCACTTCCACACTTCTTCCAGGAATTTTTCGCGCCCCAAGCCGATGCGACTCATCTGCCGCTCCGCCAATTGGCGCTCGACGATCAGTTGGGTGGCGATGCCGGCATGGTCGGTGCCCGGCTGCCACAACACATCCTTGCCGCGCATCCGCTCGAACCGCGCCAGGATGTCCTGCAGGGTGTTGTTGAGGGCATGGCCGATATGCAGCCGCCCGGTGACATTGGGTGGGGGGATGACGATGCAGAAGGGCTCGGCATCCGGGCGGCGGCCGGGGCGGAAGGCGCCGCAATCCTGCCACTGGGCGTAAATCCGCCCTTCCACGTCCTGGGGGTTGAAAGTCTTGTCGAGCATGGGAAAAACCGGACCGATTTGAGGCGCTCTCGCTCACGCGAACGCGCTGCGGGTCAGGCTTTCGGGCTTTTTTCCTGTTTGGTCAAGCGCGAAGCGCCTAGCGCTTATTACCCCGGGCCTTGACGACGCGCTCGACCTCGGCGCGGACGGCGCCTTCCAGGAGGGCGGGGAAATGTTCGTCCATCCACTCGCGGATCAGTGGCTTCATCTGCTCGATCACCGTGCCGGAATTGTCGTTGAGATATTTGACCAGGACGGGATCGAAACTTTCGCGCACGGCGCGTTCGAACACCGCTTCGACCGAGGCGCCCTCCACCGGCGGGAAGTGGGACACCGCGCGCGGCGCAGGCGCGGCCGGCGCTTCATCCGGGATATTGGCGAAAGTGTCGTCGATCGCCTTGCGGGTGGTGTCGGAGAAAATCCCGTCCATTGGGCCGCTGGACGGCGGGGGGGCCGGACGCGGGGTTTCGAACATGATGTCGTTTTCGGGCTTGGGCGCGGCGGCCACGGGAGCGACGGGGACTGGAGCCGGTTCCGCCGCGGGTGGGGCCTGCGGCGCCTCGACATATTCCTGGGTCAGTTCCAGCACATCCGATTCGGCCTGCGGCGCGGGCGCGGCCGCGGTGGGCGGCGGCGCCTCGGGGGTGTCTTCCGAGATGATTTTGCGGATGGAAGCAAGAATCTCTTCCATCGTCGGTTCGTGCTGCGGACTGGACATAGGCTGCTCCCGGAAAACCCTAGAATAGTGGGGTTGCGAAGGCAAAGACGAAGTTAATAATGCGCGCTATGCCCTTAATCTTTCCTAAACGACGCTACCCTTGCGTGCGTTAGAAGACAAAACCGAGCCGTTTCTTGAACCCTGCCAGGATCGGGACATTGGCGTCGAAATCGTCGCGATGCCCGACTTTCCCCTTTTCCTTGAGGTAGAGAATCGCCCGGCCCTGCGCGCCCGACTGAAGGAAGGTGACCAGGCGGCCCCCTTCGCCAAGCTGCGACAGCAAATCGGTCGGCTCGGTCTCGATCGCGCCATTGACGAAAATCACGTCATAGGGCGCCTCGCCCCGGAAGCCTTCGATCAGCGAACCCTGAGTGAGAATCACGCTGCCGGCGCCGGCCGCGGCCAGCGCGTCGGAGGCGATGCGCACCAGATCGGCATCCTGTTCCAGGGCCACCACGCGGCCGCCCAGCCGGGCCAGCACCGCGGCCGAATAGCCGGTGCCGCCGCCCACATCCAGGATCTTGTCATCGGCGGTAATCGCCGCAAGCTGCAGCGCCTTGGCGAAGCTGCGCGGATCGAGCAGGAAGCGCCCCGGGGCCATTTCCACCGGCACATCGGCATAGGCCAGGGCGCGGCGGGCTTGGGGCACGAAACGCTCGCGCGGCACCGCCGCCAGCGCCGCCAGGATGCGCGGATCGGTGACATCGCTCGCGCGGATCTGCGCCTCGATCATGTTGGAACGGGCGGCGGCAGCGGATTCAAGCATGAAAATCGCCTTGGAGGACCCGCGGGTTATAGGCAAGCGCGTGGCGGGTGACAATTCGCCCGGCGATCTGTTATAGGCCCTGCCCGCTCTTCGAAAATACCTTGTGAGGCCACGTGGCGGAGTGGTGACGCAGCGGACTGCAAATCCGCGAACCCCGGTTCAATTCCGGGCGTGGCCTCCACACATTTTCGGCCCCTTTTTCCGCCCTCCGACAAAAAGTTCAACCCGGTTAAGCCTTTGTTAACCCTACGGGCGCATCCTCCGCCCGTCTTCCTTGAAGACACCCCACCATTACCCAACGCCTTGGGGCCGGGCTAACACCCGGCCTCATTTTTTTGTCCCGTCTTCTGTCATGGGCGCGGAAAAAAGCTTGGCCGGACAAGGTCATTTTCCGCTGGCCTTGCCGGATGTGACGCGCTAGACACCGCGTCCTGTTCCTCGGTAGCTCAGTGGTAGAGCAACCGGCTGTTAACCGGTTGGTCGCTGGTTCGATCCCGGCCCGGGGAGCCATCTAGCCGCTCGCTTTCGCTCTCGGCGTTCGGCCCTCTCGCAAATCCACTGGATTTGCTCGCGCGCTTCTCGCGCCGGGCCTCACCCCCGCAAATGCGGGGGACCCAGGTGATCCTAAGAAAAGCTCTTGAAATCTTGGCCCTCCGCCTTCGCGGAGGCTGGCAGCTTCGCTAAGGCTCGCGGCGCTCGCCAAGCGAACCTAGCCACCTTTCGCGCCGCGCCCAGGCTTGACCTTACGCGACTTGGAGCGCCGCACCGCGACCGGCGATTTGGGGGCGTTGACGATGTCGGCATAGGCCAGGTCCACCAGATCGGCCATGGCCTGCCGCGCCGCCGCCGCATCGCCCGCCGCCACCGCGTCATAGACCTTGCGATGATCCAGAACGGCGTCGCGTTTGAGCGGCTCGTAACGCTGCTTGAAAATCGTCGACCAGGCGACGGCCGCGCCGATGCTGCTGGTCAGCGATCGCATCACCAGATTTCCCGAGGCCTCCAGCAGCGCGGTATGAAAATCCCGGTCGGCGTCCTGGCCTTCCTGCTTGGCCAAGGAGTGAAACGACATGCCGTCCAAGGCCGTGGCCATCGCTTTCAGATGACGGGCCGTGCGCCGCTGGGCGGCAAGAGCCGCCGCTTCCGGTTCGACAATCTTGCGCAGCTCGAAAATGTCGACCACGAGGCCTTTGTCGGGATTCATCTGGAAGATCCAGGAGAGCACATCCGGATCCAGCAAATGCCAGACATCGCGGTCGTTCACCCTGGTGCCGGCCTTGGGCTTGGACTGCACCAGGCCCTTTGCCAGCAAAATGCGGATGGCCTCACGATAGGCCGAGCGGGATACCTTGCGCTGCTCGCTGGCGACGATCTCCCCTTCCAGCACCGCGCCCGGCTTCAGGCGGCCTGAAACGATCTTGATTCCCATGTCGCGGGCGATGCTGCTGGGGATGCGCGGGCGGGGCGGCTGCCTGGGGTTCATCCGCCTGATTTACGCAAGCCCGGCGCCAAATACAAATAGCGGTTCCGCCTTGGCAAAAAGGGCCATGGCCCGCCCCATTTGGCCGCGCGGCGCGCCCGATTCGGGCGGTAGCGATGATGGGCCGCTACCGCGCGCCGCGCGGCGCACCGATTTCGCCAAGAAAACGGCCTATTGGAAGTGAGGAGCGGTTCGCCGCAGGCGCTCGGAGCGCCAGCGGAGGGCTAGCCGCGTCCGCGATAAGGCGCCACGCCGGTGTCCGGCAGCCAAACATCTTTGGGCAGCTTGCCGGTCTGGAAGAAGACGTCGATCGGCATGCCGCCGCGCGGATACCAGTAACCGCCGATGCGCAGGAATTTCGGCTTGATGGCGGCGGCGATGCGCTTGGCGATGGCGATGGTGCTGGCCTCGTGGAAGCCGGCGACATTGCGAAAGCTGGTCAGATACAGTTTCAGCGATTTGGATTCGACGATGCTGGCGGCCGGCACGTAATCGATCACCAGATGGGCAAAATCGGGCTGGCCGGTGATCGGGCACAACGTGGTGAATTCCGGGGCGGTGAAGCGCACCACATAATCGGCATCGGGATGGGGATTGGCGACGCTCTCCAGCCGCGCCTGGTCCGGCGAGGCAGGCTGCTTCACGGCGCGGCCGAGCTGGGTGAGTTTTTTGGCCATCAGGGCGACTCGTAAATGCAGCTCTGGCCATAAGACGGGCGGCTGATCTTGACCCGCGCCAGTTCCGGCAGTTTGACCTTGGCCTGGACAAAGATAAAGCGCGCCAGGTTTTCCAGCGTGGGGGCGGCAAGCCCTTCCACCTCATTGAGCAAGCGGTGGTCCAGCATCTCGCGCACCGTTTTGACCGCCGCGTCCACTTCGCCGAAATCCCGCAAGAACCCGGTTTGCGCGTCAGGCTCGCCGCGCAGGGTCACCTCTACATAGAAGGAGTGCCCGTGCAGCCGGCGATTTTCCGGCGCCCCGGCCCCCAAATGGTGGGCGGCGTCAAAAGTGAAGGTCTGGGAAATCTCGATCATCCGGCCCGGGATATCGGGTCTTGGCCCTTTCCCGTCAAGGATTAACAAAAAGGAGGGTTGCGCTCGGGGTCCGAACCAGGAAAATCCCGGCCATGCCAAAGCCCCTTTACCGCCGCGTCTTTGAATTCCTGGCCGAGCCGCTGGCCGTTCTTGCCGTGGTGTTCGCCTCGACCACCGCCCTGGCCCAGCCCTTTTATGTGCCGTCCGGCTCTATGCAACCGACCTTGCAAATCGGCGACGCGCTGGTCGGCAACAAATTCGTCTATGGCTATAGCCGCTATTCCCTGCCCTACCCTTTCGGCCCCTCTTCCGAGAAACGCTTGCTGGGCAAACTGCCCAGCCGCGGCGATGTGGTGGTGTTCCGCCTGCCGCGCGATCCCAGCCAGACTTATGTGAAGCGGGCGATCGGTCTGCCGGGCGATCGGATTCAGATGATCGATGGACGCCTGGTTCTCAACGGCAAGATGGTGCCGCTGACACCCGCCGGCACGGATAAAGTCGAATTCGCCGACGGCAGCATCCGCCAGGTCGCCAAATTCACCGAGACCCTCCCCGGCGGTGTCAGCCATCCGATTTTCAAATGGCGCTGGGACGGCGTGCTGGACAACACCCGCGTCTTCACGGTGCCGGCCGGTCATATTTTTGTGATGGGCGATAACCGCGACGACTCGCTGGACAGCCGCGTCTCGCCGCAAGATAGCGGCGTCGGTTTCGTGCCGCAGGAAAATCTGGTGGCGCGGGCCGATCTGGTGCTCGGCTCCTATGATTTTCTCAACAGCCGCGGACCGGAGAGCTGGCCAAGCCTGGTGCGTTTGAAGCGGTTTTTTAAAAACATCATCTAGCAGCAAGCACAGGTCAGGCTCCCCCTGGCGCGCGTAAGCGCATGCCGTAGCCCGCCCTCGAGCGGGCGAAGGCAGAGGGGGTCAATAAAAGCTACAGCGCGTTATCGCCGGTTTCGCCGGTGCGCACCCGCTGGGCTTGTTCCAGGTCCAGCACAAAGATCTTGCCGTCGCCGATCTTGCCGGTGCGCGTGGCCTTGGTGATGGTGGCGACCACGTCGTCCACCCGGCTATCCGCCACCGCGATTTCCAGCTTCAGCTTGGCCATGAAGGCGATCTGATATTCGGCGCCGCGATAGATTTCGGTATGGCCCTTTTGCCGTCCATAGCCGCGCACCTCGGTCACCGTCATGCCTTCGATGCCGATGGCGGTGAGGCTTTCGCGCACCGCGTCCAGGCGGTGCGGCTGAATGATGGCGATGATAAGTTTCATGGAGCGCCTCCTAGCGGCTGTTGTGATAGCCGGTTTCGCCATGAGCGGCGAAGTCCAGGCCCTGGGTCTCGCTGTCGCGGTCGACTCTAAGGCCGACGGTCAGCGCCACCGCTTTGGTAATCAGGAAGGTGGCGGCCGCGGACCACAGTGCCACGGTCACAACGCCGGTCGCCTGCACCACGAATTGCGCGCTCACACTGCGGGCGAGCGGCACCCCGCCCGCGCCCAGCGAGACCAGGAAAGGCAGCAGCAAGGTGCCCAGCGCCCCGCCGACGCCATGCACGCCCAGGACATCGAGTGCGTCATCCACCTGCATGACTTTTTTGACCAGCAGCACGGCCACAAAACAAACCCCGCCCGCGACAGCGCCCAGCAACACCGCCGCCGCCGGTCCGACAAAACCGGAAGCCGGCGTGATCGTGGCCAGCCCGGCAATGGTGCCGGTGACGGCGCCGACCAGGCTGGGCTTGCCGAATTTGATCCATTCGATGGCCATCCAGACAAGGGTCGCGGTGGCGGCCGACAGATGCGTCACCAGCATCGCCATGCCGGCATCGCCGCCCGAAGACAGCGCACTGCCGGCATTGAATCCGAACCAGCCCACCCACAGCAGCGACGCGCCCACCATCACCATCCAGGGCGCATGCGGCGGACGGATGCCATGGGGAAAATCGCTGCGCGCACCCAGCATCACCGCGATCACAACGGCCGAAACGCCGGCGGTGACATGCACGACGATCCCGCCGGCGTAATCCATCACCCCGCGTGACGCCAGCCAGCCGCCGCCCCACACCCAATGCACCACCGGCACATAAACGATCAGCAGCCACAGCGCCGAAATCAAAAGGACCGCCGGAAACCGGATGCGCTCGACATAAGCGCCCACGATCAACGCCGGCGTGATCACCGCGAAGGTCATCTGGAACATCACATAGACGCTTTCGGGGATGGCCAGGCCCGGATGAACCGCGCCTCGGGCCAGATGCGCCAGTCCGAACGCCGCGCTATCCCCAAGCCAGGGGCCGGTGCCGGAAAAGGCCAGGCTATAGCCGCAAAGGAACCACAGCAGCGAGGCGACGCAGGCCACGGAAAAACACTGCGCCAGCACCGAAAGAATATTCTTGGCCTGGACCAATCCCGCATAGAACAGGCCCAGGGCCGGCAAGGTCATCAACAGCACCAGGGTGCTGGCGGTGAGCAGCCAGGCGGTATTTCCACTATCGATCAAGCGCTTGCCCCTTTGTTGCTCAGAAATTAGCCGTTCTGTGCTTATTTGTTGGGCAAGATGTCGGAGCCGGCCGCAATGGGCAAGCGCAATGGCGGCGCGCGCCCCGCGACAGTCTGGCAATTTCCGTAATATTGCACCGCCGTTAGCCGCGTGCTAACTGGCAGCCGCCCGGCCGGGGTGACTCGCGGGCAGTTAAAAATCGTCAAATAAATCAACAGCTTATCCAAGCAATCGGCGGCGCTTTGGCGGGTCTCGCTTTGCGCCGCATGAGGTGAATGTGACAGCGGAAAAAGGCCATGAAACCGGATTGGCGGGACGTTACGCCAACGCGGTGTTCGAACTGGCGCAGGACCAGGGTGCGATCGATCGCGTTGCGGCGAATTTCGCCACCCTCAAGCGCCTGATCGACACCACGCCCGATTTTGCCATGCTGGTGCGCTCGCCGCTGCTGACGCGCGAAGATCAGGCCAAGGCGCTGAAGCCCTTGCTGGCCAAAATCGAGGCCGCGCCGCTCACCACCAATTTCCTGTTGCTGCTGGCGCAAAAGCGCCGGCTCTCGGCGCTGGGCGCCATCATCGCCTCCTACACCCATCTTTTGGCCAAGCTCAAAGGCGAGGTCGAAGCCCAAGTCACCAGCGCCCGTCCGCTGTCCGAACGTGAAACCGCCGAGCTGAAAGCCGTGCTCAAGGCCAAACTCGGCCGCGACCCGCGCCTTCACACCAAAGTCGATCCGGCCCTGCTGGGCGGACTGATCGTCAAGGTCGGCTCGCGCATGATCGATTCATCCCTTGCCACGAAGTTGGCCGGCATCCGCGCGGCTATGAGAGGGTGAGAAGTGGTCCGCCGCCGCTTAGCGGCGGCGGGTGAGCAGGTCCAGTGGACCTGCGAAAGCGACGAACGCC
>JAICHV010000069.1 GCA_025924715.1 Alphaproteobacteria bacterium
CGCCGCGATGCTCGACCAAAGCCTGTGCCAGCAGTTTGTTGGAGATCACCCCCACGATGTTTTCCGGCTCACCGCGCCACAAGGGCACACGGGTGTGATGGGTTTCCATCAGCGCGTCGACCAGGGCGCGAGGCGGCAGATCGGCATCGACGCTGACCATATTGGTGCGATGTTTCATGACATCGCCGACCTGCAATTCGCGCAGGTCCAGAATGCCGCCGATCATGTCGCGGTGCTCGCGCTCGACGCTGCCTTCCTGGTGATGCAATTCGACCGAGCCGCGGATTTCTTCATGCGCGGCTTCCTCGGTGGCGCTTTGCTGGGCGCCGACCCCGAAGGGCGAAAGAATGCCCCAGACCAGCCATTGCACCGCGCCCACCACCGGCGCCAGCACCGCCACCACCCGGCGCAGCGGCGCCGCAACGGCCAGGGCGAACTGATCGGTGCGGGCGATTGCAAGCGTCTTGGGCAAGACCTCCGCGAAGATCAGGATGATCAGCGTCATCACCCCGGTGGTCACCGCCACGGCGCGGGGCCCCAGCCGGTCCTCCAGCGCCGATGTCATCAGCGAGGACGCCAGAATATTGATGAAGGTGTTGCCCAGCAGAAGGGCGCCGATCAGCCTTTCGCGATTGGCGACCAGGCGGTTGACCTCGCGGGCGGCGCGGCTGCCGTCCTTTTCCAGCTGATGCATGCGGCCGCGCGACACGGCGGTCAGCGCCGTCTCCGAGCCGGAGAAAACACCGGATACCAAAAGCAGCAGGGCGATGGCGCCCAGCGTGGTCAGCAGCATGGCGGGGGAATCCTGGACATCCCTGCCAGCATGCCAGTTTTCAGGCGCTCAGAACATCGCGCAGGGCGGCGCGGGGAACCTCAGTGGTCACAAAAGCCTCGCCCAGCCGGCGCAGCAGGATGAAAGTGAGCTTGCCGTCGCTCACTTTCTTGTCATGGCCCATATGGCCTATCAGGCTGTCCGCGTCCGGGCGGGGACCGGCGATATCCCCGATCGTCGATGGCAGGCCGATGGCTTTGAGATGGCGGATAAACCGATCTGCGTCCTGTTCCGGCGCCAGTCCCAATTGAACCGACAGCCGGAACGCCAGTGCCATGCCGATGGCGACGCCTTCGCCATGCAGCAGGCGGTCGGAAAATCCGGTGGCGGCTTCCAGCGCATGACCGAAAGTATGGCCCAGATTGAGCAAGGCGCGCTCGCCGGTCTCGCGCTCGTCCCGCGCCACGATATCGGCTTTCATCTGGCAGGAATGGGCCACGGCATGGACCATGGCGGCGCCATCGCCGGCCAGCGCCAGCTTGGCGTTCTGTTCCAGCCATTCGAAGAATTGCGCGTCGCCCAGCGCGCCATATTTGGCGACCTCCGCATAGCCGGCCAGAACCTGGCGCCGGGGAAGGGTGGCGAGCAATCCGGTGTCGGCGATCACCAGCCGGGGCTGGTGAAACAGTCCGATCAGATTTTTGCCTTGCGCGGCGTTGATCGCGGTCTTGCCGCCGACCGAGGAATCCACTTGCGCCAGAAGCGTGGTCGGGACCTGGGCAAAAGCGATGCCGCGCTTCAGCACCCCGGCGGCAAAGCCGGTGAGATCGCCGATCACCCCGCCGCCGAAAGCGACGACAAGTCCGCCGCGATCCACTCCGGTCTCCAGCAACTCGCCGCACAAGGTTTGCAGCCCGCTGAAGCTTTTGCTGCCCTCGCCGGCGGGCAGCACGATAGGCCGCGCGTCCAGGCCCGCCCGGCCCAGCACCTCCAGAAATTTCGCCAAGTGTATCTCGCCCACGGTATTGTCGGTCACCACCGGCAGCGGCCCGCGCGCGAAAGGCTTCAGCAGCGTCCCGGCGTCCTCGATCAGCCCATTGCCGACATGAATGGCATAGGCGCGCGGGCCCAGGCCGACGGTGATGATCTTGGTCATGGCGTCTCGTACAATCTTCGTTCGCGCAGCGCCGCGATGATATGCTCGACCGCCGCACCATGCGGCTCGTCGGCGCTTTCGATGGTCATGTCGGCCAAGGCATAGACCGGTTCGCGTATCGCCAGCAATCTCTCCAAGGTCTCGCGCATATTGCCGTCCTTGAGCAGGGGGCGGGTCTCGCGCTTCTTGACCCGCGACAACAGCACCTGGACCGGAACTTTCAGCCAGATGGTGAAAGCCGCGCGCCCCATCGCGGCGCGGGTGGTTTCGTCCATAAAGGCGCCGCCGCCGGTCGCCATCACATGCGCCGTGTCGCCCAACAGGCGCGCGATCACCCGCCGCTCGCCGTCGCGGAAATAGGGCTCGCCGAACCGGGCGAAGATTTCCGCCACCGTGAGTCCGGCGGCTTCCTCGATCTCATGATCGGCGTCGCGGAACGGCACCTCCAGCCGCGCAGCCAGGCGCTTGCCGATGGCGGTCTTGCCGGCCCCCATCATGCCCACCAAGGCGACTGTGCGATGCAGCGTCATCGGCCCTCGCATACACGAAGGGCCTGTTCGATTCCATGGGGCGATTCCAAAGGGCGATTCATGCTAGGGATCGTGCATGAGCCAGCGCAGCAAACCCTCCGATGCCGGGTTGATCGAAGCCTTTTTGGAGATGATGAGCGCCGAGCGCGGCGCCGGTCTTAACACTTTGGCGGCCTATGGCCGCGATCTCACCGGCTTTGCCGGCGCCATTCCATGCGGCCTGGTGGCGGCGGGGCGGGACGATATCCGCCGCTGGCTGGCCGGACTGGGCGGCAGCGCCAGCTCGCAGGCTCGCCGGTTGTCGGCGCTGCGCCAATTCTATGGGTTCCTGCATGGCGAGGAAATCCGCGCCGACAATCCTTGCCTGACCCTGGAGACGCCGCGCCGCGCGCGTCCCTTGCCGAAAATCCTCTCCCGCGCCGACATGGATGCCATGATCGCCGAGGCGGCGCGCCAGGCAGAAAATTCGGCGGAAGGAAAGCGCCTGCTCTGCATTGTCGAGATGCTTTATGCGGCGGGCTTGCGGGTGTCCGAACTGGCCGGCCTGCCGCTGGCAGCGGTGCGCGGCAAGGACGGATTTCTTCTGGTCAAAGGCAAAGGCGGCAAGGAACGCTTGGCGCCCATGGGGCCATCGGCGCGGGCGGCGGTGCAAACCTATCTCGATATAAGGGCCGAGTTCCTGCCGCAGAACGCGCCGCGCGCGGAACGCTATCTGTTTTGTTCGCGCGGCAAGGGTGGCTTCCTCACCCGCCAGCGGCTGTTTCAATTGCTGAAGGGACTGGCGCTGAAGGCGGGACTCGATCCCGCCAAAGTCTCGCCTCATGTCCTGCGCCACGCCTTTGCCACCCATCTGGTGGAAGGCGGCGCCGATCTGCGCAGCGTACAGACCTTGCTGGGCCATGCCGATATCGCGACCACGGAGATCTATACCCATGTCGCCAAGGACCATCTGAAGAAAGTCATGGCCAAGGCCCACCCGCTCGCCAAGAAATGAGTAAACCGCCAAACCCCCTGATTCGGAACGATTAACCGGGCCTTTTCGTTGTCCTGTAAAGGTCTTTCCCTGCCAAGGGCTTATGTGGCATTTTGGCGATCCATTTGCGGACCTGACCATGCATTATCTGGAATTCGAACGTCCCATCGCCGAACTGGAGGGCAAGATCGTCGAGCTGCGCAAGCTCGCCGAAGAAGACCCCAATATGGACATCGACAGCGATGTCGTGCGGCTGGAGAATCGTGCCGGCCAAATGGTGCGCGAGACCTATGCCAAGCTCACCCCTTGGCAAAAGGTGCAAGTGGCGCGTCATCCGGGCCGGCCGCATTTCCTGGATTATGCCAATGCCATGTTCGACGAATATGTCACCCTGGCCGGCGACCGCTCCTTCGGCGACGACCAGGCGGTGGTGGCGGGGCTGGCGCGGTTTCGCGGACGGCCGGTGGCCTTTATCGGCCAGGAAAAAGGCAACGACACCCAAAGCCGCATCAAGCATAATTTCGGCTCGGCGATGCCGGAAGGCTATCGCAAGGCGGTGCGGATTTTCGAACTGGCCAATCGTTTCGGTTTGCCGGTGCTAAGCTTCGCGGACACATCGGGCGCCTATCCCGGCGTCAGCGCCGAAGAGCGCGGCCAGGCCGAAGCCATCGCCCGTTCCATCCAGGCGGGCCTGTCGCTGAAGACGCCCTTCATCGCCACCATCATCGGCGAAGGCATGTCGGGCGGCGCCATCGCCATCGCCGCCGCCAATCGCGTTTATATGCTGGAACATTCGATCTATTCGGTGATCTCACCGGAAGGCTGCGCCTCGATCCTGTGGCGCAGCGCCGAAAAGGCCCAGGAGGCCGCCAGCGCCCTCAAGATCACGGCCCAGGACCTGCTGCAGTTGAAACTGGTGGATGCCATCGTGGCCGAGCCCGAGGGTGGCGCCCATCGCGAACCCCAGGCGACAATCGCCGCGGTGTCCGATCAGATCGCCCGCGGTCTTGCCGAAATGGACGGCATGACGGGCGAACAGTTGCTGAAATCGCGGCGGGAAAAATTTCTCGCCATGGGGCGGGGATTGTAACACCGACAAATTGGGTGTTTGCGCGCCTGCAGCGCGATCACCACCAGCCGCGACGTTTGAACCAAACCGCCGGTATCACCCCGCTGATCACGATCAGCCCCAGACCCCAGGCATAGCCATAGGGCCAGCTCAATTCCGGCATGTCGTGGAAATTCATCCCATAGATTCCGGCAACCAGAACCGGCGGAATGCCGACGACCGAGGCGACCGTGAGCACTTTGAAGAGATCGTTCTGCTCGTTGTTGATGAAGCCCAAGGTGGCATCGAGCAGGAACTGAAGCTTGTCGGTGAGATGGACTTCGTAATCATTGAGCGACTGGACGTCGCTGCCAACCGTCTTCAGCCGTGCCTTGACCGCTTCCTCCAGCCAGCCGTCGCCATGTTCGGTGACGAAAGGCACCGCCCGCTGCAGCACAAGCAGCGTGTCGCGGATATGCGACAATCGCTCGCCCATGTCGCCGATCTGCACCATGGTGGCTTTCAGCATCAGGTTGGTGCGCGCCACATTCTTATGCGGTCTTTTCATCTCCTTGTGGAAGATGCGATTGGAAATCGACAGGGCCTCGGCCCGCAATTCCTCCAGCCGGTCGGCGCCGTAATCGACCAGGGCTTCCAGGATCACCAGGAAAACATCCGGGGCGCTGCGGGTGCGCCGGTCCACCCGCTTGGCGATGGCGGGAAACGTGTGCAGATGGGCAAAGCGTATGGTGATCAGCAGGTCCTTGGTCAGGACAAAGCCCAGCGGCGATGTTTCATCGGCGGTGTCGTCGTCTAAATGCGGCGTGACCGGGACCGAGATGGTGAAGGCCCCGTCTTCATATTGCAGACGGCTGGAGAATTCGATTTCCTCGAGTTCGGCGCGGGGCGGGACTTGCAGCCCGAATTGCTCAGAGGCGCGCGCCAATTCCTCGGGCGTGGGTTCGCACAGATCGACCCAGACCACCTTGCCGCCGGATTGATGGACTTGGAGCACGCGCGACTCTCCCCGATCTCGCCAATAACGCGCGAAAAAGCGGAACGGCGCAACTAGGCTAATCCCGCACGCCCGGAGACGTCTTTAAACCAGCGCCCCGTGACAGTGCTTATACTTGCGGCCCGAGCCGCAAGGGCAGGCGGCGTTGCGCTGGGTCTTGCCCCAGGTGCGCGGATTGTTGGGGTCTACCGGCGCCTCATCGTCCAGCAGATGCGGCTCGGCCCGCGCCATCTCGTCCTCGCCGGTCAGCGGGTTGATATGGGAGGCCTGCATCAGCGGCAGCTCCTGCTCCATCGGCGGCGGCGGGGCGCCGGTCTGGATCTGCACATGCATCAGTTGCTCGACCACGTCGGCGCGCAGCTTGGCCAGCAGCGCCTCGAACAGCTCAAAGGCCTCGCTCTTATATTCGTTCAGCGGGTCGCGCTGGCCGTAACCGCGCAGGCCGACATATTGGCGCAAGTGATCCAGATTGACGATGTGCTCGCGCCAATTGTGGTCCAGGGTCTGCAGCAGGATGGCCTTTTCGACATAGCGCATGACATCGGTGCCGTAAGTGGCGGTGCGTTCGGCGGCCTTGGCCTCGACCGCCTTGACGATGCGGTCGCGCACTTCTTCCTCGGCGATGCCTTCTTCCTTGGTCCAGTCATGCACCGGCAGGCCCAGGCCGAAGATCTTGTTGATCTCGTTTTCGAGGCCCACCGCGTCCCATTGCTCGGCATAGGCTTTTTCCGGGATATGGCGCTCGACCAAACGTTCGACCACGTCCTCACGGAAATCGGCGATCTGGTCGGAGACATCGTCGGCCGACATGATCTCGCGGCGCTGCTCGAAGATCACCTTGCGCTGGTCGTTGAGCACATTGTCGTATTTGAGGATGTTCTTGCGCATTTCGAAATTGCGCGCTTCGACTTTTTGCTGGGCCTTTTCCAGGGCCTTGTTGACCCAGGGGTGGATGATCGCTTCGCCCGGCTCCAGGCCCAGGCGCTGCAGAATGGCGTCCATCCGCTCCGAGCCGAAAATCCGCATCAAATCGTCCTGCAGGGACAGGAAGAATTTGGAGGCGCCGGGATCGCCCTGGCGGCCCGAACGGCCGCGCAGCTGGTTGTCGATGCGCCGGCTTTCATGGCGCTCGGTGCCGATCACATAAAGCCCGCCCGCGGCCCGGGCCTTTTCCTTGTTGACCGCGACTTCGGATTTGATGCGCTCGATCTCGCGCTGACGGCCCTGTTCGTCGGTGATGCCGTCCAGCTCGCGCTTGATGCGCATTTCGACATTGCCCCCCAGCTGGATGTCGGTGCCGCGGCCGGCCATGTTGGTGGCGATGGTGACGGCGCCGGGCACGCCGGCCTGGGCGACGATGAAGGCTTCCTGTTCGTGATAGCGGGCGTTGAGCACATTGTGCTTGATCTTGCGCTTGCTCATCAGCGCGGCGAGCTGTTCGGATTTTTCGATCGAGGTGGTGCCGACCAGTACCGGCTGCTCGCGGGTGACGCATTCTTCCACCAGCTTGACGATGGCTTCGTCCTTTTCGCCGGCGGTGCGATAGACTTCGTCGTCGTAATCGATGCGCGCGACCGGGACATTGGTGGGAATGTCCAGCACGTCGAGCTGGTAGATGTCCATGAACTCGGCCGCTTCGGTCAGCGCCGTGCCGGTCATGCCGGCCAGCTTGGCATAGAGGCGGAAGTAGTTCTGGAAGGTGATCGAGGCGAGGGTGACGTTTTCCGGCTGGACGGTGACGTTTTCCTTGGCTTCCAGCGCCTGGTGCAGGCCTTCGGAATAGCGCCGGCCTTCCATCATGCGCCCGGTGAACTCATCGATGATGATCACCTGGTCGTTCTTGACGATATAGTCCTTGTCCTTCTGGAACAGCTTATGGGCGCGCAGCGCCTGGTTGACGTGATGAACCACCGAGATGTTTTCGGTGTCGTAGAGATCGCCGGTCTCCAGCAGTCCCGCCTCGCGCAGCAATTGCACCATATGCTCATTGCCGGTCTCGGTGAGGGTGACCTGGCGCTGTTTTTCGTCCAGCTCGATGTCCTCGGCGATCAGGCCGGGGATGGTGGCGTCGACCCGCTTGTACATCTCGGTCAAATCTTCGGTCGGACCGGAAATGATCAGCGGCGTGCGCGCTTCGTCGACCAGGATGGAGTCCACTTCGTCGACGATGGCGAAGGCATGGCCGCGCTGGGTCATGGTGTTCAGCGCATATTTCATATTGTCGCGCAGATAGTCGAAGCCGAATTCGTTGTTGGTGCCATAGGTGACGTCGGCGCCATAGGCTTCGCGGCGCTCGTTGTCGTCCAGGCCATGGATGATGCAGCCCACCGACAGCCCCAGGAAGCGATAGATCTGTCCCATCCAGTCGCTGTCGCGCTTGGCCAGATAGTCGTTCACGGTGACGACATGCACGCCTTCGCCGGCCAGGGCGTTGAGATAGACCGGCAAGGTGGCGACCAGGGTCTTGCCTTCGCCGGTTTTCATCTCGGCGATATTGCCGCCATGCAGCACCATGCCGCCGACCAACTGAACGTCGAAATGGCGCTGGCCCAGGGTCCGCTTGGAGGCCTCGCGCACCACCGCAAAGGCTTCGGGCAGGATGTCGTCCAGGGTCTCGCCGGCTTCGAGCCGCGCCTTGAAGGCGGGCGTCATTCCGCGCAGCTCTTCGTCCGACATGGGCTGGAAGCGGGGTTCCAGCGCGTTGATCTTGGCAACAGTCGCCCATAAGGGCTTGATTTTGCGCTCATTGGCGGAGCCGAAAATCGATTTGGCGAACGTGCCGAGACCCAGCATGAAATCCTCTGTCAGGCGCCGAAAAGGGAGGCGAAACCGCCAAATCCGCATGGCGGCCGCGCGGGAGACATAAGAACGGCCTAGGGCATTGTCAAATAAGGGGCTTCGGGTTCGGCGCCCCTCGCGCCAATTCCCGCCCCATGCGCCAGGCCACTTGCCAAACCAGGCATTTTTCCCATGATCCCGCCCGCTCAGGGGGAACCATGGCCAAAACTGCCAAACCGACCAAGAAGGTTGCCGCGCCTGCCAAAAAAGCCGGCCCGGCGGTATCGCCCCTGGCGCCCAAGACCTATGCCAGCCTGCCGCCTTTGGCGGGGGTGCGGCTGGCCACGGTGGCGGCGGGCATCCGCTATGCCCAGCGCACCGATGTGCTGCTGGCGGTGATGGCCGCGGGCACCCAGGTCGCCGGCGTCTTCACCAAATCCAAGACCGCCTCCGCGCCCATCCTGTGGTGCCGGGACAAGCTCAAGGGCGGCACCGCCCGGGCCCTGGTGGTCAATAGCGGCAACGCCAATGCCTTTACCGGCCGGGTGGGACTGGAAGGGGTCCAGGAGATCGCCGAATCGGCCGCCGCCATTGTCGGCTGCCGGCAACAGGACGTGTTCATGGCCTCCACCGGGGTGATCGGCGAACCCTTGCCGACCAAAAAGATCACCGCAGTGCTGTCGCGCCTGGCCGAAGAGACCGCGGCGAGCGGCTGGCGCGCCGCCGCCGAGGCGATCATGACCACCGACACCTTCCCGAAAATGGCCACCGCCAGCGCCATGATCGACGGCATGAAGGTCACCATCAACGGCATCGCCAAAGGCTCGGGCATGATTGCGCCCGACATGGCGACAATGCTGGCCTTCGTCTTTACCGACGCCAATATTCCCGCCGCGGTGCTGCAGGAATGTTTGAACGCCGGTGTCGGACCATCCTTCAATGCCATCACCGTGGATTCCGACACTTCGACCAGCGACACGCTGCTGTTGTTCGCAACCGGCAAGGGCGCCAAGCATGGCGCGCTGAACAAAGCGGGCGACAAGCGGCTGACCGATTTCCGCCGCGCCTTGGATAAACTGCTGCTCGACCTGGCGCTGATGGTGGTCAAGGACGGCGAGGGCGCGCAAAAGCTGATCCGCATCGATGTCGCCGGCGCCGAAAGCAACGAGGCGGCCAAGCGCATCGCGCTTTCCATCGCCAATTCGCCTTTGGTCAAGACCGCGATCGCCGGCAGCGACGCCAATTGGGGCCGGGTGGTGATGGCGGTGGGCAAAAGCGGCGAAGCGGCGGACCGCGACAAGCTGAGCATCAGCTTCGGCGGCCATGTCGTGGCCGAAAAAGGCATGCGGGCGGCGAAATACAACGAGGCCACCGCGACCAAAGCGGTCTCAGGCCGCGAGGTTGAGATCGCCGTCGATCTGGGCCTGGGCAAAGGCGCGGCGCGGGTTTGGACCTGCGATCTGACTCACGGCTATATCGACATCAACGGGAGTTACCGAAGCTAGGGCGCGGTCTTTTTGCGCCAGCCGCACGACGCTGTCGCTAGCGGCCGTCGCGCGCATCCTCGCTTCGCTCGGCTAGGAGAAGCTTTTCTAAGCTCGTTGCGCTCGCAAGAAAAGCTAAGTGTGCTCACGGGCTATCGTCCGCTCCGCGTGACGCTCCTGCCTAGGTCACAAAAATCCTCGCGCCACATTCGGATTTAGGCGCGCGCCAGGTAACGATTTCCAATTCCTTGTCCGCGAAGACAAGTGGGCCGCGCTCCATCCCGTGGCTGGCCAAGATCTGCTCGGGACTTTGCGCCGGGACCTGCGGGAAGATCGGCCGGCCGCCCGGCAAGCGCACGCCGTGGGCACGGGACAAATGGAAGTGGTCGTAATGGCCCAGAAACATCGCGAAGACCTCCGTCCCGCCAAGCACCCCTAGCCGAGCATCGCGTATCCCAAGCGCGCTCAGCGCCTCTTCCAGGCTTGCACCCGCGGGATTCCACAACCAGGCCTTTTGTTCCGCGACGTCCCGCTCCAGCGCAGGAACCTTGCGCGTCACGATCAACCGGCGCCGCAAATGCGAATTGGGTTGGCGTTCGTGCGAATTCCTCCCATGCACCACCACATCGACGCCGTCCAATCCCTGCTGGAAAAAGCGCTGGTCGGCCTCGATCTTCAGGGAATCCGGCAGCCAGCCCTGCGCATCGGCCAGCATGCCATCCTCGGAAATGATAGCGAAGCCGATGATGATGCGGGTGTGGCTACCCATCGATCCTGTGCTTCGCTAAGCTGTCCAAGGGGCCTGTCAATGGAGATATACCATGACGGACGAAAAGCCTTCAGGTCCCGACCTCGCCCGAGGCGTCACTCTTTCCCAATTTGAAGACGACAAGCTTCTGGGCCATGTCGGCGAGGAGGCGGTGCTGCTGGTCCGCCGCGGCGACCAGATCTTCGCCATCGGCGCCCTTTGCACCCATTATCACGGACC
Organism: Alphaproteobacteria bacterium; assembly: GCA_025924715.1. GTDB lineage: Bacteria > Pseudomonadota > Alphaproteobacteria > Micropepsales > Micropepsaceae > Rhizomicrobium. The sequence continues at coordinate 10,745 of JAICHV010000069.1, forward strand.
ACTGGCGGAAGGTCTGCTGGCCGGCGGCACGGTCCATTGCCCCTGGCATCATGCCTGTTTCGATCTTGTCACGGGCGAGGCTTTGCATGCACCGGCAATCGATCCGCTGTCCTGTTGGGCGGTCGAACAACGGGGCGGAAAAATCTTTGTCGGCGAAAAGCGCGACGCCAAACCCAACGGCAAGTCTCTAGCGAAAAACCCACCCGATCATATCGTGATCCTCGGCGGCGGCGCGGCCGGGTTCGCGGCGGCCGAGATGTTGCGGCGCCAAAATTATGGCGGCTCCATCACCATGCTCAGCAGCGACGACGCCCCGCCGGTCGATCGGCCTAATCTATCCAAGGATTATCTCGCCGGCAGCGCGCCGGAAGACTGGATGCCGCTCCGGCCCGAAAATTTCTACGCCGAAAACCACATCGATCTGCGCTTGAACACGCCCGTCGCGTCCATCGAACGATCCGCGCGGGAAGTGGCGCTGAAGGACGGCAGCCGGATTTCCTATGACCGGCTGCTGCTGGCCACCGGGGCGGAGCCGATCCGGTTATCCGTTCCCGGCGCCGATGGGGCCAATGTCTTCACCTTGCGCAGCCTTTCCGACAGCCGCGCCATCATCGCGGCGTCTGCGAGCGCGCGGCGCGCCGTGGTGATGGGCGCCAGCTTCATCGGCCTGGAAGTCGCTGCCTCGCTGCGAACCCGCGGCTTGGAGGTGCATGTGGTGGCGCCGGAGAAAATTCCCATGGAAAAAGTGCTGGGGCCTCAGATGGGCAGCTTTGTGCGCGCCCTGCATGAGGAGCATGGCGTGATTTTCCATCTGGAGGATGTGGCGGTGGCGATTGAAGGCAAGCAGGTCCGGCTGAAAAGCGGGCGGGCGCTGGAGGCCGATCTGGTCATCGCCGGCATCGGCGTTAGGCCGCGGCTCGATCTGGCGGAGAAAGCCGGCCTCAGCCTGGATCGGGGCGTCAGCGTCAATGCATTTCTGGAAACCAGCGATCCCTCCATCCTCGCCGCCGGCGACATCGCCCGCTGGCCCGACCCCCATAGCGGCCAGGCCATCCGGGTCGAACATTGGGTGGTGGCGGAGCGTCAGGGCCAGCACGCCGCCCGGGTGCTGATGGGCGAGCGCAGGCCTTTCACCGCTGTGCCGTTCTTCTGGAGCCAGCATTACGACGTGCCGATCAATTATGTCGGCCATGCGGAAAGCTGGGACGATATCGACATCGACGGCGAAATCGGCGCCAAGGATTGCGTGCTGCGCTACAAACGCGGCGGCAAAGTGCTGGCGGTGGCGTCGATCTATCGCGACCTGGATAGCCTGAAGGCCGAAGCCGGGATGGAGGCGGCGATCTAAACCAGCGCCGCATCCAAGGTGATTTCCGCCTTCAGCAGCTTGGACACCGGGCAACCCGCTTTGGCCTTGGCCGCGGCTTCCTGGAATTTGGCGTTGTCGGCGCCGGGGATGTTTGCCCGCAAGGTCAGATGCACTTTGGTGATGGCGAAAGCCTCGCCGATCTTTTCCAGGGTGACGTCGGCCTTGGTGTTCATTTCCTGGGCCGTCATTCCGGCTTCTCCCAGAATCTTGGACAGTGCCATGGTGAAACAGCCGGCATGGGCCGCGCCGATCAGTTCTTCCGGATTGGTGCCGGGCTTGCCTTCGAAGCGGGCGGCGAAGCCATAAGCTGCATCCTTGAGCGCGCCGCTTTTGGTTGATAGCCAGCCCTTGCCGTCCTTGAGACCGCCTTGCCAGCGCGCGGCGCCGAATGTTGTCATGCCCGTTCTCCTGCTTTGTTGTATCAAAGCCCCTGGCCGGAGCGGATACTTACAATTTGGCGCGTATTTGGCCATACCGATTCACGCAACCTTAGATTTTGGACCCTCACCATGGACCCCATCAGAACCCAGCCCTGCCTTCTTGTGGCCGCGGCGGCGCTGATAGACCCGGAGGGGCGTGTGCTGATCGCGCAGCGGCCCCAGGGCAAGAATATGGCGGGCTTATGGGAGTTTCCGGGCGGCAAGGTCGAAGCGGGGGAGAGCCCCGAGGCAGCATTAATCCGCGAGCTCCAGGAAGAGCTTGGCATCGCGGTGAAGGCGGCTTGTCTGGCGCCTTTCACTTTTGCTTCGCATACCTACGAAGATTTTCATCTGCTGATGCCGCTTTATGTGTGCCGCCGCTGGGAGGGCCTCGCCGCGGCGCGCGAGCACGCCGCGATCAAATGGGTGCGGCCCAAGGATTTGCGCGCCGAGGATTATCCC
>JAICHV010000070.1 GCA_025924715.1 Alphaproteobacteria bacterium
GGCCTGGAAGCCTCCCCCACCCGCGAAGTGCTGATCGAGGAATCGGTGCTGGGCTGGAAGGAATTCGAGATGGAGGTGGTGCGCGACAAGGCCGACAACGCCATCATCATCTGCTCGATCGAGAATATCGACGCCATGGGGGTGCATACCGGCGATTCCATCACCATCGCCCCCATCCTCACCCTCACCGACAAGGAATATCAGCGCATGCGCTCGGCCAGCATCGCCGTGCTGCGCGAGATCGGGGTGGAGACCGGCGGCTCCAATGTCCAGTTCGCGGTGAACCCGAAGGACGGGCGCATGGTGGTGATCGAAATGAACCCGCGGGTGTCGCGCTCCTCCGCCCTCGCCTCCAAGGCCACCGGCTTTCCCATTGCCAAGATCGCCGCCAAGCTGGCGGTGGGCTATACGCTGGACGAACTGAAGAACGACATCACCAAGGTGACGCCGGCCAGTTTCGAGCCGACCATCGATTATGTCGTCAGCAAGATTCCCCGTTTCGCCTTCGAGAAATTCCCCGGCGCCGAGCCGCTCCTCACTACGGCGATGAAATCGGTGGGCGAGGCCATGGCGATCGGCCGGACCTTCCAGGAATCCATCCAGAAAGCGCTGCGGAGCCTGGAAACCGGCCTCACCGGCTTTGACGAGATTGCGCTGGCGGACGACAAGATCGCCATCCGCGCTGCCCTGGCCAGGCCCACGCCCGACCGGTTGCTGGTGGCGGCCCAGGCGATGCGTTTTGGTTTTCCGCTGGAAGAAATCCAGGCCATCACCGGTTATGACCCATGGTTCCTGGGCGAAATCCGCGACATCATCGAGACCGAAGCGCAGATCAAACAAACCGGCCTGCCGCAAGACGCCAAGGCCCTGCGCCGGCTCAAAGGCATGGGCTTTTCCGATGCCCGCCTGGCCAAGCTCACCGGGTACAAGGAAGCCGATATCCGCAGGGCCCGGCATAAGCTCGGCATTCATCCCTGCTTCAAGCGCATCGACACCTGCGCCGCCGAATTCGCCGCCCTGACGCCCTATATGTATTCGACTTATGAGGCGCCGTTCGGGGACGAGCCGGTCTGCGAAGCGGACCCTTCCGACCGCAAAAAGATCATCATCCTGGGCGGCGGTCCCAACCGCATCGGCCAAGGCATCGAATTCGATTATTGCTGCTGCCATGCCGCGTTCTCTCTCTCCGCGCAGGGCTATGAGACCATCATGGTCAACTGCAATCCCGAAACCGTCTCGACCGATTATGACACCTCGGACCGGCTCTATTTCGAGCCGCTGACCGCCGAAGACGTGCTGGAAATCGTCGCCAAGGAGCAATCCAAGGGCACGCTGGCGGGCGTGATCGTGCAATTCGGCGGCCAGACGCCGCTCAAACTGGCAAACGGCCTGCGCGATGCCGGCGTTCCGATTCTGGGTACCAGCGCCGATGCCATCGACCTGGCCGAAGACCGCAAGCGCTTCCAGAAATTGCTCAACGAGCTGGACCTGAAACAGCCGCGCAACGCCACCGTCATGACCGGCGAAGAAGCCATCACGGCGGCCGCCCAAATCGGCTATCCGGTGATCCTGCGCCCGTCTTATGTGCTGGGCGGCCGCGGCATGGTCGTGGTGTCTGACGAAGCGCAGCTGAAAGACCAGCTCAGCTCCGGCGAATTGTTCCGCATCTCGGGCGACAATCCGGTGCTGATCGACGGCTTCCTCAACCGCGCGAGCGAAGTCGATGTCGATGCCATCTGCGACAGCGACAACGAGGTTTTCATCGCCGGCATCATGGAGCATATCGAGGAAGCCGGGGTGCATTCCGGCGACAGCGCCTGTTCCCTGCCGCCCTATTCGCTGAAACCGCACATCATCGCCGAGATCGAGCGCCAGACCATCGCCATGGCCCGCGCCCTGAACGTCCGCGGCTTGATGAATGTGCAATATGCCATCCAGGGCGATGAGATTTTCGTGCTGGAGGTCAATCCCCGCGCCAGCCGCACCGTGCCCTTTGTCGCCAAGGCGATCGGCCTCCCCGTGGCGGCGATCGCAGCCCGGGTGATGGCGGGCGAAAAGCTCAAAAGCTTCAACCTCAAACGCCCGCATCCCGACCATATCTCGGTCAAGGAAGCGGTGCTGCCCTTTGCCCGCTTCCCCGGCGTCGACACCATCCTGGGACCCGAGATGCGCTCCACCGGCGAAGTCATGGGCGTGGACGAGAGTTTCGCCCGCGCCTTTGCCAAGAGCCAGATCGGCGCCGGCACCCGGCTGCCGCAGGGCGGATCGGTGTTCATTTCGGTCAAGGACGGCGACAAGGATTTGATCGAAGCCCCGGCGCGCGCGCTGCAGGCGATGGGCTTCTCGCTGGTGGCGACCCGCGGCACCGCCCGCACCCTGGCCGAGGCGGGCCTCAAGGTCACCGTCATCAACAAAGTGATGGAGGGGCGCCCCCATGTCGTGGACGCGCTCAAGAACGGCGAAATCCATCTGGTGTTCAACACCACCGACGGCGCCCGGGCCTTGCAGGACTCCTCCTCCATCCGGCGGGCGGCGCTGACCCTGAAAGTCCCCTACTACACCACCATGGCGGGGGCCTGGGCGGCGGCCGAGGCGATCCAGGCGCTTCGGGCCGGCTCTCTTGAAGTCACGCCTCTGCAGTCTTACTCTTCCTAGGGCTTGCTGAGCCCCAGTTTTACGAAAAACTCAGCATTATCAATGTCTTGAACCTGAACTTCGGCTGCTGCCTTGGCCGGACAAGGGTTCTTTGCCCATTTGGACGCGAAAAACACCATGGAAAAAATTCCGATGACCGCCGCCGGGTTCAAGGCCCTGGAGGACGAACTCAACCGGCTCAAGAATGTGGACCGCCACGACATCATCAAGGCGATCGCGGAAGCGCGCGCCCATGGCGATTTGTCGGAGAACGCCGAATATCACGCGGCGAAAGAGCGCCAGAGCTTCATCGAAGGCCGGGTGATGGAATTGGAAGACCAGATCGGCCGCGCCGAGGTCATCGACATTTCCAAATTGTCGGGCACCAGCGTAAAATTCGGCGCCACCGTCACCCTGGTCGATGAAGACACCGATCAGAAGCGCAAATACCAGATCGTGGGCGATGTGGAGTCCGACGCCAAAAGCGGACGCATCTCCCTCTCCTCCCCCATCGCCCGTGCCCTGATCGGCAAGAGCAAGGGCGACACCGTCGAAGTCGCCGCGCCCGGCGGGGCAAGGTCGTATGAGATACTCAAAGTCGAGTTCGTCTGAGATAGCGTCGGAGGGCGGCGGGCCGCTGGGTCCGGCGCTCCAATTGGTGCGTCAATTTAAAAACCTGTTCGACCGGAACGAGAAAGGCGGCGCCCGTTAGGAAAGCGCCTTTCTCCTCGCAGGATACCGGCGCGCCGCTCCAGCGAAGCATCCAGATCAGATATTCATGGCGTTACCGGTACCAACCGGAAATGGACCACAACACGCCTTTTCAATGCTGCGGATCCTCCATTCTGACCCTGAGGATCCCAGCGCCACTGGCTTTCCACCCATCCAACGGCGCACGCATCAAGTTCCTTGTCCCCGCTCGATTCATTGATGGCCGCGCTGGTGGCCCTACCTTCTCGATCGATGGCTACAGCGAATATCACCGTCCCCTGACGGCTTTGAGCCTGAGAAGCTGCCGGATAAGGCGGAGGCCGATGGGTCATGCTCGGCGCTGCTGAGACTGCGCCACAGCTTGTACGAACTGCCTGGTTGGTTTGCGGCGTTGGCTGGGGTGGCAATGGCATGGGGCGCAGGCCCGTCATGAGGCTGGCCGAGGCGGTGACCTCCTCCGTCACGGGAGCAGAGACGATTCCCTGTGCGAGGGCTGCGGGCGTGGTGAAGACGCCCGCCACCAGCGGCGGCACCAGCATGACGACGGCACTCGCAGCCAGCAGAGCTTTTTTCGGAACGTTTATGCGGGCGATGACGGCATTTCTCATAATGTCCTCCATGCGTTGTTTGAGATCGGCACCGGAAACGCCGGCGGCGCAGGCAAGAGGCGAGTGGACGTAGAATTTGCAGACCTTGAGAATGCTTTCAGCGTAGATTTGCGGATCGCTGCCGGCGGCCAATACCGCTTCGTCACAGGCCTTTTCCCGCTCCGCGATGAGCCGCGTGCCGAGCCACCACACCGGCGGCCAGAACCAGAACATCGCTTCGACCAGCATGTGGAGTGCGGCCCAAAGATTGTCGCGGCGGCCCAAATGGCAGGATTCATGAGCGACGATGGCGCGCAGTTCGGCCTCGCTAAGCTTTTCGGCGATCCCCGCCGGCAGCAGCAGAACGGGGTGGAAGATTCCCACGAGACCCGGTTCCAGCAGCGCAGAGGTCACTTTCACCGGCATGGGCGCGGTGATATCGGCACCCCTAGCCCGCCGTAGCGTAGCCCGCAGTTTGCGCCAACGCGTGAGCCAAGTGCCGCAGACCACAAGAAAGCCCGCCGCCCATGCCGCCGCCACCGGCGGAAGCCAGTTCAGGGGCGCAACAGCCGGCGCAATAAGAATGTCATGCGAAAAAGACTGCGTCAGTGTGAGCGGCGCAGGCAGAGGCCCCGACAGAAGTGCCGATAAAACGCTGCTCAACGCCGTCAATCCTGCGAAGGGCAGCAAGAATTTCAGGGATGCCGCGGCCCACAGTGCATGACGCACATGAGCGCCATTACCGCGAAAAAACAGGGTGAGAGCGCCGATAACAACCAGCACAATGCTGGATTGCCATAGATGGTCGAGCAGGAGAGTCATTTGCGCGGCCCTTTCTTCTTTGCCAGTTCCTGAAGCTTCTTTTCCGCCTCCTGAACATCTTCCAGGGTCAATTTCCCGCTTTCGACCAGATGCGACATCACCGGCTGCATCCGTCCGCCGAACAGGCTGAGAAATTCGTCGACCAGCCGCCGCTGCGCCGCGTCGCGGCTGATCGCGGCTTCGAAAATAAAGGCGTTGCTGACTTTTTTCGCCCTCCGCAGCGCCTTTTTGGCCTCAAGCCGGGCGATCATGGTTTGCACCGTGGTGTAGGCCGGACTGCCCGGCAGGCGCTCCTGCACCTCGCGCACCGAGGCGGCGCCATGGGTCCACAACACGTCCATGATCTGGAGTTCGAGCTTGCTGAGCCGGGGCTGTGCCATAGGAGCTCCTACTACCAATGTAGTAGAAACTACGACATTCCGTTGAGCAGCGCAAGAGGCTGGATCACCAGCGCTATTTGCCCGGCGTTTCCAGCGATTCCCTCATGCCCCGGACGAGTCGCTCCCGCTGCAACTGGTCGAGCCGCCCGTCCGAGGAATGGTAAAGGCCGTAAAGCAGCGCAACATCCAGGTCCGACAGGGAATCCGTCCGGCCGTCGCAATCCTTCACCATCAGGTTGACGATACTGGGCGCCGGCTTGCAGAGATCGTTTGGCGGCAGCGGGATCAAAACCTTCATCGCCAGATAATCGGCCAGCGTACCCAGGCTGATACCCTCGACCGCCTTGATATCCACCAACACCGTCGCCGAACCCAGTTCGGGCGACAGACCGGTTTCCAGTCGGGTGTTGAGGGATGGGCCCGGACTGCCGCAGAAAGGCGGGTCGGGCAACCCCTTATAGCCACACTCGGCGTCGATACCGACCTCGCCGTTCAGATTGCGGCCCAGCGTCATGTACCAGGATTGGGCCGGCTGGGTGATCGTCGCCGGGTTGAGGTTATGACTGTAGATCCGCTCCGGCTGCTTTTTCGCGATGGCATCCAGCAAGGCCTGGGGATGCGAGGTGAAATAGATCACTGCGTTGGGATGGCAGGGATTGCTGGTGTCGAAGGGGGCGCCGGCCCGGGCCGCGATTTGCGTGATGCGCCGCTCCACCAGGGCCGCCATGGCGGGATCGAGCCCGCTGACCTGAACGCAAAGCTTCTGCTTCCAAAGCGCATATTGATGCTCGTCCACGCCCGACGGCTCCAGCATCGATTGCGAAAAATGGCGCTCGACGGCCGCATCCTTCTGGCGCAGGCCCTGCACGGTGACGGTTTCGGTTGCGGACTCGCTCTTGGCGGGCTGCGCGCCGGCGGGCACCGCCGCCAGGATCGATCCCGCCCATACCAGAAGCACACCAACTTTCATGGAAGCCCCCGTTTCCATCATAACACACCCGGAATAAACCGCGCCGTTTTTGCCCGATAGGCTGCATATTCCGGATATTGCGCCATCAGCACCTGTTCCTCGAACACACTGCGCGTCACCTGCAGCGCGATCACCGCCGCCCCCAACAATGCGGCCCAAGGCTGTTCGAATTGCAGGGAGATGCCGATGATTGTCAGGAATTCCATCGCATAAAGCGGGTGGCGCGCATAGGCATAAGGACCGCCGGTCACCAGCATCCGCGCTTCGGGCATGATGGAAAAAGCCTTGCCCAGACGCGCCAGCACGATCACCGATCCGGCGGCGCCCGCTAGCGTGAGGAAGAAACTGAAGCCAAGCCAGGCAATCGGCAGATGGCCGGATGGCAGCAATGTGATGCCGACCCCTAGAAAGGTGCCGACGATTGCGGCGAGGCGCGGGATCACGCCCTGCGATTTTCGCAACGGGGTCGTGCGTATCAGCAGCGTCCAGATCAGCAGCAGGTTGAACGCCAAGGATGCCAGGACCGAGTAGAAATCCAGGTTGGCGTAGAGGTCGGACAGATTCCCCACCAGCACCCTGGCGTCATAGACCAGTCTCGGCCGTAACCTGACCGCGGAAAAACCAAACCAGGCGATCAGCGGCGCCGCCATCAGAAGATCGAAGGTTTTTGTGCGGGTGAAATCGTTCATGGCTGTTTTGCGCCGGGGCGCCTCGCCACCACCGCCACCAGTTCGGCGATTTCGGTGAAGCGACCGTCCGGCGATAGCGCGGTAAGGCCGGCGCGCAGATCGGCCTCGAACTGTGCGGTCGGCGCCGGCAACGCCTGGCTGAAGGCGCGGCCGACAATGTCCTCGATCGTCAAATCCTGACGCACTAACACACTGGCCGTTTCGATCTCGCAAAAAGCGCTCGCCAGCAGAAAGGGCTCATAACGCCGATGGCCGCCGGCGCCGCGCTTGCCCTGGCCGGCGCGGCGTTGATGGGCGGTGCAGTCCTCGCAGAGCAGCTTGAACCAGGCATTTTCGTCCATATCGGGATGGCGGTCATGGAACAGGGCGATGGCGCCATCGGGGGCGACGATGCGGTCCAGCATGGCCAAAGTGGCGGCGCCGTCCATCCAATGAAAGGACCGTCCCATCGTCACCAGCCGGTATGGCCCCATGGCCGGGGTCAATTCGAAGGATCCGCCTTGCCAGAGCTCCACGCTCACGCCGGCGCGGCGCGCCGCCTCCCCTGCCGCTTCCAGCATGGCAGGCTCGGGATCGCCCGCCAGCACCCTCATCCCCAGGCGCGCGAAGGCAATGGCCAGGAAGCCGGTGCCGCAGCCCAGGTCCAGCACCGCATCGCCCGGCTTCAGTCCCGCAATCGCCGCCACCCGCTGGATCAGGCGATCCGGATAGGCCAGGCGGTAGCGTTCGTAATAGGCGGCGGCATCGCGAAAGCGCCGCGGATCATAGGGGGGCGTGGCAGTGTCCATGAGGCTTTGCTTTGACGGTCAAGGCCTTATACTGACCCCAGGAAGCGCCGGATAGATGATCAATGGCCAACATTGCCCTGGTTGACGACGACAAGAATATCCTCGCCTCGGTCAGCATGCTGCTGGAACAGGAAGGCTATCATGTGCGCACCTTTTCCGATCCGGCGGCGGCCCTGACGGCGCTGACCACCACCCCGCCCGACCTCGCCATCCTGGACATCAAGATGCCCCGCATGGACGGGCTGGAGTTGCTGCGCCGGCTACGCCAGAACGGCGATTTGCCGGTGATCTTCCTCACCTCCAAGGATGAAGAGATCGACGAATTGATGGGCCTGAACGCCGGCGCCGACGATTACATCCGCAAACCCTTCTCCCAGCGCCTGCTGCTGGAACGGGTGCGCGCGGTGTTGCGCCGGGCCGAAGGCAAGGGCGTGCCCCCCGCCCCTGGCGAAGTCAAGAAAGAAGCCCTGGTGCGCGGCAAGCTGGCGCTCGATCCCCAGCGCCATGAATGTACCTGGGACGGCAAGCCGGTACGCCTGACGGTCACCGAATTCCTCATCCTGCAGGCCTTGGCCCAGCGCCCCGGCTTCGTCAAAAGCCGCGACAGCCTGATGGACGCGGCCTATGACGACCAGGTCTATGTCGATGACCGCACCATCGACAGCCACATCAAGCGGCTGCGCAAGAAGTTCAAAGCCGTGGCGGACGATTTCGACGCGATCGAGACCCTGTACGGCGTGGGCTACCGCTACAAGGAGTAGAAGTGTTTGCCGCACTTCTCCGCCCTCACCTGGCGCATTCTTGCGTTCAACGCCCTGGCGCTGCTGATCATGATCGGCGGCGTGATCGCGGTGCAGTCCTCCGGCCGGGGCCTGGTCCAGGAGCGGATCAGCGGCATGCAGCAAGAGGCGCAGATTGTCGCCGGCGCCATTGCCCAATATGCCACCGATGATGAAACCCGGACGCTGAATGTCTCCATGGCCGAGCCGCTGCTGCGCCAGTTGATCGCGCCGACGCGGCTGCGGGCGCGGCTATATCTCCCGACCGGCCATCTGGTTCTGGATACGCGTCTGCTGCTGGCGCGCTATAGCGTCAAATCGGCACCGCTGCCGGCGCTGGATCGCTGGAGCCAGATCAAGGAGTGGGGACGGCGCATTTATGACGGCTTGATGGGCGTGCGGCCTTTCGCACAGCCGGAGCAATATTCCGAAGGCGGCAGCGATGGCCGCGTCTATCCGGAAGTCATGGAGGCGCTGAACGGCAATGCCGCCAGCACCGAACGGGTGGACGACCAGAACAAACTGGTCCTGTCGGTGGCGGTGCCGGTCCAAGGCATCAGCGCCCTATATGGGGCGCTCTTCGTCTCCACCGAAGGGGGCGACATCGACGACATCCTGCGCGCCGAACGCTTCACCCTGTTCGAAGTGTGCCTGGTGGCGCTGGCGGTGATGCTGCTCTCCTCGTTCTATCTGGCCAGCACCATCGGCGAGCCGGTGCGCCGGCTGGCGGCGGCGGCCGACCGGGTACGCCAGGGCGCGGGCGGACGCGATGCCATTCCCGGCTTTCCCGAGCGCAATGACGAGATCGGCGATCTGGCGGATTCCTTCAAGGAAATGACCGCGGCGCTTTACGCCCGCATCGACGCGATCGAGCGTTTCGCCGCCGATGTGGCCCATGAGCTGAAAAATCCCCTCACCTCCCTGTCCAGCGCCATGGAGATGCTGGTGCGGGCCAAGGACGACGAAACCCGCGCCCGGCTGCTGGCGCTGGTGCGCGCCGATGTGAAGCGCATCGATCGGTTGATCACCGATATCTCGGATGCGTCCCGGCTGGATGCCGAGCTTAACCGCGAAGCCCATAGCGCCATCGAGCTGTCGCATCTGCTGGAAACCATCGTGGAAATCTATGCCGTCACCGAAAGCGGCGTGCGGGTGGAACTGAACGACGCCCTGCCGCCGGGCACAAAGGTGATGGGCCATGACGAAAAACTGGGCCAGGTGTTTCGCAATCTGATCGACAATGCCATGTCGTTCAGTCCCAAAACCGGCAGCATTCGTGTCGCCGCCGGCCTCCATCATGCCTTTGCCCGGGTGACGGTGGATGACGACGGTCCCGGCATCCCGGAAGAAAATTTGGAATCCATTTTCGAGCGTTTCTATACCGAACGGCCCGGAGAAAGCTTTGGCCGCAATTCCGGCCTGGGCCTGTCGATCGCGCGGCAGATCACGCAGAATGCGGGCGGGCGAATTTGGGCGGAAAACCGTTTCGACGAAAAAGGCGTCAAGCTGGGGGCGCGCTTCATCGTCGAACTGCCGGTCGCATGAAAAATCGCGGCGAGGTTCTCAACATCCATGCCACTTGTGTCGCGCTGGGCGGCCGCGCGGTTCTGCTGCTGGGGCCTAGCGGCGCGGGAAAATCGGATCTGGCACTGCGCTTGATCGATGGCGGCGCCAAGCTGGTCGCCGATGACCGGACCGATCTGTGGCTGGCAAAAAACGGCGTATTGTACGCCAGCGCGCCGTCAGCGATTGCCGGCCTGATGGAAGTGCGCGGGCTGGGCATCATCGCTTTGCCTTATTTGCGCCATGCCGCGGTGGGTTTGGCGGTGCGGCTGGGCAAACTGCCCGCGCGCCTGCCCCGGCGGCAATCTTACCGGGTCAAGCTGAAAGGGGCGCAAGCCGTACCGTTAATGACGATGAACGGCCGGGAGGCTTCCGCGCCAGCCAAGATACGCTTGGGCCTGGCGGCATATAAACGCGGGCTGTTTCGTCAGACCTTCAATTAGGCCTTTCAACCTGGCCCCGGTCTGACTATTTTCCGCAGCCCAAGAGCAGACGCGCTGCCCGCGCGATTGCCTGGTTTAAGGATTATCCGGAAAAAGAGCACTATGATTGGTATCGTACTGGTTACCCATGGCCGCCTGGCACAGGAATTCATCGCCGCGATGGAGCATATGGTGGGACCGCAGACGCATCTGCGCGCGGTCTGTATCGGGCCTGAGGACGACATCGAGCGGCGCCAGCGCGAGATCGCCGCGGCGGCCAAGGCGGTGGATGTGGGACGCGGCGTGGTCATCGCCACCGATATGTTCGGCGGCACGCCCTGCAACCTGGCGCTGACCTTGCTGGAGCGCGGCAAGATCGAGGTTCTGGCCGGCGCCAATCTTCCCAGCCTGATCAAGCTGGTCGATATCCGGGGCAAGGTGCCGCTGGACCAGGCGGTGAAAGACGCGATCGAGGCCGGGCGCAAATATATGCGGGCGGGTTCCGCCGATCTGCTCTGACGCGATGCTGACAGCCACCGCGAAGATCACCAACAAACGCGGCCTGCATGCCCGGGCCAGCGCCAAAATCGTGGAAGCCGCGGCGCGCTTTCAGTCCGAGATCACGATCCTGAAAGACGGCCAGCGGGTCAACGCCCGCTCGATCATGGGCCTGATGATGCTGGCCGCCAGCATCGGCAGCGAAATCGGCCTGGAAGCCCAGGGCCCCGACGAAGACGCGGCCATGACCGCCATGCTGGCGCTGATCGAGGCGAAGTTCGGGGAGGAATAGAACTCCTGCGTGTCTGCCAGCGCCCCTGTCCCGTATCCCTCGACAAGCTCGGGGTGAGGAGTGCCGAGGTGATCGCCGATCCCCTCGCCCTGAGCTCGTCGAAGGGCCCATATGAGGATATGCGAATTTCTTTATATCCTCCTTGCCGGGCCCATTTCCCGCTGCTATAGCCTGCCCCGCAATTTGAAGGATTCCCGCCCATGGCCGCCGCCCAGGATTATATCGTCAAGGACATCACCCTCGCCGATTGGGGCCGCAAGGAACTCAATATTGCCGAGATCGAGATGCCCGGGCTGATGGCGACCCGCGCCGAATATGGCCCCAAGCAGCCGCTCAAGGGCGCCCGCATCGCCGGCTCGCTGCACATGACCATCCAGACCGCCGTGCTGATCGAGACCTTGAAGGCGCTGGGCGCCGATATCCGCTGGGTGTCCTGCAATATCTATTCGACCCAGGACCATGCCGCCGCCGCCATCGCCGCCGCCGGCATCCCGGTCTTCGCCGTCAAGGGCGAGAGCCTGAAGGATTACTGGGATTATACCGCCAAGCTGTTCGAATGGCATGGCGGCGGCTATCCCAACATGATCCTGGACGATGGCGGCGACGCCACCATGCTGGTGCATCATGGCCTGCGCGCCGAGAACGGCGACACCGCCTTCCTGGAAAAACCGGAAAACGAGGAAGAAGAAGTTTTCTACGCGTTGATCAAGCGTCTGCTGAAGGAAAAGCCCAAGGGCTGGTTTGCCGCCATCGCCGCCAGCATCAAAGGCGTCTCGGAAGAGACCACCACCGGCGTGCATCGCCTCTATCTGATGGAAAAGGCCGGCAAGCTGCTGTTCCCCGCCATCAATGTGAATGACAGCGTCACCAAGTCCAAATTCGACAATCTGTATGGCTGCCGCGAATCGCTGGTGGACGGCATCCGCCGCGGCACCGATGTGATGATGGCCGGCAAAGTCGCCATGGTCGCCGGCTTCGGCGATGTCGGCAAAGGCTCGGCCGCCTCGCTGCGCCAAGCCGGCTGCCGCGTCATGGTCAGCGAAGTCGATCCGATCTGCGCGTTGCAGGCGGCGATGGAAGGCTATGAAGTCGTCACCATGGAAGACGCCGCCCCCCGCGCCGATATTTTCGTCACCGCCACCGGCAATGTCGATGTCATCACCGTCGATCACATGCGGGCGATGAAGGACCGGGCCATTGTCTGCAATATCGGCCATTTCGACAGCGAGATTCAGGTCGCCGCCACCAAGAATTTCAAATGGCACAACGTCAAGCCGCAGGTGGACGAGATCGAATTCCCCGACGGCAAGCGCATCATCATGCTGTCGGAAGGGCGGCTGGTGAATCTGGGCAACGCCATGGGCCATCCCAGCTTCGTGATGAGCGCCAGCTTCACAAACCAGACGCTGGCCCAGATCGAGCTGTTCAAGAACCAGGGCAAGTACCAGAAGAAGGTCTATACCCTGCCCAAGCAGCTGGACGAGAAGGTCGCCCGCCTGCACCTGGGCAAGATCGGGGTGGAACTGACCGAACTTTCCACCAAGCCGTCGGACTCTATCTCGATCCCCACAGCGGGCCCGTATAAGCCGGACACGTACCGCTCCTAGCCGCTTCGGAGCACCTGCCACGAAAAAGCCGCAAATGGGAACCGGATTGCCCATTCCCATTTGCGGAA
>JAICHV010000071.1 GCA_025924715.1 Alphaproteobacteria bacterium
GACCTACAGACTTTCGTGCTGCCCACAAAAACTTTCACGCTCAGGGCGATGGGCGAGTGTGAAGTCCAGCGCATTCCCCATGAGGCGCTTCAGGCAGCCTTTCGGGACTATCCCGGTATCGCGGAAGCTCTTTTCCGCGCGGTAGTTCTCGACGCCAACATAACCGCAGAATGGGTCGTCAACGTAGGAAGGCGCCCCGCAAAGCAGCGGATCGCGCATATTTTCTGCGAGATGGCGATAAAAAATGGCGCAGTTCAACGGGACCGCACACGGTTCTTGTTTCCGGTGACCCAGACAATATTGGGCGATGCAGCCGGAATTTCGCCGGTGCATGTGAACCGCTCGATTCAATCCTTGCGTAAGGAAGGACTGCTTTTCTTTGAACAGGGCATCGTCGAGATACCGGACTTGGAAGCCTTGCAGCGGCTGGCAGGCTTCGACGCGAACTACATGGGCTCTACAGAGCCTCTTCGGTTTTCCAACGAGCTTTTGCCCGAGCCTACCACTGTCGGTGAACCGCGGACGCCCACGAATTGAGACCTCATTCCTTTTCCGGGCTGCTCATATGGTCCCGCCCGCCTTGCTCGCCCCTTTTGAACTTGGCAACGCGGGCTTTTAATTTGGCGGTCTATATTATGCAAATATTATATCGGGAGCGGTGGAGTGCATATTTGGCGCCGGATTTTTCACCGCAGTCACAAGCGAAAGGAACTCGTTGGCGCGAATATCATTTCGTGGACCTGCGGGCCATGCCACTTGTCATGGCGAGCCAGGCGACAAGCTTTGGGACGCAGCGCCGGTCCCAAGCCAGTTGGTCGGCCCGGTTGGCCCGGTAGCCCAGACTGCCACCGTTGCGTCTGATTTCTCGGCTTACCGTCGATGGAGCCCGACCAAGGCCGCGGGCAATCTCGCGCAGCGACCGGCCCGCTGCCAGCCCGCGCGAGATTTCCTCGCGTTCATCGAACATCAGTGCCAACTGAGCCCGGCGGCGCGACGTCGGCATGATGCCGCCATGGACCGCCAAAATCCGATAAACCCCGCTCTTGTTCCGCCTTCCCAGCGTTCGCGCAATCGCAGCGATACATTGCCCGCTTTTCCAGCGTTCCTAAAGCTCGGCCTTCTGCTGTGCAGTAAACCAGACCCGCGATCTATAGTTACGGGCCCAACCGCAAACAAGGCTGGCGTTGGCTTACATGGGGCAGCATTTTGTCGTCGTCGCTATGGTTATTAGGGACATTGGTTTTCAAATGGTATGTCCGCAGTTATGGGAACTTCGACCGGGTCTATGGCAACCTCAGCGCGATCATCGGTTTCCTTGTTTGGAGATGGCTTTCATTAGTGATCGTTTTGTTCGGCGCGGAGCCAAATTGCGAGATCAAGCGCCGGGACAATTCGAAGCGTGAAACGCGCCCGCATCATTGAAAATTCTCTAATCGCGCACTAGCATTGAGTAGTACGCAAGCCCGTGCGCCAGCGGCGGCATCATCAATATTCAAACTGGTAGCTCAGGCCAACACTGTTGCCGTGGTCTTGCAAAGCGTTGCCTTGGGCGGGCGTTGTAGTCGCGCTCGTGTTGATCGTGGCCTGTGCCTTCAGGCGACGTGTAATATCAAGTTGCACCTGCGTCTGGGTTCCGCCTGATAAATTTTGCTTCACCCCGACATAAACGTTTTTCGCCACATACCGACCCGCCTCAACGGTGGTCTGGCTCTGGTTACCCGCGGCGGCGCCTTGTGTGCTGCCCACCGACAAGCGGTCTAGCCCCAAAGTGTTGCGCACCACGCCAAGCGGATTAAACCCGCCACCTAGTCCGCCCATGGCTGCCAATCCTTGGGCCAGTGACACAAGCTGCAACGGTGTCAACTGCTTGGTGCTTTGCTGGAACAGCAGATGGGCTGCGATTTCGTCCTGGGGCAGCTGAGGCGTGCTGGACAGGGCGATTTTGGGTGAAGAGGCGTAGCCGGTGACGCTCAGCGTTGCCGTAACGCCGCCCGAAACCGTCTGGGCCACAAAATCCAGGGTGGGGTCAAGCCGGCGACGCACGCCGGTGCCGGTAAGGCTAATGCGCCCCGTGGTGAAGTCCAGGGTTTGGCCCGCCACCGTGAACCGCCCACGATTCATCCGCAGGCCGCCCCCGAACTCGGGCGCCGCGGTGGTACCGTGAATCTCTATCTCACCCCGCATCTCCGCATCCAACCCATGGCCACGGACATAAACCGGCCCCGTGGTGCTCAACTGAAGGTCCAACCCCATTCGGCTCGGGGGCGCCGGCGGCGGCAACGGCTTTTCTCCCCGTCGCCTCACATTTAGCACCGCGACCTCAGGGGGAAATCTCTCCGGCAGATTGATCTCACCCTCAGTAACTTGCAGCCTTCCTGAGATTTTCGAGGAGGTCTTAAGCGCGCCGCTGAGCCTGACATCCCCGGACACGGTTGCCGTGACAAGATCGCTCACGATCGGGCGCGCATTCTCAGCATGGAGGGCGATCTGGACCGGCGTACCAGAACCCTTGAGATCCATACTGCCATTACCGGTGATAGTACCGTTGCCGGCGTGAGCCGTTAGTTTGGTTAGGTTAATGCGCCCGCCGTCCGCCGTCATAGTGGCTGTAATGTCTTGCAGACGCAGACCGCGGGCATAGTCCTGAATCTCGCCATTGGCGAGATTCCCGCCGCCGGCAAACCGGGGCGTCCCCATTGTACCTGTGATGCGGATATCCGCCGCCAGCTGCCCGCGCGCGCGCCGCCCGTCCGCCGCCAAGATCGGATCGAGGAGAGCGAGGTCTGCATTGCCCACCACGTGCAGCGCGAGGGCGGCCCCTGGGCTGAGAGGGGCCGTACCGTCTACTACCAAGCGAGCGCTGGTCGCAGCAGCAAGGGCGACCTTGAGGCTCGCACGATCACCCATGAGCTGGGCCTCGCCTTCAAGGGTGGCTGCCGGTACGGCACGGCCGGCAAAAGCAGACCGCAGTTGGCGCCCGGTCACCCTCACTTGCCCGATAGGTGCCGCTATCGTCCCATGAAGATTGGCCTCAGCGCTGACCGTGCCCTGCAATTGCTGGGGCAGAAAGGCGCTGAAATCTTGCAAAGCAATTCCGCTGGCAGACGCGTTAAGCGCAAGCTGCGGCAGCAGCCGTCCTGACGCGGTCAGGTTTCCATGACCAAGGCTGGCAGCGATGCGGTCGAACGACAGCCCTGCGGCAAAATCAACGTGCGCCGGCGCCTTCAGCTTAAGCGGCACACCACGCCAGGTGCTGTCCAGGGATGCAAGCGTCAATTGCTTCGCCGCAAGGTGCAGGACCGCAGCAGCCTTGGCGGAGAGCGGCGCACCGGTGATGTCCTTCATACTCGCGCTAACCGTGACGACGAGCTTGTCCAGCGGGCCACGCACTTGGCCTGCCGCGTTGCCACTGACCCCTTGCGCCGTTATGCCGGTCGCACTGGCGGCAAAACCCAGCACCGGTTTGGCGAACAGGTTAGAGGCAGCACCATGCAGAGTCGCGCTATGCACACTCACGCCTGCGGCAGCCATGTCCCGCAACTCAGCTACGAAGAGCGCATTCGTCCTACTTCCTTGCGGGGTCAGCGTCGCAGCGAGATTTGCTGCCCCCTGCATAGGTTGACCCGTAAGGACTGCGACATCACCAAGCTGCCCCAAGGCAATCCGGACAGTGCCGCTGAGCAGCGACTGGGCAACTGACAGATTGCCTTTGGCGGCCAGCGAGCGCCAGCTGCCATCCACCACCAGTTTCTTTGTCTTCTCCCCATCTAGCGTCGCATGCAGCCGGAGGGGCGCTTTGTTCAGTCGCCCATCGGCCGTGAGGCGCGCGTGTGTAAAAGACGGCAAGTCCCGCGCTTCGAGCCGAATGGCGATACGCTCCGGTGCAAAGCCCTTGGTCGCCATGCTGGCGCTGCCGCTGCCCGTCAGCAGCGCCTTGCCCATGGCGCCGGTCACAGTGCCTGTCAGCTCCGCCGTGCCACTCAGGGTCCGCGCCAGCCGCGACAGATCGGGCAAATGCAGCGATAGCCGATAGCGCATAAAACCTTTGCGAAACGTGCCCTTCACATCGCTGGCAAAGCCGGCCCCCTGCATCTGCACTCGGGACTGGATCACATCGGCGCCGTCGAGCGTCGCATTCAGGGCCAGGCTGGCCTTCTGTCCAAGGATCCTCGCAAGGAGCGCGGTGCCGCGGGCATCAAGTTTGCCATCCAAGGCGATACGGGCCTTCGTTGCTTGTTGCTGCAGCGTGAGATGGAAAGCGGCACTACCCTGAAGATCTACTTTTTCCAGCGCGGCAAAGGGGACTAGGGAGGGGACCTTGAGGGTGGCATCGATGTAGGTGCCGCCACGTAAGCGTGCCGTGCCGCTGAGCTGCGCCACCACATGGCTCACCGTAAAGTTCACAGGCAACTTGGGCGCTTTCAGGTCGGCCTTGGCCGCAATGGTGACGGGCGCCTTGCCCAACAGGACGTCATAGCCCGGAGGCAGCGACACACCTTCGATCCGACCGTCTAGCCGCGCCGTTCCCCTCTCCCCGCGAACATCCAACAAAACTCGATGCGCCGAGACCCCGCCTAGCAGAGCTTGGTCAACGCCCAGATGGGCTGAGATGTTCGGCGTCCTAAAGCCCCCATGCATATGGGCTTCGCCGGACAGAGCGTGCCAGGCAAGATCAGGGCGCAGAGTCATTTGTGGGGCGGCGAGATGCATGTCGACATCCGCCCGTTGGGAGGCCAGGCTGATCGCGCCCTCCCCTTCCCCTCTCAGGGCGCCGGCGGACAGCGTGAAGCGAATCTGATTGGCACCCGCATCACCGCTGGCCTGGGCCGAAAGATTTACGGGCCCCAGTCCCGGAAGCCCCGCCAGCTTGGCGAGAACACCGTCCGCCCCTTCATTGACCACCGCACTGCCATGGGCCACATCAGCGGTAATGCCGCCCACAATACGATAGCGGTCCGCGTTGCCAACCCGGGTGACAAGCAAATTGGCATTCAAATCGTGTCGTGACACATAATGCAGTGCCCCCCGTAAGGACAATCGCGCCGCGTGGCCGATCACCGCAGCACCAATCTCTATGCGCGGTAGCTGGAGCGCCGCGATATCAATTCGGGGTGTGCTGCCATTGCTTGTGCGGGACGAAATCGGACGCCGGAGCACCAGGACCCGCGCCGCAGCGACCTTCTCGATCGCCACATGGTTGGACAACATGGACAATGCCGACCAGTCCAGCACCACATTATCCAGAGTCAGCCATACGCCCTCAACATCAATGACCTCAAGCCGGTCCGCGCGCAGATGGTTCGGGGACGTGCCCGAGAGGCCTGTGATGCGTACTGCGCCACCGGCAAGAGAATTCGCAATCCGGCCCACGAGACTCAGGCCCGGCGCCGTATAGAGCAGCACGACCAAGGCAAGCATCACGCCTGTTACGCCGCCGACCGAAAAGGCGATGATCCGACGCACGCCCATCAGAAGGCCTGTCCCAGACCAATATAGATCTCGAATGCATCCCCGCCGGGGACCCGTACCAGCGGCGTTGCCACATCCAGCCGCACCGCGCCGATCGGCGTGTAATAGCGAGCACCAAGACCAGCACCGGCATAAAGTTTGGCGTCAAAAGGCGCTCCGGTACTCGCCTGTCCCGCATCCACGAAAGCTGCCGCGCCCCAGGTCTCGTCGATGCGCTGGCGAAATTCCACCGTACCGGCATCTACTGATTTCGCGCCCATGGGCCTGCGGTCGGAAAATTGCGGGCCCAACGACTGATAGGCGTAGCCCCGCACCGTGGCGCTGCCGCCGGCATAAAGGCGCTGGTCTGGTGGCAAAGCCAGGTTGCTAGCGCCCAGGATAGTTGCCGCTAAAGCCCGCAGTGCGATTACAGATGAGCCATCAGAGGAAAGATCGAAGTAGGAGGAGCCGGAAATCTGGGTTACCAGAAAGGACACATCATGTCCGAAGGCATGCGTCGCGGTCACGGTAGCGGCCGCCCGCAGGCCAGAAACCGGATCGCTGAGCGCGTCGGTGATGCCGGTGCTGTCATAGCTCGCGGTGACGGGTGCCGCTAGCAGCTCATAGAACTCGGAGGCGCGTTCTTGCACGATCTGGTCGTGCGTGATGGAGAGGCCCGCACTTCCGGTCCACAGCCGCGAGAATTTGCGCCGCACGAAGCCAGCCAGCGTCTGCGCCGTCTGGTCATAGGCTGCGAGCTGTTGCTTGACGCCTGAGATGTCGAACTCCAGCGTTTGGTCATTCTCAAGAAACAGCGGCTGGATGTACTGCGACGTAAGATTATAACCCAGTCCAGTGCTGGCACTCCCCAGCCCGGTGCCGGAGGCGGTCAGGTTGAGCTGCTCGGCACTGCCGAACAGATTGCGATCCGACCAAGTAACCGAGAGGCTGATGCCTAGATCTGTGGAATAATTCCCGGCAAAGGTCACAGCGTGAAATGGGCGTTCCTGCACGTCAAAAACGAGGGGCATGCGGCCGTCCGGCGAGAGTTGCTCCCCATTGCGCACACTGATACCGGAAAAGATGCCCAACGCCACCAGAGCCTGACGCGCGGCCTCGATGCTACTGGGACGATAGGGGGCGCCTTCATGGAGGGTGAGCGCCTTACGCAGGAGCTCTTCATGGACATCCTTCAGCCCCTTGAAGGTTATGGTGCCAACCTCGACTCGCGGGCCGCTGGTAACCGTATATGTGATGTCAAGGGTATGGGCGTTATCGTCCGCCACGACATCCGGCTGACTGACTGAGGCGAGCGCGAAGCTGTCCTCCTGCAAGGCTGCCAGCAGGCGCTCGCGCGCGCCCAGCACAGTGGCTGCAACCGCGACATCGCCGGTGTGGAGATTGAGAGCGGCGCGGTCTTTGTCCGGAATGGTACCATCCAGCCTGACGCGGCCCACATGAAACAGCGGCCCTGGCGCGACTGTGACCTTCACCGGCGCGGGCGTGCCGGCAGGCAAGGCATCCAATCGCGCCGGCAATTCGGGGTCATCTAGGCCAAGGCCGGCCACGGTGACGGTGACGTGGTTCTGGTAGTAGCCAAAACTATCCAGCGCGGTTTGCAGCCGTGCGATGTCCTCACGTGCGCGCGTCACAAGAGCAAAGGGCGGGATGCCGCCGGCCTTCTGCAGCGTAATCAGTTGAGAGGAACCACGCAGCGCCGCATCGGCCCCGCCCGCAGGAACGCCCGATAGTTCTACACTGTAGGTTTGCGGGTCCGCCGCGCGGGATGAACCCGATAATACGATAAGGACCGCTGCAGCGGCCAACCCCGCTGCGCGCCGTGTTTGCATCGCCGCATTGTGCCTACGAACGCAGCATCAGGATAGACCACGCGACAAATAGAACGTAGGGAACGAACTTGGCTGTTCTGCATTGCTGACCGCTGCTGGCCCTTATTTCTTTGTATATGCGGGCGAAAAGCCTGTTATTCGATATTGGTCGACGCCTGTTTCTAACCCGTTTGAGCGCTACGGGACGCAGACCCGAAGATGGCAACAGCTGCCCGGATACGGCCGCCACCCCGACAAGGCCGCGTTGCTATCACCGACACCATGTCTGGGGCCGCATTTAGGCAAAGCTGGTTGCCGAATGAAGACGCAAGGAATGGAGGACCCCGCGCCAATGGATTCGACGAGCAGCGACCCCCTTGTCTGTGCCAAGTGCGGGTGCAACGGGACTAGGTTCTAGTGCAGAGCAGGAACTATGCGGACGCCAAGCGGGCCCATGCTCAATCGGATCAAGACGGCATCTCAAGTTTTCCATCGTTTGTCTCAACTGAATCTTTGTCAGAAGCATTAGCTATACCGCTTCGCCGAAGACCGGAGACTGGCTTACCAGAGCAGGCGCACGGGCATACATGATCGACACTTTTGTTCCCGGATCGGCGGCTGCCACCGTAATGCTGGCACCCAGTTGTTTTGCCAGAGCCTGAACGATGCTGGTGCCCAAGCCAGGCTTGGCGGTATCCGAGCCGGTGGACATCCCGACGCCATCATCCGTCACGGACAAGGTCCAGTTGGGGGTGTGGCCTTGGTAAGCAACCAAAATCTTGCCCTTCCGATCCTGAGGGAAAGCGTGCTTAAGCGCATTTATCACTAGCTCCGTGACGATTAGGCCGAGGCTGACAGATGTGTCCGCTGTCGTAATGCCATCATCGACGTTGACCTCAAGCGAAAGCTGATTGCGGTCCCGGATCATGGATGCGCCAATGCTCTCACACAGCGCAGACAAGTACGGCCGCAACTCCACGTCACCCAATTGGGATGCAGCAAGCTGCTTTTGCAGTGAGGCCACAGACATGACCCGTTGGTGGGCATCGAACAGATGACTGCGGGTTTCGTCTGACTGCACTTTGCGCGCACTTTGCATGAGAACGCTGGCGATAATCTGAAGGCTGTTGGCAACCCGGTGGTGAAGCTCTTGAAGCAGGACCTCCTTGTCTTTCAGAAGGTCGTTCTTGAATTTTTCCGCGATCCGAGCATCGGTTACATCGACCACGGCCAAAATGAGCCGGACATTTCCTTCGTCCGCGTAGTCGAGTTTCGTAGCGTTTAGGACGAGAGCCCGGTTGCCGCGACCTTCTCGCACCAATTCCATCTCATAGTCTTTAACTTCGGTAAATCCCGACGCCGTCGCGTTCAAAAGTCCCGTGAGTTGAGGCACGTCCCACTCGCCCTTGCCCAGTGAGGCCAGCGGGCGATCGGCCACGTTGTCAGATTCAATCTGGAACGCTCGACAGAACGAGCCGCTCGCCGCGATTACCGTGAGGCTGCGGTCAAGAAGTAGGAGAGGCGCGTTTGAAGATGCGACGACTGCCAAGGCCAAATTCATGGCAACGGCGGGAGAAAGTGGAGGAGCTTGGGGAGCCATGGCTTCCCCTTTCTGGAATAACCGGAGTCCCTCAACCTGAGAGGCGTATCCCGGTAATGCTTATAGCAGATCAAACACCGTGAATTGAGGCGGACCGATAACTAGGCCGCCTTTTCTGAATGATCAGCCGGACCGGACGGCGGATTCTGGCTCAGAAGCTCTCGAAGGATCGCTATAACGTGCGCGGGGTCGTAGGGCTTGCGGATAAACCTTCCGCCGGAAGGCACATCATCCGCACCTGGAGACACTATTCCTGAAGTCACAATCAGGTGAATCGGAGGCCAACGATCTCGTATCATGCGAGCCAGTCGCATTCCGTCCCGCGTTCCGGGCATATTGACGTCCGTAAAGACAGCACGAACATCGCTGCGTTTTTCGAGGAGTTCTATCGCATCGTGGGCATTCCAAGCCTCGACTACTTCAAAACCGGCCTCTTCCAGCATTTGAACGGCACCCATCCGAATGAGTGCTTCGTCCTCAACAACCAGAATTACCGCCTTTTGCTCCATGCACTCCGTGTCTTATTGATGTTGTTGGCGCGGACCACTGGGAAATAGCGAAGCCCGCTAGGTAGGTAACTCGTGGGACCTCCCTTCGGGCCCACTTCGGACACAAATGAGCGCAGCCGATCAATATTGATCTGAACTTTCTATGATGCGCTGGGCGTGTTGGTCCTGCCGCAGCCACGTTTAGCAGGCCTCCCGAAATTAGCCTAGCCCGGCGAGGAGCCTCTTTGTCCGGCCAGTTTTGCCCTTTTTGCGACACTTACGGGCGTAGCTGAATGCCCGCAATGGCGCAGGGCTGACATCGGGCGGTCAAGTGGCACGGCTCCCGCAGCGCCGTTGATCAAGCCGCCTTGTAATTTGCGCTGACTCCCGCTCTCCCCATTGAGATCGTGCCGCAGAGGGCCACCAACCAAAGGCCGAGCAACCGGAAAAAGACCGCCGGGCACTAGAAGACGGGCCGGATGCGGAGCGCAAGCGCTGGCGGCGCGAGGAAGACGAGCTGAACCAGAAGATCAGGGAGGCGCGGGAATAGTTTGGGGGGCCGTTGCGAGCTCCATCACGTGCTTGTACACATGGTGGCACCCAAAGCCCACAATCCGCGATGCCGCGATGTTAACGGCACTACCGCAGTGGAGTTGGGGCCTGATCCCGATGGTCAATTCTCGCGAGCTCCCTATGGACATGACAAAGCGAAACAATATCCATGTCTCTGGGCATGGGAGGAAGGCCATCGTCTTTGCCCATGGTTTCGGCTGCGACCAAAATATGTGGCGTTTCGTGGCCCCGGCCTTTCAAGATCAGTATCGGACCGTCCTTTTTGATCATGTCGGCGCCGGAAGCTCGGACCTGTCGGCTTATTCTTATGAAAAATATGGAATGCTGGATGGTTACGCCGCCGACATAGTGGAAATCGTTCGTGCATTGAAATTGGAGCGTCCCATATTTGTGGGACATTCGGTCAGCGCGATGGTCGGTGTTCTCGCGCACCTGCAGCACCCGGACCTGTTCGGAGCCTTAGTTCTGGTCGGCCCTTCCCCCTGCTACATCAACCATGGAGATTATGTGGGTGGGTTCACCGAGGCCCAGATCGAGGAGCTTCTCGCCTCCCTTGAAGACAACCACCTCGGATGGTCGGCAACCATGGCTCCAATTATCATGGGCAATGCAGATCGCGCCGAATTGGGCGAGGAACTCACCGCAAGCTTTTGTCGGACTGATCCACAGATCGCAGCACACTTCGCCCGTACAACGTTTATGTCCGATCATCGAAATGTTCTGGGTCCGGTATCTATACCGACCCTTATCTTGCAGTGCTCCGATGATGTTATTGCCCCGAACTCTGTAGGGGCATATATGCACCATCAGATGCCCGGCAGCACGCTGGTGGTAATGAACGCCACTGGGCACTGCCCCAACCTAAGCGCGCCAGAGGAGACGATTGCTGCCATGCGGGCCTTTCTAACGTAAGATGAGGGACGACATTGGTCACTCGCCTCCAGAAACGCTCGAAGAATTCATGGCTGAAGCCCGGGCGGGCTTTATCTACACTGGTCCTGATGCGCGGATCGTCTTCGCTAATCGTCGCGTCTGCGATTGGGTCAGGCAATCTACCGACGAGCTCTGTGGCACGAAGCTTTCGGATCATTTTCCGATAGCCCGAAAGATCTATTACGAGACTCACCTCGCTCCGCTACTCCGGATGCAGGGATTTTTTGATGAGGTTTCCATTGACCTATCACGGGCGGATGGCGGTACCGTGCCGGTCTTCCTGAGCGCGGCTGAGCGGCACGACGAACACGGAAAGACAAATTTTGTCTGCTTCACGATCTTTCCGGCAGTCGAACGCCGCAGGTATGAACGGAACCTGGTATCGGCCAAAAATGCCGTAGCGAGCGACAACTCGCGCCTCCGAGAGCAGCTGGCGGAAGATGCGCGAGCGCGACTTTCCGCCGAGGAACGTCTCTCCACAGCGCAAAATGCTGCCGCACTTCGAGAACAGTTCATCGCGGTGCTAGGCCATGACCTTCGCAACCCACTGGCGGCAATTGACGGCGCGATGCGGCTGATTGCCAAGACACCGTTGAATGAGCGGGCGGCGAGCATTGTGGGGATGGTGCAGCAAAGCACGGCCCGCATGGCCGATCTTATCGAGAACGTTATGGACTTCGCGCGCGGGCGGCTTGGCGGGGGTCTGACAGTCAGTTTTCGGAACACCGAGCTAGCCCCAGTGCTGAAACACGTTGTCGAAGAACTCGCGATTGCGTGGCCGAAGCGGCAAATTGTGAGTGAGTTCAACATCGAGAGCTTGGTTTACTGCGATGGCAAGCGCATAGCGCAATTATTGTCGAACCTTCTGGGCAACGCACTCGTTCACGGAGCAGCTGACGGGGCAGTCCACGTAAACGCTGATACGGATGAAGGTATCTTTACGCTGGCAGTGACCAATGCAGGCGACCCCATCCCTCCGGGAGCGATGCAGCGCCTATTTGAGCCCTTCACCCGGGAAGACTTAAGGCCGAGCCAGCAAGGACTTGGATTGGGTCTTTACATAGCGTCAGAAATCGCGCGAGCGCACGCGGGAACCTTGTCGGTGCAATCGACGGCAATGGAAACATGCTTCACACTGACGATGCCAAGTGCCCACGCAACCTAGGGCAGGTTTTACGGCGTCGATCTAGCAGGTAGCGGCGGCTCGGTTGTCGCCCTCATTGAGGCTGATCACCCGCGCTCCTCAAGGCCCTCATCTCCGAGCATAGTGCCGAGCGAGCGGCAACGACCCAGGGCAGCTGACGCCAGGCCACGGGGAGAGTGTAGGCCAGGGTGTAACCCCGCCCCGCGCGCGATCGCCTGCTGCAAATCAAATCAAGGTCTTGCACGAAAGGTATTGCGCTTGCCCGGGGAGCCATTCTTTCCCACAGCCAAAATTTTGCGCTTTTACCGGTTCGCTGTGTGCGGTCGGCACATGGACCGTGTTAGCGTTCCCTGTTTATTCTCCCGGGAACATAGCGCCCGAATAGGGCTCAGCGGGGA
>JAICHV010000072.1 GCA_025924715.1 Alphaproteobacteria bacterium
CGACGGGCCGGTAAAAGGATTGGCGGGCCATGTTGTCGGGAAAATAATTCTGCCCCGAGAAGCCCTCGGCCGTGTCGTGGTCGTATTCGTAGCCTTTGCCGTAGCCGAGATTCTTCATCAGCTTGGTGGGGGCATTGAGGATATGGGCAGGGGGCATCAGCGAACCGCGCTCCCCGGCCGCGCGCTTGGCAGCGCCGAGAGCCTTATAGACCGCATTCGATTTCGGCGCCGAGGCGAGATAAATCACGCATTGCGCCAGGGCGATCTCGCCTTCCGGGCTGCCCAGGAAGTCGAACACATCCTTGGCGGCCAGCGCCTGATGCACCGCCTCGGGATCGGCCAGGCCGATATCCTCGACCGCGGCGCGCACCAGGCGGCGGGCGATGTAAAGCGGCTGCTCGCCGCCCGCCAGCATGCGCGCCAGCCAATAAAGTGCCGCATCGGGATCGCTGCCCCGGATCGACTTATGCAGGGCGGAGATGATGTTGTAATGCTCTTCGCGGCTTTTGTCATAAAGCGGCATGCGCCGCTGCACCGCCGCCATCAGCCCGGCGGGATCGAGCGGGGCGGCGATTTTCAAATTCGCCACCTCTTCCGCCAGATTGAGCAGGTAGCGCCCGTCGCCGTCGGCCATGGCGCGCAGGCTCGCGCGTGCGTCGGGCGTGAGTTTCAGCGGCTCGCCGTAATGGTCCTCGGCCCGCCGTAGCAGCGTTTCCAGCGCGGCATCGTCCAGCCGGCGCAGCACCAGCACTTGGGCCCGCGACAGCAGCGCGCCGTTGAGCTCGAAGGACGGGTTTTCGGTGGTGGCCCCGACCAGAATGACCGTACCATCTTCCACCACCGGCAAAAAGGAATCCTGCTGGCTACGGTTGAAGCGGTGGATCTCGTCGACAAACAGCAAAGTGCCCTGACCGGTGCGGCGGCGCTGGCGGGCGGCCTCGAAAGTCTTTTTCAGATCGGCGACGCCGCTGAACACCGCCGACAATTGCTCGAAGTGAAGATTGAAGGCGGTCGAGAGCAGCCGGGCGATGGTGGTCTTGCCGGTGCCGGGCGGTCCCCACAGAATGATGGAATGCGGCCGGTTGGCGGCGACCATGCGGCCCAGCGGTCCCGCCTCGCCCAACAGATGCTCCTGTCCCACCACTTCGGCCAGGCTTTTGGGCCGCAGCCGGTCGGCCAGGGGACGCGGGGCGTCCTGTTCCAGGCCGCTGGATTCGAAAAGATCGGACATTCGCTCTGCTTCACACGGCCATAACGGCGCTGCGCAAACCTAGCGCAAAGCGCGGCGGGAATGAAACCCTGGCCGGGGTGAGCTTATCCAAGAAGCAAAAGCGGGGGATGAGGAGAGCAAGACTGCCCTCCTCACCCGGAGCATACCGAATGTCCGAAGATGTTTTACGGCAGCCCGAACTTCACCCCCACCGAGAGGTTGTTGCTGGTGTTCCCGACATTGCGCAAGGCGCCGATATTGGCGTCATGGGCATTTTGGTAACGGTACTCGGCGAACAGGCTGGTGTTTGGGGTGAAGGCATATTCCGTCCCGCCGATCGCCTGCCAGCCCAGCACATCCGAACTGCCATGCAGATTGCCATTGAGATTGTCATGCACCACGCCAATTCCGCCGCCACCATATACACTCCAGGGCGTGGCATTGATCGGCAGATGATACATCAAATCTCCCATGACGCTGGAAGAATGATTGCTGGCGCCCTTCCCGTTATAGCCGGACTGATTGTAGAAATAATCGACATCGGCCGAGAACCCGGGAACGCCCACCCCGTCGAGCTTGGTGCTGGCTCGGGCACCGAGATTGTAGCCGTCATTCATTTCGGTTTTTGTTCCACCCAGCATGACGCCGGGATGGGAACTCCAACCTCCGAGAACGGAGACGGAAACGTTGCTGTCCTGCGCTTGCGCCGCGGCAGCACTCATCACAATCGCGGACAGAGCCGTGACATATAACAACTTCTTCATATGGGCGACCTTTGTTGCATCGCCCCCCAGATGACGAGCTAACGCCACACGTCGCCCCGCGTTTCACGTCGCAACGGCAAATGTGATTGCACTGCAACAATCGGTAACAGGCTAATTAGCCATCATAGGACTGGGACAGCCGCTGTCCGCCGCGTTCGATGGTGATGTCCCAATGGCTCGCCGCATTCAAGGCGCGCAGCAGATCGCCGGTGCGGTTTATCGCGGCGCCATTGACGCTGCGCACGATATCGCCGGCCTGAAAACCCTGCGCCGCCGCATAGCCGCGCGGGTCGACCGCCAGGACCACCACGCCGCGCGCCATCAGATCCATCTGCAAATCGATGGCGGCGGCAGGGGAGAGATTTTCCACACGCGCCCCGCCCAGCGGATTGCGGCCGGAGATATTGGCCACTTCGCGCGGCGGATTTTCCGGCGGCAAAGCGAGCGCCACAGAGACATCGCGCGCAGGCTGGCGGCCGCTTTCGACATGCACCCGCACGGATTCGCCAGGCTTGCGGGTGGCGATGCGATAATTGAGCGATTGCATGTCGTCGACCGGGGTACCGTCGACCGAGACCACCACCTCGCCGCTTTTGATGCCGGCATTGGCGAGCGGACCGCCGGGATAGACATCCTTGATCAGGACGCCGCCCGGGCGCGGCAGGCCAAGGCTGCGGGCGATATCGGCGGTGACGGGCTGCCCGCTGGCGCCGACCCAGGCCAGCTTGACCCCGCCGCCGCCTTCCACGCCCTCGACCACGCGGCGGGCCAGGTTTGCCGGAATGGCGAAGCCGATGCCGACATTGCCGCCGCTGCGCGATACGATGGCGGTGTTGATCCCCGCCAGTTTGCCGTCGGTGGTGACCAAAGCGCCGCCGCTGTTGCCCGGATTGATGGCGGCATCGGTCTGGATGAAGAACTGATAATCCGAGGCCGAGACCTGGGTGCGCGCCAGAGCGGAAACGATGCCCATGGTGACGGTCTGGCCGACGCCGAAGGGATCGCCGATCGCCAGCACCAGATCGCCGACCTGGATATTGTCGGAATCGGCAAAGGCCACGGTGGGAAGACGCTCGCCCCCCGTATCGATCTTGAGCACCGCCAGGTCGGTGCGCGGATCGGCCTGCAGCACCTTGGCCTTGAATTCGCGCTTGTCGGACAGCGCCACGACGATCTCATTGCCGCCGGCCACGACATGGTTGTTGGTGATGATCACGCCATCGGCCCGCACGATCACGCCCGAGCCCAGGCTCTGCTGCACCCGCTGGCGCATCTCCGGACTGGCGCCGAAAAATTGCGAGAAGAAGGGATCGGCGAACAGCGGATTGACCTGCTGCTGCACCACGCTGCGGGCATAGACATTGACCACCGCGGGAATCACCCGCTTGACGACGGGAGCGAAGGTCAATTGCACCTGGCCCATCGAGGACGGCGCCTGGCCTTGGGGAAGCAAAGGCGCCGGCAAGGCCTTGGTGGAGGGCGGCGCCAGCTTGACCGCCGGCCGGCTGGCCGACCCAATGTGAGGCGGCTGGGTCAGCGCCGGCACTGCCAGAAACGCCACCGCGGCAATCGCCGCCAGGCCGGCGGCAAGGGTCATCGTTTTCATTGGTCCGAGCCTCGTGACAGTCTTCATCCAATCCAATTTAATTACCCAGGGCGCAATTTCTATATTTGAGGACCGCGGCCAGGGCGGCGGATTCATCCTGTCCACCGCAGGTCGCCATTACGGCATGGGCGACGGTGCTCATTTCATCCTTCATGGCGCGCGCCTTATAGGCCTCGTTTTCTATGCAATAATTCTGCTTCAAAGCGGCATTTTTGCGGGCGAGAAAAGATTCATAAACCGACTCGGCCTGGGCATTGTCATTGACCCCGGCGATCAGGGCGTTGTAGGACGAGGCCGATTTGGGCTGGTCGGGAACCTGGGACGGCGGCACCCCCAGGGCATCGGCCTTGTCGGTCAGGCTCATGGCCGAGAGCGTCATCGGCTTGAACTGCGGCGGGGCGGTGCAGCGGTCGCGGCCGCCGCAGGCGGTTAAAACCAGGCTGAGCCCAAGAATCGCAAGTGTTTTGGTCATAGCGGGTTCCTTTCAAAATCGAAAGGGAAACGCGCCAGAAACGAAAAAGAGCGGCATCGCTGCCGCTCTCTTAAGCCGTTCCAACCGCGAGCCGATCAGGCCTCGGCTTCGGCGACCTCAACGGGTCCGGAATCCTTGCCCTTGGCGTCCACATCGCGGTCGATGAATTCGATGATCGCCATCGGCGCATTGTCGCCATGCCGGAAACCGGCCTTGAGGACGCGGGTATAACCACCCGGACGGCCGGCATAGCGCGGGCCGATCACGTCGAACAGCTTGGTGACCTGGTCGGCGTCCTTGATCTGGGCCAGGGCCTGGCGGCGGGCATGGAGGTCCTTTGCGCCCCGGCGCGACAGGGTCACCAACTTTTCGATCACCGGGCGAAGATCCTTCGCCTTGGGCAGTGTGGTCTTGATCTGCTCATGCTTGATCAGCGCCGCGGTCATGTTGCCCCACATCGCCTTGCGATGAGAGGCGGTGCGGTTGAGCTTGCGTCCTTGATTGCCGTGGCGCATTCCAAATAACTCCTCCATGGCCGGCCAGCGAGCGCAGCGAGCGCGAGCCGGCCAACCAACTTCTTTCTAGTATTGGTCTTCGTAACGCTTGGCGAGATCTTCGATATTCTCCGGCGGCCAGCCCGGCACTTCCATGCCCAGATGCAGGCCCATTTCGGCGAGTACCGCCTTGATCTCATTCAGCGACTTGCGGCCGAAATTCGGCGTACGCAGCATTTCCGCTTCGGTCTTCTGAATCAGATCGCCGATATAGACGATGTTGTCGTTCTTCAGGCAGTTGGCCGAACGCACGCTGAGTTCGAGCTCGTCGACTTTCTTGAGCAGCACCGGATTGAAGGCCAGATCGGGCTTGGCTTCCTCGGTGACGCGCTCGCGCGGCTCTTCGAAATTGATGAAGACCTGGAGCTGGTCTTGCAGGATGCGCGCGGCATAGGCCACCGCATTGTCCGGCGTGACCGCGCCATTGGTTTCGACGGTGAGCGTCAGCTTGTCATAGTCGAGAATCTGGCCCTCGCGGGTGTTTTCGACCTTGTAGGAGACCTTCTTCACCGGGCTGAACAGCGAATCCACCGGGATCAAACCGATGGGCGCGTCTTCCGGACGGTTGCGATCGGCGGGGACATAACCCTTGCCGGTGGCGATGGTCAGCTCCATGCGGAAATCGACTTTCTCGTCCAGGGTGCAGAGCACCAGGTCGGGATTGAGGATTTCGATATCGGCGGAACCCTGGATCTGGCCGGCCTTCACTTCGCCCGGGCCTTGCGCCTTGAGCGAAACCCGCTTGGGGCCTTCGGCATGCATGCGCAAAGCGATCTGTTTCACGTTCAGCACGATGTCGGTGACGTCCTCGCGTACGCCCTGGATCGAGGAGAATTCATGGAGCACGCCCTCGATCTGGATCGAGGTGACGGCGGCGCCCTGCAGCGACGACAGCAGCACGCGGCGCAGCGAATTGCCCAGGGTGAGGCCGAAGCCGCGTTCCAGCGGTTCGGCGGTGATGGTGGCGATGCGGCCCGCATCATGACCGGTATCGGTCTTGAGCTTGCCGGGTTTGATCAGTTCCTGCCAGTTTTTCTGAAACATGTTTTCCTCATCGTGTCCCGAGCATGTCGGACCATGCTCATACGTTCGACGGGTAAGTGGTTACGTCCGAAAAATCGTCCAGCTCTGTTACACGCGCCGGCGCTTGGGCGGGCGGCAGCCATTGTGCGGGATCGGGGTCACGTCGCGGATCGAGGTGACCACCAGGCCCACCGCCTGCAGCGCGCGCAGCGCCGATTCACGGCCCGAACCGGGGCCCGAGACTTCCACTTCCAAGGTCCGCATGCCGTGTTCGACCGCTTTCTTGGCGGCATCTTCGGCGGCGATCTGCGCCGCATAGGGCGTGGATTTGCGCGAACCCTTGAAGCCCATCATGCCCGCCGACGACCAGGAAACCGTGTTTCCCTGCGCATCGGTGATGGTGATGATGGTGTTGTTGAAGGTGGCGGCGACATGGGCGACGCCCACCACCACGTTCTTCTTTTCCTTCTTGCGGGCGCGCGGCGCCTTGCCGGAGCCCTTCTTGTCGTCAGCCATATTACTTGGTCACTTTCTTCTTGCCGGCGATCGCCTTGGCAGGCCCCTTGCGGGTGCGGGCATTGGTGTGGGTGCGCTGGCCGCGAACCGGCAGGCTCTTGCGGTGGCGCAGGCCCCGATAGCAGCCCAGATCCATCAGCCGCTTGATGTTCATCGCCACTTCGCGGCGCAGGTCGCCTTCGACCTGGAAATCGCGGTCGATGATTTCGCGGATCTGGATGACCTCGGATTCGGTCAGATCGCTGACCCGGCGCTCCGGCGCGATGCCGAGCTGGTCGATGATCTTGCGCGCGGCGTGCGGGCCGATTCCATGGATATAGCGCAGGCCGATTTCGACCCGTTTCTGCGTCGGGATATTGACGCCGGCGATGCGTGCCAAGATGTGTCTCCGGTGGCTGATAAGCCGTTGAATTTGTTGTACAACTACGGTGCGCTGCGGCGCCGGCCAAAACCGGGCTCTTCGGAAGGCGGCAAACGCCCCGAAAATCCCGGAAATGACAGGAAAACTGTCGCGAGGGCGCGGATTATAGGAATGCACCCCCTGCCGTCAACAGTCTGCCCGGATTAATTGTCGCAGGCCCTGCCGCACCCTCTCTCAAGGGCGCAAGCCTTGGAGCAGGCCGGCGATGGTGGCGGTCACCACCTCGACCGGGGCCATGCCGTCCACGGTCTGGAGTTTGCCCTGGTCCCGGTAATAGCCGATCAGGGGGGCGGTGTTCTTGTAATAAACCTCCAGGCGATGGGCCAGGGTTTCGGGGGTGTCGTCGGAGCGCAGCACCCCGCCCGCCTTGATCCGGTTCTCGACCCGGGCCAGCAGCTCCGCATCGTCCACCTTCAGTTCCACCACCAGGTCGATCTTGCGGCCGCGCTGCTGCAGCATCTTATCCAGGGCCTCGGCCTGGGGGATGGTGCGCGGAAAACCGTCAAAGACCGCCCCGCCGGCACAATCGGGCTGGTCATAGCGCTGGGCAATGATGTCGATCACGGTCTCGTCGGGAACCAGCTCACCCTTGTCCAGCAGCGCCTTGCAGGTGAGGCCCAAAGGGCTGCCCGCCGCAATCGCGGCGCGCAGCATGTCGCCGGTGGAAAGCTGCGGCAGTCCGCGGGTCTGGGTGAGTATCTTGGATTGCGTGCCCTTGCCGGCCCCAGGCGGCCCGAACAGAACCAGATTCACCGCCGGGCCCCCCGGAGCTTCGACTTCTTGAGCAGGCCTTCATATTGCTGGGCGATGAGATGGCTTTGAATCTGGGCCACGGTGTCCATGGTGACGCTGACGACGATCAGGATCGAGGTGCCGCCCAGGGCAAAGGAAAGGCTATATTCGTAATACATCCATTCCGGGATCAGGCAGACCACGGCAAGATACAGGGCGCCGATCACGGTGATGCGGGTGAGCGTGTAGTCGATGAACTGGGCGCTTTTCTTGCCCGGCCGGATGCCCGGAAAGACGCCGCCATATTTCTTGAGATTGTCCGCCGTCTCCTCGGGGTTGAACACCACCGACGTATAGAAGAACGCGAAGAACAGGATCAGCGAGCCGTAAAGCAGCAGATAAAGCGGCTGGCCGCGGCTGACTAAGGCCACGAAGGTCTGCAGCCAGCCGGGAAGCGCCTGGGCATTGAAGCTGGCGACGGTGGTGGGCAGTAGCAGGATCGACGAGGCGAAGATCGGCGGAATAACGCCCGAGACATTGAGCTTGAGCGGCAGATGCGAGCTCTCCCCGCCATAGATCTTGTTGCCGACCTGGCGCTTGGGATAGGTGACGAACAGCCGGCGCTGGGCCCGCTCCATGAACACGATGAAGGCGACCAGCGCCACGCCGAAAGCCGACATGGCCAGCAGAAAGAGCGGATTGAGGGCGCCGGTGCGCGCCGATTCCAGGCTCTGGCTGATCACCTGGGGAAAGCGCGCCACGATGCCGGCGAAGATGATCAGCGAGATGCCGTTGCCGACGCCGCGCGAGGTGATCTGCTCGCCGACCCACATCAAAAGGATGGTGCCGCCGGTGAGCGTGATGACGGTGGAAATACGGAAGAAAAATCCGGCGAATTCCGGCAGCACCACATTGCCCCAATGCTCAAGCCCCAGTGCGATGCCGAAAGCCTGGATGCCGGCCAAGGCGACGGTGCCGTAACGGGTGTATTGATTCAGGACCTTGCGGCCGGCCTCGCCTTCCTTCTTGCGCGCTTCCAATTCGGGAAACACGGTGGTCATCAACTGGATGATGATGGACGCGGAAATATACGGCATGATGCCCAGGGCGAAGATCGCCATGCGTTGCACCGCCCCGCCCGCCAGCACGTCGAAAATGCCCAGCAGTCCCCCGCCCTGCTGACTCATCTGCTGGGCCAGCGCCGCCGGATTGATGCCCGGCATGGGGATAAAGGTCCCCAGCCGGGCGATGATCAAGGCACCCAGGGTGAAAAGGATGCGCTGCCGCAGCTCATGGGCCTTGCCCAGATTGGCGAAATTGAAATTGGCGGCTAATTGCTCGGCTGCTGACGGCATTGTTCGGCTCCCGGCGGGCCCGCCCTTATATCGCGTCTCTATATAGTGCCAAAGCCGTGGGGTTTAAGCCCCGGCTTTGCGCGATTCTCTTTTCGCGGCCGAATCGGTGCGGCGCTTCTGCCGCTTGCCCGGCTCACCCTTTTTGTTGTTGTAGACCTTCTTCTTGAAGGTGACGGTGACGCTGCCGCCGGCCTTTTCGACCGCCGCCTTGGCGCCTGCCGAGGCGCCCGCCACTTCGATATCGATCTTGGCGGAGATTTCGCCCTTGCCCAGCAGCCGCACGCCGTCGCGGCTCTTATGGGCCAGGCCGGCTTCGCGCAGCACGGTTTCGGTGATCTTGGCGTCCGTCGTCAGCCGCTTGGCCTCGATCGCCTTTTGCAGCCTTCCGATATTCACTTCGGAAAAGTCGTTGGCGAAAATATTGTTGAAGCCGCGCTTGGGCATGCGCATGTGCAGCGGCATCTGGCCGCCTTCAAAGCCGTACACCTTGGTGCCGGTGCGGGCCTTGGCGCCCTTGACGCCGCGGCCAGAAGTCTTGCCCAACCCCGAGGACGAACCGCGGCCGAGCTTGTCCTTGCGCTTATGGGCGCCGGGATTGTTCTTGATCTCGTTCAACTTCATAATAACCTCACCATGGCCGGCCAGCGAGCGCAGCGAAGCGCGAGCCGGCCACCCAGCTACTTCTCTTCTACGATTTCTACCAGATGCTTGACCGCATTGATCATGCCGCGCACCGACGGGGTATCTTCCAGGGTGCGGGTGCGGCGGATCTTGCCCAGGCCCAGACCGCGCAAGGTCGCGGCCTGAATGTCAGGCTTGCGATTGGCACTTTTGATCTGACGGACGGTCAGGGTCTTTGCGGCTTTTTTTGTTTTGCTCTCGGCCATGATGTTCTTCCTTTAGCCAACCGCGGTTTCGGCCGGGGCGCCTTCGCGGCGGGCGAGAATCTCGGCCACCGAACGGCCACGGCGCTGCGCCACCTGGCGCGGCGATTGCTGATGCTTGAGCGCGTCGAAGGTGGCGCGGACCATGTTGTAGGGATTGGAGGTGCCCAGCGACTTGGACACCACGTCGCCCACGCCCAGGGCCTCGAACACCGCGCGCATCGGGCCGCCGGCGATGATGCCGGTACCGGCGGGCGCCGGACGCAGCAGAACCTTGCCGGCGCCGTGATGGCCGCGCACTTCGTGATGCAGGGTGCGGCCGTCCTTGAGCGGAATGCGAACCAGGGCGCGCTTGGCGGCATCGGTCGCCTTGCGGATGGCTTCGGGCACTTCGCGCGCCTTGCCGTGACCAAAGCCGACCCGGCCCTTCTGATCGCCGATCACCACCAGGGCGGCAAAGGCGAAACGCCGCCCACCCTTCACCACCTTGGCGACGCGGTTGATATGCACCAGCTTGTCGATGAATTCGTTGTCGCGCTCTTCGCGGTCCCGGCCGCGTCCGCGCTTGTCGTCTCTTTGTCCGTCACGGGCCATAGCTTTTATCCCTTAAAACTCGAGGCCGCTTTCGCGCGCCGCATCCGCCAGCGCCTTGACGCGCCCATGATAAATGTAACCGCCGCGATCGAACACGACCTGTTTGATGCCCTTGGCCAGCGCCCGTTCGGCGATGCGCTTGCCCACGGTGCCGGCGGCTTCGATATTATAGCCTTTGCCCTTACCGTCTTTTTCCGCCGTCGAGGCGGCCGCGAGGGTGACGGCCTGACTGTCGTCGATCACCTGGGCATAGATGTGCTTGCCCGAACGGAACACCGACAGCCGCGGCCGCATCGCGGTGGCCGAAATCTTGTAGCGGGTGCGCGCCTGGCGCTTTTTGAAGAGAGCGTTTGTCATCTTACTTCTTCTTGCCTTCCTTGCGGCGGACATATTCGCCTTCGTAGCGAACGCCCTTGCCCTTATAGGGCTCGGGCGGACGATAGCCGCGAATTTCGGCCGCGACCTGGCCGACCAACTGCTTGTCGATGCCGGAGACCGAAATCATGGTCGGCTTTTCCGAGGTGATCGCGATGCCGGCCGGGATCGGATAGACCACGTCATGGCTGAAGCCGAGCTGCAGGTTGAGATTCTTGCCCTGCACCGCGGCGCGATAACCGACGCCCTGGATTTCCAGCTTTTGGGTGAAGCCGGTGGTGACGCCGGTGACCAGATTGTTGACCAGGCTGCGCGACAGACCCCACATCTGATCGGCGCGTTCCTTGTTCTTGTCGGGCGTGACGGTGATGCCATGCTCGCCCACCGCAGCGGTGACTTCCGGCACCAGCCGCACGCTGAGTTCGCCCTTGGGGCCCTTCACCTTGACCAATTGACCTTCCACCGTAGCGCTGACGCCTTTGGGAAGAGCAACCGGTTTCTTGCCGATACGGGACATAAAATGGCTCCTTAAAAGACCTGGCAGAGGACTTCGCCGCCGACATTCTTTTCCTTGGCGGTGGTGTCCGTCATCAGGCCCTTGGGGGTGGACAGGATGGACACGCCCAGACCTTGGCGATGCGGCTTCAAATCGCTGACCGAGGAATAAACCCGGCGGCCCGGGGTGGAGATGCGCTTGAGTTCGCGGATCACCGGCTCGCCTTCATGATATTTGAGCTCGATTTCGAGCTCCTTGTGGCCCTTGACCTCCACCTCGGCATAGCCGCGGATGAAGCCCTCTTCCTGCAGTACGTCGAGCAGGCGCACGCGCAGGCGGGAATTGGGGGAGTTCACTTTCGCGGTACGGCGCATCTGGCCGTTGCGAATGCGGGTGAGAAGATCGCCAATCGGGTCGATGATCATGGATGCTCCTTACCAGCTCGCCTTGGTCATGCCGGGGATCTGGCCGAAATTGCTGAGACTGCGCAGCGCGATACGGGACATCTTGACCTTGCGGTAATAGCCCTTGGGGCGGCCCGACAGCTCGCAGCGATGATGGATGCGCACCTTCGAAGAATTGCGCGGCAGCTTGGCCAGCTTCATGCGGGCGGCAAAGCGGTCTTCGGCCGGGACCTTCATGTCCTCGGCGATCTTTTTCAGCTCCGCGCGCTTGGCGGCAAACTGCGCCACCAGCATTTCGCGTTTCTTGTTGCGGTTGATTTGGCTCAGTTTCGCCATCTAAAGCCTCAATTCGTGAACGGGAACTGGAAGCCTTCGAGAAGCGCCTTGGCTTCCGCGTCGGTCTTCGCAGAGGTGTTGAAGATGATGTCCATGCCCCAGACCGACTCCGTCTTGTCGTAGTCGATTTCCAGGAAGACGATGTGCTCCTTCAGGCCCATGGCATAGTTGCCGCGGCCGTCGAAGCTTTTGGGGTTGATGCCGCGGAAGTCGCGCACCCGGGGCAGCGCCATGGTGATCAAGCGGTCGATGAATTCGTACATGAGATCGCCGCGCAGAGTCACCTTGGCGCCGATCGCCAGGCCTTCGCGGATCTTGAAGGTGGCGATCGCCTTCTTGGCGCGGGTTACCACCGCCTTCTGGCCGGCGATGGCGGTCAGGTCGTTCAGCGCCTGCTGGATTTTCTTGGAATCCGAAGC
>JAICHV010000073.1 GCA_025924715.1 Alphaproteobacteria bacterium
GGATTTTGCCGGTCATCCCGACGAATGGTGGCATTTTTCCTGGGGCGATCAATTATGGGCGGCCCTGACCGGCGCGCCCGCGGCGCATTACGGCCTCGCCCCTATTTCAGAATAGGCCGAAAGGCGCCGTCCCAATCAGGTCCCGGCGGATTGCTTTCGAAATATTGGATCCGCGCCAGATGCAGGTCGTAAAGCGCGGGGCTGGCGCCCGACAGGTTGCGGCATTGCGCGATCAATTCGCGCGCCCCGGCCCATTGGCGGCCGCGCAGCGCCTTGAAGATATGGTCATGGAAGGTGTTCAGCGCCTTGAATTTGGGTGAGGAGCGTGTCGCCGGCCGCCCCAGCAAGGCGTAGAGCCGTACCGGCGCATCGTCCCTGCCGGCAGCGATGTAATCCACTTCCAGAAACGCGAAAGCCTGTTCGGCGGCGCATTTGGTTTCTTCCGACACGATCACCGCCGGGCCATATTGCGGCGACAAGGCCTGGATGCGCGCTGCCAGCGTCACGGCGTCGCCATGGACGCTATAGGCCATGCGTCGTCCCCCAAAATCGCCGGCGATCACCGGGCCGGTGGCGATGCCGACGCTGACTTCCAGGGGCGGGATGAATTTGTCGTCGGGACCGCGCAAGCCGGTGACATATTCATTGACCCGCTCCACCATCGCCGCCATGCCGCTGGCGGCCTCGCAGGCATGCAGGGCATGGGCGCTGTCATCGAGCGGCGCGTTCCAGAACGCGGCAAAACCATCGGCGGTCTGCCGGTCGATGATGCCGCCATGCGCCAACACCTGATCCACCAAAGGCGAAAGCAACTCCCCGATCAGCCGGGTGAAGCTTTTGGGATCGCCGCGATATTTTCCGGCCAGGTCCGCCGGCTGGCGGATCTCGCAAACCAGATAGGTAACGGCGCGGCTCTCCCCCTCGATGGACAGGATTTGCGGGTTGCGGACGATCTCCTCGATGGTGCCGGGGGGCAGGGAATCGCAAAAAGCGATCCGCAGTTTGCTGCGCGTTTCCTGGAGCGCGATGCTGCGCGCCATCGCGCCGGCAGCAAAGACCAGCGCCAATGCCGCGCCCGGCGTCGCGGCATCGATTCCCCAATGGCGGGTGAAGAACAGCAGCCAGGACGCTTCGAACAGCGCCGCCAACGCCAGAGCGGTGAACAGTCCCGCCCAAAAGAGTCTGAGGCGATGGATCAGAAAGATCACCGCCGCCCCGCTGGCCAGCAGCAGCGCCGCTTCGATGGCAAGCGCCCCGCTGGGGCGCAGCGCCGGCGCGCCGTTATGGGCAAGCCTGGCCCAGAGGGAAAAAAGCCACAGCGACAGATGCGAGCGGAGCTGACCCAGGTCCAGCCACAGGACGGCGATCCCCAGCGCCAGAATCAGCAGGGGCGGGGCCAGAACCGCTATCGGTTTTGCATTTTTCATCGCGCGCGGTTTCGTCAATCCCAGCCATAGCCAGGGTAATACCCGCGGCGGATCAGAGAAAGCCTCTAATTTGTGACGCGCAGCGCCACTTGGGTCAAAAGCACCTTGGCGCCTTTTTTCCCCAGCGCATGGTCGGTGATGGATTGCAGGCGTGCGGCGATGGCATCGACATCGGGCTGGGCGGTGCTGCGGACGCTGGTGGCGGCAAAGGCCATCAGATTTCGCAAATAGGCGTCACGCAGCACCGGCATGGAGCGGTCGGCAATTTCGCGAAGGGCCGCATCGGGCACATCCAGGCCGATCTCGACCATCAGCATGCCCACCGGCCGGTCGTCATCGACGATGGTGGTATAGATCGGGTCGACCGGCATATAGCTGACCGACTGAGTGATCTTATGTTCGGACTTTTTCTTGTCCTTTGCCTTATCGGGGGCGGCGGCGTCTTGCGCCATGGCGCCGGCGCCCGCGGCCAGGAAAGCCAGCAGGCCAAGGCAGACTGAAAGGCGTGAGACGCGCATAAGGGCCATCCGGACGCCAGCTAAGCCCCGGAGTGGTAAATAGAATTTTAATAGAGGGCGCCGGTTCGGCCCTTCTTTGCCCTCGCGGGCTTCGAAGGGCAATTTCCGCAACGAAGGCGGAAATTGGTGGAGCTGAGCGGAATCGAACCGCTGGCCTCCTCATTGCGAACGAGGCGCTCTCCCAACTGAGCTACAGCCCCGAACCGGTCCGCCCGGCAAAATA
The DNA here is from genome assembly GCA_025924715.1 of Alphaproteobacteria bacterium. GTDB lineage: Bacteria > Pseudomonadota > Alphaproteobacteria > Micropepsales > Micropepsaceae > Rhizomicrobium. Next base: position 2,169 of record JAICHV010000073.1, read on the forward strand.
CCCTGGGCGGGCGTGGGTTTTAGGAACACCCGCCTTTGCCGTCAAGCAGGCCCGGCCGACGGCGCGGTTCCGCCGCTTGCGGAACGGCGCTCCGCCTCGGTACAACGGGCCATGAACCCGATTTTTTTCATCATCGTCGAGCTCCTGGAAATCTACAAATGGGTGGTGATCGCGGCTGTGGTGGTCAGCTGGCTGATCGTCTTCAACGTGATCAACACCCATAACGGGACGGTGCGCGCCTTGTTGCGGGCGCTGGGCGCTCTCACCGAGCCGGTCTTCCGCAGGGTGCGCCGGATCCTGCCCCCGATGGGTGGGCTCGACCTGTCGCCGCTGGTCGTTTTTTTCGGAATCATCTTCATCCAGTACACGCTCGAGTGGCTGAGCGCGCGCTACGGTTTCTAAATGACGGCAACTCTGATCGACGGTAAGGCCAGCGCCGCCCGTTTGCGCGAAAAAATCGCCGCCGAAGCGGCCCGTCTCAAATCCGCCCATGGTCTGGTGCCGGGCCTGGCTACTGTCCTGGTCGGCAGCGATCCCGCCAGCGAGGTCTATGTCAGGAACAAGGGCAAGACCGCCGAAGGCCTGGGCTTCAAATCCGTTCACGTGTCGCTTCCTGCCGATGTCAGCCAGGACACACTGCACGCCAAAGTGCGCGAACTGAACGCGGACAAATCGGTGCATGGCATCCTGGTGCAATTGCCGCTGCCCAAGCCGCTCGACGAAAATCCCATGCTCGACATTCTGGATCCCGCCAAGGATGTCGATGCCCTGACGCCAACCAATGCCGGCTTGCTGCTTTCGGGGCGGGCGCACCTGGTCTCCTGCACGCCCGCCGGGGTGATGCTGCTGCTGCGCGAATATGTCGGCGACATTGCCGGCAAAGACGTGCTGGTGATCGGCCGCTCGCTGCTGTTCGGCAAACCGGCGGCGCAATTGCTGCTGGCGGCCAATGCCACGGTGACCATGGCCCATTCGCGGTCGCGCGATCTGCCCGCCATCGCGCGGCGCGCCGATATCCTGGTTGCGGCGATCGGCAAGCCCGGGTTTGTCAAAGCGGATTGGATCAAGCCGGGCGCCACCGTGATCGATGTGGGAATCAACCGCGTCCCCGCGGAAAGCGGCAAGACCAAACTGGTGGGCGATGTCGATTTCGAAGCGGCCAAAGCGGTCGCCGGCGCCATCACGCCGGTGCCGGGCGGGGTCGGCGCCATGACCATTGTCTGCCTGATGCGCAACACGCTGATCGCGGCCTGCGCGCAAAACCGATTGCTGCCGCCGGCTGTCTAAATTTTCGCCTTCAAATCCTTGGCCAGATCCTTGGGCGGAATCAGCTCGTCATAGAAACTGACCAGCCGGCCATCGGGTCCCATCAGATACAACACGCTGGAATGATCGACGCCGTAGCCGCCGCCCTTGATGGGGCTTTTCTTGGCATAGACGCGATAGGCCTTTTCCACCGCCGCGATGTCCTTGGGGCTGCCGGTCAGGCCGACAAAGCGCGGACCGAAAGCGGCCATATAGGTTTTGAGCACCGATGGCGTGTCGCGTTCGGGATCGATGGTGATGAAGACCGGAACGATGCGGCTGGCATCCGCGCCCAAGTCATCCAGCGCTTGCGCGACCACGCCCAAGGTGGTCGGGCAGACATCGGGGCAGAAGCTATAGCCGAAATAGATCAGCACATATTTGCCGCGGAAGTCTGACAGGCTGCGCTTTTTGCCGTCCTGGTCGGTAAGGGTGAAGGGGCCGCCGACATTGGCGGTGCCGGTGGTGATGGTGCGGCCCAGGCCCGGCACGGTCTCGCTGGCATGCCACAACAGTCCGCCAACCAGGGCCGCGACCAGCAGCAGATAAGGGATCAGCGCTTCTTTGGTCTTGATCATGGTTTATTTGGCCCGTCCGGACGGCAGATCGCAAGCGCTGCGATGTGCTGTGACGGCGCGCCAGAAGGCATTACAGTGCCGCCATGGCGCCGCAACAAGGCAATTTCCGGTTGCAATATCCATCGCTTGTGGGGGGCGAACGGGGCCGGGTGCGGCTGCGGACCTTGTCCAATCTGCGCTGGATGGCGATCGCCGGTCAATCGGTGGCGCTGTTCCTGGTCTATTTCGCCTTCGGCTACCGCTTGCCGCTGGTCTATTGCGCGGCGGCGATTGCGTCCAGCATCGTGCTCAACGTGGTGCTGGCGCTGCGCTATCCGCCGGCGCATCGCCTGACCAATCGCGAAGCGACTTTTTATCTGGCCTTCGACGTGCTGCAACTGGCGGTCTTGCTGTATCTGACCGGGGGCATCGCCAATCCGTTTGCGCTGATGTTCCTCGCTCCCGTGGTGATCGCGGCCGCCACCCTCAATCTGGGCAATACCCTGATCCTGGCCGGCATCGCCTTTATTTCGGTGAGCCTGATCGGGGTGGTGCATATGCCGCTGCCTTGGCCTGCCGGGGAGACGCTCGATCTGCCCCAGCTCTACCAGGCCGGCATCTGGGCGGCGCTGGTGATCGGCATCGGCTTTACCTCGGTCTATGCCTGGCGCATCGCCAGCGAATCCACCCGCATGTCCGCCGGGTTGGCGGCCACCCAATTGGCGCTGGCGCGCGAGCATCGCCTGGCCGCGCTGGGCGCCTTGGCCACCGCGGCGGCGCATGAATTGGGAACGCCTTTGGGCACCATCGCGGTGGTGGCGCGCGAGCTCGAGCGGGCCTTGCCGGAACAATCGCCGGAAATCGAGGATGTCCGCCTGCTGCGCCAGCAGGCGGAACGCTGCCGTGCCATCATCGCCCGCCTGGCCAATCCGGAAGAGGCGATGCTGGGCGCCACCGCGCGCCTGCCGCTGGGGGCCTTGCTGGAAGACATCGCCGCCCCGTTGCAAGGCGATGATTTGACCATTCGCATCCAGGTGCCACCCACCGGCGCCGCGCCAGAGCCACAAGTGTGGCGGGCGCCGGAATTGCTGCATGGGCTGGGCAATATTCTGGAAAACGCTGCCGATTTCGCCCAAAGCCAGGTGCAGATCGATGCCGGCTGGGATGCCTCCAGCCTTTCGGTGACCATCCAGGATGACGGGCCGGGCTTTGCCCCGGAAATTTTCGAGCGGATCGGCGAGCCCTATGTCACTTCGCGGCCCGGCCACCACGCCCTGGGCGATACCGAGATCGGGCCGCAAGGGCCGCTCAATGAGCATGAGGGGATGGGATTGGGCTTTTTTATCGCCAAAATCCTGCTGGAACAGACCGGCGGGGTGGTTAAAGCCAGCAATCCGCCGGGCGGCGGGGCCCGGGTGGAAGTGCGCTGGGCACGCGGGGTGATCGACGGTCCGCAGCCGCCTGCGCCGGCCGAGAGCGCCTAAACAAATTGACGCATGGGGCGCGGGGGATATATGTGCCCCCCCAAGCGCTGTCAGGAAAAGTGTTTTTTGCGGTTTTCCATGGGCTGCGCTGTACCGGGAAAGCATGACCGAAGAAAAAACGCTTCTGATCGTCGAAGATGACCGCCCGCTGCGCGAGCGGCTGGCCCGCGCCATGGAAGCGCGCGGTTTTGCGGTGGCGATCGCCGAGTCGGTGGCCGAGGGCAAGGCCCGGGCCAAGGAAACCCCGCCCGCCTTTGCCGTGGTCGATCTCAAGCTGGACGACGGCAATGGCCTGGACGTGGTCGAGACCTTGCACACCGTGCGGCCCGACAGCCGGGTGGTGGTGCTGACCGGCTTCGGCAATATCGCCACGGCGGTGGCGGCGGTGAAATATGGCGCCATCGATTATTTGCCCAAGCCGGCCGATGCCGACGACATCCTGGCGGCGCTGATGGCCACACCGGGCGGCAAGCCCAAGCCGCCGGAAAATCCGATGTCCGCGGATCGGGTGCGCTGGGAACATATCCAGCGGGTCTATGAGCTTTGCGGCCACAATGTCTCGGAAACCGCGCGGCGCCTCAATATGCATCGCCGCACGCTGCAGCGCATCTTGGCCAAGCGCAGCCCGCGCTAACGCGGTTTTTTCTTCTTCGCAGGTTTCGCGCGCCGCTTGATCGGGGGCATCGCCGCCAATTGCGCGGCGCGGCCCACAAGAATTTCTTTCAAAGTTTTGCTGTCCAGCGCCTTCAGCCGGATCAGGACAAAGGGGAATTTGCGGTAATGATCGGTGATGTAAAACAGCTTCGGCTCCGCCTCCAGCATGATGTCGCGCATTTCCATCGAGCCGACCTGCATCGTCATCGCCTCTTCCTTGTGATGTACTTTGATAAGGAAGCGGTCATGCAGGAAGACCGACGGCTGGCGGAACCATAGCCGTTCTTCCGATCCGGGAACGGCCAGTGCGATCTTCCAGGCTTGGGCTCTCGTCAGGGGCATTGGATCACCGCGTTACTTTTGTCTTTGCCTTCTTTGCCGGTTTCTTGGCCGGCTTCTTCTTCGCGTTCTTTTCCGCGATTCGCTTCAATCGCGGCGCCAGCAATTCTTTCAACGTCTTGCGATCAAGCTTGGCCAGCCGTGCCAGAAGGGCCGGCCGATTGCGATAATGCTCGATGATGTAGAACAGCTTGGGCTCGGCCTCCAGCATGATATCGCGCATTTCCAACGAGCCGGTGAGGATCACGATGGCATCTTCCTTGTGATGGATGCGGGTGAGGAATTCGTCACCAATGAAAATGGCGGGCTTGCCGAAATGCGATCCTTCGCTGGCGCCGTCCAGCGACAACGCGATCTTGCGGGCTTCAGCTCTCGTCAACGGCATCGGGAATTACCAGATTGGGCGAATTGCTTTGGGCAATGGTGTCGAGGATCGATGACAGCCGCTCCGCCGCCACCCGGGCGAAGCCGATGGTCACGGCTTTGCGGCGGCTGGCGTGCAGGCTTTGAACTTCCGCCTGTTTGACGATTTCGCCGCCATAGCGGTCGGCCACAATCAAGCCCGTTTGCCCCGGGACATGTTCGGGCGGAAAATCGGGCGGGATGGCGAAATAGAACAGGTCGCAATAATCCAGATATTCCGGCCATTTGGCGTCGCCGCGCAGATCGGCCAGCGCCACCTTGATTTCAACCCCCAGGATTTCGCCGCCCGGCCCCAGCGCCGCCACATCCAGCCGCCGGCCATTGGGCAGAGTGAATTCCAGGATCGGCGAATAGCCTTCCTGAAGCAAAAGTCGCGAAACGCCGCGCGCGACTTCAGCGGCGGTGGAGGACGAGATCATAGTCGCAGTTTAGAGCGAGCCCTTGGTGGACGCCACGCCACCCTCTAACCGCTCATCCGGCGTTACGGCCTGCCGCAGCGCGCGCGCCAAGCCCTTGAAGCAGGTCTCGACGATGTGGTGGCTGTTCTCGGCATAAAGATTTTCGATATGCAGGCAGACGCCGGCATGTTGGGCGAAAGCCTGAAACCATTCCTTGAACAGCTCGGTGTCCATTTCCCCCAGCTTGGGTTTGGGGATCGCCACCCGCCACACCAGATAAGGCCGGTTCGACACATCGATGGCGACGCGGGTCAGGGCCTCGTCCATGGGGATCAGGGCGCTGCCGAAGCGGGTGATGCCGGAAAAATCGCCCAGCGCCTTTTTCACCGCCTGGCCGATGACGATGGCGGTGTCTTCAGTGGTATGGTGGTAATCGACATGCAGGTCGCCCTGGGCCCGCACTTTCAGGTCCATCATCGAATGGCGCCCGAAGCTTTCCAGCATATGGTCCAGAAAACCGATTCCGGTATCGATGTCGCATTCCCCCGAGCCGTCCAGGTCGAGAGAGACGGTGATCTCCGTCTCGCGGGTTTTTCGTTCGACAGTGGCAGTGCGCATTTCCATACTTTCTCAGCTTGCCCCGGCCCGCCTCCCCTGCGCGCGCGCAGCGCACTGGCGGGGCAGGTGCCCGTAGCTGGCAGGCCGCTTTTGCGGCCGTCGCCAGCGAAGGGCGGAGGGGGTCATATAGCAGGGGCGTCAGGCCCCGTGAATCCCTGCGACAAAGGGGGATATGTCAATTTTGGCATATGCCCCTTTGACCCCCGGCCATTTCCCTGTAAAGAGACCCGCCCTATCAAGGATTCCACGATGGCCCGGTCCGACTATCTGTTCACCAGCGAAAGCGTTTCCGAAGGCCATCCCGACAAGGTCAGCGACCGCATTTCCGACGAAGTGGTCGACCTGTTCTTCCGCGAGGGTCCCAAGGAAGGCATGAGCCCCTGGGATATCCGCGCCGCCTGCGAAACCATGTGCACCACCAATCGGGTCATCGTCGCCGGCGAAACCCGCGGCCCCAAATCGGTCGGCCCCGCCCAGGTCGAAGAAGTCACGCGCGCCGCGATCAAGGATATCGGCTATGAGCAGGAAGGCTTCCACTGGCACACCGCTCAGGTCGAAGTGCTGCTGCACGCCCAATCGGCCCATATTGCCCAGGGCGTCGACGCCTCCGGCAACAAGGATGAAGGCGCCGGCGACCAGGGCATCATGTTCGGCTATGCCTGCCGCGAAACCCCGGCACTGATGCCGGCGCCGCTCTATTACAGCCACAAAATCCTCAAGCTGCTGGCCGATGCCCGCCACGCCGGCAAGGAACCGACGCTGCAGCCCGACGCCAAAAGCCAGGTCACCCTGCGCTATGCGAACGGCAAGCCGGTGGAAGCCACCCAGATCGTGCTTTCCACCCAGCACAGCCATGAACACCAGACCAGCGCCGATATCCGCAAGATCGTGGAGCCTTACATCCGCCAGGCGCTGCCGAAGGAATGGATCAACGACAAGACCGTCTGGCACATCAACCCCACCGGCTCTTTTGTGATCGGCGGCCCGGACGGGGATTGCGGCCTCACCGGGCGCAAGATCATCGTCGACACTTACGGCGGGGCGGCCCCCCATGGCGGCGGCGCATTCTCGGGCAAGGATTCCACCAAGGTGGACCGGTCTGCCGCCTATGCGGCGCGCTATCTGGCCAAGAATGTGGTGGCCTCGGGCCTGGCCGATCGCTGCACCATCCAGCTTGCTTATGCCATTGGCGTCGCGGAGCCGCTGTCCGTCTATGTCGACACCCATGGCACCGGCAAGGTTGACGAAGCCAAGCTGGAATTGATTTTGCCGCAGCTGATGAACCTGAAGCCGCGCGGCATCCGCGAGCATCTGGACCTCAACAAGCCGATTTTCGCGCGCACTTCGGCCTATGGTCATTTCGGCCGTGAGCCCGACAGTGAAGGTGGTTTCTCCTGGGAGAAGACCGACCTCGCCGACGCGATCAAGGGAGCGTTTTGAGCGAACCGGAACAACCTTCCGGGGCGCGGCCCCGGAAGTTGTACGGCCGCCGCAAGGGTCCCAAGCAGTCCGCCCGCCAGGCGGAACTGCGGCGGGCGCTGTTTCCGCAGCTTCAACTCCCGCTCCAGGCGGGTGCGGACCCGCGAAATTATTTCAGCCCGGCAGCCGAAGAGGTATGGCTGGAAGTCGGCTTCGGCGCCGGGGAACATCTTTATGAGCAGGCCAAGGCCCATCCCCATATCGGCCTGATCGGCGCGGAACCTTATGAAATGGGAACCGCCAAGCTGCTGACCAAGCTGGCCGAGGGCCCACTGGCCAATGTACGGCTCTATGAGGGCGATGGCCGGGCGGTCATCGAAGCGTTGCCGGATGCCAGTTTGGGCCGGTTTTTCCTGCTTTTCCCCGATCCCTGGCCCAAGACCCGGCATCACAAACGCCGTTTCCTGCAGATGGAGATGCTGGATCAGCTCGCCCGGGTGCTGAAACCGGGGGCGGAACTGCGCTTCGCCACCGATGACAAATCTTATTTGCCTTTCGCCCTGGAACGGCTGATGGCGCACCCGGCTTTTTCCTGGACCGCCACGGGGCCGCAGGACTGGAAAACCCGCCCCTCCGGCTGGCCGCCCACCCGCTATGAAAACAAGGCCATCAAGGGCCCTCCGACCTTTCTTCGCTTCGTGCGCGAGGATAAAATGGCGGGATGTTGAAAAGACCTCCGCGCAGCGACGAGCCGCCTGACGAGCGCGTTTTCGGCACCCATCCGGGCGATGTCGGCGTGATCGTCATCGCCGCTCTGCTGACTTTTGCCTGGATCGCCTTGCTGGTGATGCCATCGCCTTTCGCCAGGCTCGAAAAAGCCCAGGCGGCGCGAGAAAAAGCCGAACGGCAGAAAAAGATCGACCAGGCCGTGGCGACCGGGGAAGTCACCGTCGGCATCCTCCCGGCCAAGAAGCCCTAGAACACCCGCAATGCGAGTCTTGCGTCTGCTGCCGTTCGTCCTGCTGATCGCCGGTCCGGCAGCGGCGCAGCAGGGAAATGACGATCCCGTTCCCGCTTTGCAGGCCCAGGGGTGGGATTTCACCACCCATCTGGACGCCAATTTGCGGCTGCTGGCCGCGGCGGGCAGCAATGGCGGTCTGGTGGCGCGGCTGCTGCTGATGGGCGTTCCCGCCGACAGCGAATATGGCTGTGTGGCGCTCAACACCGCTGTGACAGGTCGAGACCGCGCGGCGGCCGAAACCCTGGTCGAATATCACGCACCTTTTGTGGTGGAGTCGGTGAAAGGCGGGCGTCGCTGCGACGTGCTGGGCGATGCCGTGGCGCGGGGCGATCTGGCGGCCGCATCCTGGATGATGGATCACGGCGCCGATGCCAATGAGCGCGATGCGCAAGGGGTAAGCTTGCTGATGCGGGCGGGGCACGCGCCGGACATGGTGCGGCTGTTGCTGGCGCGGGGCGCCGATTTCAATGCCCGCGACGCCAAGGGGCAGACCGTGTTGATGCGCTCGGGGGCCTGGCCCGATCTGGTGCAAATACTGCTGGAGCGCGGCGCCAATATCGATCTCAAGGACAAAAACGGCAGGACCGCCCTGGATATTTTCGGGCCTGTGTCGCCCGCAGGACAGGTGTTGATGGCCTGGCGCCAGTCGCATCCGGCCTAGATCGGCTTGCTTTATGGGCCTTTATGGCCTATATCGCGCCCATCCCTAACAACAAGACCTGTTGTGTGGCGATCGCAAGATCGCCGCGGGCAAAAGACATTGGAGTTTTCGATCTTTACGGCTGCGTCCCATCTCGAACCGATCTTCGAACCTGTGATCGAACAGGCGGGGTTCCGGCTTGTGCGCCTGCGGATCATGGGCGGCCAGCACAAGACCCTGCAGATCATGGCCGAGCGCGAAGACGGCAGCATGGATGTCGAAGGCTGCACCACGCTTTCGCGCGCGCTGCTGGATTTCATCGAGGCGCAGGATCCGATCGAGGGTGAATATGAGATCGAAGTGTCCTCGCCGGGCATCGACCGGCCGCTGACCCGGCTTGCAGATTTTTCGCGCTGGAAGGGCCATGAAGCAAAATTGGAACTGACCGCGGCGATTCCCACACCCGATGGCGCGGGCCGCAAGCGGTTTCGCGGCACCCTCGAGGGACTAGACGGCAACGACGTGGTGATCAGCGCCGGCGGCCAGCGCCTTTCCTTTCCCTTCCGCAGCGTCCTGGAAGCCAAACTCGTGCTTACCGACAAATTGATTCAGGAAGACCTCAAATCCCGCAAAGGCGCGGGCGCGACAACTTAAGAAAGCTCTAGGAGACCCCATATGGCCAGCACCGTAGCCGCCAACCGGCTCGAACTTCTGCAGATCGCCGACGCTGTCGCCCGCGACAAGTCGATCGACAAATCCGTCGTCCTGACCGCGATGGAAGAGGCGATGCAGCGCGCCGCCAAGGCCCATTACGGCGCCGAGAACGACATCAAGGTCGATATCGATCCCAAGACCGGCGAGACCCATGTCTCGCGCTATCTGCATGTCGTCGAGCTGGTCGAGAACGACAAGACCGAGATCAGCCTGGAAGACGCCCGCCGCCGCAATCCCGATGCGCAGATCGGCGACATCATCGCCGAGACTTTGCCGCCGGTCGATTTCAACCGCATCAATGCCCAGAATGCCAAGCAGGTGATCGTGCAGAAGGTGCGCGATGCCGAGCGCGAGCGCCAGTATGA
>JAICHV010000074.1 GCA_025924715.1 Alphaproteobacteria bacterium
ATGATGTGATAGCGCACGCCCGGAAGGTCCTTGACGCGGCCGCCGCGGATCAGGACCACGCTGTGTTCCTGAAGATTGTGGCCCTCGCCCGGAATATAAGTCAGCGCTTCGAAGCCGTTGGTGAGGCGAACCTTCGCCACCTTGCGCAGCGCCGAGTTCGGCTTTTTCGGGGTCGTCGTATAGACGCGGGTGCAGACGGCGCGCTTTTGCGGGCAGTTCTGGAGCGCGGGAACCTTGTTGCGCTTCGGCTTGGCGCCGCGCGGTTTGCGAATAAGCTGGTTGACTGTCGGCATTCGAATTCCTCTTGACCATCCATGCGGCCGCATGGCTGAGCGAAACCAAAAACCGGACGCGAGGCTTATGGCCCCGGTCCGAACTTGCGGAGGACTGAGGAGCAAGGCTCCCGAGTCGCGCGTCTTAAGTTCTTAAACTGGCTTCCCAACAGCGTTTTTGCGGATTTTCCGCAGACAGCCTGTCCTGGAAGGTGGCGCTATATATCCATGGGGGTCCGGTGGGTCAAGCGCGGTGCGGAAAGGAACACGAAGGTTGGCCCTGGGCGAGACCCTGATGAGATAGGTTCGCAACTGCAGCACCGACACTTCCGCTATGTATTTGATATTGTTGAATTTTATTGAACGTGGCGCATTTTTATATCGTGAGGCGAAGACCCGAACACGAAACTATCCCGCCATGCGCAAATCTGCGGTACGATTGGAAACTTCGCCTTGGCATAATCTTCGGGGACAATGGCGCGCAGTTCGGCAATTTCGGCGTCAAAAAAGCCATTACGGCTTGCGACTTGGCTCGCCTTGCTGGCTTTTCTGCTCCAAGGCGTGATCGTCCAGTCGCATATCCATGTCGCGACCATCGCCGCATCCGTTCCTGCCGAGCAGGGGCATCACCCCGACCAAAAGGCGCCGGCGGATTGCCCGGCCTGCCAGCTTTATGCCGCCACCGCCGCCGTGTTGATGCCGCATATGGTGGTCGATTTCCTGCCGCTGTCCTGGGTCGCCAGCAATTTTCATAATCTCAGCGCCCTGCCCCTTGTGATCGCCCGGCATGTCGCCTGGCAGAGCCGCGCCCCGCCCAAACTCTGAAGCTAACGCCTATCGGATCGTGCCGCGCGGCTCCCTGAGACGCGCGCGCATCTCTTTCAGCTTCGGATGTTTTCATGACTGACAAATCCCGTATGGCCGTATTGCGCATGGGCGTTTGCCTGGCGAGCCTGATGGTTGCGGCAGGCTGCGCCGTCGGACCCGACTTCAGCAAACCCAAACCGCCCGAAGTCAGCGACTACACGGCGGCTCCCCTGCCCGCCGCCACCACCAGCACACCAACACTGGGCGGCGGCGCCCAGCGCTTCGACCAAGGCGCCGATCTGGCAGGCGATTGGTGGACCCTGTTCCACTCCAAGGCGCTGAGCGATCTGGTCGCGCAGGCCTTGGCCAACAATCATGATCTGAAGGCGGCGGAAGCGGCGCTGCGGGCGGCGCAGGAGAATACTGCCGCGGGGCGCGGCGCCTATTGGCCCAAGGTGAGCGCGGGGTTCAGCGCCTCTCGCCAGCAGGATCCAAGCGGTGCCTTGGCGCCGGTGCCCAGCACCAATGCCTCGCTCTATAATCTTTTCACCCCCACCGTCAGCGTCTCCTATGTGCCCGATGTCTTTGGCCTCAACCGGCGCACGGTGGAATCCCTGGCGGCGCAGGAGCAAGGCGTGCGCTATCAGATGATCGCCGCCTATAACACGCTGACTTCGAATGTGGCGGTGACGGCGATCCAGATCGGCGCCACACAAATGCAGATTGCGGCGACGCGGCAGTTGATCGATGCCAACACCCGCATGGTGACGATCCTGCAGGAGCAATTCAGCCGCGGTTATGCCAGCGGGCTCGACCTGCAAGCGCAGAAATCCCAGCTCGCCGGCGTTATCGCCACCCTGCCGCCGCTGATCAAACAGCAAGCCCAACTGCGCGATCAGCTCGCGGTGCTGGTCGGCCGCTATCCTAGCCAGGCACCGAACGATGATTTCGATCTGGCGAGCCTGACATTGCCGGCGGATCTGCCGGTGTCCTTGCCGTCGAAATTGGTCGAGCAGCGTCCCGACGTGCTGCAGGCGGAAGCGAACCTGCATTCCGCCAGCGCCCAGATCGGCGTCGCTGTCGCCAATCGCCTGCCCAATATCCAGCTCACCGCCACGGCAGGAAATACCGCGCTGGCCTTGAACCAGCTCTTCACGCCGGGCACCGATTTCTGGAATATCGGCGCTGCGCTCACCGCACCCATATTCGACGGCGGCACGCTGCTCCACCAGGAAGGTGCGGCGCGGGCCAATTTCGACCAGGCGGCGGAGCAATATCGCAGCACCGTGCTGACCGCCTTCCAGAACGTCGCCGACAGCCTGACAGCGCTGCAGCAGGACGCCGAAGGACTGAAAGCCGCGGCCGATGCCGAAGCCGCGGCCAAGGCCACTTTGGATATCACCCAGCATCAGCGCGAGGTCGGTTACGCCAATATGGTGGGACTTCTCAATGCCGAGCAGGCTTATCAGCAGGCCCGCATCACCCTGATCAATGCCCAATCGGCGCGCTATGCCGATACCGCGGCCCTGTTTTTGGCCTTGGGCGGCGGCTGGTGGAACCAGACCTCCTTGGCGCGCGACGAACATGGAAATCCATAAGATGAAAAATACAGCCCGATCCGCATTTCGCCGCGCCGCCGTCCTGGCCGCGGTTGTTGTCCTCGCCGCCTGTTCTCCCAAGGATGACGGACAGAAACCTTCCGACACCGCCGCCAATGTCACGCTGACGCCGGCGCAGCGGCAGAATATCCACCTCTATACCGTGGCGCGAGGCGGCTATCACAAAGTGATCGAGACCACCGGCACGGTGGATTTCGACAATGAGCAGGCGACCAGCGTGCTGGCGCCGATCTCCGGTCCCGTCGCGCGGCTGCTGGTGGCGCCCGGCGATCATGTGCGCAAGGGCCAGGCCTTGGCGGCGGTCAATTCGCCCGACTATGCGGCCGCGGTCAGCGCCTATCGCAAGGCGATCAGCACGGCGACTACGCTGCGCCGGCTGGCGGATATGGACAAGGATCTGCTGGCGCATAATGGCGTCTCGCAGCGCGAGGCCGACCAGGCCGAAACCGACGCCGCCGGCGCCGAGGCCGACCGCGATGCGGCACACGAGGCCCTGGTGGGGTTGAACGTCGATCCGGGCGTGATCGACGCCATCCGGACCGGCAAACCCGTGGGACAGATCGAGGGCTTCATCCGCGCACCCCTCGCCGGTACCGTGGTGGAAAGGCTGGTCACGCCGGGTCAATTGCTGCAAGCCAATACCACGCCCGCCTTCACCATCGCCGACCTGTCGCGGGTCTGGGTGATGGCGCAAATTTTCGCGTCCGATCTCGAAGCGGTTCATGTCGGCGACCGCGCCGTGGTGGAGACCGGTGTCGCCGGAAAGACGTTATCCGGCACCGTCGGCAATGTCGCCGCCCTGGTCGATCCCAACACCCGTTCGGTCGCGGTTCGGGTGGTGGTGAACAATCCGGGCGAGTTCCTGAAGAAACAGATGTATGTCCATGTCCGGCTGGAATCGCGCCAGGAAACCACCGGCGTGCTCGCGCCGGTTTCCGCCATCCTGCGCGACGACCAGAACCTGCCCTTTGTCTATGTCGTGCAGCCCGACAATTCCTATGCCCGCCAGCATGTGACATTGGGCTACCGCACCGGCGACCGATATGAGATCCAATCGGGCCTGACGCCCGGGCAGCGGATCGTCGCCGACGGCGCTATCTTCCTCCAGTTCATGCAAAATCAATGAGCGAGCATATCGCCCCTGCGGCCCGCGGCGCCTCGTTGATGAACCGTATTGTCGCGGCCTCGCTGCGGCAAAAATTCCTGGTGGCTTTGGCCACCTTGCTGCTGCTGGTGGCGGGTACGCGCTCGCTGAACCGGCTGCCGGTGGACGCCTATCCCGACCTGTCGCCGCCGATGGTGGAGATCACCACCCAATGGCCCGGCCATGCCGCCGAGGAAGTCGAGCGGCTGATCACCGTGCCGACGGAGCGGGGGATGAACGGCATTGCCCGCACCGTCACCTCGCGTTCGATCTCGCTGTACGGCCTCTCCAATGTCGTTCTCACCTTCGAGGAAGGCACCGACAATTATTTTGCGCGCCAGGAAGTGTTCAACCGCTTGTCGGATCTGGGCCTGCCGGACGGCGTCACCCCCTCGATCTCGCCGCTGACCTCGCCGTCGGGCCTGATCTATCGTTACGTGCTGCAGAGCCCGGACCGCTCGCCGACCGAACTGAAGACCTTTGAGGATTGGGTGGTCGAACCGGCTTACCGCGCCGTGCCCGGCGTGGCCGATGATTCCGGCTTTGGCGGGGGCACCATGCAATATCAAGTGCTGGTCGACCCGGCCAAACTCGCCGGTGTCGGCTTGTCCATTGCCCAGGTGGAAACCGCGCTCGGCGCCAATAACGGTAATGCCGGCGGCGGATTTTATTCCCAAGGCGGCCAATTCTATTATGTGCGCGGCGTGGGGCGGCTGGAAACTCTGGACGATATCGGCAATGTCGTGCTGTCGGTGAACAACGGCACGCCGATCCTGGTCAAGGATGTCGGCCGGGTGGTGACCGATATTGCGCCCCGCCTGGGCGAATTCGGTTTCGAGAAGCAAGACGACGCCGTGGAAGGCGTCATCCTGCTGCGCAAGGGCGAAAAGACCCAGGACGTGCTCAAACGCGTCGAGGCCAAGACCAAGGAACTCAACGAGCGCATTCTGCCCAAGGACGTGAAGGTTCATCCCTTTTACGACCGCAGCGACCTGATCGCGCTGACCACCCAGGTGGTGGAAGGCAATTTGCTGCGCGGCATGTTGCTGGTGCTGGTGGTGCTGGTTTTCTTTCTCTACGATTTTCGTGCCGGCTTGATTGTCGCCGTCACCATTCCCTTGGCTTTGCTGTTCGCTTTCATCTGCCTGGACCTGCAGAACGCCTCCGCCAATCTTCTGTCCATCGGGGCCATCGATTTCGGCATCCTGGTGGACGGCGCGGTGTTCATGGTGGAAAATATTTTCCGCCAGATCGCGCTTCGTCGCGGCGAAAAAGTCGACCTGCTGGAAGTGATCCGCGATGCCGCGGCCGAGGTCGACCGCCCGCTGGTTTATGCCATTGCCGTCATCCTGGTCAGCTTCCTGCCGATCTATGTGCTGACCGGCCCCTCGGGCACGCTGTTCAAGCCGATGGCCGATACCATGGTGTTCGCCTTGATCGGCTCGCTGATCATCACCTTGACCCTGCTGCCGGTGCTGTGTGCCTGGTTCATGCGCGGCGACGTGAAAGAGCGGCGCAACGCCATCTTCGAATATGTCAAGACCCGCTATATCAGTGGGCTGGACTGGTGTCTGGCACGTCCCTGGCTGACGGTTGGCGGCTCTGCCGGTCTGCTCGCGGCATCGCTGTTGCTGGTGCCGGCCATCGGGGCGGAGTTCATGCCGCATCTGGATGAAGGCGCGCTCTGGGTGCGCGCCACGATGCCTTATACGATTTCCTTCGACGAAGCGGCCAAGATCGCGCCCAGGGTGCGGTCCGTTTTGCGCAGCTTTCCCGAAGTCACCAATGTGGGGTCGGAACTGGGGCGGCCCGACGACGGCACCGATCCCACCGGCTTTTTCAATGCCGAATTCAATGTTTCGCTCAAGCCCTATTCGCAATGGACCGGCGCCTATCACACCAAACCCGCGCTGATCGAAGCCATCAACCAGAAATTGTCGGCTTTTCCAGGCATCATCTTCAACTATACCCAGCCGGCCGAAGACGCCGTCGACGAAGCGGAAACGGGGCTGAAAAGCGCCCTCGCCGTCAAGGTATTCGGTCCCGATCTGAACACACTCCAGCTCAAGGGCAAGCAGATCAAACAGGTGCTGGAGCGGGTGCCCGGCATCAAAGACGTAACGCTGGTCCAGGAATTGGGGCAGCCCAGCCTGACCATCAAGGTCAACCGCGCCACCATCGCCCGTTACGGGCTCAACGTTTCCGACATCAACGGATTGATCCAGACCGCGATCGGCGGCGACGCCGCCACCCAGGTGGTGCAAGGTGAAGCCGAGTTCGATCTGGTGGTGCGGCTGGAAGAACGCTACCGCAACAATCCGGAGGAGATCGGAGATATCCCGGTGGCCACCCCGGGCGGACAGCAGATTCCGCTGCGCGAACTCGCCGATATCCAGGTCGCCAACGGCGCATCCTTCATCTACCGCGAGAACAATTCGCGATTCATCGGCGTGCAATTCTCGGTCGAGGGGCGTTCCCTGGCCGATGCCGTCGAAGATGCCATCGCCCAGGTGAACCGGAAGGTTACGCTGCCGCAGGGCTATCGCGCCGATTGGGGCGGAGAATATTCCGAATACACCGCCTCCAGCCGGCAGCTTGGCGTGATCCTGCCTTTGACGGTGTTCCTGATCTTCTTCCTGCTGTTCCTGCTCTACAGCAATTTCAAATTTCCCCTGATCACCGTGGCGGGGGTGATCCTGTCGGCGCCGGCTGGGGGCCTGCTGGCCTTGTGGATCACCGGCACGCCTTTTTCGGTGTCGTCGGGGGTGGGCTTTCTTGCCTTGTTCGGGGTCTCGGTCCTGACCGCGGTGGTTTATATTTCCTATGTCAATGAACTGAGGCTCGATGGCATGCCGGTCGAACAGGCAATCCGCGAAGGCGCGATTGCCCGGCTGCGGCCCATCATGATGACGGCCCTGGTCGCCTCGATCGGGCTGTTGCCGGCGGCGCTGGCGACCGGCGTCGGCACCGATTCCCAAAAGCCCTTCGCCATCGTCATCGTCGCCGGCCTGATCACCCGGCTGGTGGTCAGCATTTTCCTGATGCCGGTGCTGTATGCGCTGGTGGCAAGTCGCAACGACGTGCTGAAGGTTTAGGAGAACAGGTCGAGCCGCGTTCCGGCCACCCGCGCCTCATGGGCCAGCAGCTTGCGCTTGAGCGGCAAGCCGCCGCCATAGCCGGTCATGCTGCCATCGGAGCCGATCACCCGGTGGCAGGGCACGATCAAGGGAATCGGATTGGCGCCATTGGCGGCGCCCACGGCCCGGGCGGATTTGGGAAAGCCGATCTTCTTGGCGATGGCGCCATAGGAGGTGGTGGTGCCGAAGGGAATTTCGCACAGGGCCTTCCACACCAGCCGGTTGAAGTCCGGCCCCTGGGCGTCGAAGTCCAGGTCGAAATCCTGTCGTTTGCCCTTGGCATATTCGCCGACCTGGCGGCGCACCTCCCCCAGGCCTTTGGCGTTGCGCTCAGCCCGCGGATCGACTTTGGCCGCGCCGCTAGCGCTGAGATGAAAGCGCAGCAGCCTTCCCTTGTCGTCGACCCAAGCCGCGAAGGTGGCGAAGGGGGATTCGATTGTGTCCCAGAAGATCATGACGCCTCCTTGAGGCTGGTCCAAAGATGCATGGTGGCAAGGCTGCGATGCGGCGCGAAGGCGCGCATCAGGGTTGCGGTATGCTCGTGATCGGGACGAGTGGGCAGGTTGTGCAGGCGCTGAAGCGCCGTCGCCAAGGCGCTGTCACCCACGGGCGCGGCGTCGGCGAAGCCGTGCCGCAGCAGCACATAGCGGGCGGTCCAAAGTCCGATGCCGCGCTGGGCGGTCAGCGCCTTTTCCGCCGCCAGGGCCGAGCCGCGCGCCAGGCCTTCGATATCCAAAGTGCCGCCCGCCACCGCCGCGGCGGCATCGATCAGATAACGCGCTTTGGAGCGGGAAAAACGCCGCTTGTTGAGCGTGGCAACATCGAGGTTGGCGACGCGTTCGGGGCTCGGATGGGCCCGCATATGGCCGATCCTTTCCCCTGCCATTTCAATGATTTCTCGGCGCAAGCTGCCAGCGAACTTGATGTGGATCTGCTGTCCGACAATGCCCCAGACCAGGCCTTCGAATCCGGTGGGAAGATTGGGCAAACGCAGGCCGCGGCGCTTGTCGGCGAACCCGGCATGGCGGGTCTCGAACTGGGTGACGTCGTTGTTGAGACCCAGAATGCGAAGTGCCGCTTCGTGGATAAAGGCCATGGCGCCGCGGCCCAGCTTGCGCTCGGCATGGATGCGGGCCCAAGCCCCTTCCGCCTCCAGCGACAATTCCAGGACCACCGGGCCATCCTCGGTCGCCAAGGCCTTCCAGATGCGCCGGCCCTCACTACGTTCGCAGGGGCCGTCGGGGTCGCGGGCGTGATAGGCGAGGATTTCGCCCGCCCGATAATGGGGCGGAAGCTGGATGAGGAAATTGGTGGCGCCGGCCAGGGCGCGATAAGCGCCCGGCGTCGTCCGGGTCAGGGCCAGGAATTGGCGGTGGAAGACCGATTCACTTTCAAAGCCGGTGGCGAAACCGATATCGACCACTTTATCGCGGCTTTCCAGTAGCGCCTGGGCAGCCGCCCGCACCCGTTCCCGCCGCAGCCATTGGGCAGGCGCCAGATGAGCATGCGCACGAAACAGATCGCCCAGCTTGGTCTGGCTGACGCCGGCGGCGCGCGCCAGATCGGAGGTAGCTGCGAAATCAGGCAAGCCGGTGCGCACCCGCGCCGCCAGGCCTTCGAACAAGGCCGTGTTCTCATCCTCGCCGCGATAATAGAGGTCAGGCCGGCAGCGCTTGCAGGCGCGCAAGCCCGCCGCCTCACACTCCGCCTCGGTGCGGTAAAGGGTGACATTTTGCGGCTTGGGCGGATGGGTCGGACAGGACGGCAGGCAATAGATCCCGGTGGTGCGCACACCGATCAGGAACTTGCCATCGAATTTGCCGCTGCGAGCGTCTTCGCGGGTCCAGGAAAAGGGCTTGGGCAGGCTCATGGCAGCAATATAGGCATCCGCCGCCCTCCCCGCCTCCCAATTCGCCCGTTGGCTATTGGCCTATTTGCGGGCCAGAGTCGGATAGTACTGCGTGAACGTCGTGTCAGTCTGGGCGTGATCCTGGTGACAGGAATAGCAGGCCGCGGTTTTGGGGATCATCGCGGCCGGACCGCCATCCCGGCCGAAGCCATAAAAAGCCCAGCCGCCTTTGGCGGCATCCTTGACATGGGTTTCCAGGCTCATCGGCGGACCGGCCTGGAATTCGCCGCGCTTGACCAGGGGATCATCGGCGCTGCCGGCACGGCTTTCCAGCACAAAGACGGTCTTGTCGGGCCAAATGCCGGTTTTGGCGAAAACCTCATAAGAAGGCCGATCGACAAAGACATTGCCAAAGCTGTGGTTGGTCGCGGCCGGCCCTTCGACATAGGACATGTCGTAGCCCGAGGTGAGAAACATCCACGAGCGATAATCGCGCGGCACCAGCATCTTGCCGTCGGGTGTGTAGGCGGGCTGGGCGGATGCGGCGCTTGCCAGCAGCAGCGCGCCCACCATCAACATGATCGATTTTTCCATCATCGCCCCCCTGCCCTGCCCGCAAGGTAGCGCAATTGCATCGGGACGCAAAGAAAAGGGCCGCCTTGCGGGCGGCCCTTTTTGGTCCCGGGTTTGCGGCGCATCACTACGTGCTGCGCCGCGCCCGGGATGCCAGTTTGGCCTATTCGGCCGCCGGCGCTTCCAACTGCGGCACCGGCTCGTTGGCGGCCGCGGTTTCGGCCTGGATGGCCTTGTCGCGTTCGGTGGCGATGTGGCGCAGGCGGGCGATGGCGCCGCCGGTGCCCGCCGGGATCAACCGGCCCACGATCACGTTCTCCTTGAGGCCTTCCAGCATGTCGACCTTGCCATTGACCGCCGCGTCGGTGAGGACGCGGGTGGTTTCCTGGAAGGACGCCGCCGAGAACACCGAGCGGGTCTGCAAGCTTGCCTTGGTGATGCCAAGCAGGATGGCACGGCCATCGGCACCCTTGCGGCCCTCGATTTCGGCCTTTTTGTTGGCCTGTTCGAGTTCGGACGCATCGACATGCTCGCCCGCGATCAAGGTGGTGTCGCCACCATCGGTGATCTCAAGCTTCTGCATCATCTGGCGGCAAATCACTTCGATATGCTTGTCGTTGATCTTCACACCCTGCAGGCGATAGACGTCCTGGATTTCCTTGACCAGATAGGTGGCCAATTCTTCCATGCCCTTGATGCGCAGGATGTCATGCGGCGACGGATTGCCTTCGACGATGTAATCGCCCTTCTCGACATAATCGCCCTCGCGCACGCTGATATGCTTGCCCTTGGGGATCAGGTACTCGGTCGGTTCGATCTTGTCCGACTTCGGCTTGACGATGACACGGCGCTTGTTCTTGTAGTCCTTGCCGAACTCGACAAAGCCGTCGGTCTCGGCCAGCACGGCCGCTTCCTTGGGCTTGCGGGCTTCGAACAATTCCGCCACCCGCGGCAGACCGCCGGTGATGTCGCGGGTCTTGGCGCCTTCGGTCGGAATGCGGGCGAGAACGTCGCCGGCCTTCACTTCCGAGCCGTCTTCGACCGACAAGATCGCATCCGGCGAGATCGCATAGCGCGCTTCGCCGCCGCCCGGGATCGGAACCAGTTTGCCCTTCTTGTCGACGATGGCGAGGGTCGGTCTGAGGTCGGGCGCGTTCTTGCTGCCCGTGCCGCGGCTGTCCATCACCACCTTGTTCGAAACGCCGGTCTTTTCGTCGGACACTTCGCGCACGGTGACACCGAAGATCAGGTCTTCGTATTTCACAATGCCTTCGACATCGGTCAGCACCGGGAGGGCGTTGGGATTCCATTCCGCCAGCCGGTCGCCGCGCTTGACGTTGGCGCCTTCATCGACCTTCAAACGCGCACCATAGGTGATGCGATAGGTGGCGCGTTCCTGGCCCTTGTTGTCGGTGATCACCGCCTGCATGTTGCGGCCCATCGCGATCAGCTC
>JAICHV010000075.1 GCA_025924715.1 Alphaproteobacteria bacterium
GAAACCAAGCTCGTGCTGGGCGGACGCCACTTCATGGTGGTGCTTTTCCGGGTTGATGCCCATGTCGCGCATCACCGCCAGCATCTCGCCGCGCATGTCCTGCTCGCTGTCCACGGGCGGGACGGGGAAATAGCCGCCCTTCACCTTGGGACGGTGACCCAGATTGCCTTCCGGATATTCGGTGCCGGTGTTGTAGGCGCCTTCCTTGGAATCCAGGAAGTAGAAGCATTTGTTCATCGACACATCGAACCGCACGTCGTCGAAGACGAAGAATTCGGCTTCCGGACCGAAATAGGTGGTGTCGCCCACGCCCGAGGAATTGACATAGGCTTCTGCCGCCTTGGCGATGGAGCGCGGATCGCGGCTATAGCGCTGGCCGGTCAGGGGCTCCAGCACGTCGCAGATCAGGATCAGGGTGGTCTGGGCGAAGAAGGGATCGATCACCGCCGTCTCGAGGTCCGGCAATAGCAGCATGTCGGACTCATTGATCGCCTTCCAGCCGGCGATCGAGGACCCGTCGAACATGGTGCCGTTGTTGAGGAAGTCGTCATCGACCATCGACAGGTCGAAAGTGACATGCTGCCACTTGCCCCTGGGATCGGTGAAGCGGACGTCCACATATTTGACGTCCTTGTCCTTGATCAGCTTGAGAATGTCGCTCGCGCTGGTTTTCTTGTCGGCCATGATTGTCTTCCCTTCGACGTTGAACTGAAATTGATCCCACAGGATATGGGGTGTGGATTAGATGGCGTCCGCGCCGGTCTCGCCTGTACGGATGCGGATGGCTTCCTCGACATTGAGAATGAAAATCTTGCCGTCGCCGATGCGGCCAGTGCGCGCAGCCTTCTGGATGGCATCGACCGAGGCCTCCAGCCGGGCTTCCGAGACCACGATCTCGATTTTCACTTTGGGCAGGAAGTCGACCACATATTCCGCGCCCCGATAGAGCTCGGTATGGCCTTTTTGCCGGCCAAAGCCCTTGGCTTCGGTCACGGTAATGCCCTGGACCCCCACTTCCTGCAGGGCTTCCTTCACTTCGTCGAGTTTGAACGGCTTGATGATGGCTTCGATCTTTTTCATGTGCTCCTCCGCGCGCCCATCGGCTCCAGCCGGGACGTGCCTATTAACGAATTTGCAGGACTTGTGCCGGTTTTTGCAGATGGCATTCCCACGATATTTCAAAGACTTATGCAAGTGCCCGGCAGAGAGGCGCCTCGGACTGTATAAAAAATAGGCAAACAGCCTAGTTTATGAGCAAACCCGAAACCCGCTGCTTTTGCCGGGCCAGTCTGCAATTGTCTTGCGCATGACCCGATTCAACCCGGTTTTCGCAGGTCTTCCCACCACCATTTTCACGGTGATGAGCGCGGCCGCGCTCGAGTATGGGGCGGTGAATCTGGGGCAGGGGTTTCCCGACATCGATGGGCCTGGGGCGATCCGGGCCGTGGCCGCCCGGGCCCTGGCCGAAGGTCCCAACCAATATGCCCCGATGAAAGGCATGGCGGGATTGCGCCGCGCCTTGGCCGCCCATGCCCAGCGCCATTACGGCCTGGACTATGATGTCGAGAGCGAAATTCTGGTGACGTCCGGCGCCACCGAGGCGCTCACCGCCTCGATCATGGGCCTGTGCGGGCCGGGCGACGAAGTGGTGCTGATCGAGCCGGTCTATGATTCCTATCGTCCCATTTGCGAGAGCATCGGCGCCACGATCCGCACCATCAAACTGGCGCCGCCGCAATGGCGCTTGACGCAGGAGGCGCTGGCCCAGGCGATCACCCCCAAGACCAAATTGGTGATGATCAATTCCCCGCTCAATCCGGTAGGCAGGGTATTTGGCCGCGACGAACTGGCGCTGCTGGCCGCGGCGGTGGGCAAAGTCGGCGCCGTGGTGATCAGCGACGAGGTCTATGAACATCTGACTTTTGACGGACGCGAGCATGTGCCGCTGGCGACATTGCCCGGCATGCGTGACGCCGTGGTGCGGATCGGCTCGGCGGGAAAGATCTTTTCCCTGACGGGTTGGAAAGTCGGCTGGGTCACGGGCCCCAAATCGATGATCGAAGTGATCGGCAAGGCGCATCAGTTCCTCACCTTCACCACCGCGCCGGCGCTGCAACTGGGCATTGCCCATGGCCTGAACCACGAGATGGAATTTGCCGCCGCGTTGCGGGCCCGGCTGCAAGCCAATCGCGATGTGCTGGCCGCGGGTCTGGCGGAAATCGGCTTCGATGTGCTGCCTTCGGAAGGGACCTATTTTCTCACCGCCGGCATCGCCGGGCTGACAAAGGAAAAAGACCGCGCGTTTTGCGAGCGGCTGGTGCGCGAGGCCGGCGTCGCGCTGATCCCGCTCTCGGTGTTCTTTTCGGGTGGTACTCCGGACACCTATGTGCGCTTTGCCTTCTGCAAACAGCGCGCCTTGGTGGAAGAGGCGCTGGCCCGGCTGAAACGGTATTTCGCGTCATGAGCGGGGAAATTCTCACCGTCGAACAAATGGCGCGGGCCGATGCCGATACCGCTGCGTCCGGCACTTCCGTGCTGACGCTGATGGAAAATGCCGGCAAGGCGGTTGCCGATGCCGTCACCGCCCGGTTCGCGCCTTGTCCGGTGCTGGTGCTGTGCGGCCCCGGCAACAATGGCGGCGATGGTTATGTCGTGGCGCGGCTGCTGGCGGCGCAGGGCTTTGAGGTCCGCACTGCCGCCCTGGGCGTTCCCAAAGGCGAGGCCGCGATCATGGCGCGGCAATGGGGCGGCGCACGCCTGCCGATCGCACCGGGGGTTTTGGAAGACGCGCAATTGGTGGTGGACGGTTTGTTCGGCGCCGGCTTGTCGCGACCCTTGGAAGGGGCGGTGGTCAAACTGGTGCGCCTGCTCAATGCCGGCGCCATTCCCGTGGTCGCCATCGATGTGCCCAGCGGTGTCGCCGGCGACAGCGGCGCGGTGCTGGGCGATCACGCCATCCAGGCGCGGCTCACCGTGACCTTCTTTCGCAAGAAGCCGGCGCATCTTTTGCTGCCCGGCCGGGTGCTGTGCGGCGAGGTGGTGCTGGCCGATATCGGCATTCCTGATAGCGCACTTCCCTCCGTCAATCTGTTCGAGAATTCCGCAGGCCGCTGGTCTTATCCCTGGCCCCGGCTGGACGCGCATAAATATGCCCGCGGCCATGCCGTGGTCCTCAGTGGCCCGGCCCATGCGACGGGCGCGGCGCGGCTGGCGGCGCGCGCCGCATTGCGCATCGGCGCAGGGCTGGTCAGCGTCGCCTCGCCCGAAGACGCCGCGGATGTGAATGCCGCCCATCTCACCGCGATCATGATCAAGGTTTTTTCCGGCGCCAAAGGCTTGGCGGATCTGCTCCAGGACCGGCGGCTCAATGCGGTGGTTGCCGGCCCGGGTCTGGGCGTAGGCGGTGAGACCCGCGAGCTGGTTGGGGCGGTGCTGGCGAGCGGCGCAGGAGCGTCGGCGCAAGCCGGAGCGACCATAAGAGGAGTGGTTCTCGACGCCGACGCGCTGACGTCGTTTCAGGCCGATCCGGATGCCTTGTTCGCGCGGATCAGAAATCCCGCCGTGCTGACCCCGCATGCCGGCGAATTCGAGCGGTTGTTTCCGCATCTGCTGGACGAAAGCGCCGGCAAGCTGGAGGCCGCCCGCACCGCCGCGGCCCGCGCCGGCGCGGTGGTGTTGCTCAAAGGCCCCGACACGGTGATCGCGGCGCCGGATGGCATGGCGGTGATCAACGCCAATGCCCCGCCGACGCTGGCCACCGCCGGCGCCGGCGATGTGCTGGCCGGGATGATCGCCGGGCTTCTGGCGCAAGGCATGGACGCGTTCTCGGCAGCTTGCGCGGGAGCATGGATGCATGGCGACGCCGCCGGCCGCTTCGGCCCCGGCCTGATCGCCGAGGATCTGCCCGATATGCTGCCAGAGGTGCTGGCGGGGTTGCGCGATCATGGCTGACATTGAAATCCGCCATGCCGAGGAGCGCGATCTTCCGGCGCTGCTCGACATCTATAATCACTATGTCGTGGGCACGCCGGTTACCTTCGATGTCGAACCGCGCACGCTGGTGCAGCGGCGCGAATGGTTTTCCGGGTTTGCGTCCAGCGGGCGGTATCAGTGCTTTGTCGCGCTGAAAGACGGCCGGCCCGTCGGTTGGGCCTCGTCGCATCGCTATCGCGAGCGTGCCGCTTATGACTGCAGCGTCGAAACCAGCGTCTATCTGGATCCCGCCCATCAGCGCCAGGGGCTTGGGCGAAGGCTCTACTCCACCCTGTTCGAAGCGCTCAAGCCTGAGGACGTCCACCGCGCCTATGGTGGGATCACCCAGCCCAATGCGGCCTCCAACGGCCTGCACCGGGCCATGGGCTTTGAACCGGTCGGCACTTTGCGGGAAATCGGGCGGAAATTCGGGCAATTCTGGGATGTCGCGATTTACCTTAGGCCCATGCCCTAAAGCCCTGGAAACCCCGGAAATCCCCTGATATAGGGGCGCCTCCCGGCGGCGAGCCGGGCGCGAGGACGGAAGGCGGTCCCCCTTCGATGCGGACGTGGCGGAACTGGTAGACGCGCTGGATTTAGGTTCCAGTGACGAAAGTCGTGGGGGTTCAAGTCCCTCCGCCCGCACCATTCCAAGCGGGCGCGAGGCGCCCGCTTGGAATGCCAACGGGCCGCGCGCGCCAGCGTCTTCGCGGGCCGGCGGCAGACGAAAACTGAGGCCGTGAGGCCAGAACTTTAGTGAAGGACGTTCAGATGCAGATCACCCAGACGGTTTCCGAAGACTTGCACCGCCAGTTCACGGTCACCGTGCCGGCCAGCGAGCTGGACAGCCGGGTCACCGCCCGGCTGGCGGAGATGCAGCCCAAGATGCATCTGAAGGGCTTTCGTCCCGGCAAGGCGCCGATCTCCTTCCTGAAGAAGCAATATGGCAAGTCGCTGCTGGGCGAGATCGTCGAACAGGCCGTCAATGAAGGCAGCCAGAAGGCGGTCAGCGACAACCAGCTCAAGCCCGCCCTGACCCCGCGCATCGAGCCGGTGGGCGATGTGCAACAGGTGGTCGACGGCAAGGCCGATCTGCAATTCACCGTGACCGTCGATCTGATGCCCGAATTCCAGACCGCCGATGTCGCGAGCCTGAAGGTCGAGCGGCTCACCGCCGAAGTCACCGATGCCGATATCGACGAAGCGCTGCAGCGCATCGCCCAACAGGCGCGCGATTATACCCCGCGCCCCGAAGGCGAGGCGGCCCAGAAGGACGACACCGTCACCATCGATTTCGTCGGCAGCGTCGATGGGGTCGAATTCGAAGGCGGCAAGGGTGAGAATTTCAATCTCACTTTGGGCGCCGGCCAGTTCATTCCCGGCTTCGAAGACCAGCTGATCGGCGCCAAGGCGGGCGAGAGCCGCGACGTCAAGGTGACCTTCCCGGCAGATTATCATTCCGCCGAATTGGCCGGCAAGGACGCGGTCTTTGCGGTGACGGTGAAAGAGGTCAAGGCGCCGGCGCCGGTGGCGTTCGACGATGCCCTGGCGCAGAAAATGGGCCTGGACACCATCGGCACCCTGCGCGAGCGCATCCGCGACCAGGTCAAGAGCGAGTTCGCCTCCGCCAGCCGCCTGCATTTGAAGCGCCGCATTCTGGATGCGCTGGATTCGGCCCATAGCTTCCCGCTGCCGCCGCAGATGGTGGAAGGTGAGTTCAAATCGATCTGGGCCCAGGTCGAAGCCGAATTGCAGCGCGAGGGCAAGACCGCCGCCGATGAAGGCAAGACCGACGAAGAATTGCGCGCCGAATATCACGCCATCGCCGAACGCCGGGTGCGGCTGGGCCTGGTGCTGGGCCGGCTGGGCGAGCAGAACGGCATCACCATTTCGCCCGACGAAGTGCAGCGCGCCATCCTGAACCGGGTGCGCCAATATCCCGGCCATGAACAGCGGCTCTATGAGTATTTCACCAAGAACCCGCAGGCCCAGGCCGAAATCCGCGCCCCCCTGTTCGAGGACAAGGTGGTGGATTTCATCGCCGAACTCGCCCAGGTCACCGACAAACAAGTGGACCGCGAAACCCTGTTCAAGGATCCGGACGATCTGCCGGAAAGCGTGAAGGCGGCGACGGCGTAGGAAATCTGCCGTCCCGGGCGGCAGTATTTCCTGTCAACATACCGTGCGGCGAACATGCGCCGGCCCGTAGCCGTCGACAGAGTTCCGAAAAGAGCAGAACATCGCGACAACGATTGCTTTTCCACCTTTGTCCTTAGGAGGCTGAAGGCATGCGCGCGATCATCCCAGGTATTCTGATTACCATTCTGGCTCTGACGGGCTGTGCCAACGAAAACTCCCTGCCAATGGCGCAAGTCGCACAACGCAACGGCGATAGCAGTTTTTGCCGCAATGCCTTCGACAAGCAGAATTGGGGTGCCCCGAATTACGCGCCGGTCGCACCGTCCGGCTTCTTTGCCAAATGCATGAGCGACAGAGGATGGACGAAAAGCTCTACCGATGACCACTGGCATTGGGTACGCCGGACCCAAGACCCGCTCGCCAGCGCCAATCCTGGCGGGCAGTGCGCCTTCGTGTACACCGCGCAGACCCGTGACAGGATCGTCCTTCCTTCCCTCCAAGCAATGGGGGCGCAGCGCTATCCGATCATGGTCCCGACCGCGGGCGATAGTTTTACGACCTTGAGGGCCCGCTTTTCCCCCGCGGCCTTCAACCTGGAAACGCCCAATATCGAAAACAAGAATGGCTGGGTGGTGTTGACCTTTTATCCCAAGAAGAGAGTGTTCAAGGGCCCTGATGTAGAAGTCGCCCTGGACCCCTGCCAAGGCAAGGTCGTTCGGGCCGAACTCCAAGACGCGCTCTGAAGCCGAGGCGCCCCGGCCAGGACATTGCGTTTGCCTGGCGACAAACCCCTGCTCACCCTATATTAAGCCCCGGATCGTGTATGGTGCGGTCCTCCGCTCGAATCAGAAGGCGTCGCATGGCTAACCCGTCCGAATTCTATAACAATACCCTGGTTCCCATGGTGGTCGAACAGACCGCGCGGGGCGAGCGCGCCTATGACATCTATTCGCGGCTGCTGAAGGAGCGGGTGATCTTCATCACCGGCCCGATCGAGGATTACGGCGCCAGCCTGATCACCGCCCAGCTGCTGTTCCTGGAAGCGGAAAACCCCAAAAAGGAAATCCATATGTACATCAACTCGCCCGGCGGGTTGGTGACGGCGGGTTTGGCGATCTACGACACCATGCAATATATCCGCCCCGCGGTGCAGACCTTCTGCATCGGCCAGGCCGCCTCGGCCGCCTCCCTGCTGCTCTGCGCCGGCAAAAAGGGCGACCGCTTTGCCCTTCCCAATGCCCGGGTGATGGTCCACCAGCCCTCGGCTTCCTATTACGGCCAGGCCGCCGACATTGCCCGCCATGCCCAGGAAATCGTCAAACTGAAGAAGCGGCTGAACGAGATTTACGCCAAGCATACCGGCCAGACGGTCGAGGCCATTGAAAAAATGCTCGACCGCGACACCTATATGACAGCGGAAGAAGCTAAGACTTTCGGGCTCTTAGATCAGGTCATGGTTCGCCGTCCGGAAAGCGAAAACCCGGTCTAGGTCGGCCAAAAAGACGAAAGTTCCTTGTTTTTCCGAGGCTTGGCCTGGATTAAACAAATCTTGATCCGGCACGGCCTAACATGGTCGAATGTTGGGTACGGAAGGTGCTTCGAGCCCCTTCCAATGGTGCAAAGCAGCATGGTCCTTGCCGGACCGGGACTGCGATACGGGCGAAAGGTCCGAAAGACAGAACGATGAGCAAGGCCAGCGGCGGCGAGTCCAAAAACACGCTCTACTGTTCCTTTTGCGGCAAGAGCCAGCATGAGGTTCGCAAGCTGATCGCGGGCCCGACCGTGTTCATCTGCGATGAATGCGTCGAACTCTGCATGGAAATCATCCGGGAGGAGAACAAGACCTCCTTCATGAAGTCCAAGGAGGGCGTGCCCACCCCCCAGGAAATCTTCAAGGTGCTGGACGACTATGTCGTCGGCCAGAGTCACGCCAAAAAGGTGCTCTCGGTCGCCGTCCACAACCACTACAAGCGGATCAATTCCTCCGGCAAGAACGGCGACGTCGAGCTGGCCAAGTCCAACATCATGCTGATCGGCCCCACCGGCTGCGGCAAGACGTTGCTGGCCCAGACGCTGGCGCGCATCCTGGACGTGCCTTTCACCATGGCCGACGCCACCACCCTGACCGAAGCCGGTTATGTGGGCGAGGACGTCGAGAATATCATTCTCAAGCTGCTGCAAGCTGCCGATTATAATGTCGAGCGGGCCCAGCGCGGCATCGTCTATATCGACGAGGTCGACAAGATCTCGCGCAAGTCCGACAATCCCTCGATCACCCGCGACGTGTCGGGCGAGGGCGTGCAGCAGGCCCTGCTCAAGATCATGGAAGGCACCGTGGCTTCCGTACCGCCGCAGGGCGGGCGCAAGCATCCGCAGCAGGAATTCCTGCAGGTGGACACCACCAATATCCTGTTCGTCTGCGGCGGCGCCTTTGCGGGCCTCGATAAGATCATCGCGGCGCGCACCGCCGGCTCCTCCATGGGCTTTGGCGCCAATGTGCGCAGTCCGGATGAGCGCGGAACGGGTGAGCTGCTGCGCGAAATCGAGCCCGAAGACCTGCTCAAGTTCGGCCTGATCCCGGAATTCATCGGCCGTCTGCCGGTGCTGGCCACCCTGGGCGATCTGTCGGAAGTGGCGCTGATCGAGATCCTGACCCGGCCGAAGAACGCCCTTGCCAAGCAGTATATGCGCATGTTCGAGATGGAAGGCGTCAAGCTGCGCTTCCAGGAAGAGGCGCTGCATTCGATCGCGCGCAAGGCCATCGCCCGCAAGACCGGCGCCCGTGGCCTGCGCTCGATCCTGGAAGGCATCCTGCTCGAGACCATGTTCGAACTGCCGACCCTTTCGGGCGTGCAGGAGGTGGTGATCACCGCCGATGTGGTGGAAGGCAAGGCGCGGCCGCTCTATACCTACTCGGATAAGGCCGAGCAGAAATCCGCCTCCTGACTTGATCTTTTGACCGCCGAGTGCGTCGCGTCCCACTTACGGTGGGTACGCTCCGCGCGTCGCTACGCTGTCGCTAGCGACCCTGCTCGGACGACCAAAATCTCGGCGTCAGGGGGGATTTCAGACGGTCGCTAAGCCATTGTCAGCATGCCGGCCCAGAACTGCGTGCCCGCACTGGTATCCACATCATACTTGTGCGCGGTCATGAGCTTGCCGTCCGCATCGGCCTTGTAGAGCGTCAAGCCTGCGCTGACCTCGGAAAGCACGCCCTGGTCCATCACTTCCATCGGCGTGATGTTGGCGGCGATTAGCACCTGCCCGGACGGATCCATGGCAAAGGTGCGCAGCTCAAAGCCGTCATTCCAGGCGCGCTGGATCACCGTCGGCTCGCCGGTTGACGCATTGATCGCCCAGACCACCACGTCATTTTCCCCGCCATTGGAGACCTTGTGGCCGTTCACCTCCTTGGTGCCCGAGCCGCGATTGGTCTGATAGACAAAGCGGCCATTGGGATGGACATGGATAGGTCCCACGCCCTGGCCGGGATGCTTGGCCTTGCCGTCCGGATCGGTCAGCGCGCTTTTCAGAAACAACGGCTCTGGCGTCAGGGTGCCGTCGGGCTTCAGACCGAAGACGGCGATGCTGTTTTCCCGCTCCAGGGAAACGAAAACAAAGCGGCCATTGGGATGAATATCCAGATGTCGCGGGCCAAAGCCCAGGCCCTGGGCGCCGGGCTTGATGATCTGAAGATTGGCGAGTTGGCCGTCCTTGAAGCTAAACACTTCGATATGGCCGGGATCTTCCGGTTTGCCGCCCGCCGCGTCATTGCCTCTGCTGCACAGGATCAGGGTCTTGTCGCCCGGCGTCACCCGCACCTGGTGGGCATAGATGCCGAA
>JAICHV010000076.1 GCA_025924715.1 Alphaproteobacteria bacterium
ACTGGGTTGCCGGTAAAACCGAAGCGTTCAACGCGCTCGGCGCCATGCTGCTCGGCGTGATCGTCACAGGCCTGTTCGTCGCCATCTCGATGACCTCGGGCGGCGGCGCGTGGGACAACGCCAAGAAGTACATCGAGGACGGCCATTATGGCGGCAAGGGCTCGGACGCCCATAAGGCCGCGGTGACCGGCGACACCGTCGGCGATCCCTACAAGGACACCGCCGGTCCGGCCGTCAATCCGATGATCAAGATCACCAACATCGTGGCGCTGCTGCTGCTGGCGGTTCTGGCCCACCTGTCCTGATCAAAAAACACAAATGAAAAGGCGCGGACCAACGGTCCGCGCCTTTTTTGTTCTAATTTGACTTTCTCCTTGGGCGGTGATGCCAAAGGTAAATTCCAGCAATAATTGCAAGGAACACAGCGAGCGTAATAGGTCCACGCCAGCCGTCGTTTAGCATGATGAAGATACCCCAGAGCGCCAACGCCGCCATAGCGAGGTAAACTAGTGCGATTAACGCGAGTAACGCGAGCAGGCCGAAAGCTATTAAGCGTAGGGTCTGCCGACTGACTCTAGTTTGAAGTCGCTTTAGCCAATTCTCCAAGCGCCTTGAAATAAGGTCAGTCGAGGCGTGCTTTGGATCGCGCTTGCCCACTACATGGCGCTCGCTCAGAATCCGGCGACAAAAGCAATAGTGCCCGAATTCGATGGAAACAGAAAAGGCGAGAATCCAAAGAATTCGCGCCTTTTCATTTGCAGCGAAGTCGTTTCGTTAAGGCACGCCGCCGCCGCTGCCCGGATTGGGCGGGGTGATCTGGCTCTGGCCCGAACCCGGCGTCGCGTTGAGCAATTGCATCAGGAAGGTCAGCTCGCGGCCGCGCGCCGGAGTCTCGCGAGTCTCGAACGCGATCACATGGCCGTCCTTGAGCCCGAAATGGCGAAGACCCGCCACTTTGCCGTCCTTGTCGAAGGAGACCGCCAGGATCTCGCGGTTCAGCACGGTCGGCGTGAAGAAGGCGACCTGTTTTTCGTTCGAGGAAATATAATACCAGGTCTCATTGCCGAAGCTGGCGGTGGTCGAGGCATAGCCCAGCCGCTCCTGGACCGTGGTCTTGGTATCGGTCCCCGGCTTGATGCTGGCTTCGATTTCCGGATCGCCCAGATAGCCGCGCTTGTCGATGGTGGGCGTGCAGGCGATCAGCAAACCGATGCCCAGAAACGCCAAAATCTTGCCGTTCATGTCAAAACCCTGTACCGCCCCCGCCCGCCCAATGTGCTAGCCTTTGCGGCCCCGAGATTGCAACCCCGAAGAGCCTGACATGTTGAATTTGTTACGAAAATCCGCAAAGCACAAGCGGCTTGCGGCCGCCCTGCAGGAACAGTTGGTGGCCCGCGCCCGCCAGCCTGTCTTTTTCGCAGGGCTCGGCGTTCCCGACAGCATGGACGGACGCTTCGACCTGGTGGCTCTGCATGCCTGGCTGGTGCTGGAGCGCCTCAAAGCCGCCGGGCTGGCTCCTGAGGCCCAGGCGCTCACCGACGGGTTGTTCCTGGGTTTCGACGAGGCGCTGCGCGAGCAGGGCACCGGCGATATGGGTATGGGCCGCCGGATGAAGGCCATGGCCAACGCTTTTTTCGGCCGCCTCAAAGCCTATAGCGAAGCCGCGGATGAGGCTGCTCTGGCCGAGGCCCTGGCCCGCAATGTCTGGCGCGGCGCCGCCGGCGGCGAGCGGGTCCTGCGCCTGGCCCGCTATGTCCAAAGCGCCCGCACCGCTTTGGCCGGCTGCGATGTGGGCGCCGGAACCTTGGATTTCGGAGCCCTGCCATGAGCGCGCCTTTCACGCTCTCTTATAATCTCAACCGCCTGGGCCAAGCCGGTGACGAGGTTGCCTTTTCCGCCAGTGAAGACGAACGCGCCGCCTTGGCGGTCCTGGCCGGGGTTCTGGACGTTCCCAAATACGATGCCCAGATCCGCCTCCACAAACTCTCACCCACCCGCTTCGCGCTGGCCTATCACCTGGCCGCCGAGGTCATGCAGGCCTGTGTGGTGACATTGGAGCCGCTGCTGGCCCGCATCACCCGCGATTTCGAGCGGGAGCTGCATTATGCCCCCGCTCCTCGCCATGGCGGCAGCGATCCGGCCAAGGATGCCGCCGTCAGCCTGGAGGACGACGAGTTGCGGGAGGAGATTTCCAGCCTGCATTACGACCTCGCCACCCCCCTGATCGAGGAATTCCTGCTGGCGATCGATCCCTATCCGCGCGCCCCGGGGGTCGAATTTGTCCCCCCCGAAACCGGGGAGCCCAAGCCGGAAAACCCCTTTGCCGCTCTTAAGGGCTTGAAATCCGGGCCATAACCTGCGGACCGAAGAGCAAAAAGCCGCCATTTCCGGCTTGAAGTGCCAAGCCCTTTCCTGCTACCCACGCCCCCTGTTTTGCCTGGCTGGAGCGCTTTTCCGGCCCCGGGCGCATTTTCAGGAGATTCCGCCATGGCGGTGCCAAAACGAAAAACCTCGCCGTCGCGCCGCAATATGCGCCGCTCCCATCATGCCTTGACCGCGGCGGCCCATGCCGATTGTCCCAAATGCGGTGAGCCCAAGCGTCCGCATCATGTTTGCGGTGCTTGCGGGCATTATGCCGATCGCGAAGTCGTGAAGGCGAAGACCTGAACACCCTTCTGCTTTCCAAGAAGAGGTGGCCTTGGCCCGCGAACTGGTCGTTTCGATAGACGCGATGGGCGGCGATGCCGGGCCGGGCATTGTCATAAGTGCCCTGCAGCGCGTGGCGCAGCGTCATCCCGACACCAAATTCCTGCTCGCGGGCGATGAAGCGGTGCTGTCGGCTTTGCTGGCAAAGGCGCCGCGGCTGAAGGATCGCGTCATCCTGCGCCATGCGCCGGACAGAGTGGCGATGGAAGACAAGCCCAGCCATGTGTTGCGCCGCGGCCGCGAAACCAGCATGTGGCGCGCCATCGAAGCAGTGAAGAACGGCGAGGCGCAAGTCGCGGTCAGCGCCGGCAATACCGGCGCCCTGATGGGTCTATCGATGTTTCAGCTCGGCATCATCGACGGCATTTCGCGTCCCGCCATCGCAGCGATCTGGCCGACCTTGCGCGGCCAGACCGTGGTGCTGGATTGCGGCGCCAATGTTTCGGCCACGGTCGAGCAGCTGGTCGATTTCGCGGTGATGGGCGAGGCCTTCGCCCATGCCATTTTCGGCCTGGAAAAGCCCAGTGTGGGCCTGTTGAACGTCGGCACCGAAGAGCAGAAGGGCAATGATGAAGTGCGCGGCGCCGCCGAAAAGCTGCGCGCCGCCGCCGGCGCCGGCCTGGCCATGGCGTTTCACGGTTTCATCGAAGGCAATGACATCGCCGAAGGCACCGTCGATGTCGTCGTCACCGACGGCTTCACCGGCAATATCGCGCTCAAGACCGCCGAAGGCACCGCCAAGCTGGTGGGTCAATTCCTGCGCCGGTCCTTGAAGCGCTCGCTGCTGGGCCAGATCGGCGCCTTCATCGCCTCGGGCGCGCTGGGCGTGCTGCACCGGCGGCTGGACCCGCGCGCCGCCAATGGCGGGATTTTCTTGGGACTCAAAGGCGTGGTGGTCAAAAGCCATGGCGGGACCGACGCCATCGGCTTTGCCAGCGCCGTCGACATGGCCATCAGCGTGGTGCGCGCCGACATCAACAGCCGGATCGTCGCCGAGCGGGCGCGGCTGACGGCGCTGGTGCCGGCATGATCCGGGCGCGGGTGATTGGGTCGGGCGCTTTCCTGCCCGAAACCGTGCTGACCAATGACGATCTGGCCAAGAAAGTGGATACCTCCGACGCCTGGATCCGCGAGCGCACCGGCATCCGCCAGCGCCATATCGTCAAAAAGGGCGAAAAAACTTCGGACCTGGCTTTGGCCGCCAGCCGCGCCGCCCTCTCCGATGCCGGAATCGATGCCGGCGAAATCGACCTGGTGATCGTCGCCACCACCACACCCGACGAGACTTTTCCCTCCGTCGCCACCATGGTCCAGGCCCGGCTGGGCATGAGCCGCGGCGCCGCCTTCGATGTGCAGGCGGTGTGTTCCGGCTTCATCTATGGCTTGTCGGTGGCCGATAACATGATCCGCGGTGGCCAGGCCCAGACCGTGCTGCTGGTCGGCGCGGAAAGCATGAGCCGGCTGATGGACTGGACCGACCGCAGCACCTGTGTGCTGTTCGGCGACGGCGCCGGGGCCATCGTGCTGCAGGCCTATGACGGGCAGGGCGACAATTCCGACCAGGGCGTGCTCAACACCCGTTTGTTCTCGGACGGGCGGCTGCATGATTTCCTCTATACCGATGGCGGCCCGTCCTCGACCCAGACCACCGGCCATCTGCGCATGGCGGGTAGGGAAGTGTTCAAGCACGCCGTCAACAATATCTCAGCCGCGATCGTGGCGTCGGTGGAGGCGTCTGGCCTGACCATCGGCGATATCGACTGGTTCGTGCCCCATCAGGCCAATCAGCGCATCCTGGACGGCACCGCCCGCAAGCTGGGGATCGACCCGGAAAAGGTGATCTCGACCGTAGCCGAGCATGGCAACACCTCGGCCGCTTCTGTGCCCCTGGCCCTGGTCCAGGCGGTCCGGGACGGCCGCATTCGCCGCGGCGATTTGATCGTCATGGAGGCGATGGGCGGCGGTTTTACCTGGGCGGCGGGCTTGCTGCGGTGGTAACTTTAAAAGCCGGCATCTATCTCATTGATGTTGACGGGTTATCGGCTTCGCCCTAGTTTTCCACAGGGCCTTGAGAGTCGAAGCCATGACCACTGATACCTTGACGCGTGCCGACCTGACCGAAGCTGTTTTCCAGGCGGTCGGCCTCTCCCGGACCGACTCGGCCCAAATGGTCGAAGACATGCTGGAAGAAGTCTGCGGCGCCCTATCGAAGGGCGAGACCGTGAAATTGTCGTCCTTCGGCACCTTCGCGGTGCGCCAGAAATCCCAGCGCATGGGCCGCAATCCCAAGACCGGCGACGAAGTGCCGATCGCGCCGCGCCGGGTGCTGGTGTTCCGCCCCAGCCATGTTCTCAAAGCCGTCATCAACGGCCAGACGCCGACCGAGGGCGAAGATTGATGTCGTCGCCCGCCTTCGCACATGACAAATCGCCGGACGCATTCCGCACCATCAGCGAAGTCGCCATCCAGTTGGACGTGCCCCAGCATGTGCTGCGCTTCTGGGAAAGCCGCTTCAGCCAGATCAGGCCGGTGAAGCGGGCAGGGGGGCGGCGCTATTACCGTCCCGAAGATATCGATCTGCTGCGCGGCATTCACCGCCTGCTCTATTCCGACGGCCTCACCATTCGCGGCGTGCAGAAAGTCCTCAAAGACCGCGGCGTGCGGCATGTGGCGATGATCGGCCGCGGCGACGCCACCCAGATGTTCGCCGCGCCTTCGCCGGTGGTGATCGAAAAAGTCGTCTATGTCGAAAAACCTGCCGATGCCCCGCCGCCGCCGCGTGCCAGGAAACAGGCTCCCCATCTGCGCCCCGTGCCGGCGCCGATGAGCCTGCCGTTCTTCGATGCCGCTGAAGCGCCCAAGCCGGCTTTGGAAGAATGGAGCAAGCTGCAACTGCTGCTCGACGAGCTCTTGGGCCTCAAGGCCAGGCTGCACGCCGCCCGGCGGTAAGCGGAAAATTTCCGGCACAGGCAATGCAAAAACGTCCGATCCTGAAATTGACCAAGCCGGTCAATATTCGGCTTCCGCCGGCCGGTCCGATC
This sequence comes from Alphaproteobacteria bacterium, assembly GCA_025924715.1. Classification (GTDB taxonomy): domain Bacteria; phylum Pseudomonadota; class Alphaproteobacteria; order Micropepsales; family Micropepsaceae; genus Rhizomicrobium. The sequence goes on from JAICHV010000076.1 coordinate 5,748, forward strand.
GACTATCGCGTGATCTGGAACCAAGCGGCATCGCAATGGGATATCCGGCGCAATGGCGTCGATACCAAGACCTCGCGGCGCAAGCGGCAATCCGCCATCGACCTGGCGGTCCGCCAGGCCAAGGCCGAGACCGCCAAAGTGAAAATCACCGTCACCAGCGTCGAGGGCGCAAAAGTGAAAACCGAATGGACCGCGCCCGCCGCTGACAAGCCGCCGGCTTCCTAAGCATCAGAACTGCGACGTCACGCCGCCGACAAGGAAAGGCATGGCCGCGCCGCCGGCGTCTTGTTTGCTTTTATCTGCGCAATCCGCTCCGCCACCGTCAGCGCGGGATAGGCGTCGACCACTTCGGCATAATGTCCCGCCGCGATCATGGTGTCGGCGAGCTGCGATGCCACTTTCAGGGGAATGCGGGGCGCCACGATGGTGCGCGGGCCGCTTTCTGTCTCAAATCGGAGCAGCAGGTTCATAGTCGCATCGGGCAGGGTCCGGCGCCAGAATTCCGGCGCGCTTTCCAGCGGCTCGTGGTCCTTGCCGCGCCAGGCTTGGAAGAGGTTACGAATGATATTGGGGGGGCTTGTCATGGAATTCCCGGGATGAAACTACGCTCGGCTTTTACGCACAAAGCGCGCCATGGAACCCTTGTCCCCGATCTGTACGCTTGCATGCCCCACAATGGCACGCGCATCCGCGCTATCCGGGCGCCCGCAGGTCGCCGCTAAGCTTTGCGCTTTTATGGGCGCGAGAGGCGCCGATCTCCAGCCGCACTTTTTCGGTTCGCTCCAGAAGCTGGAGCACGGCGCTTTTGAACTCGGCAAAGCTCTGCCGGCTATCGACTTCGGCGGCCAGGCGAAAACGCTCGGCCAGATTGGCGAATTCCCCCGACGCCCGGGTGAACTGGTCGATCACCCGGTCGCCATCGGTGGCGCGGTAGGCCAGCGGAATGGTCGCCGCCAGGAAGGTGCAAACCGCCGCCAGGATTTGTGACAGGTCCAGAATATTCCAGATCGCCAGACATCCGAAGGCCACGGTGGCGAAATAGCAAACCGTGCGATGCCGCCTGAGGCGCCGGCCCCAGATCTCGAGCCCCGCGGCGCTGGCGGCACAGCTTTTCGAGGCGCGGCGGCAGGCGAGGGCCAAAGCTTCGGCAGGAGTCATGGTGCAGGCAAACGCAGACAACGGCGACGGTATCCGGACTTGCGCGTGCGCGGGCGCCCCGCCGCATGGCGGGTGGGAACCCGAATTGATTTGTCTGCAAAATGCAGCGGCCGCTTAATTCGCCAAACATTGCGAAACAAACACGAAGAACCGTACCGTTCCGGCCTATGACGCCCTCCAGATATCCGCCATAGGCGCACGACAGAGCTGGAAGTTGCGCAATGAAAAACCCCATCCTGAGGGCACAGCATTATCTTGACCAAGCCGAAACCATGCAGCGGCTTGCCTGCGACGAGACCGACCCGGTAAGCCGCGAAGCGTTGCTGGATTTGGCGAAGAGCTACACCCGGCTCGCCGCCAGGTTTCTGCAAATCGGCAAAGACACATCCGAGCGTGAGCATTAACCGGCCGTCAAATTCGCTGGCCTCAGGTTCGGTCTGACCCAGGGCAAGGAAATGTTGTTGACGACGAGCGTCGCCTGAAAAACGTCAAATGGCGTTGGCACGTAACTGTAAATGTAGTTCGCGAATGCCGGGGCGGAGCTCAAGCCGAATAAGGTAAGGCAAAAGCCTGCAATGGCGGTTCTGATCCGGCGCATGCAGTAACTCCAGGCGGCGGAGCAAGGCGTTCCGCCAATTCGAACGTCTCTTTGGTTCGAAACTTATTCGGTCGATGCGCTGGTACACCACGCGGCGCGCCTTAACCATGCAAGCGGCGTACCGATTCCGAAAGCCGATATTGTGCGGTCATTCCATCGGCCGGCACGGCTTTCCTGTTTTGACGGTTTACAGACGAGCTCATGCGCAACGCGCGATGTGTAAACTGTTATTACGCTTTTGCGCGGTGCGTTCTGTCCGGGACCGCCGCAAACTGGATGCTGGACGCTCATAGCGCAGCACCGTGGGCCTGAGGTTTTTACGCTCCGTTAAGCGTCCCGCTCTAGCTTTTCCGCAGGACTATTCACCGGGGGGCAGATGGCTGCTAGTTTTCGCGCGCATCCCTCGCCAGCAGCACAGCTGGCTGACGAGGTTGTCGATAGTCTCCCCGCGCTTCTGGATCCAACCATACCTTCCACGGCGGTCATCCCCGCTGACCGTGTTGAGCCTTGGCATGGAGGCCGTAAGTTTGCCCTGGCGATGCTGGTTTCCCTCGGCATTTGGGCCATGATAGGCGCCATCATCTATTATTTCGCCTGAAGGCTGCATGGGAATGCCCGCCCTGCGGGCCGCATGCCCCGCTCCGGGATGATCCTTCCCGAGTACGCTTGATCTTCCAGGTCCGTTTCGTCCGCGGTTGACGCAGGCCCCTCTATTGCGCGCAGGCGCGCGTGCGTTGCCCCGCGAACAAGAATGTGTTAACAATGGGTTAACCATTTCGGGCTGGGACCCCTGTCATGCGCACCGCGCTCGCTCATCAGGAATTCGACGCGTCGCCCGAGCGCGCGCCGGCGACTGTCGCCAAGCGGCGGCTGGTCTTGCCGCTGGTGATTTTTGCCGTCGGCTTTGCCGTCTATGCGGCCTGCGTGTTCGGTGCCGTGCTGGCGACCGGCATGGCGGTCAAGATCACGCTGGCGGTATTGGCCGGTGTCTTCATCGCCAATCTTGCCATCATCGGCCACGACGCCGTGCATCGGAGCTTTACGCGTCTGCGCTGGCTCAACCGCGCCATCGGCACGGCGGCCTTCCTGCCGGCGCTGCATCCCTTCGGCCGCTGGGAGCATCACCACAACCGCATCCATCATTGCTACACAGCGCAGATCGGCGTCGATAACGCCTATTCGCCGATGACGCCGCAGCAATATCTCGCCGCCTCGCGCCCGCGCCGGCTTTATTACCGTTTCATGCGCAGCCTGGGCGGCCAGTTTTTCTTCTACATGGTCGATATCTGGCTGCCCGACATGTTCCTGCCCTTCCTGGAAAAGAAGCATGGCATGCGCGCCTCCGACTGGCTGGACCTGGCGCTGGTCTATGCCTGGCTGGCGCTTTGCTTGGCGGGGCTGGGCGAGCTGTCTTATGTGCAGAACGGCGGCAGCTTTGGCGCGGGTTTGTGGAATGGGGCGCTGTTCGGAGTCATCATCCCTTTCGCGGTGTGGAACATCTTTATCTCCTTCGTCACCATCGTGCAGCATACCGGCACCAGGGTGCGCTGGCTGATGCCGACCGGGCGCTTTTCGACCCATCAGCAGAAACTCGACGGCACCGTGCATCTGGTGTTTCCCGAAGCGCTGGACT
>JAICHV010000077.1 GCA_025924715.1 Alphaproteobacteria bacterium
GCAGCAGCCGCCGGGCCAGGTCGTCCAGGTCATGCGCCCTTTCGCGCAGGATGGGATCGCCCAGGCGCTGCACGCGCAGACGGGTTTCGTCCTGTACCCGTTCCACCGCCGCTTCCGCCGTCAGACCGGTGCGCACCGCGTCGCGCATGCGCTGGCGCCAGCCTTGGTCATAGGCGAAGAGGCGATAGGCCTCGATCACTTCGCGGCCCTCGCCCGTCAGATCGAGTTCGGAGGAGACCAGCATCTCGTCGACGGATTCGCGCAAAGAAGCGATGGCTGCTTCCAGCCGCTTGAGCTCGTCGTCGGGATTGTCGGCGATCATGCGCTCGACCTTGACGCGCGGTTCGTGCAGCACGACGCGGCCGACGCTGACCCCTTCCGACAATCCTTCGCCGGTGAATTTGCGCGGCCGGTCGATGCGCAGTTCCGGCTCGTCCAATTCGGCGACATTGAAGAAGCCGCCCTGGGCCACCACTTCGGCCAGCACCATGGCGACGGTCTGCAGCGCCTCGACTTCTTCCTCGGCATAGGCGCGCTCGGCCTTGTTCTGCACCGTCAGCACGCCGAACACTTGGCCGCCGCGCACGATCGGCACACCCAGGAAGCTCTTATACGGGTCCTCGCCGGTTTCGGGCCGATAGGAGAAATGCGGATCGGCCGGGGCGTCGGACAGGTTCACCGCCTCGGCGGTCTGCGACACCATACCGACCAGGCCCTCGCCTTCCTTCAGGCGGGTGGCGTGAACGGCGGCGCGGTTGAGGCCTTCGGTGGCGAACAGCTCGAGCACCTTGCCGGCGCGGCGCAAATAGATCGAGCAGACTTCCGCCACCATGTTGGACGCGATGACGGTGACCAGCTTGTCGAGGCGGGTCTGGGCGGATGTCTGCTCCGCCATGATCTCGCGCAGGCGGCGCAGAAGGAGGCGAGGACCGCCGGCGGTGGGCATCAGGTTTTCCTAGCCAGGAATCGCGGGCATAATGCCCGAGTGGGGGATTGTGAAGGGGCCACTCTCGGCTGGCAACGCCCCTCGCGGCTCAAAAAAAGGCTTTGCAGCATGGCGCCATGGATCAGAGGGATAGGGTCAGTATTGCTGGGATTGCTGGCGCTGATTTTTGTCCTGATCGGCCTTTTTTTGGGGTTGGCATTGTTTAACACCAGAGAAGCGGAAACGGATGCAGCGAACTTGCGAGATTTCCGGCGTGCGGAAAAAATTGTGCTGGATTTTCAGGCGCGCAATGGACGACTTCCCAAGGACGACGAATTGCAGCCCGCTGCGGCCCAGATTCGGTTCGAAATGTTTTGGAATAAATTGCTGAGAATCAAACCCATTCCCGTCAGGGGCTGCAACGAAAATGACGATCTATTTGGACCGGAGCGCAACGATCGTTTCGTGCTGTTGATATGGCGTGGTGAACACTACGATTGCTACGCTTCTCCGTCCGGCAAAACCACACTGCAACTATCTCGGTGGGAGTGGATGAAATTCAATCTTCGAATCGGAGGGCCTCTCAGCCTCGGAAGCCTTCTGCTCGGCCTTTTGATTGGATTCGCCGCGTTCCAATTATTCCCGCGCGGCCTGAAAAGCGGGACTAGTCAAGCCGCATCCAGCTCATAGGCCGAATGCAGCGCCCGCACCGCCAGTTCGACATATTCCTCGGCGATCAAGACGCTGACTTTGATTTCCGAGGTCGAGATCACCTGGATATTGATGCCCTTGTCGGACAGCGTATGGAACATGGTTTGGGCGACGCCGGGATGGGCCCGCATGCCGATGCCGATGATCGAAACCTTGGCGACATTGGCGTCATGGGTAATGTCGCGATAGCCGATTTCCTTGGCATGGGCTTCGATCGCCGCAAGGGCGCGGGTGAGCTCGCCGCGAGTAACGGTGAAGGTCAGATCGGTCTTCTTGCCGTCTTCCGAGACGTTCTGCACGATCATGTCGACATTGACCCCGCCATCGGCCAAGGGTCCGAAAATCGCCGAGGCGATGCCCGGACGATCGGGGATCTTGTGCAGGGTGATCTTGGCTTCGTCGCGGCTATAGGCGATGCCGGTGACCGGTTTCTTTTCCACGATGTCTTCCTCGTCGCATAGCAATGTGCCGCCCTGATCGGGCGTGAAGGTTGAGAGCACGCGGGTCGGCACCCGGTGCAGCATGGCGATTTCGACCGAGCGTGTCTGCAACACCTTGGCGCCCAGCGAAGCCATTTCCAGCATTTCCTCGAAGGCGATCTTTTCCAGCCGCCGCGCTTTGGGCACGATCCTGGGATCGGTGGTATAGACCCCATCGACATCGGTGTAGATGTCGCAGCGCGCCGCCTTGATCCCCGCGGCGACGGCGACCGCGCTGGTGTCCGAACCGCCCCGTCCCAAGGTGGAAATGCGCTGGCTGCCGGCGACACCCTGGAAGCCGGCGACCACCGCCACTTCGCCGCTTTCGACCGCGCGCTGCATCTCGCTGGCGGGCACCGCCTCGATTCGGGCCGAGCCATGTACCGAAGAGGTCTGGATCGGCACCTGCCAGCCCAGCCAAGACCGGGCCTTGATCCCCATGGCGTTGAGGGTGATGGCCAGAAGGCCCGAGGTGATCTGCTCCCCGGCCGCCACCACCACGTCATATTCGCGCTGGTTGGGAATGCCCTTGGCGCCGTCGGCTTTGGCCGCGTCATTGGTCCAGGCCACCAGCTTGTTGGTTTCCCCGGCCATGGCCGAAACCACCACCGCGACCTTGTTGCCGCGCTCGACCTCGCGCTTGACCAGGCCGGCCACATGGCGAATGCGCTCTATATCGGCGACCGACGTGCCGCCGAATTTCATCGCAATGGTCGCCATGTTTGCTCCAGTCAACTCGGCGGCCTACATAAACGGGGTGCGATCCGGGCTCAATCACTAATCCTATGACGCAATCGCCTTCCATCGACCCCGACGAGGTCGCCAAATTCTCCAGGATTGCCGCCGAATGGTGGGATCCGGCGGGCAAATTCGCCCCCCTGCACAAGTTCAATCCCGTCCGCCTAGGCTTTATCCGCCAGGAAGCCGCAGCCCGTTTCGGGCGCAACGCAAGGTATCTGCGCCCTTTCGAGGGCCTCACTTTGCTCGATATCGGCTGCGGCGGCGGGTTGTTGTCGGAGCCCATGGCCCGGCTGGGCTTCGCGGTGACCGGGGCAGACGCCTCGCCGCGCAATATCGGCACGGCCAAAGCCCATGCCGATGAAAGCGGGGCCCGGGTGACCTATCGCTGCGCCACTGCCGAGGAGCTGGCGGCGGAAGGGTTCTCTTTCGACGTCGTCCTCAACATGGAAGTGATCGAGCATGTCGCCGATGTCGGCGCCTATCTGTCAGCCTGTGCCGCCCTGGTGAAGCCCGGTGGGCTGACCATCGTCGCAACCCTGAACAAGACTCTCAAGGCGTTGGCCTTGGCCAAGTTCGGTGCCGAATATGTGCTGGGCTGGCTGCCCCGCGGCACCCATGACTGGAACCGCTTCCTGACCCCGGCAGAGCTTCGCGCGATGCTGGAAGACACCGGCCTAAGCGTATTGAAAACCCAGGGTGTTTCCTTCAATCCGCTGGCCTGGGATTGGAATCTGTCGACGGATGTGGACGTGAACTACATGGTGGTGGCGGGGCGAGAGTCCTGAACACCTAGCGCCGTTGCGCGCGACGTCAATTCGCGCCGTCTATGTCCGGGGGCAGCGGCGCCACATCCAGCCCCTCGTCCACCAGCTCCCGGGCTTCTTCCATGGTGGTCTCCCCATAGATGTGACGGTCCACTGATTCGCCATAATGGATCTTGCGGGCCTCTTCGGCGAAGTTGGGGCCGACATATTCGGCATGGTCCTGAACGTATTTGCGCAGGCCCGTCATGAACTGACGCTGTTGGCGCGCCTGGTCCGGCTTGGCCGGCGCGTCGCGCAAGCCGGCCAAGGCTGGGGCCATAATAGCCTTTTCAACCTTGCGCGAATTGCATGTCGGACAGCTCAGCTTGCCGTCCTCGAATTGATGGTCATAGGCGCTGCTATCGCGGAACCAGCCCTCGAACTCGTGACCGTTCTTGCAGCGCAGATTGTACACGATCACGGCGACGACCGACTCCAGCGGCCTGCCCCCAGGCCAATGCGCGCAAGGATAGGCGCTTCCGGGGAATTGGCAAGACCGTACAATTCAAAGGGTGAATGGTCGGTCGTGAGTCAAGCTGGGAACCTTGGCACGCGCTTCGGCCGAGCGCGCGGGATCGATCTCAGCAATAAACACACCCGGCTCGGTGCCGCCCTCGGCCAGGATTTCGCCCCAGGGATCGACGATCAAACTGTGACCATAAGTGCTGCGGCCATTGGCATGCACGCCGCCCTGGGCCGGCGCGATCATATAGGCGCCGTTCTCGATGGCGCGGGCGCGCAGTAGGACATGCCAATGGGCCCTCCCCGTGGTCTGGGTAAAGGCGGAGGGTGCGACGAAAGCGAAAGCGCCTTTCTGTGCCAGGCTGCGATAAAGCTGGGGAAAGCGGATGTCGTAACAGACCGAAAGCCCGATGCCGCCCCAAGGTGTTTGCGCCACCACAGCTTCCGCGCCGCCGGCCACCGTGTTCGATTCGCGGTATTTCTCGCCGGACGGCAGATCGACATCGAACAAATGAATCTTGGAATAGCGCACGGTGACGGTACCTTGCGGATCGATCAGGAAAGAACGATTGGCGGTCTTGCTCTCGCTGACCTTGATCGCCAGCGACCCGATCAGCAGCCAGATGCCCAATTCCTTGGCCAGCGCGCGGAACACCGGAAGTGCGGGATCACGGGCCTCGTCGAAGGACTGCGCCAGCTTGGCACCGCCATCGGGCGCCATCAGGGTGGTGTTTTCCGGCGTGGCGATGAAAGCGGCGCCGCCCGCCACCGCTTGGCGGATCAGCTCGCAAGTGACGCGGATATTCTCGGCGACGTCGTCGCTCGAGCGCAGTTGAACACAGGCTGCGCGAAACGCGCTCATGCGTTCAGCAACGGATCGAGCTTGCCGGCCTTGTCCAAAGCGTAGAGCTGGTCATAGCCGCCGACATGGGTGTCGCCGACGAAAATCTGCGGCACGGTGCGCATGCCGTTGGATTTGGACAGCATCTCCTGACGCGCAGCGTCGTTCGACAGGACATCGATCTCTTCGACCGGAACACCCTTTTTACCCAGCAGCGCCTTGGCGCGCACGCAATAAGGACAGATCGGCGTGGTGTACATTTTCACAGGCTGCATAAAGGAAAGGGGCTCCGGGCTGCCGGTCCTATATAGGCATTTCCGTCGCCCGGACAACGCGGGCCAGGGCCAGGACGGAGACTTTGGCGGCGCCGGCCCGTTTCAAGGCCCGGCTGGCCGCCTCGGCCGTGGCGCCGGTGGTCAGCACGTCATCGACCAGCAGAATCGCCCGGCCCGTCACCTTGGCGGGCTCGGGAACCGTGAAGGCCCGCAGCACATTGCGCCGACGCGCCTTCGCGGAGGTCATTTCGCCCTGGCTGCGGGTGGCGCGGCTGCGCGTCAGCGCCAAAGGATCGGTGGGCTTGCCGCTGCGCAGGGCCAGCGCCCGCGCCAGTTCCGCCGCCTGATTGTAGCGCCGCGCCCATAACCGTCTGCGGTGCAGCGGCACCGGGACAATCAGGTCGCTATCGGCGAGCAGCCCCGCGCCGGCCCGCTCCAGCCAATGGGCAAATCCCGGCACCAGGTCCAGCCGGTCGGCATGTTTGAGCGCCAGGATGGGCCCGCGGCTCTTGTCGTCATAAGCCAGGATGGCCCGGGCCCGCTCGAAAGCCGGCGGCCGGGCGAGGCAGGGGGCGCAAAGCGTGCCCGGCCCCGGATCGACCGGAAAGGGGACGCCGCAGCACGCGCAGACCGGCCCATCCAGAAACGCAATGCCGCTCCAGCAGGCGGCGCAAAATCCGCCCGTCTGCCCCACCGGTTCGCGGCAGCCGATACAGAGCGGCGGGAATAACAGGTCGAGGAGAGCGGCCATCTTCGCTATCCTAGTCCAATGTCCGATGCCCGCACCGCTCTTTTCGATTTTTCTACCGCCCGGCAGCGGCGCCATCGCGCCCGCGCCGATGCCTTTCTGGTCCAAACCGCGATGGAAGGCCTCGGCGACCGGCTGGCCTGCGTCACCCGCAGTTTCACCACCGGGCTTTGGGTCGGCGCGGCGGTGCCGCAGCCATTGGCGGGCTTTGCCTCGGACTGGCGGGTGACGGAGTTCGGTGCGGGCGAAATCCTGGACGCGCCGGCGGAAAGTTTTGATCTGGCGGTCAGCTTGCTGTCGCTGCAGGCCATCAATGACCTGCCGGGCGCCCTGATCCAGATCCGCCGCGCGCTGAAGCCGGACGGGCTATTTGTCGGAGCCCTTCTGGGCGGCGCAACTTTGCGCGAATTGCGCGACAGCTTTGCCCATGCCGAGATCCAGACCATCGGCGGCATCACGCCGCGGGTCTCACCCTTCAGCGATGTGCGCGATATGGGCGCGTTGTTGCAACGGGCCGGCTTTGCCCTGCCCGTCGCCGATGTGGAACGCATGGCTGTGCGTTATGGCGAATTTTCCGCCCTGGCCCGGGACCTGCGCGACGCCGCATTGAGCAACGTGATGAGGGAACGCAGCCGCAAATTCCTGCGCCGCGACACCCTGGCGGCCCTCATCGCCCATTATGCCGCCCAGCATGGCGATGACGGAAAACTGAACGCCACTTTTGAAGTCATTTATCTCACCGGCTGGGCGCCGCATGACAGCCAGCAGCAACCGTTGAAACCCGGCAGCGCCAAAACCCGCCTGGCCGACGCCCTGGGCGTGCCGGAACACAAAACCTGAGCGCCTGCTCTAACGAAGCGTGTTGGCCACCGGGCCCAGGAACAGGTCTCGCACATCGGTGCCGATGGTCGTCACCGCCGTGATGATGAGAATCGAGACCAGACCGGCGACCAGGGCATATTCGATGGCGGTGGCGCCGTCCTGGGCCGCGGCGCGTTTCACAACAGATCGCGCAACATGGGAATAAGCGGCAAGTCGGCCGCGGGCATGGGATAATCCTCGGGGCGCAGATCCCGCGGCCGCACCCATTTGATGGCGGCGTGCTCGCGGGCCTGCGGGATTCCGTCCCAACGCCGGCAGAGATAAAGCGGCATCAAAAGGTGAAATGCGTCGTATGAATGCGAAGCAAAGGTGAACGGCGCGAGACAGGGCGCCTTCACCGCTATGCCCAGTTCCTCGCCCAGCTCGCGGATCAACGCCGTCTCCGGCGTCTCGTCCGCCTCGATCTTGCCACCCGGAAATTCCCATAGGCCCGCCATCGCTTTGCCGTCCGGACGCTGTGCGATCAGCACACGCCCTTCGGGATCAATCAACGCCGCCGCCACGACAAGCACGCACGGCTTTGTCTTATTGAACCCCATGGTCGCCGCCCGGTGCTAAGGTTGAATTAAGGGATATACTAAAGTTGGACATTCCGGTGGAACCCGCCGCCCTGCCCAAGCTTGATACAGCAAAGCCAAGGAGAACAGCATGACGACATTCGGTAGCGCCCGCTGGCAAGGCGGCCTCAAGGACGGCAAGGGCTGGCTTTCGACCAAAAGCGGGGCTCTAAAAGACACGCCCTATGGTTTTGCCGCCCGGTTTGAAGGCAAGCCCGGCGCCAATCCCGAGGAACTGATCGGTGCCGCCCATGCCGGCTGTTTCACCATGGCACTGTCCAAGATTCTGGGAGAAGCCGGGATGACGGCCCAGGAAATGAACACCCAGGCCGATGTGACCCTCGAAAAGATCGGCGACGCTTTCGCCATCACCAAGGTGCATCTCACCTTGCGGGCCAACATCCCCGGCGCCGACAACGGCAAATTCCAGGAAGCCGCGGCCAAGGCCAAGGCAGGCTGCCCGGTGTCCAAACTGCTGAAGGCGGAAATCACCTTGGATGCGGCGCTGGTTTAGACCGCCGCCTCCATCCCGGCTTCGGCCTTCAGGCTGTCCAGGTCGCGATAGATCGACGCCACCGCCAGCACTTTGTCGCCGCGTTTGTAGCGCAGCACGCAATCCTTGGCGCCGATATCGCCGTCGATGTCGATGCGGTCCCAGGCTTCGGCGTGACCGACATAATTGATCGGCACGTCGTAATGCTGGCTCCAGAAGAAAGGCACAGCGGTGAAAGGCCTGCGCTCGCCCATCAGCATCCGGGCGGCGTGCTGGCCCTGGCGCTCCGCCACCACCCAATGTTCGACCCGGATGGCCTGGCCGCTATGGGGGTCGGGCCAGCGGGCGATGTCGCCGGCGGCGAGGATGGAGGGATCGCTGGTTTCCAGGAATGCATTGA
>JAICHV010000078.1 GCA_025924715.1 Alphaproteobacteria bacterium
GACCTCTATGGCCAACGCTGCGCCGCCAAGGGCCTGGAATTCGTTTATTTCATCGCGGAAAACATTCCCGCGCATCTGCGCGGCGATCCGGCAAGATTGCGCCAGATCCTGGTGAACCTGGTCGACAATGCGGTCAAATTCACCGAGCGCGGCGAAATCCTGGTCGAGGTGACGCTGCAAGGCTACGAAGACGGCCATGCCGTGCTGGCTTTCACGGTCCAGGACAGCGGCATCGGCATTGCCGCGGAGCAGCGCCAGCTTGTGTTCGGCTCGTTTCATCAGGTCGATGGCAGCATGACCCGGGCCCGGGGCGGCTCGGGGCTGGGTCTGGCGATCACCCGCAGGCTGGTCGAAATGATGGGCGGCGCGATCGAGGTCGAGAGCGAACTGGGCCGCTTCTCGCGGTTCCGTTTCACGGCGCGCTTCGCGGCCCTGCTGCAGGACCGCGCCGAAGGACCGCGTCAAGTGAGCCGCGCGCTGCGGGTGCTGCTGGTCGACAACAACGCCGTCAGCTCTCACATCCTGCAGCTTTATCTGGCGAGCTGGCATCTGGACGTCGCCGCGGCCGAGAGCGCCGCGGAAGCGCAAGCGCTCTGGGCCGGCGCCGCCACGCCTTTCGACGTCGCCATCATCGACATCAAGGGGCTTGGCGAATCCGCGCGCGATCTGCTGCGCAAATTTAAGGCCGCGGCGCCGCAGATCAAATTCATCCTGCTGGCGGGACTGGACAAGCCGGGCGTCGAGCGCAGCCTGGAGGCGCTTGGGGCCTTCGCCATATTCGGCAAACCCGCGCGCCCGTCCGAATTGTTCAACGCGCTGGCGGCGATTGCCGCCGGCAACAACAAGAATGGCGTGAAGCCCTTTTATGCGCGCCGCAACGCAAGTCTCGGCAAGCTGAGATTTGGCGCTCGGATCCTGGTGGTCGAGGACAATGAGGTCAATCAGGAAGTCGTCCAGGGCATGCTGCAAAATTTCGGCTGCACCGTGGTGACGGCGGTCAATGGCGCGGATGCCGTGGAGCGTTTCGCCAAGGAGAAATTCGATCTCGTCCTGATGGATTGCGAGATGCCGGTGATGAATGGCTTCGACGCCACCAGCCAAATCCGCGCCCTGGAAAGTCCCAGCCTCTCGTCGCCCCGGGGCAGGCGCATTCCCATCGTCGCTCTCACCGCCCATGCCCTGGGCGAAGTGCGTCAGCGCTGCGAAGAAGCGGGGATGGACGATTTCGTGGTCAAACCCTTTGACGGCTTGCAGCTCAGCGAGACGCTGAAGCGCTGGCTGGAGTCCGATGGAGAGGCCGCCGCCGTCGAGGAGGCCGCCGAAGACCCATGTGACGAACCGCCTTCCATGCCCGGCGCGTCCGCGCTGGACGTCAGCGCTATCGAAGAGATTCGCAAAATGGGCGGTCCCGCCGGCGCCGTTCTGGTTGGCCGGGTCGTATCACAATATCTGAGCGGTGCGCCGCGCCTGGCCGCCACCATCCGGGATGCAGCGCAGGCCGGCGATTGCGATTCGGTCTGGCGCGCGGCCCATACGTTCAAATCCAGCTCCGGCACTTTGGGCGCGCGCCGGCTTGCCGCCCAGTGTCTGGCGCTGGAACAGGCCGCAAAACTCAAAAACCTGGAAGGCGTGCGCGCCCTGCTGCCGCAATTCGGTCAGGAACTCGGCGAAGTGCTGGATGCGTTGCAGCCCTTCGCGGGAGCGGCCTCATGATGAGAGGAAAGGTTCTCATCGTCGATGACGACGACATCATCCGCACCGTCATGCGCGCGACCCTGGAACATGGCGGCTTCAGCGTCGTGGAGGCCAGCGACGGCGCCGAAGGCCTGGCCCTGTTCGGTGCCGAGGCGCCCGACGCGGTGGTCAGCGATGTGGTCATGCCGGGGATGGACGGATTCGAATTCTGCCGGCAGTTGCGCAGCCAGCCGCAATCGGAACACACCCCGATCCTGATGGCGACGGGACTGGACGACGAGGATTCGATTGCCGCCGCCTATGAGGCCGGCGCCACGGATTTCACGGCCAAGCCGATCAATTGGACGGTGCTGAATCATCGCGTCCGCTATGTGCTGCGGGCGGCGCGGGCCTTTCAAAAGCTGCGCGAAAGCCAGCAAAGTCTGCTCGTCGCCAAAAACGCGGCCGAAAGCGCCAACCGCGCCAAAAGCGAATTCCTGGCCAATATGAGCCACGAATTGCGCACACCGCTGAACGCCATTATCGGCTTTTCCGGGCTGATGATCGAGGAGCTGTTCGGCCCACTGCCCGAGAAATATGGCGAATATGTCAAGGACATCCACGACAGCGGCAGTCATCTGCTGACGGTGATCAACGACATCTTGGATTTGTCGAAAGCCGAATCCGAGCGCATGACCCTGTCGGAATGCGAAGTCGATCTCGCCGAAGTGGTCATCGGCAGCAAGGTCATGGTTCAGAAAATGGCCGCGGACGCCAAAATCCGCCTGGACGTGACGCTGGAAGAGGGCCTGCCGCGGATGCTGGCGGATCCCACCAAGCTGCGCCAGATCCTGGTCAATCTTCTGTCCAATGCGGTGAAATTCACGCCGGAAGGCGGCCGCGTCAGTCTCAGTGTCGGCCGCGCCCGCCAGGGCGTGGTGCTGCAGGTCAGCGACACCGGCATCGGCATCGCTCCCGACCAGATCGTGGTGGCGCTGTCGCCCTTCGGTCAGGTGGAATCCTCCATGGCGCGCAAATATGACGGCACCGGCCTTGGCCTGCCGTTGACCAAGAAGCTCACCGAACTTCATGGCGGCACGCTGGAACTGGAAAGCGTGGTCAATCGTGGCACGGTGGTCACGGTGTGGCTGCCGCCCGAGCGTGTCATCGGCGCCAGCGCGGCTGCAGTCGCTTAGGCAGGTTCCTCGCTTGCCGGCCTGAAAATTGACAGCGTCCGCCATCGGTTCATAATTTCGCGGTCCTTGCCGCCGGAATTTTCATGAACCCTGATCGCATCCTGGGCCTGGTGGCGGATATCGGGGGAACCCATGCCCGCTTCGCGCTGGCCCGCAGCGATGACGACGGCCCGCTCTCGCTGGATGCGCTGAAGGTTCTGCAGACGGGGGACTTTCCCAGCCTGGACGCCGCGGTCGGCGCCTATTGCGCAGGTTTGAAATCCCCACCGCGCCGGGCCGCCTTCGCGGTCGCAGGCCCGCTCGCCGCCGATGAGGTCAAGCTCACCAACAGCGCGTGGCAGTTTCGCCAATCGACTCTCAAAGATGTTCTGGGCCTCGATGCGGTGTGCCTGATCAATGATTTCGCCGCCATCGCGCATGCGCTGCCGCATTGCGCGTCCGGCGATTTCCAGTCCTTGACCGGCACCCCTTTTGTCCTGCCGCGCAAAGGCGTCGTTTCCATCGTCGGTCCGGGCACCGGGCTTGGTGTCGGATTGTTGCTGCGCCGTCCGGGCGAAGACATCGTGCTGCCTTCGGAAGGCGGGCATATCGGCTTTGCTCCGCCCGACCAAGCGGGCATTGCCCTGCTGCAAGATCAGTTGGCGCGGCAGCCGCGTCTGTCGGCCGAACGGGTGTTGTGCGGCGATGGATTGGCGCTGGTCTATCAAGCGATGGGCGGAAAACCCGGCGCGGATGTCATTGCCCTGTGGGACACAGCGATCGCGGGCCGCGAGGCGCTGGCGTTGCAGGCGCTGGATCGCTGGCTTTATCTGCTCGGCGCGTTCAGCGGCGACATCGCTTTGGCCCATTGGGCGCAAGGCCTGGTGATCGCAGGCGGAATTCTGCCGCGGCTGGAGGCGCGGCTGGACTCGGGCGCTTTCCTGCGCGGATTGCGAAACAAGGGACGCTTTTCGTCCGCGATGACCGCTCTGCCGGTCGCGCTTCTGACCGCGGCACAGCCGGGACTGCTGGGAGCTGGGGCTGTGTTGAAGGCCATGGGAGAAAGGGCCTGACAAGTTAAAGTCAGGGCACGCCGCCGCGCATCGGGATCATCGGCCCCGGGCGAGGCGTTATTGCGCCATGCCATCGCGCGTCATTCGCCGGTTTTTTTATGTCCCGGATCAACATCGGCTGGAAATTCTTTTCGTCACGGGAAAGCGATATTCCTATTTCGATGTTCCCGCCGAGGTCCATGACGCCATGCGGCGTGCCTCTTCGAAGGGCGAATTCTTCAACAGCCATATCCGCGACCGATACCGCTTCGTGCCGCATCCGTAAAAATATTTCGCCCGCGAATTGGAACAGGGAGCATTCGCGGCGGTTGTCTGACAGGGGGCTCATGGAAAGGATTAACATGGCCAATCAAAACGATCAGAACAATCGCAGCGACCAGTCGAGCCAGCACGGCAAGCAGCAGGACCAGATGAAAACCGGCCAGCAAACCGGGCAGCAGCAGGGCCAGCGCTCGCAGCAAGGTCAAGGAAGCCAGATCAGCGGCGAGGACCAAGGCAGCCAGCGCGGTAAGAGCCAAGGCAGCCAAGGGCAGGGCGGAGAAGCGAACCGTTCCTCCGGCGCCAATAACGATCAGAATAAACGCTAATCGTTCCTGTGAAAAGGGCCCGCTCCGTCGGCGGGCCCTTTTGCATGCCTTCGCCGATGCGGAATCGCGCAACCGGCCGCAGCGCCATACGTTTTCTATAGACCTCATGCGATGGACACATCATGGATATTCCGCTCGAACTCGCCTTCCACAACATGACGCCGTCGGACTCCTTGCGATCGGCGGTGGAACGGGAGGTGGAAAGACTGGAACGGTTCTACGATCATATCGTGGGCTGCCGGGTGGTGATCGAGATGCCGCACAAGCGTCACCGGCTGGGCAGCAACGTTCCCGACGTGCATGTGGTACTGCGGGTTCCGGGGCGCGAGATCGTGGTCACCCGCGAACTCAGCCATGCGGCCAACAAGAAATCGGCGGTCAGTGCCTATGCGGTTTTAAAAGACGCCTTTCGCGCGGCGCAGCAGCGGCTGAAGGACTATAGCCGCCAGATCCAGGGGGAAATCAAAGCCAAGGAGACCCCGCGCCTGGGTCACGTCACCGAGCTGGTGGCGGAAAACGATTACGGCTTTATCACCGCGGCCGACGGCACCCAGATTTATTTCCATCGCAATGCCCTTGCCGGCAACGGCTTCGACGCCATCAAGATCGGCGATGCGGTGGAATATGCCCTTGCCATGGGCGACAAGGGAAACGCTGCGGTGCGGGTTTGGCACAGCGGAGCGCGCAACCAGGAAAAAGTCCTGCAGGAAGAGAATTTCGCCCCGAGCTAGCGCTTCGGCCTAGCGTTTGGAACGCGAGCCTGCTTCGGTGCCTCCTTCGATATGGCCTTTGTGCTTGGCGTCATGGGGCTCGCCATGTTGATCCGACATTTTCTGGCCCGGCCGCAGACTGGGCTGATTTTTTTGCTGGTCGCCCGCACCTTTCTGCTTGTGGGCGTTCCCGGTACTGCCGATGGATTGGGTCATGCTTGTCTCCATAAGAAAAAGGACAATCGCGCACCCGGCTGATCGTTCCTCACATGCCAAACGGATAAGTGTCCGGCATGCCCGCACGCGCGTCACTCTCAAGAGGCGTCACCGCTTCGGTGCGATCGAACCAGACATAGGCGTCGAACTGGCGGGCCAGCGCGGCATCGGCATAATGGCTGAGCCGCTCGCTTTCCGGGCGATAGATCACGCCGATGAAACGTTCCAGGCGCGCCGCCGCCAAGGCCGGATCGGTCCTGCCGCTCATGTCGAGCAGGCTGCGCTGCAATCCGCTGTCATGCAGCGCCGCCTCCCAGGATTGCGGCAGGGCCGGGCGCACCGTCTTGACCTGCGCCTCGCCGTCCCACTCGGTGGCCGCCATGACGGTGCCATGATCGGTGCCGAAACCGATCAGCGCCGCGTCATCGCCGAAATGCTCGCGCGCCAGTTGGCCGATATTGAGCTCGCCGCGCAAGGCGCCCATTTCGGTGTGGCGGGCGTCGCCGATATGCGAATTATGCGCCCAAACCACGGCCTTGGACTGCGCCCCGCGCTGCTCCAGGATTTGGGTCAGGGTTTCGAACATGTGGGTGTCGCGCAGGTTCCAACTCTCGGCACCGCCATAATACATCACGCGATAATAGCGCTCCGCCGAGGCCACCAGCCTTGCGTTCTGGGCGGCGTCGAACCAGGCAGGCCCATCGGCCGTCTGGCGGTGGAAGAGATCGCGGCATTGCGCGAGCACCTCTTCCTCGCAGGCGCGATAGGAATCGCTCAGCGCCACACGCCCATAGACGGCGGGGTCGCGCTGCCATGGCATCAGACAGCCATAGCGTTCTCGCGCAAGTTTTGCCGCCCCCGGATCGGTCTTGTCCAGATAGGCCAGCACCGCGGCGATCGAGCCGCGCATGTTGTAGAGATCCAGGCCATAAAATCCCACGCGGCGGTCGGCCGGCAAGTCTTGATTGTGGCGGCGAAGCTCTTCCACGAAGCCCTCGAATTCCACATTGCGCCACATCCAGGTCGGGAAGCGCTGAAAAGCCGCATCGCGCCTGGCGCCGGCCGCATGGGCGATATCGGAATTGACCGCGGCGGCATCGGGCCAATCGGCTTCCACCGCGACGATATCGAAGCCGTGTTCGCGGATCAGATGGGCCGTGATGGCGGCGCGGGCGCGGTAGAACTCGCTGGTGCCGTGGCTGGCTTCGCCCAGCAGCACCACCCGGCGATCGCCGAAGCGGTCAAAAGCCTGCGCGAAGGAGGGCTCGTGCAGCGCGGGGAGAGGCTCGGCCGTCGCACGCAGCACGGTCGTCAGGGAGTCCGCGTCTTCCACCAGCGGCACGAAGCGCACGGCGGCGAGGGTCTCCTGCTGGAATTCCTCTTCGCCGCTGCGCGTGATCCGCTTCAAAAGCTGTTCACCTTCGCTGCCGGTCGGGATGATCAGCCGGCCGCCGATGGCCAATTGATCTTTCAAGGCTTGCGGGATTGTGAGGCCGGCGGCGGCGACCAGGATGGCATCGAAAGGTGCGGCCTCGGGCCAGCCCTTGGTGCCATCGCCATGCCGAAGTGCGATATTGGTCAGGCCCAGCGCGCGCAGCCGCGCCCGAGCCGCCTCGGCCAAGGCCCGGTGACGCTCGATGGTGAAGACCTGGCCGGCGATATGGCCGGCGACGGCCGCGGCGTAACCGGAACCGGCGCCGACCTCCAGCACCCGGTCGTGCCGGCCAAGGGCGGCCGCCTGCAGCATCAGAGCGACCATAAAGGGTTGGGAAATCGTCTGGCCCTGTTCGATCGGCAGGGCGCTGTCTTCGTAAGAAAATTCCTCGAAACCGGGGGGGACAAAGGCTTCCCGCGGCACCTCGCCCATGGCCTTCAGCACCAGCGGGTCCGATATGCCCCGGCGCCTCAACTGGGCTTCCACCATGCGGATGCGGGCCTGGGCGAATTCGGCCGGCGACATACCCGCAGAAGCGGTCTGGCTCATCAGGACTCAACGCCGCCCGCCGGAACGCTGTTGCGTCCCCTTTTTCCGGCATTTTTCATGGAACCAACCGGCACCGGCGCCGTTTTAAGCTGCAGGCGAGAAGTGGGCGTAAGGTTGCGATGGGCTTTTGGGGCGCCCATTGCCGGATGAATTGTCGATTACATTCAGGTGGTTAGCCAAAATTCCGGGCGACCAGATGCACAAGGGGCGTTATACATGTCGATTACCGATGAGGTTGGGTCCGGTGCCAGAAAACCGGCTAAACCCAAGCCGGCCCTCAATGGCCATGATTCCCGTTCCGAGCCGGATCTGGAGGCCCTCCTGGGCGCCCTCCAAGCCCTAAAAGTGGGCAATTTCTCGGTCCGCCTACCGGGTGACCAGGTCGGCATTGCCGGCAAGCTGGCCGATACCTTCAACGAAATCGCCGCCGCCAATGAGCGCATGGCGGGGCAGCTCGAGCGGGTGGGCGAACTGGTCGGCCGCCAGGGCAAGACCCGCCACCGGGTCAAGTTCAGCCCCACCACCGGCGCCTGGGCCGAAATGGAAACCTCGGTCAACACCCTGATCGAGGACCTGCTCTGGCCGACCGCCGAAGTCACCCGCGCCATTGCCGCGGTGGCGCAAGGCAATCTGTTGCAGGTCGTGAATCTGGACATCGAGGGCCGGCCGCTGAAAGGCGAGTTCCTGCGTTCGGCCACCATCGTCAACACCATGATCGAACAGCTTTCCATCTTCACTTCGGAAGTGACCCGCGTGGCCCGCGAGGTCGGCACCGAAGGCAAGCTGGGCGGCCAGGCCCAGGTGCGCGGCGTCACCGGCGTGTGGAAGGACTTGACCGAAAGCGTCAATTCCATGGCC
>JAICHV010000079.1 GCA_025924715.1 Alphaproteobacteria bacterium
ATCGTGCCGGTCCTCAACAAGATCGACCTCCCCGCCGCCGAGCCCGACCGGATCAAGCAGCAGATTGAAGACGTGATCGGCATCGACGCCAGCGATGCGGTGCCGATTTCCGCCAAGACCGGCATGGGCATCGATCTGGTGCTGGAAGCCATCGTCACCCGCCTGCCGCCGCCCAAGGGCGAGCTGGAGGCGCCGTTGAAGGCGCTGCTGATCGATTCCTATTACGACGCCTATCTGGGCGTGGTGGTGCTGGTGCGGATCATCGATGGCGAGATGAAAAAGGGCCAGAAGATTCGCATGATGGCGACCGACGCCTTCTACCAGATCGAGCAGATCGGTGTTTTCACGCCCAAGAAAGTGGCGGTGGAAAAACTCGGCCCCGGCGAAGTCGGCTTCATCACCGCCCAGATCAAACAGGTCGCCGACACCCAGGTGGGCGACACCATCACCGATGAGCGCAAAGGCACCACCACCCCCCTGCCCGGCTTCAAGAAAGCCCAGCAAGTGGTGTTCTGCGGCTTGTTTCCGGTCGACGCGGCGCAATTCGACGATCTGCGGGAGGCGCTGGGCAAACTGCATCTCAACGACGCCAGCTTTACTTACGAAACCGAATCTTCCGCCGCGTTGGGCTTTGGGTTTCGCTGCGGCTTTCTTGGGCTGCTGCACCTGGAAATCGTGCGCGAGCGGCTGGAGCGCGAATTCAATCTGGAGCTGATCACCACCGCGCCCAGCGTGATCTATCACATCTTCATGAATGACGGGACGATGCGCGAATTGCACAATCCCGCCGATATGCCCGACGTGGTCTATATCGATCATATCGAGGAGCCCTGGATCAAAGCCACCATCCTGGTGCCCGACGAGTATCTGGGCAGCGTACTCAAGCTTTGCGAGGACCGCCGCGGCCGCCAGATCGAACTGACTTATGCCGGCTCGCGCGCCATGCTGATCTACTCCCTGCCGCTGAACGAAGTGGTGTTCGATTTCTACGACCGGCTGAAAAGCGTGTCGCGCGGCTATGCCAGCTTCGACTATCACATCGACAAATATGAAGAAGGCGACCTGGTCAAAATGTCGATCCTGGTCAATGACGATCCCGTCGATGCCCTGTCGATGATCGTCAACCGCCAGCGCGCCGAGGGACGCGGACGGGCGATGTGCGAGAAATTGAAAGACCTGATCCCGCGCCATTTGTTCAAGATTCCGATCCAGGCGGCGATCGGCGGCAAAGTGATCGCCCGCGAAACCCTGTCGGCCCTGCGCAAGGACGTTACCGCCAAATGTTATGGCGGCGACATCAGCCGCAAGCGCAAGCTGCTGGACAAGCAGAAAGAGGGCAAAAAGAAAATGCGCCAATTCGGCAAGGTGGAGATTCCCCAGGAAGCCTTCATCGCCGCCCTCAAGATGGACGACAACTAGCTTCTCGGCATGCGTTAGGCCGGAAGCTGTATAGGTCTGGTAAACGTACCTTGTTTAGCTTCGACAGCAACCGCAACGCATGAGTTTGTATATTGCTCTATAGCTTGTTTTCTGCGCGCGTACGCGAGCCGTCGTCCTGGGGTGTCAGCCTCCACACGGAGTTTGAAAACACCGCGAATAAACGGGGCCTGATGGTGCGTCGGCAATACTACCAAATCGCGATCACTGTTTTGTTCGATTAGATACGATCGTTCGCCAATCAGGCCCTCTGCCGCGTCGGTGGCCACCTCTGTTAGGACCCTTACATCGCTATCAAATTCAGCAGAACGATCATCTTCCCTGGACGCGACAGGGAACAGAGGTTCAGCATCAGTTGCTTCACCGTTGAAGACCCATGTCTCAGTGAGAAGCGCGCCAATGCTTTTTAGTTTTGCCAGGCGATCCCAAAAGGGTGCCCATCCAGCATTTTCGGCACCTTTCGCCCAATGAGTTGAGGTCCAATTTCCCTTTGCAGTTTGGTATCGTCCCAAGTGCAACGCCCAAACGGCATTTGCGCCCCGCTCCGCGATCTTCCGGGTGCTTCCTGGTTCGTTGTCGAACTGGGTTAAATTTGCCGGGGCGATACCATGCGTTCGATCAATCTGGACCAATCCATAAAGATCGACGAGCATTCTCAAAACGAAAGGGTCGCCGATCTCGCGAACGCGGCGAAGAATCGGTGTTTCCGCAGACAGCCCGGTCACAAGCGCCACGGGTAAGAAGATTGGTTCTTCTGCACCGCTTTGTTGTGCGAGCCGGTATTGCGGGAATGTTACCGTCGCCGTCTCGGTTCTTTCTGCGAGGCCGCCCGCTATGAGTTCATCGATTGCTATCTTAGCTCGTGGTTTTCCCATTCCTGCGCGTTCTTCGCAGGCTTTCGCGGACCACTTAGTAAGGCGATGATCGGCGCCCGTACCGGCCGAGAGGACCAAAAAGGCTGTTATCAGGTTCAAGCGGTTTGCAGTCGAGATTTGCCAAAGCTTTTCCCAATGCCCTCGATCGACCAAGAAAAAGCCGCCACCTTTCCCCTCTCCCCGCCTTTTCTTTAGGGGGGCTCGATCCGTGCCCGTCGCATTCATGTCGTCCCCATCAAGGGTATTAAGGTAATCAAGGTATTCAAGTATCTTGGACTATATCAAGGTTATCAAGTACCGCGGAACGGGTCTTGCGCTCAACAAAAAAATCGGCCATCCTGGGATAGTTTGGCGGACGGGGTCCCCGCGCGGCTCCTTTGTATCGGGCTGGCCCGGGTACCTCGACTAGTAGGGGATACGAGCTGCCCTCCGGGGGGCAGTGGCCGGACAAGTGGGGGGCGTCAACCCCGGCGCCCCCCTCTAAATTCCAGAGAAATCTGAGCAAAATCGCGGGAAATCTGCCTTCGACAACGGCGGTCCGAGGCTTTATAGGGACCCGCCCATGTCTACTGTGGCTCTCATCGATTACGGTTCCGGCAATCTCGCCTCGGCGGCGAAGGCCTTGGCGCGTGCGGCCGGCCAGACCAGCCAGGAGATTGTGGTCACCGCCGATCCCGACACGGTGCGCTCGGCTGAGCGCGTGGTGCTGCCCGGTGTGGGCGCCTTCGCCGATTGCATGCGCGGCCTTGGCGCCATTCCCGGCATGGTGCAGGCGCTGAATGAGTGCGTCATCCAGGGCGGGGCGCCGTTTTTGGGGATCTGTGTCGGCATGCAGCTGATGGCGACGGTGGGGCGCGAATTCGGGGATCATCCCGGCCTGGGCTGGATAAAAGGCGAAGTCGTCAAGCTGACGCCGTCCGACCCGGGCTTGAAGATTCCGCATATGGGCTGGAATGATCTGACGGTTACGAAACCGCATCCCTTGCTGGACGGGCTTGCCGACGGCGCCAATGCCTATTTCGTCCATTCCTATCAGATGAAACTGCATGAAGATGCCTTGCTGGCGACCACGGCCTATGGCGGCCCGGTCACCGCAATGATCGGCCGGGACAATCTGGCGGGCACCCAATTCCATCCCGAAAAAAGCCAGGCTGCGGGGCTGCGGCTGTTGGAAAACTTCCTGGCCTGGAAGCCATGATCATCTTTCCCGCCATCGATTTGAAAGACGGCCAATGCGTGCGGCTGAAGCGCGGGCTGATGGAAGAGGCCACCATCTTCAACCCTGATCCGGCGGCACAGGCGCGCGCTTTTCAGGCTCAGGGTTTTAAGTGGCTGCACTGCGTCGATCTCAATGGCGCTTTCGCGGGGCGTAGCGCCAATGAAGAGGCCATCCGCGCCATCCGCGCCGCCATCGATCTGCCGATCCAGTTGGGCGGCGGTATCCGCGATCGCGCCGCCATCGAGAGCTGGCTGGAGGCAGGCATTACCCGCGTGATTCTGGGCACCGCGGCTTTGATCAATCCGAATTTGGTGAGAGAAGCTGCCCGCGCGCATCCCGGACGCATCGTGGTCGGCGCGGATGCCAAAGGCGGCAAGATCGCCACCGAGGGCTGGGCCGAGGTTTCCGAGCTGACGCCGGTGGAATTGGGCAAGCGCTTTGAAGATGCCGGCGTCGCCGCGGTTCTGTTCACCGACATCGATGGCGATGGGCTGCTGCAAGGGGTCAATGTGAAGGCGACCGCCGCCCTTGCCCGCGCCTTGTCGATTCCGGTGATCGCTTCGGGCGGGGTTGGGTCGATTGCCGATATCGATGCCCTGGTCGCCGCCCGCGAGCCCAATATCGCCGGCGTCGTCGTCGGCCGGGCGCTTTATGACGGACGCATCGATCCGGCCGAAGCGCTTGCCCGCGCGGCACGCTGAACGGCGTTCGGCAGACAATTAACGAAAAATTCTCCATAGTTAGAGCTCATTAGCGCTGTTTTGCTCAGGCTATGCGCGAGCCGATAGGGATATTAACGAAAGCTTTCCAAATTCCAGAAAGATTTAGCGAGGCTGGCTCAGACGGCGCGCGATCTCGTCCAGCTGCTCCAGGCTGGTATAGCGGATGCGAACATCCCCACCTTTATCCCCTTTGTGGATGATTTCCACTTTGAGGCCTAACTGGTTGGAAATGCGGGTTTCCATGTCGGCGACATTGGGATCTTTGGACGGTTTTCCACCGCTCTTGGCCTTGGCTTTGCGAGAGCGCTGCTCGGCCTGGCGCACCGTCATTTCGCCCGCCAGGATTTCGCGTGCCCTCGCCTCCGGGTCGGCGGCGCCTAACAGTGTTCGGGCGTGCCCGGCGGTGAGCTTGCCCTCCTGCAACAGGGCTTTGACGCTGTCGGGCAGCCTGAGCAGGCGGATGGTATTGGCGACATGGGAGCGGCTTTTGCCGACATCCTGGGCCACCTGCTCCTGGGTCCGGCCGAAGCGGCTGGTCAGCTCTTCATACGCCATCGCCTCTTCGATCGGATTGAGGTCGGCGCGCTGGACATTTTCGATGATGGCGATTTCCAGCGCCTCGGCATCGGCAAGCTCGCGCACCACCACCGGCACGTCATGGAGCTGGGCCATTTGCGCCGCGCGCCAGCGCCGCTCGCCGGCGACGATCTCGTAGGAATCGGTGCCCAGGGGCCGCACCAGGATGGGGGTGAGAACACCCTTCTCCTTGATGGAGGCCGCCAGGTCCGACAGCGCTTCATGCGCGAAATGTTTGCGCGGCTGAAAGCGGCCCGGTTTGAGAAAGGCCACCGGCAGCGTGCGGGTGGCTTTGGGTACCGCCTCGCCGCGCAAGGGGGCGACGTCATCGCCGATCAAGGCGGAGAGGCCGCGGCCCAACCCGCGCGGGCGTTCTTCTTTCGGCGGGTTCATGCCGCCAGCCGCGAGCGTTCGCGTTGAATCAGTTCGCCGGCGAGCTTGATATAGGCCTGGCTACCGGGACAGCGCAGATCATAGACCAGCGCCGGCACGCCATGGCTGGGCGCTTCGGACATCCGCACATTGCGCGGAATGACGGTGGAATAGACTTTTTCGCCCATGTTCTGACGCACATCGGCGGCGACCTGATCGGACAATTTGTTGCGCTTGTCGAACATGGTCAGCACGATGCCTTGAATATCGAGCGAGGGATTGAGGCTGGCGCGCACCCGTTCGATGGTCTTGAGCAATTGGCTGAGACCTTCCAGGGCGAAGAATTCGCATTGCAGCGGCACCATCACCGCATCGGCGGCCGCCATCGCGTTGATCGTGAGCAAGGTGAGGGAAGGGGGGCAATCGATCAGCACATAGGAAAAGCGCGTCGGCGCGTCCTCGCCCGTTCGGCCGTGTACAGATGATCCGTCTGCGGAATATTCCGCCAGCGCGTCCTTCAGGATGAAATTGCGCCGCGGCCGGTCGATCAGTTCGAGTTCGGCGCCCGACAGATCCACCGTCGCCGGCACCAGGGACAGATTGGGAATGCGGGTGGGGACGATGGCCTCCGCCAGGCTGGCTTCGCCCATCAGCACGTCATAGATGGTGATGGTGCGGGCCGATTGGGGGACGCCCAGGCCGGTGGAGGCATTGCCTTGCGGATCGATGTCGATCACCAGGGTCGGCTCGCCCACCGCGGCCAAGGCGGTGCCCAAATTGATCGCGGTCGTGGTCTTACCGACGCCGCCCTTTTGGTTGGCGACCACCAGAACGCGGGGCTTGCGAGGACGTTCGGCCATGGCGGGACAACTCTCCCAGCTCCAGTATAACACCCGAGGGGTCGGTCAGGCTTGGGATCTGCCTGAGCTTCATTTTCCAAGATTTATGGGCCTCAGTCAATTCCGACCCCAGATTTTGGCCCTTTAGGAACAGGCAAACGCTGTTCGGACCCATGAAATTCTGTGCGTAGCCCAGAAGCTTCTCCAGCGGGGCGCAGGCCCGAGCCGTAACCACATCAGCCATCCGCGGGGGCAGGTCTTCCATACGGGCATTTTCTATCCGCACCGTAAGCCCCATCCGGTCAGCGGCCGCCTGCAGGAAAGCGCATTTTTTGGCCGTGGCCTCGCATAGAGTGACCTGGACCCGATCCCGCAACAGTTCCGCCAGCACGATGCCGGGAAAGCCGGAACCGGAACCTAAGTCCACCAGGCTTTTCGCATCGGGTGGAACGAGGGGGGCCAATTGGGCCGAATCCCAGAAATGCCGCTGCCACATTTGTTCCAGGGATCCCCGGGAAACCAGGTTATGCCGGCTGTTCCAGTCTTCCAGCAGCCCGGCATAGGCCTTCAGACGGGCCAATGTTTCACGTGAAACGCCGGTTTTGGCGGCAAACGCCTCGGGGCCGAAAATATCAGGCAATCTGCGCCTTTTTGCCGGATTTGACATGCGCCAGCACCAGGGTCAGGGCGGCTGCGGTGACGCCTTCTATCCGAGCAGCCTGGCCCAAGGTGGCGGGGCGGATCGCCTCCAGCTTTTGACGAACTTCATTGGAAAGGCCGATCACAGCCCCGTAATTCAGGCCGGGCGGCAGGGCGCGAGCCTCATCACGCCGAAAAGCGACAATGTCGGCCTCCTGCCGGTCCAGATAGCCGGCATACTGGGCGTCGATCTCCACTTGCTCGACCACATCGGGGGAAAAATCTGCCAGTTCCGGCCAAATGCGCGTGAGAACAGGAAAATCCACCTGGGGCAGGCTCAAAAGGTCCAGGGCAGAACGTCGGGCGCCATCCTGTCGAATGGTGAGACCATGCTTTGCCGCCTCGTTGGGGGTCAGGTTCAGCCGGGCCATTGTTTCACGTGCAACACTCAGCCGGGCTTTCTTCTGGGCATAGGCCCGGCTGCGCTCAGAGCTAACAATCCCCCAAACCTCTCCCAAAGGCGTAAGACGCTGGTCGGCGTTATCGGCCCGCAACGTCAGGCGATATTCCGCCCGGCTGGTGAACATGCGATAGGGCTCACTGACCCCCTTCGTCACCAAATCATCAATCATAACAGCAACATAGGAGTTTGAGCGGTCGAGCAGGGCTGGCGCCGAACCGCCTGCGGCGCGGGCGGCATTGAGCCCGGCGATCAGCCCCTGGGCGGCCGCTTCTTCATAGCCTGTCGTGCCGTTGATCTGGCCGGCCAAATACAGGCCCGGCACTTTCTTGACCGCCAAAGCCGGGCTCAGCTCGCGCGGATCGACATAGTCATATTCGATGGCATAGCCGGGCCGCCGTACCACCGCCTTTTCCAAGCCGGGAATGGTCGCCAGCAAGGCGAGCTGGACGTCCTGGGGCAGGGAGGTCGAAATCCCGTTGGGATAGACGGTGTCGTCATCCAATCCTTCCGGCTCCAGGAAAATCTGATGGCTCTCCCGGTCGGCGAAGCGGCTGACCTTGTCCTCGATCGACGGACAATAGCGCGGGCCGCGGCTGGCGATCTGCCCGGAATACATCGGCGAGCGATGCAGATTGGCGCGGATCACGTCATGGGTCGAAAGCGTGGTGCGAGTGATGTGGCAAGCGATTTGCGGCGTAGTGATCGCAGCCGTGAGGAATGAGAAGGGCGTGGGCGGCGCATCGCCCTTTTGTTCTTCCAGACTTTTCCAATCGATTGTGCGTCCATCCAAACGCGGCGGCGTTCCGGTCTTCAGCCGTCCCATCGCCAGGCCGAAGCCGTAAAGCGTTTTCGACAAGCCGATGGACGGCGGCTCGACCCCTTGTTCGACTTTCATCCGCCCTGCAGCAATTTTCGTCTCGCCGATATGGATCAGGCCATTCAAGAATGTGCCGGTGGTCAAAACCACCGATGAACAAAGGATTTCTTCGCCTTGGGCGGTGACGACGCCGACGACCCTGCCGTCTTTCAAAATCAAATCTTCCGCCGCGGCTTCGCGGATTTCCAACCCGGAAATGCTGCGCAGCATGGACTGCATGGCTGCGCGGTACAGC
>JAICHV010000080.1 GCA_025924715.1 Alphaproteobacteria bacterium
CCGGCGGCCAGGTCATCAGCGAGGATCTCGGCATCAAGCTTGAGAACGTCAAGCTGAACATGCTGGGCACCGCCAAGCGGGTGCGTATCGACAAGGAAAACACCACCATCGTCGATGGCGCCGGCAAGAAGAACGACATCCAGGCCCGCGTCGGCCAGATCAAGGCCCAGATCGAGGAAACCACCTCCGATTACGACAAGGAAAAGCTGCAGGAACGTCTGGCCAAGCTGGCCGGCGGCGTTGCGGTGATCCGCGTCGGCGGCGCCACCGAAGTCGAGGTCAAGGAGCGCAAGGACCGCGTCGATGACGCGCTGAACGCCACCAAGGCCGCGGTCGAGGAAGGCATCGTTCCGGGCGGCGGCACCGCTCTGCTCTATGCCTCCAAGACCCTCGCCAATCTGACCGGCGACAATGACGACCAGACCCAGGGCATCGCCATCGTGCGCCGTGCGATCCAATACCCGATCCGCATGATCGCCCAGAACGCGGGCCAGGAAGCCTCCATCGTGGTCGGCAAGCTGCTCGAACAGAAGTCGGGCACCTTCGGCTACGACGCCCAGGGCGAAAAATATGTCGACTTCATCGACGCCGGCATTGTCGATCCGACCAAGGTGGTGCGCGTGGCCCTGCAAAACGCGGCCTCGGTCGCGGGTCTGCTCATCACCACCGAAGCCATGATCACCGACCGGCCCGAGAAAAAGGCCCCGGCGATGCCAGGCGGCGGCGGCATGGGCGGCGGCATGGGCGATATGGACTTCTAAGGTCCGTGTTGATCGAACTACCTGACTAAGAGCATTAGGACCCGGTGAGCGATCACCGGGTCCTTTTGCATTTGGGAGACAACAGATGGGCAAGCTAGAAATAATAAAAGACCAGATTCTCGGACAGCTCCGCGAAGATTTCGTCGCCAAGAAGTTGTCCGCACAAAATCTCGAACGAGGATATGAGGGTGTCAGCATGGACGAACTCAAGCATGCGCACGAAGACACTCCTGTTGAGTTCGACTTAGCGTTCTCGGAACTTGAAAAGTCGAACCTCGTCGACACCGGACCAATGGTTGCCCACAAAAATACTCCCGGATCAGGCTTTTTCGTGCTGGGCGTTTATAGCGAGCGAAAATACGCGTTCTTGCGGGCAGCAGGGTACAAAACTGCGATACAGATAGGTTACCACCTACAAAAGAAGGGGCACGCATCCAAAAAGGTCACGACTGAGGAGGTTCACTTCTACGGATTACATACGACTATCATCGAAAAGTGCGGGGAATTGTTCGAAAATGGTTCGTATGCCGAAGCAGTAGAAAAAAGTTTCAAGGTCGTCCGGTATCGCTTACGCGAGTTGACAGGCTACGAGACCGGCTCCGATGCCTTTGGGAAAGGCAAGTTGCATATAGACGGCGCGGCGGCGGAACATGTGGGTGCCGATTTTAATCAAGGGGTCAAATTTCTTACGATGGCCATCGACATGTTTCGCAATGAGAAAGCACATACGGTTGAGGGCAATATTTATGAACCCACCCGAGCGCATCAATATTTGTCGCTCAGCAGCTTGGCGCTTAGCCTACTTGAAAAAGCTCATTGCGGTTAGAAGCAAAGGAAGCCATAGCACGACTTGCTCGCCCGGACGCTGCAAGCAAACGGGTCATAGTGAGAAAAAATAATGATCGACAAGGACGGCTTTCTAGCAACCCAGATTTCGACTTGGATCGGGAAGCATCGCTCCGAGCACGCAAGAGCTTTCGACCTAGCAGAGAAAGCCAGCAGACTTGCGCTGCGAGATTTATTAGCCGCTCAGCCAGCCGACGACCGCACCGCAGTCACTATGATGATGCTCTTCGGACGTGGGGTAGCAACATTGCAGTCCGCCATAATTCTCACCGAACGCGGCCTAACCGCCGATGGGAGAACACTTGCGCGAAGCCTTGTCGAAACAGCCATCCACCTCGCCGCTGCAAAATCCGACCCTGATTTCGTCGATAAACTTATAGCGCAAGACAAGAACCACAAAATTAAAGTCGCCAGGCGTCTACTGACCATAGCACCAGAGAAATCCGGACTGGATTCTGAAACAACGGCCAACCTGGAAAAGATTGACGAAGCCGGTAAGGTGGATTCTGGTTTGCAAATCAATCTTTCCGATTTAGCGACCAAGCACGGGATGGGCGAAATCTACGATACTTTCTATCGGGGGCTTTCTGGCGACGCCGCCCACCCCACGATTATGTCGCTTAACCGTCACGCTGCCCTGGATAGCGATGGTTGGCTTATCGGTCTCAGGTGGGGGCCAGACGTTGACGACGTTGACGACACGGTGATGGCTGTATGTGGCGCCGCATTTCATCTCTTGTGGTGGGCACAGGAGGCATTTGGCTCACCGGATGAACGCGCAGAATTCGAAAGCTGTTGGGCAATTTATAAGTTGATCACGGAAGAAAAGCTGAAGTTACAGCAGAAGTAGTCGCCAACTCTGTATAGACGCTGATGCCGGCCTTGCGGCCGGCTCGCCCCTGCCCTTCGCTTACGCTCAGTGCGTTCGTCGCTCGAATTGGTCCACTGGACCAATTCGTTCGCCAAGCCTTCGGCTTGGCGAACCGCTTCTCACCCCCACATCTGCGATCAATGGGCCGTGCAAGCCTTCGCGGTGAATTGAGCGACCTCGGCGTCAGTCCCGCTGGAGGTCTGCTCCTCGTATACGAAATGGCGCCCGTCATCATGGTCGCATACCCGAACCGATTGCGGGTTGCCCGCGATCGTCAAGGTGCAGATTGCCCCCCATACCTGGTAGCCGTGTCTTTCCGGTTCGGAAATCAAGTGGGCGCAATTGCCGATTGTGCCCGGCAACCGGAATTTTTTCAGCCTGTCGGAAAATCTCTGCGTGTGATCCGCCACTTTGTCGGTGTCGGTGATGGAGCGCCAGGTGATGGCCGGCGCGGAGACGGCTGCGGCAGCAGGCGCCGCGATTGCCGCTGTCGCGGGAGCGGGGCCGGTATTTTCAACCACATGCGGCGGGCGCGCAAACGCAACTTCGATATTGACATGCGTGGCGGAAGCGTCGGAGGAGCGATAGTGATGGCTTTGGACCACCTTGGCGGCCGCCGCATCCAGGTCGTCAAAACCGCTGGTTCGTTTCAGATCCAGGCTTTTGATGGCGCCGTCGCTGGTGATATCGGCTTCAAATTTGGCGGTCCCCTGTTCGGTCCTGCTGGCTTCCGATGGGTAGTCCGCTGCGGTGGCGTTGATCCGAAAACTGTGCTGAAGCATCGAGATCAGCGAACCTTGCAATACGCCCGTATACGACATCTCGGGCCACAGCTCGACTTCTGCCGGCTTGCAGTCAAAGGTCGGCGGTTTCCATCGCCAGTTTTTGCGGACTTGATCGATGGCCAGCGCATCGAGCTCAGGAGACGGGCTTGGCCGGTCTATGCTGACGTCTTTTGGAACGCCATCGCTTCCCAGCACGACCTTGAAAATAATATCGAACACTTTTGTGTCGAGATGCAATGCGCTGGGAAGCTTGACCGGCACGTTCGCAATGGCGTGAAGGTCCAGCTTGCCCGCGGTGGCGCAGCCTGCCGGTTCTTGCGCCGCTGCGGCGGTCGCCCATGTCAAAAACAAGCTCGCCACACCGATGCGGATATAGTGCAAATTCGCCCCCTGGTGCCGATATTTGCGATGAGCATGATGGCGGTGACCATGGTTTGCAACCGGGGTTTCCGGGGACACTATAAATAAATGATCGTCCACCGCGCCGATGCCGGCCTTGCGGCCGGCTCGCCCCGGCCCTTCGCTTACGCTCAGTGCGTTCGTTGCTCGAAATGGTCCACTGGACCATTTCGTTCGCCAAACCTTCGGCTTGGCGAATCGCGCCTCACCCCCCATTTGTGCGACTCAGCCAAAGGTGAATAGGGTCTGCGGTCGCATCCGCGACTCACAAAGAACAAGGGAGGGTATTTTGGACAAGATTTGCAATGTCGCCATTCTGCTTGGCTTTATTCTCGCCATTGTCACCGCCTTCGTCGCCGTGCCTTACGCTGTCGCCATACTGCTGATTTTGGGCGGTATCGGCGGGCTCAACACGGCCGACAAGCCGGAATACCGCGTCCGCCTCTATGGCGCGGCCGTCGTTCTCATCCTGGGGGCGCCTATGCTGGCGCAGATTCCCGCTGTCGGCGCCGCCCTGGCCGCCATCTTCACCACCGCCAGCGCCTTGTTCGTCGGCGCCTCGGTGGTCGCCGTCACCCTGGCGATCATCTTCCAGGTCAAGACCAATCTTCTGAAATCCTGATCGCGGCGCCCGCCCGGTCACAGCCGGGCGGGCGCTGTGCCGCTTCACAAGACACGCTTAGGCTTGCCCGATGACACGGGCGATATGGGAGACACGTCATGGCAGACACCGCAAATCCCGCGCCGCTCGGTCTGGCCGGCTTCGGGCTCACCACCGTTCTTCTCAGCAGCATCAATGCCGGCTTGTTGCCGGCGGCGGGCGAGCCGGTGGTCATTCCGCTGGCCATCGCCTTTGGCGGCACCGCACAGCTCATCGCCGGCATAATGGAATTCAAGACCGGCAATGTCTTCGGCGCCACCGCCTTTACCGCCTATGGCGCGTTTTGGTGGTGGTTCGCACTGCTTCTGCTGCTGGGGGGCAATCATCTGCTGGATCTTTCCGGCGCCTCCAGCGCCATCGGCCTCTGCCTGCTGCTATGGGGCGTGTTCACGCTGGGGCTGTGGGTGTCGACTTTCGCCCTGTCGCGACTGCTCTTCCTCATCTTCCTCACCCTTTGGATCGCCTTTTTCCTGCTGGGGGGCAGCGCCGTTCTGGGCATGCCGGGACTGCACCAGGCCGGCGGCTGGGTCGGCCTGCTCTGCGGGGCGCTGGCCATGTATGGCAGCTTCGCCCATGTCGCCAACGCCAGTTACGGCCGCATCGTGGCGCCTATGTAAGGGAATGGATTGGAGAAAAATTCTGGGGACACGGTACCCAATTCCGTGAGTTTCGCGCGACCGGCTTGCCCCGGCCCTTCGCTTACGCTCACGGCTTTCTTTCGTGTCACCTGTAGCGTTTCGCTTTCCGCCAGACATCCTCCATCGGCTGTTTCAGATCGCGCTCGATCCAGATCGGCTGATGCGTCTCATACGGCATGGCATAAGGGCTCTCGATCCAGCCGGCGAATGCGACCGAGCGGAACAGCTTCAGGTGTTGCTCGCGCGTGCCGCCGATTTCGATCACCACGCTGCCGTCGTGACCCCGCGGGCCCCAGATCCAGTAATTGTTGTGTCCGCTGATGGCGGGCGGCAGCCCTAACCGCGAGCCATAAATGTCGATGGCCGCCGCCTCCCCGTAATTGCCGCCTGCAAACACGGCTTTGGCACGCTCCTTTGGCGGCAATGACCAATAAACTTTGGCGATCTTCGCGGCCATCTGCGGCCAGCCATGCATGTCGGCAAAGCCCTGCGGCAGGCTTGCCTGCTTCTGATGCTCCGTCGCGATCGCGGACGGCGTCATGCCCAGGGCCGCGGAATAGCGGATGAACGCCTCTTCCGACATGACCGGAATCGCCAGCGGCGC
This sequence comes from Alphaproteobacteria bacterium, assembly GCA_025924715.1. GTDB lineage: Bacteria > Pseudomonadota > Alphaproteobacteria > Micropepsales > Micropepsaceae > Rhizomicrobium. The sequence continues at coordinate 5,566 of JAICHV010000080.1, forward strand.
AATGACGGCGCCGCAAAGGGCGATCGCGGCCACACTGGCGCCACGGGCATAGGCGTTCGCCATCCATCGCTCGATGGCGATCGCGCCCATCGCCAGAAGCACCGGATAGATCGGGGTCAGGTAATAGGCCTTGCCGTGATCGACGACAAAGAACGCGAATAGCAGCACATAGGCGATCGGCACAGCACGGAAGACGGCGAAAGCCGGCTTGCGCGCTCCCGCCCACAGCCCCGCAAGCCAGATCGGTGCTGCCAGCGGCCCCATCAGCAGAAGCTGCTGCGTGAAAAAGCCCCAAGGCGACAATGCGATGTTCTTGCCGCTCGCCCCCGCCTTGCCGAGTTCGATAAAGGGCCAGCCATGCGCGTGCTGCCAAAGAATGTTGGGAAGCACGATGACCAATGCCAGCGCCGCGCCGGCATAGACCCAAGGCTTCAGCAAAGAAGCGCGTAGCGACGTGGCGAGCAAGCCGATAGCCAGCGCGGCCACATAGAACGCGATCATGTATTTGCTGAGCAGGCTGAGCCCGACAACGGCGCCGAAGGCCAGCCACCAGCGCTCGTCCTTCGTCTGTTCCAGGCGCACCAGGATCCAGGCGCAGGCGAGCCAGCTGATCGGCTGGAACGTATCGGTGCTGAAGATCATGCCGAAGGCGAGGAATTGCAGCGCCAGGGCCGTGCAAAGCCCGGCAAGCCATTGGGCATAACGCCCACCACCAGCGACGCGGACGAACTCGGCGGTCATCACGACGGTGCCCGAAAGCGCCAGTGCAGGGATGAGCCGGAAGCCTGTCAGCCAATCCCCGGCTAAAGCGTAGGACCATGCCGCCAGCATCGGCACCAGCGGCGGTTGGTCGACATAGCCCCAGGCCAGACGCTGCCCGCAGACGATGAAATAGAGTTCATCCCGGTTTATGCCATATCCGGCATTGAAAAGAAGATGGACCAGAAGTGTAAGGCCGCCCAAGACCAGTGACGGGCGGAACAATTTTTGGATATCAGCCGACATGCGTACCCCTTTGCCACGCGCCGGAGGCGCACCTGCGCAGCCATGCCGTTTATCGAGTGGATCGAGTGTACTCGACCGCCGCCTCAAGGATTTTTTTCGCGAATGGCATCCGAAGTTTCACCTGATGCCGCCAGCCGAACTACACGGTATTGTGTGACAAGTACCCCCAGGTTTGTTCCGCGTCCCGTGCCAGCCTGTCCGCCACTTATTATCCAAACTCGGAACATCGCGGCGGCACTATCCGAAATCGGAACCAACACAAGTCTCGTAACTCCCTGAAACCGCGAAAGCCTACGCGGCCGCCATTATCCGAAACTCGGAACACCGACAATCGGGCCGGGCGGAGGCATCACCCACCGGCCTATCCACGAAAGCTCCAACCTTCGCGGGTCAATTCGCATGAAATGCGGGATATTCGTCGCTTAGGTGGGGGCGTAAAGTCTGGGCCTCCGACTTTCTGAGCGACTTTAGGACTGTCGTCATGGTTGACGTTCCTCGCCACAAATCGCTCCCTCGTCCCCGAGATGGCGCAGACCTCCCGGCCGAGGCAGCGAAAGATAACACTGAATGGCTGTGCCTGCGCTTTGACATCTCAGAGGCTGCACGCATCCTCAAGTTCAGTCGCGCGACCCTGTACAGCAGCATCAGTAGCGGAGCAATCAGAACTCAAAAAGACGGGCGCCGAACGTACATCACGCGAGATGAACTGGAACGGTATGTTGCATCACGCGACTGACCTGGCTGAAAGCGCCGCCCGAAGGCGGCGGCCCTCTTGCCCTCGAAGTGATCTCGTCAGGTCCCTTGCAATCGTTTGACGGTTTCGGTGATAAGGTGGGCCGGCTCGACAGCAAGCGCCTCGGCCAATCGCAGTAACATAGTCAGCGTCGGGCAGCGCAACCCACGCTCAACAAGACTTGGATACGTCCTGTCAACGTCGCAGATTTCGCTGAGCGTGTCCTGTGATATCCCCCGTTGAACGCGAGCCTCGCGTAGCGCCAAACCAAAAGCACGCGCCACGTCTCGTTTCCGATACTCGTTCCTCATGGCATCCCCTGACCGCTGTCGGACTGAA
>JAICHV010000081.1 GCA_025924715.1 Alphaproteobacteria bacterium
GTCTTCACGAAGCGTCCGTCACCGGTATAGACGACGATGCGATATTGCTCGCGGTCGCCGATCCAGACATCGCCATTGCTGGGGTCGATCGCCAAACCGTGGGTGGAATCGAATTTGCCCTGCCCCACTTCATTGCCGAACCATTGGCCGACAAATTTTCCGTCCTTGGTCAGATGGAGGATGCGCGCGACGCCTTCCTTGTTGGCGGGATCGTCGCTGTCCACGTCATTGGGACTCTCATTGGCATGGCCTTCGGCGATATAAAGATCGCCGCCGGGCGCGAAAGCCATCATCACCGGCTGCCATAACAGGCGCTGGCCCTTGGCTTCCACCCAATCGCCGCGCTTGCCCTTGGTGCCGATCGTCATCAGCAGCTTGCCTTCGGGCGACAGTTTCATCACCGTCGCCTGGCCATTGTCGGCGATCCAGACATTGTCCTGGGCATCGACGGCCATGCCATGCGCCTTGTCCTGGTGGCCGATCACGCTTTCGGGCACTTCGAGCACCAGTCTGTGCGCGGCATCGAACTTCATCAGCTGCGTGGCGCCGGCGGGACTGCGCTTGAACACCCACAGATTGCCCTTGGAATCGAGCGCCACCGAGGGAATGCCGCCCACGCCTTTGGGCACCACATAAGGATAAGAGAAGCGATACCCCATGGTCTGGTCCCATTCGACCCGCGCCAGGGCGCCGCGGGCAAAACCTCCCCGACGGCCGCAAATCGGCGAATGACTGCAGGGCGGGCCGCTATCGGCGGCGGGGGCGGCGGGGATGGCTCTGCGCTGCTCCCGCGGCATTACGGTGACGGTGCCGTCCGCTTCCACAATGGTAAAGCCGGTAGGATCGGGAAAGGATGGCCCCAGCGACCAACCGGGGGAGCCATTCTTGGCAGGCTCCGATTGGAGCGCCAGCCTGTCGGCCTGGGCGAAAGCTGCCGATGCCGCGCCCATCAGCGCAAATGTCAACCCCGCAAAAAACCGCTTTTCCATTGGTCATCCCCATCGCATGACGCCGATAGCACATCATTGCAGATAACCGCTTTGGATCAACCCGCCTGCACGCCATCCGATACCCCACCGGGCATGGCTGGAACCTTCGCAGTGAGCCCCGCGTTGGATTGCCGAGGATTTCGCCAATGCAGCCTGCGCAAACGGCCGAAGGAGACAAAGTCGGTCGGTCCAACAGTTTTGCCTGCATCCTCAATGGCTCCGCCGGATCGCGCGCTGCTGCAGATGCCCAAAGCCGCGTGACGGAGCTGTTCAAAGCGCGCGGTGCGCAAATCCGCATCCTGATGGCCGAGAAGGGACGCGAGATACCCGGCCTCGCGCAGAGCGCGATCGATGGCGGTGTCTCGGTGGTGGTGGCCGGCGGCGGGGACGGGACGGTCAATGCCGTTGCGTCGGTCCTGATCGACAGCGGCGCCGTGCTCGGCGTTCTGCCGCTGGGGACGTTGAACCATTTTTCCAAGGATGTGGGCGTTCCGACCGATCTTGAGGCGGCGGTCGAAACCGTGTTGCAGGGCCGTATCGCGCGCGTCGATGTCGGAAAGGTCAACGGGAAGATCTTCCTGAACAATTCGAGCCTAGGATTGTATCCCAGCATCGTGCGTCAGCGCGAAGACGTCCGGAAAAAAGGCCGCGGCAAGTGGTGGGCTTTTGCGATCGCCACATTCCGCACGCTTCGCCGCTACCAGCACCTTTATGTGAGATTGCAAACCGACAAAGCGCCCGAGATCGAGGAGGAAACCCCGTTCGTGTTCGTCGGAAACAATGAATATGAGGTATGCGGACTGCGCATCGGCGAGCGGGCCCATATCGACCGGGGCAGTCTATGGATTTACCGGGCGCCCCGCGCCAGCCGCACGGCCCTGCTGCGGCTGGCCCTCCGGGCGTTGCGGGGACAGCAGCCATCGGCCGAACTGGAGATTCTCAAAGCGCCGAAATTCTGCATCAGAACCCAGAAGCACCATATCCATGTCGCCACCGACGGCGAGGTGACGACGATGAAAGGCCCGCTTTATTACAGCATTCTTCCCAAGGCGCTGCGGGTGCTGGTGCCGGCCGCCGCCGGACAGGCCTAGCATGCGCAGGATCGCACATATCTCGGACCTGCATTTCGGACGGGTAGATTGCGCCACCCTGCCCGCGCTGACGGCTGCCATCATCGCGGCCAAACCCGATGTGGTCGCCATTTCCGGTGACTTGACGCAGCGCGCCCGCGCCCGGGAGTTCGCGCAAGCACGCCGCTTCCTGGACACGCTTCCCACGCCGCAGATCGCCGTGCCCGGCAACCACGATGTGCCGCTTTACAACGTGCTGAAACGGTGGAGATCGCCGCTCAAGAATTATCGCCGCTATATCGACGATGACCTGCAGCCTTTCTTCGCGGACGAGGAGATCGCGGTTCTGGGAATAAATTCGGCGCGCTCCCTGACCTTCAAGAACGGCCGCATCAACGCCGGCCAAGTCCAAAAAGCTTGCGAGCGCCTGGCGGAACGGGACGGCCGTACAAAATTTCTGGTCATGCATCATCCTTTCGACGTTGTGGATCCCAGGCAGGACCGCGACATTGTGGGGCGGGCGAATATGGCGATGACGGCGTTTGCGCAATGCGGCGTCGACGTGATCCTGACGGGCCATCTTCATCTCAGCCGGATCAGCAGCAGCGCCATGCGCTACCGGGCGCCCGGCTATGCCGCGCTGTTCATCCAGGCCGGGACGGCAACGTCCGTGCGCCAACGCGGCGAGCTGAATGCCTGGAACCTCATCCATGTGGAGCCGGGCGCGGTCGACGTGGATTGCTATACCTGGGATGCCAAAAAAAACCGCTTCACCGTGCTCAAAACCGATCACTTCACGCGCGGCGCGCAAGGCTGGTCGGCGCTGCAGGCCGCCGGCAGCGCTTCGCCGCCATGAGCCTTAAAAGCCAAAGCCGCCTGGCGCTGAGCGTTTGCGCGGGCGCCGCCCTGACCTTTGTCCTTCTCGCCATGGCGGTCGGCGCTGGCGCGACCATGCCCTTCGACAACGGGGTCCGCGCGATGATTCACGCCCAGGCCGCAGCTTATCTGACGCCGATCGCGACCGGCGCCAGTTTTCTCGGCCGGCTGGCCGTGCTGATTCCCGCCACCATCCTGATCGCGGGCGGTTTTTATCTTCGGCGGCGGCGCTGGGCCGCTTTGGCGCTGGGAACGGCGATGGGCGGGGCGATCGCCCTCAACGAACTTCTCAAGACAGTCATTCATCGTCCTCGGCCACCGCCTTTTTATGGCGTGGACCCGGAATCCTTCAGCTTTCCCAGCGGGCATGCCTTTTTCGCGCTGACATTTTGCGGCGCCTTGCTGTTGGTCTTCGCAAGCCATCGCAAGCTCACACCTCTCGGCGCCGTATTGGGCGCAATTCTAGTCGTCGCGATTGGCTGGTCGCGGATCTATCTGGGCGTTCATTACCCATCCGATGTCGCGGCCGGTTACCTTGCGGGCACAGCCTGGCTGGCCGCGCTTTACGGTCTGGGATTGTTCCGGCTCGACAGAACGCCACGCTAGGTAAGCGCCTTATTTCGCCCCGGCCCGCAGCTTGGAGGCCATGGCGCATTCCGTCATGACGGTGAAATAGCGCTGCACGCCTTGGGCACCGACAATGAAGGGATTGTCCTCGCCGGTTTCGCGCTTGGCCGCCACCAGCCGCGCCTTGGTATAGGCGTCGTCATATTCGCTGTGGTTGGAGATCAGCACGGTGGCGCCGGCATCGGCGGCCGCCTTGGCGATGCGCTTCTGGGAGGCGATATATTCGTCCCAGCGCGCGCCATTGGTGCCGAAGGCTCCCGTCAGCGTGCCGCCGGAATAGGCCACCATCACGGTGCGCCCCCCATCCTTCACCGGGAAAACATAAGACAAGGTGCCGGGCGTGTGGCCGGGCGTGTTCACGATGGTGACGGTGGTATCGCCCAAAGTCAGCTTCATGCCCTCCGGCGGGACCACGATATCGCTATGCGGGACGCCGCCGGCGACATTGGGAGCGCGCGCCAGTGTATCCTTCCAGTCCGGCGCACCCATCACCACATGGGCGCCATAGCGGCTTTGCAGCAGGGCAGCGCCCTGGTCATGGTCGCCATGGGCATGGCTGATGATCACATATTTGATGTCGCGCGGGTTGAGACCCAGCTTGGTCAAGCCGTCCACGATTTCCGGCTCGATCGCCCAGGCGAAATTGGTGTCGAAGATGATGAGGCCCGCGCTGGTCTTCAGCGCCCAGCTCGAATGCTGGCGGGTGCCCAGCCAATAGAAATTGTCGAACACCTTATAAGGGGAAGCATACCAGGTGCCGCGATCGGGCGCCGGCCGCGGCGTCAGAAGATTGGCCGCTGCGGGAGCGCCGGCGCGGCGGCCCGGGGCGGCTGCGCCCGCCGGACGGGCTGCCGCCGGAAGACAGAGATTGACGAAGGTGCCGCGATAGTCCAGGCCCGCGGCGGATTTGGCAGTGGCGATATGGGCAGCGATCTCATCCTGAGCCGGCTGCGCGGTGGCGGCGCCATCCAGCGTGATCAGGGAAGCGGCGGCAAACAAAGCCGCATGAATTGTGCGCATGAGATGTCCCCCCAAAAAGTTTTTCAATTTGCCGCGAGATTATCCGATTTCCGCGGACTTGCCTATCGGCGCCAGCCCGGCGCGCCTTGTTGCGGGTGCGAAGTCTTTTGCCGCACCGAAGAGATTTACTTGTCTGAGTATTTTGGCTCTTATGGCCGCCGCAAAGCGGGGAAGAACAGATGAAAAGCATTTCCATTGGGGTGGCCGGGACCATCTTTGCGCTCCTGCTCACGGCGCTGGGGGGGATCGCGGCGGCCGCGCCGGCCCGTCCCCAGGGCCCTTGCGACATCTATGGCGCCGCCGGCGATCCCTGCGCCGCCGCCCATAGCACGACGCGCGCACTATACGCCGCCTATCGCGGCCCACTCTATCAAGTGATGCGCCAGTCGGATGGCAAGCTTTTGAACATCGGGGTCGTGGCGCCCACAGCGAGCGACGCCGGCGGCTATGCCGATGCCGCCGCGCAAGACAGCTTCTGCGCCAACACCATTTGCTGGATCACGCGGATCTACGACCAGTCCCCCAATCACAACGATCTTTTCCAGGCGCCGCGGGGCGCGTTCAGCGGCCCTGCCATGGGCGGCTTCAACAACCTGCCGATCGCCGACATGGCGCCGGTCACCATCATGGGCCACAAGGTCTATGGCGTTTACATCGCCCCCGGCATGGGTCTGCGCAAAAACAATCCCAAGCAGACCGCCGTCGACGATCAGGCCGAGGGCCAATATTGGGTGATCGACGGCCATCACTTCAATTCCGGCTGCTGTTTCGACTACGGCAATGCCGAGATCGACAGCAAGGATGACGGCAACGGCACGATGGAAACCGCCTATTTCGGCAATGCCACCGCCTGGTATCACGGCAATGCGCCCGGTCCTTGGGTGATGACCGACCAGGAAAACAACCTGGTCGGCTGCGTCAACAAGGGCTCGACTTCGAAAGTCTGCGAAGGCCTGCCCAATATCACCTGGCGCTTCGTCACCGGCATGGCCAAAGGCGAATCCCATCATTGGGCCTCGCTGGGCGGCGACGCGCAGCGCGGACCGCTGCAAGTGATGTTCGACGGACCGCGCGTCGACGGCACCTATGATCCGATGCGCAAACAGGGCGCCATCCTTCTGGGCAATGGCGGCGACAACAGCAATTCCTCGCAAGGAACGTTTTACGAAGGGGCGATGACCGCGGGCGGGACCTTTCCAGCCCATGCCACCGACCAACAGGTACAGGCCAATATCGTGGCCGCGGGCTATGGCGTGGCGCGCCTGACCCTGGCGCCCGCTTCCGCCGCGGCGACGCCGCCGGGCTTGCAGACTTTCGCCCCCGGCACGTCACAGGACACCATCGTGACTTTCACCAACAGCACCGGATCGCCCGTGACGGGCGTAAAGCTGAGTCTGTCGCTGCCCAAGGGCTGGACCGCCACGGCTGCCGGCTCGACCACCGCCGGTCCGGTCGCGGCGGATGCCACCGCAAGCGCGACGTTCCACGTCACATCGGGCGCGGCAGCCTTCAACGGCGATATGGTCGCGAACGCGTCCTACATGGCCAATGGCAAGACCGTGACGGACAGGGCGGCAATGAAGATTCGCAATGTCAGCCCGGTCAGGATCAACGAGTTTCGCATCAGCGACGGGTCGCCCAACACGACGAATTCGTTTATCGAGCTTTACAATGCCGGCTCCGAGCCGGTGGACATCTCGGGCTGGAGCTTGACCCAGCACCAGACCCAGCAGGCGATATTCGCGCCTGTGAAAATCCCAGCTCCCACCCAATTGGCGCCGCATGGCTTCTACTTGCTGGGACTTTCCAGTTCCGGCCTGGCGGCGCCGGCGCGCGCCGGAGACAGTGTCCTTTATCTGCGCAGCGTAAACGGCCTGAAAACCGGCGACACGATCAGCATCGACACCGGCGCCGGCATGGAAAGCCGCCGGATCACGGCGATTGGTTCGGCCGCCAGCGCCGAGACCCCGCTGTGGCAGCCCGCCGAGGATCCGACACTTGCGATTGCCGCCGGCGCGACCAATGTGCCGGTCACCAGCACCGCCGGCTTCGCGGTCGGCGAGAAGATCGCCCTCGGCTATGGCACTTCCGCCAACGCGGTTTCGCGCGCAGCCGAAAAATATGAGCTGGCCACCGTCACCGCGGTCGGCAAGCCCGGAACGCAGGCGTTCCTGGGACGCGACGCCGCCGCCGGCGCGACCAATCTCAGCGTCACTTCGGTCGCCAATATCACCCCGGGTGACAAGATCCTTCTGGATATCGGCAGCAAGGGGCACGGCGTTGAAACCGTCACCGTCAAGTCGGTCGGCACCGCGGCCGCCTGGATGGCGCTTGCGGCCGATGCCCAGGCCGGCGCGACCCACCTGCGTCTTCGCCGGGGAACGGGCGTGTTCAACGGCCAGGCCGCCAATAGCGGCGGCGAGATTGCTGTGGGTCACAAGCTGATCGTCGGCATGCCGGGCAACCAGGAAATAGTGACCATCACGGCCGTCAATGGGATGGATGTGGATGTGCAGCCCGCTCTCGCCCGCGCGCATCTGAGCCAGGATCTGGCGGTGGATCCGGGCACGGGCCTGGAACTGGCGGCGCCGCTGAAATTCAACCATTCGGGCAATCTTCCTTTCAGCACCCGCGGCACTGGCATCACTTTTGCCCCTGCCACGAAGTTCAGCCACGCCAACAACGAACCGGTCCAGCCGCTGGGCATCGGCATTACGCTGGACCGTCCGCTGGCCAAGGCGCATGCGATCCATGCCGTGGTCCAGGATGCCGCGGACAAGACCGACGGCTACCAGGGTAGCAACGCGAATCTGTTGTTTGGCGGCCCCGCGCTCTCCAGCAGCGCCGGCACGATGGTGCTGCGCGACGCCGGTGGTCATGTGGTGGATAGCCTCAATTACGGATTGCTGGTCGATCCTTGGGCGTCGGAAGGGTATCAGACCCTGTCCGGCACGAAC
>JAICHV010000082.1 GCA_025924715.1 Alphaproteobacteria bacterium
CGCAAGCTGCTGCTGGCCCGCCGCGAGGAATTCGTCGGCGCATTCGTCGACAAGCTGTTGACCTTTGCCCTGGGCCGCGGCACCGAGTATTACGACATGCCGTCGGAACGGGCGATCATGCATCAGGCGGCAGCAAACGACTATCGTTGGTCATCGCTTATTCTGGGTGTTGTTAAAAGCATGCCGTTTCAGGAGAGAATGTCTGCTCCCCTGACCACGGCGGAAAATCTCCCAGGAAGGGAGCCGGGTCATGATAATTAGGAAGCGGCATCTTGGCCGCCGCACATTTTTGCGGGGCGCTGGCGCAGCGGTCGCGCTGCCGTTCTTGGACTGCATGGTCCCGGCTTTGGCCGCGACGCCTGGTCCGGTCATTCGTACGGGCGCGTTTTATATCCCGAACGGCGTGATCCCGCCGTCTTGGGAGCCGGCGGGCAAGGGCGGCAAGAACTTCGAGTTCTCGCCGATCCTCAAGCCGCTTGAAGCCCATCGCGAGCATGTGCTGGTTCTGAGCCGCCTGAACAGTGAGCCTGCGAAGGCCATTCTGGGCGAAGGACAGGGTGACCATTCCCGCGGTCCTGGCTCGTTCATGACCGGCGCGCACGTCAAGAAGTCGGAAGGCGCCGATATCCGGTCCGGCATTTCCTGGGACCAGATCGCGGCCAAGGAACTGGGCAAGAAGACGCAGCTGGCGTCGCTGGAAATCGGTCTGGACTCGAGCGAGTTCCCCGGCGCCTGCGACATTGGTTACAGCTGTGCCTATTCGGGCACGATCTCCTGGCGCGACGAGACGACACCGCTGCCGATGGAAAACGATCCGCGCCGGGTCTTCGAACGACTGTTCGGCGCCAGTGACAGCACCGATCCGAATGTCCGCCGTGCATCGCTGGTCAGGGAGAGGAGCCTGCTGGACTCGGTGACGAACGACGTGAAGAGCCTGTCGGCGAGCCTGGGCGCGGCCGATCGCGTCAAGCTCTCGCAGTATCTGGACTCCGTGCGCGACATCGAGCGTCAGATTCAGCTGGCGGAGAGCCAGAACAAGCAGCTGCCGCTGATGACGCAGCCCGCTGGCGCGCCGGCCACATTCACCGAACATGTCGGGGTCATGTCCGACCTGCTGGTGCTGGCGTTCCAGACAGACATGACGCGCGTCTTCACGTTCATGCTGGGCCGTGAGCAGAACGGCCGCGTCTATCCGGAGATCGGCATTGCGGACGGGCACCATGGCCTGACGCACCATTCTGGTGACCCGGTGAAGATCGCCAAAGTGGTGAAGATCAACACCCATCAGATCACTCTGTTGGCGAAGTTCATGGATAAGCTGAAGAACACGCCCGATGGCAATGGCACGCTGCTGGACAACTCGATCCTGCTATACGGCGCGGGCATCAGTAACGGCAACATCCACAACCACAATGACCTGCCGGTCTTAGTGCTGGGCGGCGGCGGTGGCCAGATCAAGGGTGGTCGTCACATTGTGTTCGATCCGTCAACCCCGCTGAGCAATGTGGGCGCGACCATTCTGGACAAGGTGGGCGTTCCGTTCGAGAAGCTGGGCGATGCCAATGGCCGGATCAAGGAGCTGACCGAACTCAGCTAACGCTGTTGTGGAGGCTTCTGCCTCCCACTCCTTGTTTGAAGTGCCGATACAAACAGGGCCTCCTGTTCCGTCAGGACCTGGAGGCCTTTTGTTTGGTGGCTTATTTGCTTGGTGGCCGCAGCCAGAGAGTATGCATGTGCGTCGTCAGAACAATTGGGACTGTCGACGGCGTAGCCCCCAAAGCAGCCATTCAGTCCCCGCCGCCAAAATGTCCGCGTTTGACGCAAGGCGGACATTTACTTTCAGCTCCTGCGCCTTTGCACAACCTGCGTGAATCCAGATCGCGATAACTTCAATGCGGATGGCCGCGGCGGACAGGTGGACAGCGCGCTTCGGCGCCTGCCGTATTGTTTGTTCGGGGCGTTCATCGTTGGGACACATGGTACCGATCCGGAGCTCGCCGTTTCGGAGTGACGCCTGTGCCCTACAACCGCCAGGATTGGTCACAGGAACAGGCCTTCGCCGAGTGGTTTTGTGAAAGCGGCCCATTTCCTTACTGTAATGGCAGTCCTGGCAACTGCGCTGATCGGACCAAGTCACGGGCTCACCACTCTCGTTACGTGTTTGACAAAAAGTCAGTTGTAGCCCGGTACCCTGGGCACCTTTGGCGGCGGAGCAGTTTGACCTAGCATCGGCCCGGGGTTGCCTGCTGGGGATGCGGATGGCGGTATCGTTACGCGGCGTCGTCAAAAATTATCGGCGCGGCAAGGAAGCGGTGGAAGTCCTTCATGGGCTTAACCTGGAGATCCCGTATGGAGAGTTCGTTTCGCTTATGGGTCCTTCGGGTTCTGGAAAGACCACCATTCTCAACCTGATCGGCGGGCTGGACCATGCCGACTCCGGTCAGATCATTGTCGGCGGCGAGCATCTCGAAAAGCTATCTGGTGGCGCGCTGGCGAAGTGGCGTTCGCGCCATATCGGCTTTGTCTTCCAGTTCTACAATCTGATGCCCATGCTCTCGGCGGCCGGTAATGTAGAACTGCCCCTGCTGCTGACAAATCTCTCAAAATCCGAACGCCAGAGGCGAGTGGAAGTGGCGCTGGAGATCGTGGGGCTGAAAGATCGGGCCAGACACAAGCCTGGCGAGATGTCCGGCGGCCAGCAGCAGCGCGTGGGCATAGCGCGTGCCATCGTCGCCGATCCTTCCATCTTGCTTTGCGACGAACCAACCGGCGACTTGGATCGCGCCACCGCCGATGAGATTCTGGGCCTGTTGCAGCAGCTCAACCGGCAGCACAACAAGACGATCGTGATGGTCACCCACGATCCCAAGGCAGCCGATCATGCCAGCCGCCAGCTCGAGATGGACAAAGGCCGCCTTGTCGCGCGCACTATGGCGCACACGTGAAGTACTTTCCGCTCATCTGGGCCGCCCTGTGGCGCAGCCCAGCACGAACCATCTTCACATTCCTGTCGGTGGTCGTTGCATTCACGCTATTCGGCACGATGATCGGCCTCAAAGCGAGCGTGGGTCATCTTATCGAGGCCGCCAGGCGTGACCGCGTGCTTGTCCACACGCGCTTCGGTGGCCAACTGCTGTTGTCGCAGCAAGATGAAATCGAACACGTTCCAGATGTAACTCGCGTGGGCCACTGGGCCTATCTCGGGGGCTACTATCAAGATCGCAAGAACTTCGTCGGCGCATTCATGATCGACGACGGCATGACGCATATCTGGACGGATTTTCCCATTACTCAGAAGCAGTATGCCGAGGTCCAAGCCAATCGTACTGGCGCCATATTTAGCCGAAGCATGGCACAGCGGTGGCACCGCAAGGCAGGAGACACATTTCCAATACAAACAATGGCTGTTTCAAGAGCGGATGGAACGAAGCTTTGGCCATTAAAAGTATTGGCGGTAGTGGACGACTTTCCAGTGCTTCCAGCTGGGTTCATCATCGGCAACTTCAAATATTTTGATGAAGCTCGCGTTGCGGCCGACCGTTCAAGGGTCCAGTCATTTCAAGTTTTGGTAACGGATGCGGCTCGTGCCACACCGGTCGCCCACGCCATTGACAAGCTATTCGCCAACTCCGGCACTCCCACCTTGAGCATATCGGAAAGGGACTCCTACCAGAATAATGCGCGGCTAGGCGTCGACATCGGGTTCGTGACTGAAGCCGTGGCGGCAGCTGGATTGTTCATGATAGCTTTTCTGACCAGTAATAGCATTGCGCAGTCTGTGCGCGAGCGGATTCCTGAGTTTGCGACCATGAAGGCGATGGGTTTTTCGGGTGGTGGCGTTATGGCGCTGGTGTTCGCAGAAGCTGCTGTGCCCTGTCTGCTTGGGGTGCCAATCGGACTTGCCATAGCCAAAGGTCTGGGCGTGCTAATTCCCTATTTGCTGCCTCCGGGGATGGGAATACCGATGCCCTACATTTCCGGTTCCGTACTTGGGTTTGCAGTTTTTTTTGCCGTGTTTGTGGCGTTTATTAGCTCCGCTGTTCCGGCACTGCGGATCCAACGATTGGACATTGCCAAGGCGCTCGCGAGGAAGTGACATGAACGGGCTCCGACAGGTTGCGGTCGTCCTAGCCTTGAATCTGAGGAATTTACACACCCGGCTCTGGGCATCTCTTGTGATTGTAGTTGGGATGGCGTGCGTTGTAGGTGTCCTCTTGTCGATGCTGTCACTGACCGTCGGGCTGGTTCACGCCTATACCGCTTCTGGCGATCCTCAGGGAGCTATAGTTCTAGCCCAAAACAGCCAGTATGAGTTTGGAAGTAATATCCCGCGCGCTTCAATTGATCCGATTTTAGATGCCCCCGGCGTTTCCCAGGATGCGGCGGGCGAAACCATGGCCGCGGCAGAAATGATTTCTAGCGTTCCTGTCACGCTAAAAGGCAGCGGCTTCCAAGCAAACGTGCTTTTGAGGGGCTTCGGGCGCAAGTCCATCGAGATGCGTCCTGATTTTAAGCTCGTATCCGGCCGTATGTTTCGGGCTGGCGCGCGCGAAATTATGGCGGGTATCGCCGCGCAAGGTCAGTTCAGCGGGCTCAATGTCGGGGACAAAATCATATTGCCCGATGGGGAATGGCCGGTGGTCGGCAGTTTTACGACAGGCGGGGATGTTTTGGAGGGTGAATTGGTTGCAGACGCGCCAACTGTCATGGCAGCCCTCAGATCCAATACGTTCAGTTCTGTCGCTGTCCGACTGGCTTCGCCAAGCGCCCTTGCAGTATTTAAGAAAGCACTTATGACCAATCCTGCTCTAGCGGTCAGCGTCGAACGCCAATCTGACTATTATTCACGTATTACGCAGTCGTTTTCTGGGGCATTCAACGCTGTCGCCTATACCGTTGGCGCGATCATGGCAGTTGGTGCTCTTTTTGGAGTGATCAACACTATGTATTCCGCCGTTAATGCGAGAACGCTAGAAATCGCGACCTTGCGTGCGCTAGGTTTCGGGGCTGCACCAATTGCAGTGTCAGTCATTGCGGAAGCCATGTTTCTCGCGCTCCTGGGGGCTCTAATCGGTGCTGCCATCGCTTGGCTTTTATTTAATGGCGAGCAAAAGGCGATGGGAAGCAACGTCTTCAATATGTTGGTTAGCCCTGGCCTCATAGTTCTAGGAGTAACCTGGGGCCTTGTTATCGCGCTGCTGGGCAGCCTCGTTCCTTCGATAAGGGCGGCAAGGCTGCCCGTTGCAGTTGCACTTAACGCTATCTGAGACTGCTCTTGGACTGCGGCGTGTACACGGTCAAAATCAGCTGGGGCGCCGTTGGAGGAGCGCTGACGTTCGCGGAGGGCACGAAAGTCCGCTTTTGGCGCGAAGCGAACATCGGCTTATGACCGCTTTTGGCGCAAAGCGGACATTGGCGGTTGACCGCACTCCCGCGCCTGCGGGCGCAGTCGGGGATGGCTCTGCGGGCGAATGAGCTGTCTCTTGTCCGCCCACCGGGACTCAGGCACTGCTGCCATGGCGAGGGTGAAAAGCCGGCGGTCCAGCGTTGACTGCGTGCTGTGTTCCCGGGCATTTTTTGACCAGGATATCCCAGGAATATAAGCCGAACGGGCGAGCTGCGCTCTGCTCTCGGGGCAAGGATGGAAAGCACCATGTCACGATTGTTTCTTCATGCTTGCATGGCGGCCGCGCTGCTGGGAGGCACGGTTCTAGCCGGCAATCTTGCTTTGGCTTCGCCGGGGGAAGACTGGCCCAATTATGGGAATGACCGCGGTGCCATGCGCTATTCGCCGCTCACCCAGATCACACCGGCCAATGTCACATCGCTGAAAGTCGCCTGGACCTATCACATGAAGCCGGCGGACGCGAAACGGGTGGCGACCTCGGAAACCACGCCGCTGGTGGTCGGCAATACAATGTATCTGGGTTCGCCCTACGGCAAGATCGTGGCGCTGGATGCCACCACCGGCAAGGAATTATGGGTCTACCAACTAGCGGGCAACACGCGTCCCGCCCCTCGCGGCATCGCCTATTGGCCCGGTGAAGGAAATTCCGCACCGGAGCTTGTGTTCGGCACCAATGACGGCAAGTTGGTGGCGATCAATGTGAGGACCGGAAAACCGGCGGAAAAGTTCGGCGATCACGGCGTGGTCAATCTGAGAACGCCGGAGATCATGCGTGGATATGACAAGAATTACGCGCTGACTTCGCCGCCTGGAATCTACCGCAATCTGGTGCTCACCGGCGCCTCCAATCCTGAAGATCCCCGCAGCGTATCTGGTGATGAGCGCGCTTGGGATGTCCGCACCGGCAAGCTTGTCTGGACCTTCCATGCCGTGCCCCGCGAAGGCGAGTTCGGCAACGACACCTGGCCCAAGGATGGTTGGCAGAACCGCGCCGGCGTGAACATCTGGAACATGATCACGGTGGACGACAAGCGGGGCATCGCCTATCTGCCGTTCACCGGCCCCGCCTCCGACCGCTGGGGTGGCGACCGCCACGGCACAAACCTGTTCGGCAACACTCTGGTTGCGGTTGATGCCAATACCGGCAAGCGGCTCTGGCACTTCCAGTTGCTGCATCATGAAGTTTGGGATTGGGACTTTCCGACGCCGCCAATGCTTTTCGACGTGAAGAAAGATGGAAAGGTCGTTCCCGCCGTGGCGGCCATGAACAAGTCTGCTTATCTGTTCATCCTGGACCGCGTCACCGGCAAGCCGATTTATGATGTGAAAGAGGTGCCGGTTCCTCAAAGTAATGTGACAGATGAGAAGACTTGGCCGACCCAACCCGTTCCGGTTACGCCGCCGCCCTTGGCGCGACAGAGCTTTTCCGCGGCGACCGATCTGGTGAATGTGACGCCGGAGCTGGAGTCTTTTTGCAGGAATTTGATCGCAACCCATAAGATACACGACAGCGAGGCCTTCTCGCCTCTAACGATGGATTCGCAAATCGCGCATTTCCCCGGAGCGGGTGGCGGTGCGGAATGGGGCGGCGGTGCCTTCGATCCCAGACTTGGTTATTTCATCGTCAATACGACCGAAATGGGGTCGATCGAGCAACTTGAGAAAAAGCCGGGTGGCTGGTGGGCCTCCACGACTGGCCCAGATAGCTATTTTATCCAAGAGGGCAAAAACGGGTACATGCCGTGCCAAAATCCGCCCTGGGGCAACCTCTATGCGGTCAACGTCAATACCGGCAAGGTCGCGTGGCGTGTGAATCTCGGCGTGACCGATAGCTTTCCGGAAGGAAAGAAAAATACCGGCCGCGGCAACTTGGGTGCGCCGCTGACGACGGCCAGCGGGCTGACCTTCATCGGCGCCACGGACGACAGCCGCTTCCGTGCCTTTGAAACCAGAACGGGCAAGGAGATCTGGACCTACAAGCTGGACGCCTCGGCCCACGCCTCGCCGGTCAGCTATCGCGGCACG
>JAICHV010000083.1 GCA_025924715.1 Alphaproteobacteria bacterium
AGGCCAAGCGCCTGGTCGAGCACAAGCGCGACGGGGTGATCCTGCTGGACTCCGTGACCCGCCTCGGCCGCGCCTACAACACCGTGGTGCCCTCCTCGGGCAAGGTGCTGACCGGCGGCGTGGACGCCAACGCCCTGCAGCGCCCCAAGCGCTTCTTCGGCGCCGCCCGCAATATCGAGGAAGGCGGCAGCCTGACCATCATCGCCACCGCCCTGATCGATACGGGCAGCCGCATGGACGAAGTGATTTTCGAAGAGTTCAAGGGTACCGGCAACAGCGAAATCATCCTGGACCGCAAAGTGGCAGACAAGCGCGTGTTCCCGGCGATCGACATCATGCGTTCGGGCACCCGCAAGGACGAGCT
This sequence comes from Alphaproteobacteria bacterium, assembly GCA_025924715.1. Lineage (GTDB taxonomy): Bacteria > Pseudomonadota > Alphaproteobacteria > Micropepsales > Micropepsaceae > Rhizomicrobium. The sequence continues at coordinate 365 of JAICHV010000083.1, forward strand.
GCTGGTCGAAAAAGGTACCCTGGCCAAAACCTATGTCCTGCGCCGCATCCTGGCGCCGATGGGCACGGTGGATGCCATCGAATTCCTGCTCGACAAGCTGCGTTCGGCCAAGAACAACGCCGACTTCTTCGAGAGCATGAACACCTGATCGAAGTATTGATTTGACCTTGCGCGCCTGCGAATTCCTTGTTCGCAGGCGTTTGCATATTCAATCTTCGATGAGGTGAAAGAGCTGTTCCACCGTGGTCCCCAGGGCGCGGGCCAGGCTCAAGGCCAGGATGGTGGACGGCACGAAGACGGAATTTTCCACCGTGTTGATGGTCTTGCGCGAAACACCGATGCGTAGCGCGAGCTCGGTCTGGGTAAGCCCGCGCTCGGTGCGAAATTCCTTGAGCCGATTGCCGAGGCGATGTTCAGCCACGGTTTGAGCGCCATTCCAGATAGAAGAAATAGGCGCCGGGCAAGGCAACGGCCACGGCAATGGCCAGCGGCAGGGATGTGAGCACCCATTGTGGCCTATAGGCCGAAGCCAGCAGCAAAGCAGCCAATTCCGTGACGGCGAGGATATGGCCGAATTGTCCGGCTTTGGCGCGCTGGGCGCGGCTGAGTTCGTCGATCGCAGCTCTGCGACTGCCATAGGTCAGGATCAGCACCGACACTAGGGCGAGGCCGGCGAAGGCGGCGGCAATGAGGGCGAAGACCGTATGAAAAAGAGGATGAAATCTTTCCGGGTGTTTTCGGAGCACAGGGACAATGGTGACGGTGAAGACGAATCCCAGAAAAACGAGGTTCCACAACAACTGGGCGAGAGCGGTGCGACTGCGGCGTTGCTGAAAGTCGATGGTGTTGCGCAGATAGTCTTCGTTGATCACGTCCAGGCCGGGGAGGGGAGAGCCGGGTTTCAGGCGCAAGAAGATGTAAGCCACCCAGGCGAGGAACAGGGCGGTGCCCACGCCATCGAACAGCCAAGCGGGAATGAAATTTGCCCTGACCATCAGCGCCAGCAGAGCGATGGCGGCGATGAGAAGGCCACAACTGACCAACATGGCGAGTGCTATGCGAACGGTGCGCGCTTCCCGCGCTGCGATGCGCTCCTCCTGCGCGGCAATCTGTTCGTCGGTCGGTCGGTCTTGCAGCATTGACGGCCCCTGCGGTTTGTAACCCTGGGTGACAGTAACCTATGGGTTACAAGCCGTCAAGAGGCCCCTTTTTATGGGGTCAAAATTGTCGCGCCGGTGGTCTGACGGGCGGCAAGCGCTTCCTGCGCCTTGGCCGCGTCTTTCAGCGGATGACGCTGGTTGATCGCCACCTTGACCGCGCCCGATTGCAGCACCGCAAAGAGCTCGTCGGCCGCGGCCTGCAATTCTTCCGCCGTGCGGGTGTAATGCGCGGTGGTGGGGCGGGTGAGAAAGAGCGAGCCCTTGGTGGCGAGAATGCCCACCGTCGGCATCGCCACCGGCCCGGAGGAATTGCCGAAGCTGACCATCAACCCGCGGGTGCGAAGGCAGTCCAGCGATTGTTCGAAAGTGTCCTTGCCGACGGAATCGTAAACCACTTTCAGGCCTTCGCCGCCGGAAATCTCGCGCACTTTCTTGACCCAGCCCGGATCGCTGAGCAGCAACACATGATCGCAGCCATTGGCTTTGGCCTGTTCGACCTTGGCGGGTGAGGTTGTTGTGCCGATCACGGTGGCGCCCAAATGATGCGCCCATTGGCAGGCGATCTGTCCGACCCCGCCGGCGGCGGCATGGAACAGGATGACGTCACCCTTGGCGACGCGAAAGGTGCTGCGCAGCAGATATTGGGCGGTGACGCCTTTCAGCAAAGCCGCCGCGGCCAGTTCGTCGCTGATGCCGGCCGGCAACCGGGCCAGTTTGTCCGCCGGCACATTGGTGGCTTGCGCGTAAGAGCCGATCGCTCCGCCCATATAAGCGACGCGGTCGCCGATCTTAAAACCGCTAACGCCTTCGCCGATCGCCGCCACGGTGCCGGCCGCTTCCAAACCCAGGCCGGACGGCAGCGGTATCGGGTAAAGTCCGCCGCGGTGATAAATGTCGATGAAATTGACCCCGATCGCGGCGTTGCGGACCTGCACCGCGCCTTTGGGCGGCGGCGGCAGATCGAAATCGCGGTACTCCAAAACTTCCGGACCGCCGTGTTTTTCGAAACGGATCGCTTTGATCATGAGAGGCCCTGTCAGTTGAGATGCTGGCGGAAAAAGGTGGTGGTGCGGGTATTGGCGAGATCGGCGCAGGCGTGATCGTAATGTTTGCCGCCCGGCCGGGCGAAAGCATGGTTCACCGATGGATAGCGATGAATGCTGACATGCGGATTGGTTTTGAGCCCGGCTTGGATCTTGGCCTGGGCAGGGGGCGGCACGAAGTCATCGCCTTCGGCCATATGCAGCATCAAAGGTTTGCGGATGCGGGCGGCTTCATCCAGTTTTTCCTGGATATGGATGCCGTAATAACCCACCGAGGCGTCGGCATTGGTGCGGGCCGCCGTCAGATAGGCCAGGAACCCGCCCAGGCAATAACCCACGGCGCCCACTTTGCCATTGATCCCGTCCATCGCGCGCAAGGCATCGATGCTGGCCTGGATGTCTTGGACGCCCTTGTCGGCATCGAAGCGCTGCATCAGGCCGCGCGCCTGTTTCCATTCGGCTTCCGTCTTGTCGGTCAGTTGCACCCCCGGCTGCAGCCGCCAGAACAGGTCGGGCGCCAGCGCGAAAAAACCGCGTGCCGCCAAGCCATCGGCAATATCGCGGATCACTTTGTTGACCCCGAAAATCTCTTGGATGACGACAATGCCGGGGCCTTGCCCCGCGCTGGGCCTGGCGAGATAGCCCATGAAATTTCCATCCGGGCCTTTGATGGTGATCGCATCGCCGCTCATGCCGACCTCCCGTGAGGCCCTCCCCCAGCGAGGGGGGAGGGGAATGAAATTCAACCCTGCTGCTGTTGTTGATTCATGGGCAAGGTAAGCGCTTGGCTGAGGGTGACCGCGCTGGTCACCGGCGCCGAACAGACATTGCGCTGGCAGACATAGACCGTGGGCTGGCCGTTCTGCATCGGCTTGCCCTTGGCGGGATGACCCTCGGGGAGGGTGTCGCTGGATTCGGTGACCACCAGCAGCCGATTGGGCATCGCCTTGCCCCAGATGGTGCGAATGAACTCTTGGCTGCGCATATTGCTGCGCGCGCCCAGGACCACGATCTGCAGCCCGCTGGCGAAATATTCCACGGCGTTGAGCATTTCGCCGCAAGCCATGACATTGCGGTTCATCTCATCGGTGAAGCTGACCGCCACGGCTTGGGCCCGGCTGCCATAGTCGTTATCGCCGGTGATCAAACCGAGGCGGGTCAGAACCGTCAGCATGGTCGCATTGGCCGCCGGGGTCGGCGCGTCATAGACCATCCGCATACGGATGATGAGCGGTTCGGCGTCATGGCCGGTGTAGTTGTAGCCGCCCAGCGCCTCGTTCCAGAACTGGCTGTTCAGCACCCCCGTCCAGGCGCGGGCGTCGTCCAGGAAACGATTTTCGCCGGTGACTTCCCATAGCACCAGGGCGGCGCGCGCCATTTGGGCATAGTCGTCGCTGTAACCGAGCGCGCCGCGTTTGTTGTCGGCCCAGGAATGATGCAGCAACTCGCCCTCGCCGCAGAGTTTCTTGACTTGGTCGTAAGCGGTGATCGCAGCCTGGACCCAATCGGAGCGTTCGAACACCGCGCCGGCAAAGGCCAGGCTGCGAATGGCGATGCCGTTCCAATCGGTGAGGATCTTGTTGTCGCGTTGCGGGCGGATGCGCTTTTCGCGGGCCGCCAGCAGCAATCCGCGCTGCTTGGCCAGCAGGGCTTCGTCGGCTTCGGTCAGGCCGGTGACGTTTTGACGGCGCAGGATATTCTTGCCCATGATCGTGCCTTCGCGGGTCACGCCATAGACTTGCTTGAAGCGGGCCGAGAAAGTGCCGGCCAGGGCGGCGTCGATTTCCGCCTCGCTCCAAAGATAGAATTTTCCCTCTTCACCTTCGGAATCCGCATCGATGCCGGCGGCAAAAGCCCCTTCCAGCTTCATCTCGCGCAGCATCCAGTCGACGGTTTCGAAGGCGCGCTGGCGGCACAATTCGTTGCGGTTGAACTGCCACATGCCGGTGAGGAATTCGACCAGCTGGGCGCTGTCATACAGCATCTTCTCGAAATGCGGGACCTGCCAGCGTTCATCCATGGTGTAGCGGAAGAAGCCGCCGCCGACATGATCATAGATGCCGCCCAGCAATATGGCGTCCAGCGTGGTGGTGACGAGCTGCAGGAATTGCGGCGCGCCGCTGCGCAGGAAGCCGCGCCATAGTGCCTCGAGCAAGGTGACTTGCGGGAATTTCATCGCCCCGGTGACGCCGCCCATGAAAATGTCGAAGCGCTGACCGATGCGCATCGCGCCCATGTCCAGCGCGATGGTTTCGAGCGCCCCGCGCATGTCGCGGTTATGCGTGGCTTCCAGCCGCTGCATCACCGCCTCGGTGTTCTGCGTCACCTGGTCGGGGCGGTCGCGGCAGAGCGCCGCCATGTCCATCAGCACCTTGCCGAAAGCCGGCTGGCCGAGACGCTCTTCGCGCGGCAGAAAACCCATCAGGAAAAAGGGCACGCCCGAGGGCGCGAGGAAGGCATTGAGTGGCCAGCCGCCGCTATGCCCCATCAACTGGGCCGCGGACTGATAGACCATGTCGAGGTCGGGACGCTCTTCGCGATCGGCGATCACCGGAATGAAATTGTCGTTGAGTAGCCGGGCGGTTTCCGCGTCGGAAAAGCTCTCCGCATTCATCACATGGCACCAATGGCAGGCATTGTATCCCATGCTGAGGAAGATCGGCTTGCCAGAAGCGGCGGCCTCGGCCAGGGCTTCGGGGCCCCAGAGCCGCCACTGGACCGGATTGTCCTTGTGCTGACGAAGAAAGAGGCTTGTGGCCTGGTCCAGTGTGGTCATCATGCTTTCCAATGCGGGGCGCGGCGGTTGATACTGCGCGCTGGTTGTTTTTGGGCCGGGCTTCTTAGCCCGAACCCGCCGATAAAGACAGACCGCCGGCGCAGGGAAAGGGGTCAGGCATGAAGGTACATATCGAGATGGAGATGACCCCCGAGGAAGCCCGCGCGGTGATGGGCCTGCCCGACATCGTGCCCATGCAAAAACAGATGATGGACGAGATGCAGGCGCGGATGAAGGCGGCCTTCGACACCGGCGACCCGGAGGCGATGATGCGGGCCTGGATGCCGCTGGGCGGGGCCAAGGCGTTCGAACAGTTTCAGAAATTGCTGTGGGACAGCGCCCGCACGGTGAGCGGCGGCGGCAAGCCCAGATAGGCCCCGCGTGAACCTGGGCCAGACCATATTCGCGGCGGCGACGGCGCCGGGGCGCGCCGGCGTAGCGGTGGTGCGGCTGTCCGGCCCCGGGGCCGCGGCGTCGCTGGAAAAACTGACCGGGGCGCCCTGCCCTGCTCCCCGGCGCGCGGTGCTGCGGCATTTGGCGCATGACGGGGTCGTTCTGGATCAAGCATTGGTGCTGTGGTTTCCCGCCCCCGCCAGTTTCACCGGCGAGGATGTCGCCGAATTCCATATCCATGGCGGCCGCGCCGTGCGGGAAGCCCTGTTCGCCGCGCTGGCCGATTTGGGCCTCAGGCCAGCCGAGCCAGGGGAATTCAGCCGAAGGGCGGTGGAAAATGGCCGGCTCGACCTCACCCGGGCCGAGGCCATCGCCGATCTGGTGGAGGCCGAAACCGAAGCGCAGCGGCGCCAGGCCCTGCGCCAATATGATGGTGCGCTGGCGGATTTGTATGACGGCTGGCGGGCGGCGCTGATCCGAGCCTTAAGCCGGGCCGAAGCGGCGATCGATTTTTCGGATGACGGGGTTGGTGACAGCGAGTTTGCCGCGGCCCGCAACCAAGCCTCTGATATACTTGAAGAAATAGTTTCCCATCTCGATGACGCCCGGCGCGGCGAAACCCTGCGCGAAGGCATGAAGCTGGCGATCCTCGGCCCCCCCAACGCCGGCAAGAGTTCTCTGATCAATGCCCTGGCCGGCCGGGATGTGGCCATTGTGGCGGCGACCCCCGGTACCACCCGGGATGTGGTCACCCTGCGGCTGAATCTGGGCGGGTATGTTGTCGAAGTTGCCGATACCGCCGGGCTGCGCCAGAGCGATGACGCCATTGAAGCCGAAGGCGTCAGGCGGGCGCTGCGGCGGGCGGGTGAAAGCGATCTGGTGCTGTTGCTGCTGGATGGCACACGGAACGAGGCGATGCCCGGGGTCACGCCCGATCTCATTGTGCGCAACAAAAGCGATTTGCCGAGTTTTACAGCGGGAGATGGCCTCGCCCTGTCCCTGAAAACCGGCCAGGGGCTGGGCGAATTGATCGAGGCCCTGACCGCTTTGGTGAAGGACCGGATGGACAGCAAGGATCACAGCCCGGTTCTGACCCGGCCGCGCCATCGCCAGGCGCTGATCGATGCTGCGCAGCATTTGACCCATGCATTGGAAGCTCCCGCCGATCATCCCGAATTGCTGGCGGAGGACTTGCGCCTGGCCATGCGGAGCATCGGTCGCATCACCGGCGCGGTGGATGTCGAGGAACTGCTCGATTCCGTGTTCAAAGATTTTTGCATCGGGAAATGATTCCTCGTATTGGAGCGCCGATGCAGGCGTTCGATGTCATTGTGATCGGCGGCGGCCATGCCGGCTGCGAAGCGGCAGCGGCTTCCGCGCGCGCCGGCGCCCGCACTTTGCTGCTCACCCATAAAATTTCCACCTTGGGCGAGATGTCGTGCAATCCGGCGATTGGCGGCGTCGGCAAAGGCCATCTGGTGCGCGAGATCGATGCGCTGGACGGCTTGATGGGCCGCGTCGCCGATGCCGCCGGCATTCAATTTCGCCTGCTCAACCGGCGCAAGGGCCCGGCGGTGCGCGGTCCGCGCGCCCAGGCCGATCGCAGGCTCTATCGCCAGGCGATGCAGGCGCTGCTCGCGGAGC
>JAICHV010000084.1 GCA_025924715.1 Alphaproteobacteria bacterium
ATACCCAAGCCTCTTTCAGGAATTTGCCGTCCAGGGTGAAAGCCTGCACCCGGTTGGCGTTGCGGTCGGCGACATAGACGGTGCCGTCCCGCGCAATGGTCATGCCGTGGAGCAGATTGAACTGCTGCAAGGGCGGATCGTAACGCCGGTCGCGCGGCGCGCTGTCGTCGGGCACATGGCCATAGGCGCCCCACATGCGCTTGAACTTGCCGGTATCGGCATCGGCGACATAGACCCGGCGATTGACATAGCCGTCCGAGACGAAGAGCTCATTGTCCATGGCCCAGTAAACCGGCTGGGAGGGATGGCCGAGATTTTCCGTATCCAGGCTTCCCTTGCTTTTGCCGGTCCGGCCGATCTGCATCAGAAATTTGCCGTCATGGGTGAATTTCAGGCACTGGTCGTCGTCGCGCCCGGTTTTGGCATCGCGGCCATTGCCGCAGACCCAGACATTGCCCTTATTGTCGACCGCAATGCCGTGCTCCTGCACCGGCCAGTCGAATTTGGCCCGCTCGCTCTCGCTCATCGCCAGCGGCCCGCCCCAACCCTGGACGAAAGTGCCGTCGGCTGTGAGCTCCACCACCGCCGGCGCGGCCTGGCCGCTGGTCGGATTGGGCGGGTTCATCAAGGTCAGCCTGAGCTGCGTGGGCCGCGAATAGACCCAGACATGGCCCTTGCTGTCGACGGCCACCCCGCCGGTCGGTCCGAAGACATAGCCATTGGGCATCTGCTTGGGCCAGTTGCGGTCAACCTCGAACACCGGATGCAGCGGCCTTTTCGCCTCAGAATTGGTCGCCTGAGAACTGATCGCTTGAGAACTGGCGGCCTGAAAGCCGGCCGGTCCCACGCTCAGCCCCATCGCGACAGCCAGGCCGCCCAGAACCGCTTTCATGGGCTTCTCCCCCTTCTTTTGGCGGGAGATTAAGCAACATCGGCGTGAGCAGCCAGCGCCTTGGTGCAATGCTGCACACCAACCTGGGTGGCGTGTTTCCGCCAACCCCGGTAGCATTCACCATAGTTCGGGATCCTGCTGGCGGCCGCGCCGTTTCTGACTTCAGATAGAACCATGATGCGCAATCGAAGAATCAGCGGCAGGGCGTTTTTGGCGGTGGTCGCCGCCGAGCTGATTCTGATTGGCTTTGTTGCCTGGATCGCGGCGGGCGTACCGGGTCTCTACCGCGACTCCTCGCCGCCCTCGGTCACCATCCAGTTCGCGCCGGCCCATGACCAGCCGGCGCAGGTCCGGGCGCACAGTATTTAAACTGCGAAGATTTCAGGCCTGGCTGGCTGCGCGGTCGCGCGCGTCATTGCGCGCCATTTCGTCGTACAGGCTGCAAATCTCCTCGGCCAGCGCCGCCGCTTCCTTGGAGGAGAGCGCGTCCGGATTGAGGGTGAGATCGTCGTCCCCATCCTGGGGCATCGCCAGCAGCTTCACCCGCACCGCGGCCAGCCTTTCATAGGCAAGCGCGGGCAGGTTCTGGCGCCCCAGGGACGACAGGTGCATACGGAACGCTTCGGCTACGCGCTGGGGAAGCGGCGCTGTACTGGTGGCCATGGCAAGCACGGCCAAATAAAGCTTCCCCCAGGCATAGCCGAATTCCGTCCGCATGATGCCTCAGCCGGCGTAGGTCGCGGTGGCTGTACCGTCCGCGGCGCAATAGCCCCCGGCAGAGACGCCGGTCAGGGTGGTCAGGCCATTGACGAAGGCGGTGCGATTGATGTGCCCGTCCCAGCCGGCCACCGTGGAGGCGGCGCTGGAATAAAGGATCTGACCGCCGGAGACCGCGGCATTGGAGCGGCCGGTGGCGAGGATGCAGTAGACCACATCGCCGGTCGACGGACCGGCAGTGGCCACCTTGGCGCTGATCACATAGTTGAAATGGCCATCCTTGGGCAGCTGCACCTGCGGGATGAGAGTAGAGATTTCACCGGTGCCCGACAGGTCCGGTGTCGCCACCTTGGTGTCGATGGCGGCCTGCAGCGCCGCTGCGGACTGCAGTTGCGACTGGGCATAGCCCGAGATTGCGCCGACCATGTTGGCGGCATCCTGCGAGACCTCTGCGGTCGAGCTGGTGCGGATGTAGGAGAAGACTCGGGGAATGGCGATGGCGGCCAAGATGCCGATGATGGTCACCACCACCATCAATTCGACGAGGGTGAAGCCCTTCTGATTCTGCTTGCGCATGGAAATTGCCCTGGCTGTATTCACGGGCGGCACCATAAGGATCAAACTTTAATCACCGCTTAGCGACAGTTCCCAAATAAACGAAAAAGCAACGTTTTACCGTGCTTTTCCCAGCCTTTCGGACACGGCCGATATGTGCATTTGTGGATCGGCGCCGAAACTTAACGGCTTGGCTAATGGACGGTTACTTTAATCGCTTGGCAAGAGCCTTCGCCTAACATCCTGCGCATGCGCAGCACTATTTCCTCTTTTGGGCGCCAGAGCGGCTTCACCCTGATCGAGCTGATGGTCGTGGTGACGACCATCGGCATCCTCGCGGCCATTTCGGTGCCGGTTTACAAGAATTATGCGCGCCAGGCGCATCTGGCCGAGGCCACGCCCTATCTGCTGGACATCGCCTCCAAGGAGCGCAGCTACAAAGTGCGCAACGGCCTTTATTGCTGCTCGACCGGCAATATGAGCGAGGCCAATCTAACCACCGGCCTGAACATCAATCTCAACGACACCGGCAATTTCTGTTTCGTCGTGATCTGCCGCGACTCCACCTTGTGCGCCTCCACCACCAGCACCAATTTCATTTCCACCTCCCAGACCGGCGATACCACGACCGAATTCGAGGTCTGGGCTATTCTGCGCGCCACCAGCACCACCACGGTGAGCGGGCCGTCGAGCACCACTTGCACGATGCCGACTACCAAGGCGACGCCGACCGGATGGGTGCAGGCTTCCACCTCGACGCAGCCTTCGCGCGAAGGCGAAGTGGTGGTCTATCGCTATCCGCCGCCAGCCAACCGCCGCGACAGCGCCGCCGGCACGGGCTCGGTCACTTACACCTGGGTGGACGGGATCAGCCAAAGCTATGCGCTGCAGTGACAATTCGCGGCTGAAACGCCAGCGCGGCTTCACCATGATCGAGGTGATGACCGCGGCCATGATCCTGTCCGGCATGGTGATCGGCATCGGCAGCGGCTGGGTCGTCGCCGACCGCGAGGTCACCCATCTCATCACCAAGCAGAAAGCCATTTTCATGGCCAATGCCGAGATGGAGCGGCTCACCACGCTGTACGGCACCACCAGCTTCGGCTCCAGCGGCCCCGCCAGTACCACCGGCTATACCGAAACCGCGGCCTTTCCTTCGACCCGGTTGATCTATCCCACCGACCTGTCCGCCTATCTGTCCGGCGGCCAGGATTACACCGTTAATACGGTGGGCACCTTCACCAACGCCGGTTCGGATTTTCAAGTCTGGGTCCAGTCCAATACCCCTTCCTCGCTGAACCGCGCCTATGTCTGGATCGACCAGGACCACAACATCATGGGCCGGATCAGCTGGACCACCAGCAATATCACGCCCAGCGCCTGCACTGTGGGCGGCGATGGCTGTCCCTGCCTTGCTCCAAGTGGCGTTGGCTCGGCCAACTGCAAGATGCTCACCTTCTATATGGAGTATCCGTACCACATGGTCTCCAACAGTCCGGTGGCGGAATCCAATCTTCGAACCATCACCCTCAGCACCATCGTCGGGCGTCATTTATGAGTTTGCGCAGCCAGCGTGGTTTCACCCTGATGGAGATTATGGCCTCGATGAGCGCCACCGCGGTGGTGATCGGCGCCGCCAGCGCTTTGCTGCTGCGGTGCTTCACCTGGTATGACGAGCTTTCCGCCAAGATCGCCATCAACCGCCACGCCCGCGAGACCTATGACATTCTCTCGTTGGGCGGCAAGTCCAGCTCGACCGGCAATGATGGCACCCAGAATGTTTACGGCATTGAGGAACGCAAGCAAAAGCCAAGCGGCTCCCAGCGAAGCAACTATGCGCTGCAATATAAGAGCAACAACCTAACGCTGACGCCGGACATAGTCAGCAGCATGACCATCGCCTGCGTCAGCCCAAAAAATCCCCTGCCCGACTGCGGTGCGGGCAACAAGACGGTGACCGGGTGGATCGGCAACAATATGACACTGAATGATGGTTCGCGAAGCGTCTCCGGCGACACGGTGGAGGTCACCTTCATTATCGCGAACCCGTTCCAGGTCCAGCGGGCCAAGGGCCCAGCCGTGTTCGCGGAAACCTATCACGCCATCTTTACCTATAACCGCGAGGAAAATGATCCATGATCGGCAATCAGCGCGGCGCTGCCATGATCGCAGTGATGATGGCGGGAACGGTGGCGACCATCGGCTTCATCAGCTTTCTGACCAGCAACATCACGACCGAAAGCCGCGCCGTGGAAGGCGAGCTGGCGCGCAGTCGCGCCTATTGGGCGCAAATGGGCAATTTCAATTATGCCTTCAGCCGCATCGGTTACAGTATGCTCTGTAACGGTTGCACCTCCAGCAACAACCTGGATACCAACTGGGCCACCGTCCTGCAGGCCTATTTCAACGAGCTCAGCAACAACACCGTCTGGACCTATCCCGACGAATCCGCCAGCTATACCATCACCACTCCGGCGGCGACGGCCATTCCGGATCCCACCCCCGGACGGCAAGTCCATAGCGGCTGGCTTATGGCCACCGCCACGGTCAGCAGTTCCTCGCTTGTTTCCGGCCTCAACAGTCATCTGCCGGCGATGGAGCTGCGGTTCTGCGCCGGCCTGCTTTTTTCCACATCCACTTGCGGCGCGGTCACGAACAACAATGGCGGCAGCAAGTCGCCTTATTTCAACATCAGCCGCCTGACCAACCTGGCCGGGTAACGGCGCCGCCGGCGCTCACTTCATAATGCCGTATCGCGGCAGGGCCGCGAGCGCCAGAACGGCGCCGACGATCACCACGAAGGCGCCGAACAAGAGCCACTTGATCGCTGCCAGCCTGGATTGGTCTTTCCCCATGCGAAAGGAAACTCCGGCCGCGACCGGTGGTTGTGTGCGGTTGCGCGCCGTTCTGCGCATTTTGTTTTGCGAGAATGTCCTGGCGCCGGTGAGAAGCCCCAGCTCCTACCCATGATGACCCAACGCTTCCCCGCGGGCAGATTCATCCGCACGCACAGGCAACAAACGTGGGAAAAAGGCGTTCGTACTGTTTGAGACTTTTCGTGGGTAAACCCTTGAAAAGCGACGACCGTATCAAAGACTTTGTCGCCAAAGCCGATGACGCGGACAGGCAGGCGGATCAGGCAAAGAAGCCGGCCGTGCAAGAGGCCTGGCGGCGCATAGCCGCGAATTATCGGGACTTGGCGATGATGGAACAAGCGGCCAGGCGCAAGCGGCGCAAACCGGCGCCATAGGGCGCGCCTTGCACAGTGGCCGCCTCGATCGCCTATTTCAGATTGGTCGAGAGGTTCGTGAAGGTGGTCGAGAGCTTTGTGCCCACGGTCTTGACCCCGGTGATGATCACTATGGCGATCAGGGCCGCGATCAAGCCGTACTCGATGGAGGTGGCGGCGGACTTTAGGCGAAGGAAAAGACGCGCGCGTGTGAACATGTCTGCACCTGTCTTCCTGAACTGGATGTCATAGTGCGCCCGCCGCTCTTAATGGCAGCTAAAAGCCAACCGCGTTTAGACCGGCTTAAGACTTTGGTTCCAGCTGCCGCGAAAGTGCGAGCCGCTCTTCTTCCAGAAGGCGCAACATGGTCTTTGCACCAATCGCGATGTCGCCGTCGCTCAAGCTCCGCGACGCCTTCGCCCCAGCGCGATGTCAGCAGCGCACCGCACAGCCGAGAGGTCGCGCGAAATTGCCATGCATGTGAGCGTCGCAAACAAGCGCGCGCTACAAACGCCACCCAATGCGGCGCCCTTTCCTGCCCTGCCGGCCACGGTGGACCGCCGGTCGCGCCGCCCGCGCGGAAAGGATTTGGCAGCTACTCGAAGACAAGGCGCGATTCGTCCGTTTGCGCACTGATTTACCGGAACTTTTTCCGATCGCAGCGCATCAGTTAAGCAGCCCTTAACCGCGATTTGCGAAATTGCCATTGATGAGTGCGAGCGCCCCCAACAAAGTCGAGCCGTCAGGCGCCGAGCGGCGCCGCGAGCAACGCTATGACGTCAAGATCAAGGGCGATTTGGGCGTCGACGGCGAAGTCTTGCCGGTCACCATCGCCGATCTTTCGGGCTCCGGTGCCCTGCTGGTGCTGGACAGCCCACCCGACCAGGGCGTCATCGGCGATCTCTGGATTTCCGGCTTCGGCGATCTGGAGGTCAAGATCATGTTTTCCGGCGATGGTGTCGCCGGCGTGATGTTCACCCATCCGGCCGAGCATCGCGACCGCCTGCTCAAATGGCTGATGCAGCTGATGGCTGAAGGCAAGGCGGGGTCGTGATCCTTCTGGACGCCCTGTTGCTCGCGCCCGCAGGTCTGGGCGGAGCGGCAGTCGGTAGTTTCCTCAGTGTGGTGGCGGCGCGTTTGCCGCCGCTGCTGCTGGCGAGCCCTGGCGGTCATGTCGGGCCCGGACGCGCCTTGGCGGCGCTCTCTTTTCCCGCCTCGCATTGCCCGGGCTGCAAAACGCCCGTTCGCTGGCATGACAATGTGCCCTTTGTTTCCTGGCTGGTGCTGCGCGGCCGCTGCCGCGCCTGCGGCCACGGCTTTGGCGCGCGCTACCTGGCGCTGGAGCTGGGCGGGGC
>JAICHV010000085.1 GCA_025924715.1 Alphaproteobacteria bacterium
GTTACGCACCCGTCCGCCGGTGATGTATTGCTACACCCCCTAGACTTGCATGTTTGAGGCCTGCCGCCAGCGTTCGTTCTGAGCCAGGATCAAACTCTCAAGTTTTGATCCTAGTGCATACGACGCTGAATGCTCTCTAACGACCAGGCTTGCGCCCGGTCATTGTTGCGTGTTCGCAAAAACTTATGACAAGGGTTGACCGACTGCCGAGCCCGTCAAGGTCCGACAACCGATCGACTTTAGAGTCTTTCGTCTTTGCAGAAGAACGCGAGCATTCATTACGTCGCTGCTCGATTGATAAGTCCCAAAGCATAAAGCTTTGAGACGTGGCATGCCGAGCCGCCGCCCACGTTCCCCTTCCTTAAATCACAATGTCAAACAGCGTCCGCCGACGATTTTCGCGTCTGAAATCAACGGATAACACCACTTCGCAGTCCTTGCCGCGAAGCAGCGTGGGCGCGGGTTATAGGAGGGTGCTCCCCCCAAAGTCAAACGGGAAAATGGGCCAAAATCGGCTTTTTTTCCCTTGCCTTTCCGGCGGCGGTGGACAGCGTCCTGCCCGTCTATCGGTCGGGCTCGCGCGCCTAGGGGGCGCTAGATATAGCGTAAAGAGTCAAATGAAAGGCCTCCGGGGAAAATCCCCGGAAGACCTTGAAAATACTAGGAAATTTATCCGACCCGTTCGTCGGCCATATGCCGAAGATCGGTGCGGTCCAGATTGGTCATCACGATCCCATCGGCCCGGTCATAGCGGATATCGGACTGGTCGATCCAAACCACCTTGTCGTCATCCAGGCGGACGAGCAGCGCTTCGACCCGTCCGGCGGGTGTGTGCGCGACATCGAGCACGGTTCCGACGCGGTCGCCATTGATGATCTCCACGCGCTGTCCCACCAGCTTGGGCGAGTATTCCTCCAGCGTCCAACGCACATAGCGGTCTGGCCAGATGCCGCGATGATAAGCGGCGCGTTCCGCCGCATAGCGTGCGCGCAGCGCCTGATAGGCGGCCGTGCGATCTTCAAACGTCTGCTGGTCGGCCTTGTTCTGATCCAGCGCGGCCTGATGCTGCTGCAGCTGCTGCTGATATTGCTGCTGTTGCTGCTGGTATTGGGCGTTGTTTTGGTCGGCCTGCGCCTGCGCTTCCACCTGCGCGGCCGGCGCCTGGATCTGGCCATCGGTGGCGGCGACCTGGTTGTTCAGATCCGCGGTCTCGGCATGTTCGGCCGGCGTGGAATGCGTTGTCGGCATTCCGTTCGCATCGACGCGCTCGCCATTGCCCGCAGGGTAGGAGTTCTCGGCGGCGATGGCCGCGCCTGCCAAAAAGATGCTGAGGGCCAGGCCGCTTGCGGCAGATAAAGTCTGATAACGCATGGCGAAATCTCCACAGAGATACTCGCCAGATAAACGCGCCCGCACAGCGGGGAGTTCCGAAAGCTGCGGTTTCGTACGGTTCCGAAAGCGAAACTAAGCCGTCGCGGATATGTAATCGCGCAAGGAATTGGCCTCGCTGACCGTTTCGGCGATGCGGCTCTTGACCACGTCGCCGATCGAAATCAAGCCCGCGACGCGCTGGCGTTCGTCCAGCACCGGAACATGACGGAACCGCCCCTGAGTCATCATTTCCATCAAGGCTTCGACAGTGTCGGCTTCCACGCAAGTGACGACGCTGCGCGTCATATAGGCGCCGACGCTACGTTCCAGCGCCAGCGGCCCATCATGGGCAATGGCCCGCACCACATCGCGTTCGGACAGAATGCCGGCCAAACTGCCGCCGTTGTCCTGCACGATCACGGCGCCGATCCGCCGCTCGGCCAGCACGCGTGCCGCTTCGGCAAGCGTGGCGCTGTCGGCGATGGCGACGATGTCGCGTCCTTTATCTTGAAGAATATGCCTGACTTGCATGACGTGCTCCTCCGTCAGAAGGCCGGGCACACCCGGCGGCCCGCAAATGCTGCGCCCGGCCCGGGCCCCTGGCAAGTCGTAAAACGGGGAACTTCGCGCTGCAGCGCAATATCGAGGGCCCAAAGCCCAGCCGTCCCTATTCTATCCGCCAGGGGGAGCGGTCGTTCCAGCCTTTCAGAGCCGCCTCCGCCCACGCCGTATCCTTGTCCTTGTGGCAGGCATTGCACGCATTGGGAATTTTCATCGCATCGGTCTGCGCCGGTGAGACAAAGTGGAATGTGTGGGTCGAGACGAACGGGCCACCCGGAAGCTGCGGCAGGATTTGCGGCATGTGACAGGCCACGCACTCGTTGCCCGGACTGCCCGCCGCATGATGCGTATGGGCTTCGATGCTGGCCGTATGCGGCCCGTTCTGACTGTTGGGCCCATGGCAACTGAGGCACAGCTCGTTATTTTTGACGGGCTTTCTCAACAAGGCGTCATTGCTGGTGCCATGGACGTCGTGACAGGAGAAACAGGTGACACCGCGCGTGTACATCAGGCTCTGAACAAAATCATTGCCCTGCATGCGATTCTTGTGCGCCGTGCCGTCGGGGTAATGGGTGAAACTGGTTTCGCCCAGCGTGTGGGGCTCAAGTTTCCAATAGTCCGCCAGCTTGAGGCCGGCGTGATAACCGACCGGCCAATCGTAATATTGGCCTTTGATGGGATTGCTCAGCGGCTGGCCCTGCGAATGGCAGGCAATGCAGGTATCGTTGGCATCGACATAATTCTGCCGGGACGGATTGAGGATATTGTCCTTGGTGGGATGAGCGACATGGGTGCTGCCGGCGCCGTGGCACTTTTCGCAGCCCACATTCCATTCACCCGGATCTTTGGTGTCGATGTTGAAATTGACGGAATGGCACCCGTCGCAAAGCGGCGCGGTGGGACGGGTGGAATTGTCGCCTTTTGGATCGGGATAGAGTTTCGCCCACCAGTCGGCGGTATCGGCCACATGAAATCTCGACCATTGCTTGGTGGCGACGTTGAATTGCACCGGCATCACGACATAAGTGTCGCCCGACTTCTTCCAATAACGCTGCTTCCACTTGCTGCCATAGACGAAGGCGACATCGTCCTTGCTGAAACGAAGGTCCGGCGGCGCGGTGGCGGGGTCGGCGGCAAAAGCAAAGGGATGGGTTTTGGGATCGCGCAGCACATTGGCCATGCGCGTCGCGCTCCAGCGCGTGTAGATGTCCTGATGGCAGCTTTGGCAAGCTTTCGATCCGACAAATTTGGCGCCTTTGACCGCGGCTGCTTGCTGGGCGGCGAGGTCGTCATCCACATAGCGCCCCATAAGAGCAGCCGGCGGCAGGGTGGCAGGGTTGCCGTCATTGAGCGGGGTGGTCGTCAAATTATTTCGCGCCGCCGAAAAGGCGGGCAGCACGAAGACATAGGCGCCGCCCAACAAAAGCAGAAGCGCGAGCGATGCGGACAGGGCCACGGCCAGCAACCGGCGCCGTCCAGGCGATTTCGACGATCCATCAACCATTGTTCTTATCGCCCTTGTTGTCGATGCCCAGATCATGGGCTGCGGTGTCCAAGACAGTTAGTTGCGCAGGCTCCTGCGCGAAGGCATGGCGCGCCTGGCGATAGGCATCGCGCGCGGCATTTTTATCGCCCAGCACCATGCGGGCCTGCATCAGGCGCCGCCACCCTGCCGCGTCGCGCGGATTTTGTTTCAGCTGCGCCGCCAAGCGGTCAACCATGCCATGGATCATCGCGTCGCGCTCTGCCGCCGGCATTTGGCTGGCGGCGGCAACCTGCTGTTCATCGGGCCCCGGCATGAGAGCCGCCGGAGGAGGGGCGGCCGGCGCAGGCGGTAGCTGCTTGGAAATGTCGATATGTTCTTCCTTTGCGACCTGTTCCACCACCTGACGCACTTCGCCCGACCAAGGCGCATCGGCCGGCGCCGATTTGATCATCGTAATCCAATCCGCAATGGCCCCTTGATGGTCGCCCTGCTGGTCCTTGTACAAGGCAAGATAAAACCGGGCACGGGCATTGGAGGGATCGGCGGCGACCACGGCGCGCAGATCGGCCTGCGTCGCCGCGTCGATCTTGCCGCTGCCGCTCTGGATCGTAGCTTCGGCCAGCGCGGAACGATACTCGGCGTTGCCGGGCGACAGGGCGACCGCATGCCGGTAAGCCTCGGCGGCCTGCGGTGGCTGGTGAATATGCATGAAGGCCCAACCCAAATTCCCCCAGGCATCGGGGTCTTTTGGATTGGCGCGGACGTTGTCTTGAAGTTGCCCAATCACATTTGTCTTGCCCGCCTGCGGCAAGGGCAAGTCGGGCGCGTTGTCCGCCTGCGGCGAGGGCGCGTCGGGCGCCTTGGCTGTGCCCAACAGGGAATCGAGGCGCGCCTCGACCTTGGCGGTATCGGGCGGTGCGGCGAAAACATACACACCCAAGGCGAGAGCTGCCACGAAGGTCCCCAGGCCGCACCCCAGCCAGAACAGCTTGGAAGATGGGAAGGATTTCATGTGCCCCCAAAAGCGTGCAACCCGCGCGATTTGACACCAGCGTGCATAAATCCCCCAACGGCGCTTGCGCTCTCGAATCAAAACTAGTCCGGGCCGCGAGGACCATAAAGGGAGGACGAATTACGAATTCCCCATTTTTTCGCCTCCGCGCGAGGAAGATCGCGGGGCCAGGCAGCACCGCAACGCGCGGCGTTATTGGGACAATGCCAATTTGTGCAACTTATTCAATAACTTAACGAATTATCGCCGCCGTCAAACAAACCGCGGCGAGCCGGGCACCGCTGCTTGAGCCCCAGGACGTTCTAGGGCAAAAGAGCGCCCTTCGCGTAAAGGCCTTTGCGCCTCTCTTTGGGGGCCGAAGTTGGAATGGAGCTGTGGCCGAGAGGCTGAAGGCGGCGGTTTGCTAAACCGTTATAGGGTTGTAAAGCCCTATCGAGGGTTCGAATCCCTCCGGCTCCGCCATTCCTACCCGCTTCGCGCTTAGGAATGTCTTCGCCTACAGGATTCCCCGCCGCTCGCAAGGCTCGCGGCGTTCGCGGCTTTCGCAAGTCCACCGGACTTCCTCGCGCGCTACGCGCGCCGCCGCTCACCCCTCCGGCTCCGCCAAACCTCCCGATAACGTTATCGGGACTTATCCAATGTCCGCTTTGCGCCAATAGCGAACATTGGCCGCTTGGATGGACTAGGCTAGCGCTAAGACGGCAGGCAGGATTTTGCCGAAATAGACTTCCGGAGGAAGATTTAACTTGGAAGGCGCCACCACTTTATGCGCAATCACCATGTCCAGGCGGGGAATCACTGTGATGAACTGCCCAAAGGCGCCGCTGGCGGTATAGCCGCCTTTGAGCGGCGCGGGCCAGTCACTGGCGGGATCGAAAATCCACCATAACCAGCCATAGCCCAAGCCGGGAATGAAGGGTGAAGTCCGCGCCACTTCGGTGGCGGGGGTAGCGAGCGCGGTTGTAGTAGTGACCCAGTCAACCGGGATGACGCTGCGGCCTTCCCATTGGCCCTTTTGCAGCATCAGCTGGCCAAGGGTCGACATGTCGCGGGTCGAAAGCACGAAGTGGCGGGCGGGATGGTCAGAGAGGTGGGTGTCGTTGCGTATCGCCTGCTCCGCGATGCGGTAATCCCGTAGACCGACCGGCTGGGCGATATCTTCCTCAAACGCTTTGTAAAAATCCCGGCCGGTTTCACGCTCATAGATTGTTCCCAGCGCGTTGAAGTCCCAGTTATTATAGAGAAAGTAGCTGCCCGGCCTGATCGAGCCGCGCGGCGGAGCGAGGGCGCTGGCGTCACCTTCGTTCGCCGCCTTATGATAGACGCCCGAGCGCGCCATCAGCAGGTCGCGGATGGTGGCAGTGCGCTCGAGCGGTAGTAATCCGCCCATGTCGTCGAAGCGCATTTCCGCCAGTGTGCGGCCGAGGCGGATGGCGCCGCGCGCTACCGCCGGCCCATAAAGCATAGAGACCAAGCTCTTGCGCGCCGAGGCGATGTAGCTGGTCTGGGAGAGGTCGCCATAACTGAAGACGGGCTTGCCGCTGCGCAGCACCAGCATGGCGGAGGTATCACCACCGGCCAGAATCTGCGGAAGTGAATCCGCCATCGTCTGCGCGGAGGCTGTGCTGGTGGCGGCCAATAGAGCGAGGAAGTAACGGCGATCCATGGTTTCACAGTCTGTCTACAGCTATGCATCTATTAAAATATCGTTGGACTTCGATCAAACCCAATCGACTAATAGTGTTCCTAGGGGCATTGAGACGATGTCCGCTTTGCGCACAAACTAACCGATGAGCTGGGAGTCGCGCTGCCCTATTGCGCAAAACTGTGGGCAAATAAAAGTCAAATCCTCGCCGGCCACCGGTCAGTCGGGTGGCGCGGCATTGGGCGGCAGCGCCTTGTAATAGTCCAGCGGATATTTCGGCTTGTAGCCGCCGGTGAAGGGCCGCTTCGCAAACTGGACAAAATAGGCCAGTTCCGCATCGCGGAACCAGACCGCGTTGCGATGCTGCATCGCCAAGTTCTGCGTCACCGCATCAAAGCGCGCGTCATCCACCTTGCCTTTCAAGCCGGCCCAGGACCGTTGCAAGGCTTCCACTTCGCTGACACCGCGGTGATAGCGCGCCTGCAACTCCTCCCACAGGGTATTGCCGGATTTCATGCGGTAATCCCCTGGCAGGTGGTGAAACCAGAGCAGCAATTCGTCGGGCGTAGTTTCGGGCTTGCTCCAGAGCTGGCGCAGCGGCGCGTGATATTGCGCCACCGTGTTGTAGCCCGTGGGCGAACGGTCGAA
>JAICHV010000086.1 GCA_025924715.1 Alphaproteobacteria bacterium
CTTGATGTCGTTCTGGAACAAGCCGACAGAGGCGGCGAAGAAAGCTGTGGTGGCGCCGATAAATGTGACGAATTCCAGCGCCACGGGGGTAAGCTGGAACATCGGCGAACAACGGCAGACCAGGAAGACGCCGGCGGTCACCATGGTGGCGGCATGGATCAAGGCGGAAACGGGGGTCGGGCCCTCCATGGCGTCGGGAAGCCATGTGTGCAGACCCAGTTGCGCCGACTTGCCCATGGCGCCCACAAACAACAGCAGGCAGAGGGTGGTGAGGATATCGACGCTGTGGCCGGCAAAGATGAACTGTTTGCCCACCATCGCCGGCGCGGCCTTGAACACCGCGTCGAAATCCAAGGTCTTGAAGACATAAAAGACGCCGAAAATCCCTAAGGCAAAACCGAAATCGCCCACCCGGTTGACGACAAAGGCCTTGATCGCGGCGGCATTGGCGCTGGGCCGCGTGTACCAGAAGCCGATCAGCAGATAGGAGGCCAGGCCCACCCCTTCCCAGCCGAAAAACAGCTGCAGGAAATTGTTGGCCGTCACCAGCATCAGCATGGCGAAGGTGAACAGCGACAGATAAGAGAAAAACCGCTGGCGATGCGGGTCTTCGGCCATGTAGCCGATGGAATACAGATGCACCAGCGACGACACCCCCGTCACCACCACCAGCATCACCGCGGTCAGGCTATCGACCCGCACGCTCCAATCGATCGCGAAATCCCCCGAGCGGATCCAGGGCAGGATCTGGACAATGGCGCCATGGCCCATGACCGCGACATCGTAAAAGGCATAGATCGACAAGGCCGCGGAGATGAACAGCAGCCCGGTGGTGACCAGCTCGGAGGGGCGCGCGCCGAGGACGCGGCCGAACAATCCGGCAATGGCCGAACCGAGCAGGGGGAGGAAGACGATGGCAGCGTACATCTTCACCCCTTCATCACATTGACGTCTTCAACCGCGATGGTGCCGCGGTTGCGGAAATAGACCACCAGGATGGCAAGACCGATCGCCGCCTCCGCCGCCGCCACGGTCAGGATGAACAGGGCGAAGACCTGTCCGGTCAGATCGTGCAGATAAGACGAGAACGCCACGAAATTCAGGTTCACCGCCAGAAGGATCAACTCCACCGACATCAATATGATGATGATGTTCTTGCGGTTGAGGAAAATGCCGATCACCCCGATGGTGAACAGGATGGCGGCCACGGCGAGATAATTTCCCAGCCCGATGGTCATCTATGCCCCCTCCCGCTGCGCGGCTTGACCCGGCTTCAGGTCGATCATGTCGACCGCCATGGCGGCGGTGCGGGCGTTCTGCACCGCGATGATTTGGCGACGCACGCCGGGGCGATGGCGCAAGGTCAGCACGATGGCGCCGATCATCGCCACCAGCAGCACCAGGCCGGCAATCTGGAAGTAATAGACATAATCGGTATAGAGCACTTGGCCCAGCGCCTCGGTGTTGCTCAGCGCGGGTGCGCCCTTGGCCAGCGGCACCGCCGCCTTGACCTTCCAGGCGCTGCCGGCGATCACCAGCTCCGCCGCCAGCACCAGCCCGATCAAGGCGCCGAAAGGCAGATATTGCAGCGCCCCGCGTTTGAGCTCCGCGAAGTCGATGTCCAGCATCATCACCACGAAAAGGAACAGCACGGCGACGGCGCCGACATAGACCACCACCAGGATCATGCCCAGAAACTCCGCCCCCAACAGTACGAACAGGCCTGCGGCGTTGAAGAAAGACAGGATCAGGAACAGCACCGAATGCACGGGATTGCGCGAGCCGATCACCGCCACGGCGCTGAACAGCAGCACCGCCGAGAAGAAATAAAAGGCGAGCGCTTCAAGCATGCGGCACCGTGACCGGCGCCTTGGGGCAGATTATCATCTGTAGGGCGCGTCCAGTTCCAGGTTGCGGGCGATTTCGGGCTCCCAGCGGTCGCCATTGGCGAGCAGCCGGGCCTTGTCGTAATAAAGTTCCTCGCGGGTTTCGGTCGAGAACTCGAAATTGGGGCCTTCCACGATCGCGTCCACTGGGCAGGCTTCCTGGCACAGCCCGCAATAGATGCATTTGACCATGTCGATGTCATAGCGGGTGGTACGGCGCGAGCCGTCGTCGCGCGGTTCGGCCTCGATGGTGATGGCCTGGGCGGGGCAGATCGCCTCGCACAGTTTGCAGGCGATACAGCGTTCCTCGCCATTGGGATAACGGCGCAGCGCATGTTCGCCCCGAAAACGCGGCGACAGCGGGCCTTTCTCGAAGGGATAATTCAGCGTCGCCTTGGGCGCGAAGAAATAGCGCATCGAAAGCCCGAAGCTCCTGATGAACTCCCAGAAGAAAATCTGGCGCGCGGTTCGGTCTAGACTAGCCATGGCAGCCTCACAGATAGGGACGGGCGAAAACCACCCAGACAGCCGTCAACACCACCCAGATCAGCGAGGTGGGCAGGAAGATCTTCCACCCCAATCGCATCAGCTGGTCATAGCGATAGCGCGGCACCATCGCCTTCACCATGGCGATCATGAAGAAGAACAGCGAAATCTTGAGCAGGAACCACAGGATACCCAGGGCGGGAATGTTGAACGGCCAGATATTGATCGGCGACAGCCAGCCGCCCAGGAACAGGATGCTCATCAGCCCGCACAGCATGATGATGTTCATATACTCGGCCAGGAAGAACATCAGGAACGGGGTGGAGGAATATTCCACGAAGAACCCGGCCACCAATTCGCTTTCCGCTTCCAACAGATCGAAAGGCGGACGCTGGGTTTCCGCCAGGGAGGAGACGAAAAAAATCACCATCATGGGGAACAGCAGGGAAAACACGTTCCAATGCAGGAAACCCAGAACCCCGGGCCCGGCTTGCGCGTGCACGATGCCCGACAGGTTCAGCGTGCCGGCGAACAACAGCACCGTGATCATCACAAAGCCGATCGAGACTTCGTAGGAGACCATCTGGGCGGCGCCGCGCAGGGCCGAGAGGAAGGCATATTTCGAATTGGACGCCCAGCCGGCCATGATCACGCCATAGACGCCCAGCGAGGAAATGGCGAACAGATAGAGGATGCCGACATTGATATTGGCGATCACCCAGCCGGCGCTCAACGGGATCACCGCCCAGGAGGCGAAAGCCAGAACCACGGCGATCACGGGCGCCAGGAAGAACAGCACCTTGTTGGCGCCGGCCGGCACGATCATTTCCTTGAAAAAGAATTTGAAGGCGTCGGCGATGGTCTGCAGCAAGCCGAAAGGCCCC
This sequence comes from Alphaproteobacteria bacterium, assembly GCA_025924715.1. Classification (GTDB taxonomy): domain Bacteria; phylum Pseudomonadota; class Alphaproteobacteria; order Micropepsales; family Micropepsaceae; genus Rhizomicrobium. Next base: position 3,257 of record JAICHV010000086.1, read on the forward strand.
ACCACATTGGGTCCACGGCGCAATTGCACCGCCGCCCATATCTTACGGTCGGCCAGAATGACGGCGGCCACGGCCAGCATCAGCACGATGCAGATGAGCAGAATGAATGTGGCTTGGCTGAGGAACCACGCCGCGGCATAGGGCAGATGGCCGCCGAACAACCAAGTCCAGAAGGGGATCAGCGCCATCGCCTACTCCGCCGCCAGTTTGGCGCCGCCGAGGAATTCGCGGCTGCAGATGGCCATGGTCTCGCTCGCCCGGGCGATCGGATTGGTCAGATAATAATCGGTGATGCCGGGGGTGAGCGGAGCACGGTCCAAGGGTCCGGCCGTGCCGATATTGTCCCAGGTGGCGGACCCGGTGTCGGCGTGAACCGGCGTTTTTCCGACTTCCGCGAAATGCGGCGCCTGCCGCGTGATGGCGGCGCGTAAAGCGGTGCGGTCGTTATACGGTAAAGTGTGGCCCAGCACCTCGGACAACGCGCGGATGATGGCCCAGTCTTCCTTGGCTTCGCCGGGGGGGAACACGGCGCGTTCGCCCCGCTGCACCCTGCCCTCGAAATTCACATAGGTGCCGTCTTTTTCGGTATAGGCGGCGCCCGGCAGGATCACATCGGCATTGTGGGCGCCGGCATCGCCATGGCTGCCTTGATAGACCACAAAGGCGCGGCCCAGATGGGCGACATCGAATTCGTCGGCGCCCAGCAAATATATAAAGTCGATCTCGCCTTTCTGCGCGCCATCGACAATGCCGGCGACATCGCGCCCGCCGTCACCGGGCAGGAAGCCCAGATCGAGCGCGGCAACGCGGCTGGCGGCGGTGTGCAGGATGTTGAAGCCGTTCCAGCCGCCTTCGGCAACGCTGCCGGCGGGGCCTATCATGCCGGTATCGCCGGCAATGCGGGCGGCCAGTTTCAAAATCGCGGCGCCATCGGTGCGGGCCAGGGCCGCGGTGCCCAGCACGATCATCGGGCGCTTGGCGTCCTTGAGAGTTTTTGCAAAAGGATGTCCGCCACCCGCGATCTCTTCCAGTACCGCGATGCTGGTGCCCAATTGCTCCACCGGATAGGTCAGATCGACCTCGGGGCCGATATTGGCGACCTTCAAGGGGCCGGCGAGCCAGGCCTTGCGGATGCGGGCATTGAGTACCGGCGCATCCCAGCGCGGATTGGCGCCGACCAGTAGAATGGCATCGGCGGCTTCGACCCCGGCAATGGTGGAATTGAACAGATAGCTTTGGCGTGGGCCGCCGGCGAGTTTGGCGCCGTCCTGGCGGCAATCCAGGCTGGCGGCGCCAAGTGCGGTCATCAGATCCTTCAGCGCCTTGATCTCTTCGGCGGCAGCGAGATCGCCGACCACCGCGGCCATGCGGGCACCGGACGTTTCGCGCAAGCGCGCGGCGATGGCCGCAAAAGCCTCGTTCCAGGTGGCGGGTTTGAGTTTGCCGTTGACCCGCACATAAGGCCGATCGAGCCGTTGGCGTATCAGCCCGTCACAGGCATGGCGCGCTTTGTCCGAAATCCATTCCTCATTCACGTCTTCGTTCAGGCGCGGCAGCACGCGCATCACCTGGGGCCCGCGGGAATCGACGCGAATATTGCAGCCCTGCGCATCCATCACGTCGATGCTTTCGGTCTTGCGCAATTCCCAGGGCCTGGCATTGAAGGCGTAAGGCTTCGACGTCAGCGCCCCCACCGGGCACAGATCGACCACATTGCCGGAAAGTTCGCTGGCGAAGGCTTTTTCGAGATAGGTGGTGATCTCCATATCCTCGCCCCGTCCGGTCGCACCCAGATCGGGCACGCCGGCCACTTCGGTGGCGAAGCGCACGCAGCGGGTGCATTGGATGCAGCGGGTCATGATGGTCTTGACCAGCGGCCCCATATATTTGTCTTCGACGGCGCGCTTGTTCTCATTGAAGCGGTGGAAAGCGGCGCGGCCATAGCCCATCGCCTGGTCCTGCAGATCGCATTCGCCGCCCTGGTCGCAGATCGGGCAATCCAGGGGATGATTGATCAAGAGAAATTCCATCACCCCTTCACGCGCTTTGCGGGCGTATGGCGAGGTGGTGTTGATCTTGGCGGGCGTACCGTCCTTGTTGGGGAAGATGTCGCGCACTTGCAGGGCGCAGGAGGCCTGGGGCTTGGGCGCGCCCACCCATTCGACCAGGCACATGCGGCAATTGCCGGCCACCGATAGCCGCTCATGATAGCAAAAGCGCGGGATCTCGGCGCCGGCCTGCTCGCAAGCCTGCATCAGGGTGATCCCATCATCCGCCTCGATTTCCTTACCATCGACGATGAGTTTACGGGTGGGCATGGTCTACTCCGCCGCCACTTTGAATTCGGCGATACGCTTTTCGATCTCGGGACGGAAATGGCGGATCAGGCCCTGGATCGGCCAAGCCGCGGCATCGCCCAGAGCGCAGATGGTATGGCCCTCGATCTCCTTGGAGACTTCCTGCAGCAGATCGATCTCGGCGACCTTGGCATTGCCCTGGACCATGCGGGTCATCACCCGCCACATCCACCCCGTTCCCTCGCGGCAGGGGGTGCATTGGCCGCAGCTTTCATGCTTGTAGAAATAGGCCAGGCGCTGGATCGCCTTGATCACATCGGTGGATTTGTCCATCACGATCACCGCGGCGGTGCCCAGGCCCGACTGCACGGCTTTGAGGGAATCGAAATCCATCAGCACCTCGTCGCAGATGGATTTGGGCAGCAGCGGCACCGAGGCGCCGCCCGGTATCACCGCCAGAAGATTGTCCCAGCCGCCCCGCACGCCGCCGCAATGCTTGTCGATCAGCTCGCGCAGCGGAATGCCCATTTCCTCTTCGACATTGCAGGGCTTGTTCACATGGCCGGAAATGCAGAACACTTTGGTACCGGTGTTGTTGGGCCGGCCGATGCCGGCAAACCAATCGGCGCCACGGCGCAGAATGGTGGGCGCGACCGCAATGCTTTCGACATTGTTGACGGTGGTGGGACAGCCATAAAGCCCGACATTGGCCGGGAATGGCGGCTTGAGGCGCGGCTGGCCTTTTTTGCCTTCCAGGGATTCCAGCAGCGCGGTTTCCTCGCCGCAGATATAGGCCCCTGCCCCATGATGGACATACAGGTCGAAATCCCAGCCATGACTATTGTTCTTGCCGATCAGCTTGGCGGCATAGGCCTCGTCGACGGCGCGCTGCAGCGCCTCGCGCTCGCGGATGAATTCGCCCCGGA
>JAICHV010000087.1 GCA_025924715.1 Alphaproteobacteria bacterium
CCTATCAACTGGGCGGCTCGTTCAACGCCACCCAGTTCTATGCCGATATCCAGGGCCATCCCGATCAGCCCGACGTGAAACGCGCCCTGGAAGAACTGGGCTTCTTCACGACGAAATTGGATATTCTGGGCGTTTATCCCGCGCATCCATTCCGGGAAGACATGCCCTGAAGGGCTTTTCCTAACGCTCCGCCCAATCCCGGATCAGGTGATGGGCGATGGCGATGGGCGCCGGGAGTTTGATCGCGTCCGTGATCTCGCCCGCCAGCCGCGCGCGCACCTCTTGGCGCGACATCCAGCGCGCATCTTGGATTTCATGTCCGTCGGTCGCGAAGTCCCGCGTCGAAACGGTCGCGTAACAGCCAATCATCAGCGCTGACGGAAACGGCCAGGGCTGGCTGGCGTGATAGGTGATCGCGGCGGCCGCCACATTCACTTCTTCGCGCAATTCGCGCCGGACCGCTTCCTCGATGGTCTCGCCGGGCTCGACGAAGCCGGCAAAGGCGGAATACAGCCCTTCGGGAAAGCGTTTGTTGCGCCCGATCAGGCAGTGATCGCCGTCAATCGGCAGCATGATCACCACCGGATCGGTGCGGGGGAAATGCTCGGCGGCGCAGGCGGGGCACACACGGCGATAGCCGCCATCGGCAAAATCGGTGGCGGCGCCGCAATTGGGACAGAAACCATGCCGGCGGTGCCAATCGATCAGGGCCTTGGCCTGGCCCAGGATGGCGGTGTCGGCCTCCGGAAGAATAAAGGCCGCGGCGCGCAGGTCGCGGAACTCACTCGCAAGCAGACCCGCCGCCGCGGGATCTTCCGGCTGGTGCGAAATATCCAGGGCGAATAGCGGCCGCCCATTTTCCAATCCCAGAAAGACGCAAGAGGCGCCGGGCCCGGCCAGGGTTTCGCAGAGGTGCGGTTCCAGCCGGGCAGCCCGATCCTCATGCACCAGCACCTTGAGCTGCCACAGGGGCAGGATCAGGGCCTGCGCCCTCTGGGCCGCGATCCAGGCGGGATCGGCGCGGTGCTCACTGGCCCGCTCCAGGACATTGCCGGAAAAAGACATCATCATGATCTTAAGGACTCGCATTTTCCCGCCGAAAAACCTATATCCGCGCCCGGAAGTCGGCGGACGTAGCTCTCGCTAACCTGGTCAGGACCGGAAGGTAGCAGCCATACCGAATCTGCTACGGGTCGTCCGGCTTCCACCTTTCCACAACAAACCGGCAATTTCTGCGCCCTGCCGCGCCGGTTTTTGTTGGTCGCTCCGGCTCGCGCCGACGCTCCATCTTGCTATAGTCCCGCCATGGCCGAAGACCCCACATTCGCCTTGGGCACCCCGCCCGAGCCTTACCGCGTGCTGGCGCGCAAATACCGCCCCTCCGATTTCACCGGATTGATCGGGCAGGAAGCGCTGGTGCGCACCCTGTCCAATGCCTTTGCCACCGGGCGCATCGCCCATGCCTTCATGCTGACGGGGGTGCGCGGGGTGGGCAAGACGACCACGGCGCGGATCATTGCCCGGGCTCTCAATTGCATCGGGCCCGACGGCAAGCGGACGGAGCCCACCATCCATCCCTGCGGGGTCTGTGATCCCTGCGTCACCATCGCCGAATCGCGCAATGTCGATGTCCAGGAAATGGACGCCGCCAGCCGCACCGGCATCGACGATGTGCGCGAGATCATTGAAGGGGTGCGCTATGCCCCCGCTTCGGCGCGCTACAAGGTCTATATCATCGACGAAGTGCATATGCTGTCCAAGCAAGCCTTCAACGGCTTGCTCAAGACCCTGGAAGAACCGCCGCCGCATGTGAAATTCGTCTTCGCCACCACCGAAATCCGCAAAGTGCCGGTGACGGTGTTGTCGCGCTGCCAGCGTTTCGACTTGCGCCGCATCGACAGCGCCGAATTGGCCGCCTATCTGGGCAGCATCGCGGCCAAGGAAAAAGTCGATATCGAGGAAGGCGCCCTGGCGCTGATCGCCCGCGCCGCCGAAGGCTCAGCCCGCGATGCGCTGTCGCTGCTGGACCAGGCCATCGCCCATGGCGAGGCCGGCCCGATCAGCGCGGTTTCCATCCGCGAGATGCTGGGCCTGGCCGATCGCGGCCGCGTTCTCGACCTGTTCGAAAAGCTGATGGGCGGGGCCATCGCCGATGCGCTGGCCGATCTCAAATCGCTTTACGATTCCGGCGCCGATCCCTTGGCGGTGATGCAGGATCTGCTGGAAACCACTCATTTCCTCACCCGGCTGAAAGTCTCGCCAACGGCGCAAGGCTTTTTCGATGGCGGTTCGGGCGAGGCCAAACGCGCCGCCGATATGGCGGCGAAGCTTTCGGTCGCTTCCCTGACCCGCGCCTGGCAAATGCTGCTCAAGGGCCTGATCGAGACCCGCGACGCCACCCGCCCGATCACCGCCTGCGAGATGGCCCTGATCCGCCTGGCCTATGCCGCCGATCTTCCGCCTACGGACAAACTCGTGCGCGATGTCCTGGAGCGAGGCGGAGCAGGGGACGCCCGACAGGGCGTTCCCCCGCCGAGCGGCGCCGCACCGCGTAGCGCGCCGATGGCGTCCGGCGGCTCTGCCATGGCTCGTTCGGCGCCCGCGCCGCAAGCCATTCCCGACAACGCCCCGGTCCTCAAATCCTTGGAAGAGATCGCCGCGATGGCCGCCGCCAATCACGCCCCGGTGCTCAAGGTGCATATCGAAAACGACATGCATCTGGTGCGGTTGGAGCCGGGCCGGCTGGAATTCCGCCCCACGCCGCGGGCCCCGCGCACTTTGGCCGGCGACCTGCAACAAAAATTGCGCGACTGGACCGGCGCGCGCTGGACGGTGTCGATTTCCAATGACACCGGCGCGCCGACCTTGGCGGAAGCCAAAAAATCCCACCACGCCGCCCGCGTCGAAGCGGTGTTGCAAGCGCCTTTGGTGCGGGCCGTGCTGGACCGTTTTCCGGGGGCCGAAATCGTCGCCGTGCGCGACGTCGAAGCGCCCGCGGTCGAAGCGCCGATCAGCGAATCCGAAGATTGATGGCCTCCGGTTCTGAAATCGAACGGCTGATTCAATTGCTCGCCAAACTGCCGGGGCTGGGGCCGCGTTCGGCGCGCCGCGCGGCGCTGGTGTTGCTCAAGAAACGCGACTTGTTGCTGGAGCCTTTGGCCGCGGCCTTGCGCGATGCCGCCGCCGCCACCAGGACCTGCGAGGTCTGCGGCAATCTCGATACCGCCAGCCCCTGCGCCATCTGCCGCGACCCGCGCCGCGATCCGCATATTCTGTGCGTGGTGGAAGATGTCGCCGATCTGTGGGCGCTGGAGCGGGCCGGCGTGTTCCGCGGCCGCTATCATGTGCTGGGCGGGGCGCTGTCGGCGCTGGACGGCGTGACGCCGGAGCGGCTGAACGTCGCTTCGCTGCTGGAGCGGGTGAAACAGGCGGGGATCGACGAAGTCATCCTGGCGATGAATGCCACGGTCGAAGGCCAGACCACGGCGCATTATCTCATGGACATGCTGGGCACGATGAAGGTCACCCGGCTGGCCCATGGCGTGCCGGTGGGCGGCGAACTCGATTATCTCGACGAAGGCACACTCAGTGCCGCCTTCAAGGCCCGCCGCGCGCTTTAATCGCGCTGCGCGATCCATGGCAGCGCCAGCACCGCTGCCGCCAGCAGCAAGGCCGAAACCGCAAAACCATTGGATAGCGATGGGACCAGATCGCGCCACACCAGATTGAGCGCCGGTGCGGCGAACAGCATCACCACCGCCGCCGCCAGGCCCAGACCGAGATGGATCGCCAAAGTCCGGTAAAAGCGACGCCGCTCAACCCTGGCCATCACGGCAAGGGCGAAACGCCAATCCTGCGCCGGTGGAGCGGCTTGGTTCAAAAGGGCTGCAAGGGCTTTGTCATCCATGGCCGGTATCCAGTTTGGCAACGAGCTTTTCCCGCCCCCGCGCGACATGTGATTTTACCGTTCCCAGGGGCAATTCCAAGGCTTGCGCTGCCTCCTGATGCGTGAAGTCTTGCCCTAGACAAAGCAAAAGCGCCGCTCTTTGTTCCGCCGGCAGGCCGGCCAGGGCGGCGGTCAAGTCCAGCCCAAGTCCGGGATCGGATTGCAGCACGGTTTCCCGCTCCGCGGCATAGCGGCTTTCCCGCTGGATCAGCCGCGCCCAACTCCTCTTGTGCTCTCGATAGCGGCGAAAGGCGATGCCAAACAGCCAGGGACGAAAGGGCCGCGAGGAATCGAACCGGCCGATCAGCTCGAAGGCGCGGATGAACGCTTCTTGGGCCAGATCGTCGGCCTCCGCCCAGTTGCCGCAAAGCCGGCGCAGAAAGCTGCGCAAGGCCTGCTGATGGGTGCGGACCAAAAGCGCGAAGGCTTCCGCCGAACCCGCCTGGGCTGCCAACACCCATTGACGCTCGGCCGCCTCGTCGCTCACTGCGGCGGCAAGCGGCTCTGGTTTTCCGTCCGGCGGCGCAGCAGAGCCGTTACCAGAAAGCCCAATGCAAGCCCGCCCATAAGAATGGCCACGAAAATCATTCCGTTCGCGACGGTCTTGTCGCCATCGGTAATGCCGCCCGACAAGGCCATGAAGACAAATCCGACGCTCATGGAAGCGAACAAGAAGACGGGTATCCAAAGACCATAGGTGAAGCCGTGAAGGCGCACCTCACCCGGCGCCGAGTCCGGCTGTAGGATTTTCACGATCTCCGGCGGCGGCTCTCTGCCTTGATCCGCATAGCTTTTCAGAATGTCCAGATTGCGCTCGACGCGGCGATGGGCCAGCCAGGCCTGGGCCAGCCTGAATGCCAAGACGGCCAGCACCAGACAAATAGCGAATAATCGGTTGTCCATGCAGTATCTCCTTCTTACCCGCTATTGGCCACCGCGTTGGGTGCCGGATGCAGCCTTCAGGATAATTTCTGCACGCCCTCCGGACCGGACAGCTCCACCTTTTCGATTTTTTCGGCCCGGGTGGTGACCCGCCCGGCGCGGGTCAGGATATCCTTGATATCGCCTTCGGCCTGATTGAAATGCCGCTGCAGCTTTTCCACCGCGTCAGCCATCAAGCTCACATCCTTCAGCAAGGAACCGACTTCCTTTTGAATCAGGGTCGCCTGATCGCGCATACGCTGGTCCTTCATCACCGTCTGGATGGTGTTGAGCGCCAGCATCAGGATATTGGGCGACACCACCATCACCTGGGCGCGGTGCGCCTTCTGGATCACGTCGGTGAAACCTTCATGCAGATCGGCATAGATCGATTCCGACGGCACAAACAGAATGGCGGGCGTCTGTACTTCGCCGGGGATCAGATATTTCTCGGCAATGTCATTGACATGCTTGGCGACATCGCTGCGCACCCGCGCCGAGGCCTGCTTGCGCTCGTCATCGCCGGTCGCATTGCGCAAAGCGACAAAGCCTTCCAGGGGAAATTTGGAATCGATGACGAGGATGCTGTTATGGCCGGGCAGGCGGATGATGCAATCGGGGCGGTTGCGGTTGGAAAGCGTGAACTGGAAATCGTAAAGGCTGGGCGCCAGCCCGTCGCGCACGATCTCTTCCATCTGGGCCTGGCCAAAGGCGCCGCGCGATTGCTTGTTGGACAGCACCTGCTGCAGCGACACCACCTGTCCCGACAGCGCCGAAATATTTTTCTGCGCCTCGTCGATGACGGTCAGCCGGGCCCCGATGCCGCCCAAGGTCTCCGCGGTTTTATTCGCGGTCTGGCTCAGGCTTTCGCCAAGTTTTTCCTTCAGGGCATCGACCTGTTGGCCGAGAGCGGCCTGGGCGGCCACGGTCTGGCGGAACTGTTCGGCGATGGCGCCCTGGCCGGAAATCACCGCGTCCAGCCTTGCGTCCGGCACGGCTTTGGGCCGCGCGAAAGCCAGAACCGCCGCCGCGATCAGAACCGCGGCGCCCAGGATGATGATGGCTATTTCCATATATCTTGACCCTTCGGCCGGGGTCGCCTATCTCACGCCCATGACCGTCCGCCCCATCATTACCGCGCCTGACCCGCGTCTGAAAGCCGTATCC
>JAICHV010000088.1 GCA_025924715.1 Alphaproteobacteria bacterium
AGCCTGGCGATCGAGCGCGCCAAGAAATTGTTCGGCGCCGGGTTTGCCAATGTCCAGCCCAATTCCGGCAGCCAGATGAACCAGGCGGTGTTCCTGGCTCTGCTCAATCCGGGCGACACTTTCATGGGCCTCGATCTCGCCGCCGGCGGACACCTGACCCACGGTTCGCCGGTCAACATGTCGGGCAAATGGTTCAAGCCGGTGTCCTATGGCGTGCGCCGCGACGATGCGCGCCTCGACATGGACGAGATCGCCAATCTGGCCCGCACCCACAAACCCAAACTGATCATCGCCGGCGGCACTGCCTATTCGCGTATCTGGGACTTCGAGCGTTTCCGCGCCATCGCCGATGAAGTCGGCGCCTATCTGATGGTCGACATGGCCCATTTCGCCGGCCTGGTGGCGGGCGGGGTGCATCCCAATCCCGTGCCCCATGCCCATGTGGTGACTTCGACCACCCACAAATCGCTGCGTGGTCCGCGCGGCGGCTTGATCCTGACCAATGACGAAGCCATGGCCAAGAAGATCAACAGCGCCATCTTCCCCGGTCTGCAGGGCGGCCCCCTGATGCATGTGATTGCCGCCAAGGCGGTGGCCTTTGCCGAGGCCTTGAAGCCCGACTTCAAGAGTTATGCGAAGAACGTCGTCGACAACGCCAAAGCCCTGGCCGAGACTCTTAAGGGTGAGGGCCTCGACATTGTTTCGGGCGGCACCGACAATCACCTGATGCTGGTGGATCTGCGTCCCAAAAAGGCCAATGGCAAATTCACCGAAAAGGCGCTCGACCGCGCCGCCATCACCTGCAACAAAAACGCCATTCCCTATGATCCGGAAAAGCCCTTCGTCACCTCCGGCATCCGCTTGGGCACCCCCGCCGGTACCACCCGCGGCTTCGGTGCTGCCGAATTCCGTCAAATCGGCAAACTGATCGCCGAAGTGGTGGACGGGCTCGCAAACAAGAACCACGAAGAAGGCGATCCCGCGGTGGAAGCCTCGGTGCGCGAGCGTGTCGCCGTGCTGTGCCGCAATTTCCCCATTTATTGAGAGGCTCCGATGCGCTGCCCCTTTTGCGGACATGACGACAGCCAGGTGAAGGACAGCCGTCCTTCCGAGGACAATTCCGCCATTCGCCGCCGCCGCCATTGCCCCGAATGCGGCGGCCGTTTCACCACCTTCGAACGCGTGCAATTGCGCGAATTGATCGTGGTCAAGAAGAACGGGCGGCGCGAAGCCTTCGACCGCGACAAGCTGGAACGCTCGATCAACCACGCGCTGCGCAAACGCCCGGTGGAGCGCGAGCGCACGGACCGCATGATCACCGGCATCGTGCGGCGCCTGGAGTCCATGGGCGAGAACGAAATTCCCGCCAATATGATCGGCGAATTGGTGATGCAGGCCCTGGCCAGCCTGGACAAGGTCGCCTATGTGCGCTTTGCCTCGGTCTATCGCAATTTTCGCGAGACCCGCGATTTCGAAGCCCTGATCGGCGAACTCGAAGGCGATGAGCCGAAGTGACCTCAACTGATACAATCTGCCTTCGCCTGAGCGTGACCCGGTCATGAACGAGGCGCGGCGGGCGGCGCGGCTGGCGGCCGTGCAGGCCCTTTATCAGATGGAATTGGCCGGCCTGGGGGCGGAGGAGGTCGCGGAGGAATTCGTCACCCATCGCTTCGAGGATGACGGCGCCGATATCGAATTCTTCAAATCCATTGTCGAAGGTGTGCCGGCGCACCAGGCCGAGATCGACCAGGCCATCGCCAAATGTCTCACAGAAAAATGGACCCTGGCGCGGGTGGATTCCATCCTGCGCGCCATCCTGCGGGCCGGCGGCTTCGAATTGGTGGCGCGCAAGGACGTGCCGGCCAAAGCGGTGATCGACGAATATGTCGGCATCGCCCATGATTTCTTCGCCGGCGACGAACCCGGTTTTGTCAACGCCGCCCTGGACCGGATGGCCCACCGCAAGCGCGCCCCCGAATTCGGCGAGCCGGTGCCGGATGACGAGCTGGGATTTTGAACCGTTCGCGCCGATTTCCCCTCTTCCCCGAGGGGGGAGAGGGCTAGGGTGAGGGGGCTTGACCCAAAAGCGCCCATGACCGAATTCGACATCATCGCCGAGATTTTCGCGCCCCTTGCCACCGCGCCGGGCGCGTTCGGTCTGACGGACGACGCCGCCGTTCTTCCGGCGCGGCCCGGCATGGATTGGATCGTCACCACCGACCAGATCGCCGAAGGCACCGATTTCTTTGCCCATGATCCGGCGGGCTCGGTGGGCCAAAAAGCGCTGCGGGTGAATCTGTCCGATCTCGCCGCCAAAGGCGCGGCGGCGCAATTCTACCTGCTGAACCTTGCGCTGCCGGTCGGGATGACCCGCGAATGGCTGACCGCTTTCGCCGCCGGCCTGGCGCGCGACCAGCAAAACTATGGCATCTCGCTGTTGGGCGGCGACACCTCGCGCGGGGAAGGCCCCGTGAGCATTGCCATCACCGCCTTCGGCCTGGTGCCGGAAGGAAAGATGCTCAAACGCGCAGGGGCCAAACCGGGGCAGGGCGTCTATGTTACCGGCACCATCGGCGACAGCGGCGGCGGGCTGGCGATCTTCCGCCGCGAAAAACACACATTGAACGAAGCCGCCCGCGAAAGCCTGACCCAGTCCTATCGCTTGCCGCGACCGCCGGCGAGCTTTGGTCCCAAGTTGATCGGCTTGGCCAGTGCATCGGTGGACGTTTCGGACGGGCTAATCGCCGACCTCGCGCATTTGGCAAAAGCCTCGGGCGTGAAGCTGGTGATTGACGCCGCGGCCATTCCCCGTTCGCCGGCGCTGCGGGCGTTCTGGGGCGACAGCGAGGCGGCGATCATCCGCGCCGCCACGGCGGGCGATGATTACCAGATCGCCTTCACCGCCGATCCGGCCGTAGAAGAGGCGATCGCAAAGCTGGACGCGAACACTGTCATCACCCGCATCGGCACGGTCACGACCGGTGAGGGCGTGGCGCTGATGCACCAAGGCAAAGCGGCGAACGTCCCGGCTCCTGGTTATCGACATTTCTAAGCGGCTCGGATCGCCGGTTGCCAGGGCCGTTTGTTTCCGTTATGTTCTGCACAACATCCTGTTGTGCGCGGGGGCGCGGTCATGATCGTCATTCCGGTTCGGCATTGCGCACCGCGTCGTGGCCGGCCGGCGGCCATCGCCCTCGTCTTTTCCCTCATTTGCGCTTCGGCCTGGGCCCAGGATACCCCGGCCACCCCTGAGCAAGGATCTGCCCCGGCATCGATCAAACTTGTGGGCGTGATCGCGGGGATGCCTGCCGGCGCGCCATGGCTGACCATAAGCCACGGATTGCTTTGCATTGGAGGCAGGACAACCCAGGCCTGGTCGGGCGGTCGCGAGCCACAGCCCTTGCCGCCCTATGCCGTCAGTTTCAAGAACGAGTTGGAGGGCCACGGTTACAAGGTGGTCACGCCGGGGGACAATTTGTTCGATCCGGAAGGGGGCGCCGCGGATTACGAAGCCGCCGCGGTGATCAAAGATGAGCATATCGATGGCTGCGTGAGCGACGGCGGGCTTCTGAACTTCAGCAATTTGGGAGATGTCAGAGGCAGCGGCGAGATGGAAATCGACTGGCAGATTTATTCGCCGATCAAGAAAGAGGTGCTTGCCCATATCATCACCATGGCCTCGGCCAAGCTGGACAACAGCGTGCCGGGCGGGCTGCCGCGGCTGCAGGTAGAATCCTTCGCCGCCAATGTGCGCGAGTTGGCCAGGAGCAACGAATTGCGTACGGCCCTGAACGCGGCCAAGCCCTTGACCAAGGGCTTTGTGATGCCGGGGCAGCAAGCCAGGATCGCGCTCGCCGGCAGCCTGAAGGCCAAAGGGCAGCCGATCGCCGATGCAGTAGGCAGCGTCGTGACATTGACCACCGGCGCCGGCACCGGTTCCGGCGTCCTGATCTCCAACGACGGCTATTTGCTGACCAACGCCCATGTGGTTGGGGACGAGAAAACCCTGCGGGTGCGCTGGTCCGACAACATCGAAACCTTGGGCGAAGTGGTGCGGGTGGCCAAAGACCGCGACGTGGCGCTGATCAAGACCAATCCCAGGGAGCGCATGCCACTGGCAATCAAGCGCGGCATCGTTACCCCCGGTCAAAAAGTCTATGCCATCGGTTCTCCCGCGGGACCGAAATATCAGGGCACCGTTACCAGCGGTGTCATTTCGACCACCCGAATTCTGGACGGCCTGCGCTATATTCAAAGTGACGTCATGGTTTCATTCGGCTCAAGCGGCGGCGCATTGCTGGATGAGAGCGGATCGCTGATAGGCCTGACCGATTTGGGTATTTCGAATCATGGCGAAAATGCCGGTCTGAACATGTTCATCCCCATCAGCGACGCCATGGATTTCCTGGCCCTGGATCAGCAATAGGGGCAGTGACACTGGCGTTTACCAATTGCTAACGCTGTTTTGCCAGCTTTGGCGGATGCGCCGCACTCTGCTTGCCCTGACCCTCATCGCCTCCCCTGCCTTGGCGGCGGAAAAAGCCGTTCCCGACATGGTCGCGGGCACCCCCGGCATGAATGTCGAAATGCCCTATCTGATGGCGCCGATGAAGGGGGCCGACGGCAAGCTGGCCGGCTATGCCTATCTCACCACCCGATTGACCGCCGGTTCGCCGGCCGCCGCCCTCAAGGTTCGCGACCGGCTGGCCTTCATCCAGGATGCCTTTGTCCGTGACATCAACGCCGCCGCGGTCACGTCGCCCGGCGACTTGAACGCCGTCGATATCGCAGGCGTCGAAACCCGGCTGACCGCCGATGCCCGCCGCATTGTCGGCGCCGCAGGCGTCAAGATGGTGACGGTCTGCACCGTACAAATCGCCAATCTGCATCTGAAATCGGCACCGCTGGCCGATCTGGCCGACCTGGCGAATCCCAAGGCGCTGCCCAAATCGCGCTGCGAAAAGGAAAAGTCGGGCGGCTGACCGCCCGAGCCTACCCGAAAAACGCTCAAATTCCGGTCAGCCGCGGTCTTGCCGGTTGCCTCCTGCGGAGGCATTTGGCATATCTTTGCCGCCCTTGAAGCGGTTCGCCCCGTCCTTCCCAGGACCGGCGCCGGCCATTGGGATCGGCGGACATCCGATCACCGATCTTGCGATCAAGTCCGCCGGCCAACATTCAAGACGAGGGAACACCATGAGCTTAGAACTTCAACTCATCCTGCTATGCGGGCTTCTGGCGCTCGCCTATGGCGGCTGGACCATTCGCGCCGTGCTGTCGATGAGCGCCGGCAATGCCCGGATGCAGGAAATCGCCGCCGCCATTCAGGAAGGCGCCAGCGCCTATCTCAACCGCCAATACACCACCATCGCCCTTGTCGGCGTGGTGATCTTCGCGCTGGCCTGCTGGTTTCTGGGCTGGCAATTGGGTCTGGGCTTTCTGATCGGCGCCCTGCTTTCGGGGACCGCCGGTTATGTCGGCATGTTCGTTTCGGTCCGCGCCAATGTGCGCACCACCGAAGCCTCGCGCTCCGGCTTGGCCTCGGGCCTGTCGGTGGCGTTCCGCTCCGGCGCCGTCACCGGCATGCTGGTGGTGGGCCTGGGTCTTCTGGGCGTCGCCGGCTATTACGCCGCGCTGACCGGGCCCTTCGGCCTTAGCCTGGAGGATCCCGAGCAAAGCCGCATCATCGTGGAATCCCTGATCGGGCTTTCCTTCGGCGCCTCGCTCTTTTCCATCTTCGCCCGTCTCGGCGGCGGTATCTACACCATGGGCGCCGCCGTCGGCGCCGACCTGGTGGGCAAGGTCGAGGCCGGCATCCCCGAGGATGATCCCCGCAATCCGGCCGTGATCGCGGACAAC
>JAICHV010000089.1 GCA_025924715.1 Alphaproteobacteria bacterium
ATCAACACCACCCCGCTGATCGATGTGATGCTGGTTCTCCTGGTTCTTCTGATTGTCACCTTGCCGATCCAGACCCATGCGGTGAAGCTGGACATGCCTGCGCAGACCGACCCACCGCCATACAAGGTGGAGGCTGTCGAGTTGGGTATTGATTTTGACGGCACCATCAGCTGGAACGGCGCCACCGTCAGCCGCGCCACCTTGGATGCCTATCTGGCCGACGCAGCCCGAAAGAACCCGCAGCCGGAGATTCATGTCCGTCCGGACCGGTTGGCCAATTACGACGTGGTGGCAAAGGTACTAGCCGACGCCCAGCGCCTGGGCGCGACGCACATCGGCTTTGCCGGGATCGAGCAGTTCGGATAAGCGCTATGCTTCCGCATGATCTTTGTCCTGTCTGTGTCCACAGACCGGGCCTGTTCGAGCGCTACTTCGCGTCCGGCATCAGCATATGCACGCTGAGGATCACGAACTCGCCCTTCACGTTCTGGAATTGATGTGCGGTCTCGGCGGGCACCAGCAGAATGTCGCCCTTGGCCAGGGGTTGCGAATGATCGGCGCCCTCGATGCCGGTACCCATATCGGTGGTCGAGCCAGGCCGCGGCGGCTGCACGCCGGTCAGATGCCCGCCGCTGACCAGGGTGGCATTGCCCTGCAGCACATAGACCAGTTCGGTCTGGCCGTGATGCACCGTCGGCGGCGTCAGGCCGGTGCGGTATTCCAGCAGCACGCGATAATAGCCATAGACCCCGACCGGCAGGGTGGAGTTCACGTTGGGCGATTTCTGCGCCGCCTTGGCCTTGGCGATCAGGGCGGGAATATCGGCGCCCGATGTAAAGAGCTGGGTGGGCGGGGGCGCCGCTCCTTGCGCAAGCGCGGGCAGGGGCGCGAGCAGAAGAGCGGCAGCGGCTAGCGTTTTTCTCACGTCATCCCCCATTCCTCGTCCGCAAGTAACGGCGAGGACTTATTTTGTCGCTGGACATGCCCGTCCGCGGACACCGGTACGCCCGCGGAACGCTGCCTACTGTTTCGCCCCCGCCTCGGCATCGAAATTGTGCATGCCGTAGGGGCGCGGATTGATGGCGATGCGGGTGGACATGCCATTGCCCGCCCAGCTTGCCCGGTGCCAGCGCCCTTGCGGGGCATAGACCACGTCGCCGACATTGGCGGTGAAGACCTTCATGCCTTCCATTTTGTAGTCGATGGTGCCCTCGGCCACGACCCAGAACTCGTTATAATCGATGTGGAAGTGGCCCTTGTTGCTGTCGGGTGGCGTCGGCGTGCCGTGGCCGCGGATGATGTTCATGAAATTGGTGGTGTCCGAGACGAAGGCATGATCGCCGCGTGTGGGCGGCCGCTTCACGAAATCGCCCCAGAAATCCACATAGGGCTTGTTGGTCTCGTCATACTTGTCCGGCGGCGTGCGATAGCTGGCCAGGACATAGGTCTTGCCCTTTTCCTTCGGGGCAGGTCCGGCATCCTGCGGCCCGCTGGCCGGATAAAGCGGGGTGCGGTTGTTGCGTACCACCTCCAGGCGCACGCTGGGCTCATTGCCCACCGTCTCCATCCAATAGATGTTCCGGTAGGGCACCTGCACCAGCCAGCCTTTGGAGGCAACGAACGGCTCCTGGCCGTTGATGTGGAAGCGGATCTGGCCGCTCGCCACGTACCAGAAGATGCGATCGTCGGCCCAGAATTGCGGCTTCGTCTTCTGCCCGGCGCCCAGCGAGATGTAATCGGCGGCGTAATCCTGGTCGCGCACGATCGGCTGCACCCAGTCGCTCTTGCCCTTGTGGGCATCCATGATTTCGGAGAGCCGCCAGATCGGCTTGTTGGGCGCCTTCCAGGGCGTCATCGGCACCGGCTTGGGCGACCAGCTGTACCAGATCTTGGCATCGTCCTGGGCCAGCGCCGGCGCAAAGGCCGACAGCAGCATGGCGGCGGCCACTAACACGTTACGATTTTTCACGAAGGTCTCTCCCGAAGCCCATGTTTTCTTTGAGGAAAGAATGGCCCTTTTGGTCCACCGGCACAACGGGCAAAGGCGCCGCAGCAGGCCTGGAACCAACGCAAGAACAGTGTAAAGCCGCACCAAGGCGCCGAAAAAGGTGTAATATCAGCCGGTAACTTTCCCCGCGGGAGAGTCTGATGAGGCGTTCGATCCTTATTGTGGGCGCCACGGTGCTGGCAGGTGCTTTGGCCGGCTCCGCCCAGGCGCAGACCATTGTGTCCATGGGCAAGGGCTATGCCCATGACTGTTTCACCTATGCCAAGGCGGGCACCGATGCCTATGACGGAGTCGAGGTCTGCAACCAGGCGATCGCGCATGAGCCGCTGAGCGTCAAGGACAGGGCGGCGACCTTTGACAATCGGGGCGTGCTGCTGGACTTGCTGGGCCGCACCGAAAAGGCGGCGGCGGATTTCCGTCAGGCCATGGCGCTGGATGCCAGCCTGGGGGATCCTTACGTCAATCTCGGCTCGATGCTGATCAAAGAGAAAAACTATGACGAGGCGCTGAACCAGATCAACAAAGGCATCGAGCTGGGCGTCAGCTTTCCCCAGTACGGCTATTACGATCGCGCCGTCGCCTATCAGTTGCTGGGCCGCTACAAGGAAGCCTATTACGACTACAAGAAAGTCCTGGAGATCGATCCCAGCTTTGCCCAGGCGAGCGAGCGGCTGAAGGACTTCATCGTCACGCGTGTGCCGGCGCAAAAGCAGAGTTGAGCAAAGTTCCGCCGGGCAGGGCGCAGCCGACGCGGGTCTTGATTAGAAACGCGCCCGGGGCTTACGCTTGCCGGTGATGCTACATCACCTCAGCCCGGCTCTTTTCCCGCTGCCGTCGATCGCTGTCGTGTTTTTCGGATCGGTGGGCCCATGAGCAGAGCCGTGCGCGACAGCGATGAAGTGGCCGAACTCAAGCAGCTTTACGACCGGCTGGCGCTGGCGGTGGAGCGGGCGGCGGCCACCATGCATATCCGCGGCCATGACAGCGAGGCTTTTGCCGTCGAAGACACCAAATGCGTGGCCCTGTGGGATCGAATCCGCTCGATGATCAAGAAATAGGCGATCTCAACGGGCCTTGCGCACTGTGGCATCGGCGCTCCACTGATCGGGATCGCAGATCAGTGACGCCAAGTGGGTATCGCCGCTCATGTGAGCGTTGAAGCAAGCTCTCTCCTGGTCGGCGCTCATGTAGCGGCCGGTGCGTTCGGGGGGAAAGAGCTTGGCGCCCATGACGATCAGGAAGATCAGGCCGACAAAGCCCAGAACGGACAGCTTCAAGACGCGGGCCTGAGTCGTTGTCAGAAGCCGCACCTGCACCGATTGATGGCGGCGCCGGTGGGAATGCGTATGTGTCGGCATAGCAAAAGCCCCAGTTTGTTTGCCGGCTCAGGCCGGACTGTTATGGCTACGCAACAATAAGCTTATTCTTCCATGTCACATCCCTTGTGCCAAGACGGTGCATTACGGCACCGACAAGGAAGGGATTGTGGTTAATGAGCGCAGGAGCGGTTGTTGGCATCGTCAGCCGGTCCAACCGTACGGAAATAGGCCGGTTTGGGCCGATTGGCGAATATTAGAGACATTCTAAGTAGGCTAGGGGACCTGCTTGTCAGCGCCTGCCGTGGGGGGCTTGTGCGCGCCGCGGATGATCTCCACGACATTGCCGGTGTAGAGAAAGACCATGCCACCCGATTGAAGATGTGGCGTGCCGCAGCGGAAGGGCTTGGATTGCGGTTCGCGCTTTGCGGTTGCAGTTTTTGCGCGACGCTTTCTGAACCAGGCGAGCAGGCCCATCGGATTACGATCTCTGAGAATGGTGGGACTCTAGTCGCTTTTGGCGGCGAAAAACTCCGCCTGGGGCGCGGCATAGCCACACTTCTCGCAGCGGATTTCGGTCTTTTCCTCATAGTCCGCCGGCACATGGACATCGGGATTTCCGCAATTCGGGCACCCTCCCGAAATGTCCACAATGATCGTGTCAGCCATTGCTATTGAGCCTTTTCGTTTTGCGTTTCTAGACCGGCTCTAGGCGCATCGCTGGAATTGTCACCAGGCTGTATGGCGTTAACAGAGACCGGCAAGGATCGAGCACTACCCAATTTGTGCGAAGTTATCACGATTGGCTTTGATATGAGCAGCACGCGCCAATCGAAACGCACGGTCCTGGCGATGTTTGTTGCCCTGCGCGGCTTTAGCCATCAGCAATGCCCTATCCTCCATAGCTGCAAAGTACTGCGGTAGCTTGGTGGTTTTTTCGTGCATTGGTTTCTCCGAAAACGCAAAAAGCCGCCAGCTGTCGCAGGCGGCTTGATTGTCCGATGACCAGTTCCAGTAGATGCGCCGATTAACCGGCACCCTCGCCACCACCTTGTTCAGCATCGGCTCCCAAATACCGACCTCGGACGGCCAATCCGTTATCGGGCAGCCGCTTACGCTCACAGCTTCAATTCCTGGGCTGGGGCCTCAGGGGCAGCAGGTTCTTGATCTTGTTGCCGAGGGCGGCCTGCACATTCCTGTGACGTTCCCCAAGAGTGCAATTCCGGTTCTACAAGGCGCATTGTCCAAGCTTCTTGAATCGGCCACCGCACAACCGCCGCCCACGAAAAATTAGCGATATGGAGCATCCATGCCTCGCAAGACTACCAAACAAAAATCCAAGCTGACCGACGCCGACCGCCACAAGCGTTTCAAGGAAATGGCTAAGGAAGTAGGGGCCTCGGAAGATCCAAAAGATTTCGAGAAGGCATTTAAAAAGCTCACGTCCCGTGCCTCAAAGTAATTGCAGTTGGTGCGCCATCGTGCGCTTGCCATCGACGATGGCCTGGGCCGCACGAACCGTCTCGTCAACAAGCTCACGAAAAATCTTGGTGTCCAAAAAATAGTTAGGATAGGCGCTTTGAAGACTTTTTAGGGAGTCCACCGACACCAGCACCACATCGAATCCGGGCTTGTTTCGATACTGCTCTTCCTTTGCGATATAGGCCGCGTTCGCCATTTGCGACTGACTAGCCTTGAACGTCATTGTTTGGACGTTTAGACGGCCGGTATCCAGGACCATCAAGTAATAGTAAGCGTTTCCGTCAAGTTTACTGGTGACGACACTTAGGCTGCCGGCGTACATCTTTAGTTTGTTAATAACATCAAGCTTTTTTGCGTATTCGCGTATCTCTTTACGAAGCTTGGCCCAACTAGTTGGGCAGTTGGGAACACGGTCAGTTCCCTCCCTATAAGCAAAAGCGCTGCTCATTAGGGCAAAGAACCGCTCCCAATCTTCGTCCCCTTGGCTCGATTTTAGCGACATACTTAGGAGGGTTCCGACAGTCTCCACCGCCGTTGCCCAAACGTGTTGAAGCCGAGAACGAAGCTGCATCTCAATGCGCATCCCGTTGTATTTTTGATTTTTATCGGAGTGGTATTTCCATTTGAGATGGATACCGCGATAGCCGCTATCCTTTGGCTTCAGGATGTAATCATCCTTGTCATAAAGAATGTGCTTTAAGTCTCCGCTTTCGTATTGTTCAACGAGCTTATCGACCTGATCGATGGTTTCGAGGATGGCTCGACAGCCCCCAATGTCCTGCATCTGCCATAGTGTCATCGTTGGGAAACGTTCGAATTTATGGG
>JAICHV010000090.1 GCA_025924715.1 Alphaproteobacteria bacterium
GATGATCATTCCCGAGAGCCAGAGCTGCGTGCTGATCCGCGGCAACGAGGTCGACCAGAAGGTGGGCGGCGGCGGCACGGCGGCCAGCCAGCAGTTCTACTTCATGCCCAACACCGGCGAGAACATGGGCAAGCTGATCGCCATCAACACAAGCACCTGCGGGCGGAACATGCCGCGTAGATCGGATTGACCGCTCGCCGCAATAACGGCCTGATTTTCAACTGCCAGAGTGGCCTCGAGATATTCCCGTTCCTGCGGCGAGATCCATTTCGCTTCCGCCGGCCGATCGGCGATGAAGATGATCCAAACGACCAGCCAGACGAACGGAACAAGTCCACTTGCCACCAGCATGACCCGCCAATTCCACTGATCCAGGATCCAGCCCGACAAGGGCGAGGAAACGATCACCGCCAAGGGCAAGCATAGATTCCAGAATGCATTGGCCCGGGCCCGCTCGTGGCGCGGAAACCAATGGGAAAGCAGCACAAGCGTGGCGGGATAGGCACTTCCTTCCGCCACGCCCAAGAGCAGCCGCATCGCCATCAGCTGATGCCAGTTTTGCGCCAGCCCGCAGCCGATGGCGCACACTCCCCATGCCACCAGCATGATGGAGATCAACCATTTAGCGCTCCAGCGTTCCGCGATATAGCCGCCAGGAATTTGCAGCAGCAGATAGCCCCAGAAGAATATTCCGGCCACCTGGCCAGCCTGGCTGGGTGTCAATTGGAGATCGCGGCTGATGGCCGGCAGGGCGAGCGAAATGTTCGTCCGGTTGATGAAGGAGATTGTGTACATCAACAGCGCGACGGGAATGATCCGCAGCCAGCGCTCGTTGGGTACGGTGGCGGAGTTCACATCCAAGCGGTCACAGCGCTGCGCTTGCGCGCACGCCCTCTCTCAAGATGCACCAGGCGCTCCCAACACGCCTGCCGACCTGACCAGTCCGTCACTCTTCGAACCGAATTCCCACCCGGAATGTCCGGCCAAGGACATCGTAGGCGGCGTTGCTGCCATCTTCCGGACGGGGGACGTTTGTGAAGTTGTCGATCGCTCCATACAGGTTGATGTTGTCGTTCCACCGGTACGACAACCGCAAGTCGAGGTAGGCCACGGGGTTCACGTCATTATAGTCGATCAGATTTCCGTTGCCGACGCCGGGGGTCAGGACGCCTGTTGAAGAGAGCGATGCGCGCACGACATTCGGCGGCAGGTTCTGGACGCCGCCCGTCAATACGGCACCGCCAAAGAAACGGCCCTGGACCGTGCCGGACCAGGGGCCTTGTGTGTATGTCGCCGACAATATCCCGCGGGTCTTTGGCAGGTTGCTGCTGGCATAGGCGAGCGGACTTCCCAACACACCGGCACGGTCATAGGTCACGCCGATGGCGGTCTGAGTCAGTTCGGCGGTGTAGTTGCCGCGCAACGCCCAGGAAAGGCTGCCGCTGAACAGATCCATCACATAATTGGCCTGAAGATCCAGACCCGAGGTTTTGATCGATGCGGCGTTTGCGGCCGTTGTATTGACTCGGTAGGGAACGGTCCCGCCGAGTTGGGCAGGATCAAAAAGCAGGAGGGGACAATAGACGGCTTCGCCCTGCAGGCACCGGTTCACGATCGTTTGCGTGTTGGTCGAGAAAATGCCGCCATGGATGTTGATTGAGTACCAGTCAAGCGACATCGAAAGTCCCGGAATAAACTGGGGCGTGAGGACGACACCAAACGACGTCGTGACAGTTTTCTCCGGCTGCAGATTGGGATTACCGCCCGTGCCGTTCTGGATCTGATAAGTTGGTCCGTTCAAAGGATACTGGATCGAGCCGATGCCGACGATGCTGGGAGAATAAAGCTCCGAAATCATGGGGGCGCGAATATCGTAAGACCAAGTGCCACGGACCTTGATGTTGTCGTCGATCTGACTGGTCAATCCCAGTTTCCAGGTCTGGACCAGCCCGCTGCTGGAATAGGAGGTGATGCGTCCCGCCGCATTGGCGCTCAGGTCCTGGACAATATCGTTTTTCAGGACGGGAACGTCGAATTCCAGAAAGCCTTCCTCGACATGGTACTGGCCGGAATAAGGCGCGAAATTGCCGGCGGGATATGGATTGGTCGCGTTGATGGCGGGAATGTCGAACTGGCCCGCCTGTTCATGGCGATACTCGCCGCCGAACGCCATCGCGATATTGCCGGCCGGCAATCCCCAGGGCAGTTTTCCCTGCATCGAGCCGGAAAAGACGCTTTGGCTGAGCTTGATGGTTTCCTGATTCAAGATCCCGGAATCCGGGTCCAGACCCGGCATCACATAGAGGATGGCGTCGTTGCTGGCGACGCCGTTGCCGAACACATTGAGGGGAACGCACCCGGCCGCGGCGGGATTGCCTTGAATCCGAGCGCGGCACTGAATGCTTCCGATCGGCAGTTTGGAGGTGCCCACATTCGTCGGTGTCACGACGATGGAATCGACGGCAAAATTATAGTGCGGTCCGAAATTGTCTTCGGGCGCGACTTGTTTCTGTCTCAGCGAGCTGTAGCCGGCATAGACGTTCCATGACCAGTCACTGCCCAGGGCGCCCTCGAATGTGAGCACGGCCCGCGACAGGACGCGATGATTGTAAAGGCAGGGCTCGCCGATGGTGTAACAGACCTGCTGGATGTTCAGAGGTTTTGAATAATCGATATTGTTGGAGGCTATGGAGCCGAGCCTGATGGATTGGGTGGGCGCCGTTGCAGAGCCGCCCAGGCCAGTGGCCGAGTTGAATCCATTCGACAGAATGCCAAACTGGGACTGAATTGTTTTTGGCAGATAGGCATTGTCGGCAGGAATGACGAGGGTGGACGTTCTCGGCGTACCGGTATTCTGTTCGCCCAAGGTGCCATAATTCAGCTGAAGCGACGCTTTGATATCGGGCGTCAGCTCATAGCTGCCATAGGCAAAGACGGTCGTGGAATGATACGGCACGGCCAACAAGGTCAAGACCTGGCTGCTGCGCGCATTGGCCGAGCAGCCTGCATAGCAGACATTGGGATTGGCGGCATTGACCGTGCCGAAATTGAAAGGCTGCGGTATGCCATTGCCGACGAACTGGGTTCCGAGCAGCGAATTCGCCGTGATGCTGCTGCCGGCGCCGCCAGCGGTATTGCCGGTTATCAGCCCGCCCTCGGTGAACTGAGCAACGCCCGCGTTGCGGATATGAATGTAATAAGGAAGGCCGTTGCTTGAGGTGGCTGCAGGATTTTGAACTAGCTGACCGTTGTCATACCAATCCGTCTGCGAGATGAAGACCGGGTCATTGCTCCACGTATGATCGGCGCTGAAAATCAGGTGCCCTCGCGTGCCGTCAAAATCCGTCCCGGCGGACAGGGCCACCTTGATTTCACGGTGCTGCACGGTCGTTCCATCGCCGAATTGGACATTGGCTTTCAGGCCCGAGAAATTCTTGTCCAGGATCAGATTGACGACGCCGGCAACGGCATCAGAGCCGTAAGCGGCGGAGGCACCGCCTGTCACCACATCCACCCGCTTCACCAGATTGGCAGGGATCGTGCCAAGATCGACGCCGCCTTCCAGAAGGTTCGACGATACGATCCGCTGGCCGTCGAACAGCACCAGGGTTCGATTGACGCCAAGATTACGTAGGTTGACGGTGCTGAGACCGGCATCGGCCTGGACCAGGTTTGCCGCGCCCACGCCATTGGTCAGGGTGGCGGAGATGCCGACCGATGGCAGCTCGACCAGCGCCGAGTCGATATTGAGATAGGAATCCCGTTCGAGGTCCGCGG
The DNA here is from genome assembly GCA_025924715.1 of Alphaproteobacteria bacterium. Lineage (GTDB taxonomy): Bacteria > Pseudomonadota > Alphaproteobacteria > Micropepsales > Micropepsaceae > Rhizomicrobium. Next base: position 3,778 of record JAICHV010000090.1, read on the forward strand.
TGTCGACGACCGTCACCGGCGTTGTCGCCTGGTAGCCCTGGATCGAGATGCGGGACCCGGTGACGGTCACCTGTTCGACAGTTGGAGAATTTGCGGGCTGGGCGATTGCAGGTAACAGGCCCAGCACGCTGGCGGCGCTCATGGCGAGAACCGAGCAGCCCAAATGCAGATGGCGCAGCTTCATTTTTCCCCCTGTCTGTCGTTCTTTGAACGCGCGTTATTTTATTTTCTAGGACGCCCAGTCAGCCACTTGGTCCGCTTGGATGCGCCTCGCCCCCAAAGGATCATTGCAACTTTTTTATTGGCTTGTCCCGGTAAAGCGCGCCGCGCGGCGCGAAATTTGGTGCATTCCTATCGCGCTCTCATTGCTTGAGAGGAAGTATGCCAGAACTGTCCGGAATACTTGTCAACTTGTCGTGCGGTTTGCGATGGCACTTTGCCAAAGCAATGAGATGGCGGCCGGACTGTCTCAGTCTTCCGCACCGAACTGGCCAAACAGAAGCGAGATATTGATCCGCTGGGAGAGATAATCGCTCTTGAAGCGGAATGTATCGGTCTTGTGGAATTGCGTGGACTTGAAGATCACGGCCCGATTGGCGCGGTGCGGAATAACATACCGATTTGCACCTGAGCGCTCCAGAAAGGCGTGCACCATCTCCTCGCTTCCGTTCAACCTTCGCATGGTCTGAATATCAGGCGCGGCCACGTCCCAGATTTGCATTCCCCCACTCTCAGGATCGAGATTGGCCTCATCCGGCGCGATATAGAAGTTGACATTCACGTTCGAATTATCGGCATGGGTATTGGTACCTGCCGACAGCTCGCTGTCGTATTTGAACGCGCCCAGATAGCGAAACGGCTCTCCTCCCAGGATCATGCGGAAGCCGGCTTGAATCTCTTCGACGATCTGCGCCAGCAGAGGACAGGCAAACCCATCCTCGGGCGCAGCGCCCACATAGCCGGCCGGATAGACTTTCCGCCAAACCGTGGAACCGGCGCAATACAGGCGCAGCTTCTCCAATGCCGGGGCGGTGAGAAAATCGTCGATCACCACCATCTGCGGTTTGCTGTGCTGCCACTCCTCCAGCAGGCCAGGTTTAAAATTGCCGGGATTGACGGCCGGACCGGCGAGGCGGTTTCCATCCGCGAGCTGGAACAGGTCCGCTATCTGCGGGGCATTCACGGGCGCCTTGCCGCCCCACAGATAATCGCGCTGCGCCAAGTCATGCTTGATCTTGTGCGGGAGATCGTCGCCTTCCGCCGCCGACGCCTTGCTCCGCCCATACACCAACGCGGCCCGTCGCATATAATGCGCGAACCCTTCCGCAACATCGCCATTCTGCGAAAGCACGGCGCCCAGATGAAAATGGGCCTCCGCGAAGTCAGGATCCTGGGCCAGCGCGTCGCGGTAACAGCCAATGGCCTCTTCCGTCTGGCCTTGCTGGAGGAGTGCCGTCCCCAGATTGTCCAGCAGGGGCGCATTGTCAGGCCGCTCGGCCAGCGCCCGGCGATACATCACAACCGCAGAATTGCGGATTTCCGCTTTGAGCGGTTCAAATCTCAAATCTGCCACGCCGCGCTGACCGGCCTGCCTGAGAACCGCGCCTGCCTCTGC
>JAICHV010000091.1 GCA_025924715.1 Alphaproteobacteria bacterium
ATCCCGGGGTATTGGCTGGCTTTGAGGCAGGCACCCTCAAGCTGCGATTGCCGGCGCGCGGCCGTGATGGCCTGACTGCGGAGGAATTGGCGGTGCTCCATTATCTGCGGCGGCTGAAATCGTAAATGCTTGGCTTTCTGGTCCCGCTGCGCTAGAACATATCAAGAACGAGAGTACGATATGGCACAGCGTTCCGGAAGCGCAAATCTGCCCCTGCATGGCGGCCGGGTGCCGCCCTGGCTGGCCACGCGCATGAGCAAATTGGGCGCGGTGATCACCCAGGCTATCGTCCATCATTACGGCCGCGATGAATTCCTGCGACGGCTCGCCCATCCCTTCTGGTTTCAATCCTTTGGCGCGGTGATGGGGATGGACTGGCATTCCTCCGGCATCACCACCAGCGTGCTGGGCGCGCTGAAGCGCGGCCTGAAGCCGCTGGAAGGCGAGTTGGGTCTCCATGTCTGCGGCGGGCGCGGCAAGCATTCGCGCCTGACGCCTGGCGAGCTTGTCGCGGTGGGCGACCGCACCGGCTTTGACGGCGCCGCCCTGGCGCAGGCCAGCCGGCTGGTGGCCAAGGTGGACAGCGCCGCGGTGCAGGACGGTTACGACCTTTATCTGCACGGCTTCATCGTGACCGATGACGGCAAATGGACGGTGGTGCAACAGGGCATGAATGGCGATGCCCGCCAGGCCCGGCGCTATCACTGGCTGTCGGAAGGCCTGAGCAGCTTTGTGAATGCGCCGCACGCTGCGATCGAGGGCCGCGGTGCGGGCGAGATCGTCAATCTGGTGGACGCGCGAGCCCGCGCCTCGCGCAATGGCCAGCTTTCGCTATTGAACGACTGGGGGCCGGACCGCATCACTGCCGAGCTAGGTCGCATAGAAGGCCGGACGGTAGAGCGCGCGCAGACCCTGCTTCCACATCTCGACTTGCCCGATCATCACGACGTTCGCGCCGGCGACGTCATGCTCAAGCGGCTTCATGGCAATCTGGCGGCCGCGGCGGAGCAGGGCCCCAAGGATTTTCAGGACCTGCTGCTGGTGCCCGGGGTCGGCGCCCGCACTGTGCGCGCCTTGGCGTTGGTGGCGGAGGTGGTTCATGGCGCGCCTTGCCGATTTTCCGATCCGGCGCGCTTTTCCGTCGCCCATGGCGGCAAGGACCGCCATCCCTTTCCGGTCCCGACCGTCGTCTATGACAAAACAATCTCGGTGCTCAAACAGGCGGTGCGCTCGGCAAAATTGGGCCGCGAGGAAGAATTGGCGGCGCTGCGGCGGCTGGACGATCGCGCCCGCCACCTCGAGCATTATGTGAAGGGCCCGGCCCTCGAGACCATATTGGCGGAGGAGCGCGCCAAGTCCTCCAGCTATGGCGGCCGCAGCGTTTTCGGCTGGGAAAAGCCTGCTGCGGAAGACGCCGCCTAAGAGCAAGGTGCTCTAAACACTGCGCAGGTGAAATTGCTTCTGCAGGGCACGCCGGCGCTCCCGCAGCCTGGCTTCCTCCCGCTCGATATCCGCCAGTTCGCCTTCCGCCGCTGCCTTGGCGCGCTTTTCCGCCTCGGCTTTCTTGCGCGCCGCGATTTTCTCGGCCTTCTTCTTTTCGGCCGCGTGGTGCTTTTCGGCGTGCGCCGCTTTCTGTTTCTGCCGCGCCGTCAGCTTCGGGGCGGCTGGCTTGTCTGCTTTGGCTTTATATTCACCCGCCTGGCCATGCACCCGCCGCAACACCACACCGGGATGCGCCAGCGCGGCTTTCACCGCGTCCGGCTCGTTGGTCACCGCGGCGAAGCCTTGCGCGAAAATGCGCGGATGGGTCTCCCAGGCCTCGGCCGCGGCCTTCATCGAGGGCGCCGCCACTATCAGGTCATGAAAGCCGATATGGGTTTTGAAGACCTTCAAGGCGCGAGGCATCCGCCATTTCCGTCCGATTCCGCTCTTTTGCGAAAACAACAGCGCCAAGCCTTAAGTTCCTGGAACCGCACGCATTCGGCGGACGTTCGTCAGGGGCATTAACAAGGAGTCATCGAATGCCGGCTCAGGACGCCATCGGCTTGCTAAAGGCCGATCACCGCAAGGTGGAGGAACTTTTCGAAAAATATGAAAGCGCGCGCGGCCGCAAGGCCGATATCGCCAAGCAGATCTGCATGGAGCTGATCATCCATTCCATGATCGAGGAGGAGATTTTCTATCCCGCCTGCCGCGACGCCGGCGCGGACAGCGACATGATGGACGAAGCCAATGTCGAGCATGACGGCGCCAAAACCCTGATCGCCGAGCTGGAGAATGGCTCGCCGGATGACGAATTCTACGACGCCAAGGTCAAGGTGCTGTCGGAAGAGATCAAGCATCACATCAAGGAAGAGGAAAAGCGCGGCGGCATCTTCACCGCGGCCAGGCAAGGCGAGCTCGACCTGGATTCCCTCGGCGAAAAGCTGATGGCCCGCAAGCAGGAACTGAAGACCCAGTTCGAGCAACAGGGTCTGCCCACGCCCGTGACCCTGACCATGACCGCGCCGCCGCTGGAGCAGCGCGCAAGCGCCTGATCATGGCCAGCGACCAGGACAAGATGGGCGACCAGGACAAGGCGGACGACCATAAGCGCGCGCGCATGGCCGTCCCGCCCGAGGCGCCGCCCGGCATTGAACAGGATGGATGCGGCAATCTCATTCCGTTCGAGAAGCGGACACAAGACGACCAGGAGCGGTCCCGTGCCGGGGGATAGGGTCTGACATCTTTCCGGCGGCGGGGACGGTTGCTAAAAGCACGCGTCCCTGCCGCCGGATGTCATGCTGCGTTTTGCCGCCAATCTCTCCTGGCTTTTCCAGGAATGGAGTTTCTTGGACCGCTTTGCCGCGGCGGCCGATGCCGGCTTCACGGCGGTCGAATATCTCTTTCCTTATGAATATCCGCCCGAAGAGATCGCGCGGCGGCTCGAGCAGCACAAGCTGAAGCAGGTGCTGTTCAACCTGGCACCGGGCGATTTCGCCGCCGGCGAGCGCGGCATTGCCGTCTTTCCCGAGCGGCGCGATGAATTCCGTGCCGCCATCGCCACGGGCCTCACTTACGCCCGCGCCACCGGTACGCCACGGCTGCATCTGATGGCCGGGATCGCCAGCGGAAAGAGGGCACTGGCCAGCTATCGCGACGCCATTAAATTTGCCTGCGAGGAAGCGGGCCGGGAAAGCATCGAGATCACGATCGAACCGATCAACAATCGCGACATTCCCGGCTATCTGCTGAACGATTTCGGCCTGGCCGCGCGCGTGATTCAAGACCTCAAGCTTCCCAACCTCAAGCTGCAGTTCGACATCTATCACCGTCAGATTTTGCACGGCGATGTCGCAAAGGGGCTGGAAACCTTGCTGCCCATCACCGGTCATATCCAGATCGCCTCGGTGCCGCTGCGCCAGGAGCCGACCACCGGCGAACTGGCCGACCGCCAAATCCTCAAGACCATCGAGCGGCTTGGCTACCAAGGCTATATCGGCTGCGAATACCGACCCGCCGCCGGCACCCTGGAAGGCCTGGGCTGGATGAAAAAAGTTAGCGCGCTTCGGCACGACTAAGTTGCGAGGCGTCCAATCCTGCAACCGGGCGGCCAATGACGAAGCGCCTTAAGCGGATTGAGCGCCACCGCTATGAAAGCGGAGCATCTCGCAAACCACGTCGAAGGTGATGGACCGTTTTGGACCTCAAAATTTAAAAACCGGATTCAGCAGTCAAGGCAGGTTTGGACGACCGTTGCTTTGTTGAACCTGCTCGGACCGCAATGTTATCGTTTCCTTCTATCGCGGAGGTGTGGGTGCGCAAGTTTTCAACCATTGCCTTTTTGGCGGCCTTGCTTGGTTTATCGCCCAGCGCCATGGCCATGCAGGTCATCTGCCCGCCCCTGGTGCGGGAAGGAATGGAGGAATTCGCTCACGCTTACACGGCCAAGACCGGCGTGCCCGTGACCGTCAAAGCCGATGTGATGGGCAAAATCATGGATGACATCAAGGCCGGTCCCGTCGATGTGATCCTGTTACCCACCGGACTGATGGAAAGCCTGGCAAAGGATCAGGGAATCAAAGCGGGAACAGGCCAGAAATTGGGCCGGGTGGAAATTGCGTTGGCGGTGCGCCCTGGCGCGCCGCATCCCGATATCTCGACAGTCGCCAAATTCAGCACCGCGCTGAACAGCGCCAAAACCGTCGCCTATACCCAGCCGGGCCCGCCGCGCAACAGCATGGAAGCCGGCATCATCGACCGCATGTTGCACCGGCGCGAATTCTCCGGCGCTCATCTTATGACCGTCACGACGGGTTCGGGTGTCAGTGCATTGGCCAAGGGGGATGCCGACATGGCGCTGCAGGTCACCCCGGAAATCATCTCCCGAAAGGACATCGAGCTGGTTGGGCCTTTGCCTTCCGAATTGGCGGCCCATATCGATGTGGACGCAGCGGTTTCATCCAAAGCCGCCGACAGTCGGGCGGCGTCGGATTTCATTCGCTATCTCACCCGGCCCGAGGCGGCGGCGGAGTGGAAGAAATTCGGCCTTGATCGCTAGCGCGGCGCGCTCCCAGCGGCTCGATCTTGCCCACGATGAACAGATAGGACAGGGCGCCGACAATGCATCCCGCGCCGGCAACCGCCAGCGGGATGAGGAACGAACCGCTGGTGATGGCCAGCATCACCCCGGTGAATGTGGTGATCAGAATGCCAGCCAGGTTACCGGCGAAATTCTGGATTCCGCTCATGGAGGCGACATGGGTGGGTGTGGGCGCCATCTCGCTCACCACCGTCCAGCAATTGGCGCCGACCACGGACAGGCTCGCATAGGCCAAGGCGAACAGGGCCAGGCAGACATAGACATTTTCCGCAAAGGCCGACAGCCCGATTGACGAGGCCAGCAGCATTCCGCCGACCAGGCAGGTCTTGCGCGCCGCCGTGCGGCTCCAGCCGCGGGCCAGCAGCCAGTCGGAGGCATAACCGCCGAACCAACTTCCGGCGATACCCATCAGGCCCGGCAGCATGCCGAGCGTCCCCAGCCGCGCCAGCGAGAAACCCCGCGCCTCCTGCAGGTAGCTGGGAAACCAGGTGATGAAGAAATAGATCGCGAAGTTCAGGCAGAACATGCCGATCATCAGTCCCCAGATGGAGCGATAACGGAACAGGCTGGACCAGGGAATATGCACCGCCGGGGGCGCGGCGGCGCGTTCGGCCAAAAGCGCATCCACTTCGGCCGGCGCCGCGGCGCGGTAACGTTCCGGGTCGCG
>JAICHV010000092.1 GCA_025924715.1 Alphaproteobacteria bacterium
CTTCGATTGTGAATTTAACGCCGTTGACAGCGAGGCCCCGTGCCACCGCCTCCAGTCGGTCGCTTTCCTTGACCCGCAATTCTTCCAGTCCGCGCATGGCGGTGGTGCCGCGGGCAAAGGCCGCCGCTACCGCCAGGATGGGATACTCGTCGATCATCGAGGGCGCGCGGGCGGCCGGCACCTCGACGCCGCGAAGCTCGGAATGACGCACGATCAGATCGCCGATCTCCTCGCCGCCGCTGACACGCCGGTTGGCGATTTCGATCTGCGCGCCCATCCCCAGCAAGGTCTCGATCAGGCCGGTGCGGCGGGAATTGAGCAGGATCGCGGGCAACTCGATCTGCGAGCCCGGCACGATCAAAGCCGCGACCAACGGGAAAGCGGCGCTGGAGGGATCACGCGGCACTTCCACATTGCAGCCACGCAGCTTCGCCGGGCCTTCGATGGCAATCACCTCGCCACCTTCCGGCCGCGGCGAGACCGTGATGCTGGCGCCGAAAGCCGCCAGCATCTTTTCGCTATGGTCGCGGGTGAGCGATCCTTGGCTGATGCGGCTGGTCCCTTGCGCATTTAGCGCCGCCAGCAATAGCGCCGACTTCACCTGGGCGGAGGCAGTGGCCACATGCACGCTGACCGCCTTGGCGTCCTTCGCGCCATGGAGCGCCAGCGGCATCAAGGCCTTGGGCCCCTGGCCATGATAAGTAAGGCCGAAAGCCTTCAACGGCTCGACCACCCGCGCCATTGGCCGCGAGCGCAAACTGGCATCGCCGGTGAAGGTGGCCGTGATGGGCGTAGTGGCCATTGCCCCCATAACCAGGCGCGAACCGGTGCCGGAATTGCCGAAATCCAGTTCCGATTTGGGGCTTTTCCAGTTGCCCACCCCCGTTCCGATCACCCGCCAGCGGCCCGGGCCTTCGGCGACCAGTTCGGCGCCAAAGCCGCGCAGCGCGCCGGCCGTGGAATGGACATCGCCCGATTCCAGGAGTCCGGTGATGCGGGTCTCGCCCTCCGCCAGGGCCCCCAGGATAAGCGCCCGCTGGGAAATGGATTTGTCGCCCGGCACCTGGGCCGTGCCGGAGAGGGGACCGGCCCGGCGGGCGGTCAGTGCGACGGGATTGGCGTTGTCCATCAGGGGCTTCAAAAGACCTTTACAGGCGGGGCAACCCGTGGCAAACGCGCCCCTCCTACAACCCCTTCTTCACAGGAAGATCATCTTGGTCAAGGCAGATCTTGGAACCAAACGGGCCTGTCCCAGCTGCAATGCGCGGTTTTACGACCTCGCCAAGCGGCCGATCGAATGCCCGAAATGCGGTTTCAGCTACGAGCCGGAGGCCCTGTTCAAGCAGCGGCGCAGCCGCGCCGCCGAGCCCGCCGGCGCCGGCGCGATCAACGCTGCCGAGACCGAGGACGAGGAAGAAGAGGACGAGGATGAGGACAATGAGTCCGAATCCGAGGACGAAGAAGAGGCCGAGGCTGTCGTCGAGGCGCCGCTGAAAATCGCGGCGACCGGCGAAGATGAAGACGAGGACGTCGAGGAAGAGGAAGCCGAGGCGGAATCGGGCATGTCGGTGGTGGATGCCGATGAGGCCGAAGGCATCGAGGATATCGAGGTCGAGGACGACGAGGACGAGGAAGACGACGATCTTCTGGGCGAAGTGGAAGACGAGGAAGACGATGTCTCCGGCATCATCGATCCCGGCATCGCCAAGGACGAAGGTTAGTCTTTACTTTCTGTTTCGGGATCGGCTACCAGACCGCTCCTTGATTGGTACGGGGCCATAGCTCAGCTGGGAGAGCGCCTGCATGGCATGCAGGAGGTCAGCGGTTCGATCCCGCTTGGCTCCACCATTCATTTCGATCGCTAGGCGATCGAAATGAATGCCAAGGGCGCGCGCGCGACAGCGTCTTACGCCCGCCCGCGGCAGGCTAAACCTTCGACCGAAATATTGGTGCGTTTGTGACTGCGGGGCCGGAGCACCGACCGCATTTAAGCACTCAAGCGGCAGCGCAGCGTCGCCGCCCGAAAGCTCAGTCTGCCTTGCGTGTGGGTGTCCAGCCTAAAAGCCACAGCACAAAGCCCGAAATCAGCACCCAGCTCGCCAGCGGAAACCAATAAGCGAACCAGTAGTAACTGGCGCCCAAGCTGTGGCAGCAGATCACGACCCCCAGCACGGGGATCAGGACGTTAAGCAAGAAGCCAAAAACGGCCCAAGGAATCGCGCCCAAGATGGTGGCGAAAATCGCCACGAGGATCCGATGCGGTTGCTTTGCCATTCCTGCATTTGTAAGGCCGAAAGAACCACCCGGCAAAATATTCATCCAATGGCCAACAGAAGCGCCGAGCACCGCATCGGGAAAGAAGGTGTAAGAGGTGCTCACGCCGGCGCGCAAGCCGGACCTGTCAGTTCTTCCGAACCTTCCCAACCACTTCGGTCACCGCCGCGATTACCGCTTCCGGCCTGTCGTCCTGGATGCGATGGCTGGCGCCCGCGATCACCCGCAGGCTGGCGTCGCTGGAGATATCCAGGATCTCGCGATGCTTCTGGAGCCACAATCTGGTGGTGGCGTCGATCTCTTCCGGCGTGGAGGCGGGCACCGCCATCTTCCCAGGCGCCTGGTTCAACAGCAGGAAGGGAATGTTGCCCAGACTCTTCTTCTCCTTGTCCAGCAGGTCGGAGCTCAACTTCGGCATGGCGTCATATTCGCGCTGCATGGCACGGGAATAAGCGCGGGTCTGGCTGGCGGTGAACCAAGCTTTCATCTTCGGCGGCATATCGGCGGGCGGTGAGCGCTGGACGCAGTCCGCCTGCGGCGCACCGGCGGCACAGGCTTCCACTTTCTCTTCCGCCGCGTGATCGGCGGCCATCAGGTGCGGCGCAACTTTCGCAAACAGATCGGCCTGATGGGCCGAGGATGGATCGACCAAAACCAGCCCGGCTAGGTCGCGCGTATGCCGCCCGGCATAAAGCCGGGCGATGTAACCGCCATAGGAATGGGCAACGATCACATAGGGTGCCGGCAGGTGCGCGGCTTTCAGCAGTGCGGCCAGGTCGTCGGCTTCGGCACCGGCATCGCGCGGGCCATCGGTGGGCGGACTTTTCCAGTAGCCGGCGCGATCGTAAACGCAGGTTTTGGTGACACGCGAAATCGCGGTCTGCACCTTGTGCCAGGTCCAGGCGCCGGAGCCCAGCCCGCCTTCCATCATCACCACGGGCCGGCCTTTGCCTTCGCAATAAAGACTGAGCTTCTTGCCATCGGCCAGGCGCACAAGCCGTGCACCTGTCAAATAGCGACCCCACCAGGCTCCAGCGTCATCGGCACGCACCGGCAGCGCCAGCAGCAGAACTGCAATCACAACCGCCACTCGCATGCCCGCCGCCTTGTTGATGCAGGACAATTCATACATAAAAAGGCCGCAGTCACAATTGGATCGATAATGCGCTTTTCTGAGAAAACAATCGTCGTTACCGGGGCCGCTTCAGGTCTTGGTCTTGCCATCGCGCAAGGCGCGGCCGCGGAAGGTGCGCGCATCATCGCCCTGGATCGGACCGCCAGTCCCTTCGCCGACAACCGCGTCTGCGACATCGCCGATGAAGACCAGGTCAAGAACGCGCTCGGCGGCCTTTCCCGCATTGATGCAGTGGTGAACAGCGCCGGCATTGCCCGCCGTGCCAAGGTGGATGAGACTTCGATGGCGGATTTCGACGCTGTGATGGCGGTGAATCTGCGCGGCGCTTTTCTGGTGTCGAAATACGCTCTTGCCCTGATGCGGCCCCAGGGAGGCTCGATCCTGCATCTGTCCTCCGGCGTCGCCACCACTGGCACGCGCAATCGTGCCGCCTATACCGCCAGCAAGGGCGCGCTCCTCTCGCTGACCCGCAACATGGCGCTGGATTATGCGGCGGACAAAATCCGGGTGAACTGCCTCTGTCCCGGTTTCGTCAATACGCCCCTTCTTGCCACCATCACGCCCGAGCGTCGCGCCAAGTTGGCGGCGCTACATCCCCTGGGCCGTTTGGGCGAGGCGGAAGACCTTGTGCCGATGGCCCTGCTTCTGATCTCCGATCAGGGCTCCTGGATCACCGGCCAGGCGATTGCCGTCGATGGCGGATACAATGTCGGCCACAGCGACGATATCTGACCCTCGACACAATTAGGACAAGACAGTTTTCTAGACGGCGCGGTAGGTTTGTCGCTGTTTCCCCGGATCTTTCGTTTTGACCGCCCTGATTGATGCTCGCACCCTTCCAGACGGCCAGGTCCTGACTCCGGACCTCGCCATCATCGGTGGGGGACCGGCCGGTATATCGCTTGCCCTCGCCCTTCAGGACAGCAAGCTTTCCATCGTCCTGCTGGAATCGGGCGGCACCACCTTCGATCCCAAGATTCAGAAGATGTATGCCGGCGCAGAAACCGGCATACGCTATACCGCGCTGGACGCGGGCCGCCTGCGTTTTCTAGGCGGCAGCACCAACCACTGGGGCGGCTGGTGCCGGCCGCTGGATGAGATCGACTTCGAGCCACGCGATTGGGTGTCCCATTCCGGCTGGCCGTTCGCCCGCGGCGCCATCGAACCTTATTTCCAGCGCGCCCAGACATTGTGCGAGGCAGGCCCCTGGATTTACGACCGCGGCGCGGAGGCCGTGCGCACGCCGATGCTGGGGCTGGGCAAAGGCGGCGTCTATACGAGCTGGTTTCAATTCTCCAAGACGCGCGACAGCGCGCTGCCGACCTATTTCGGTCATCGCTATGGCGATGCGTTGAAGGCGGCAAAGGCGATTACGCCCTATATCCACGCCAACGTCACCGGCATCCGTCTGGCGCCTTCCGGTCAGACCGTGGATCACCTGGATGTCGCCACCGTTACGGGCAGGCATTTCACAGTCAAGCCGCGGGTCACGGTCCTCGCTGCCGGCGCCATGGAGAATGCGCGACTGCTTCTGGCCTCCAACGATGTGACGCCGGCCGGCGTGGGTAACCAGAACGACCTGGTGGGCCGTTTCTTTGCCGATCATCCCATTCCCCGCGCCGTGGCGACCTTGGTCTCTTTCGCGGGGCCCTTGGCCGCCTGTTATGGTGACAATGTCACCCTCAGCAATGGCGCCATCATGCGGGTGGCTTTTTCGCCGACCGCCGCCTTCTGCCGGGCGCACAATGTGATGGGCTCGCTGACGACGGTGGAAAATCCGGTCGAACTCGATGAGACCGGTAAGGCCGCCGTCATCACCACCGCCC
>JAICHV010000093.1 GCA_025924715.1 Alphaproteobacteria bacterium
ATAAAGCTGCCATTGGCACCCTGGAGGCGCCAGCCCTGCCCTGGACCGCCCAATCCTTTCTGAACAAGATCGGACGACAGGGCTTCAGCACCCATATGCTCCAGCTCGCCCGCCACAGCCGCGCCATCGGGATATTTGTCTACGCACAAGGTCTCGAACAGCCGTAGCAATTCCTGCGCCTGCGGGGTGTTGAGTTCGGGCGTGAGCTTCAGTGTCGGAGGCTCCTGCTCTGCGCGCGAGGGGGCGATTGCTGCCCCAAATACCACCATTGCCGCTACTAACTTCTTCATTCGCCACCCTTGAGCAGAGCCATTGCCTGTCCGTGAATTCGCTTGTCGCCACAAGCCAGGATGGTTTTGCCGTCGCGGCAATCGCCCCCGTCCCAGGATGTGATGATGCCGCCGGCGCCTTCGACAATTGGAATCAGCGCCGCGATATCCCAGCGGCTGAAGCCGGCTTCGATGACGATGTCGACAAAACCCAGCGCCAGCACGGCGAAGAGATAGCAATCGCCGCAATAGCGGGTCATGCGCACTTGCGCTTTGACGCGCGCGAAAGCCGCCAACTGGTCGCTCGCAAAATACTGGCTGGGATCGGTAGCGCAAAGGACGGCATCTTTTAGGCTTTCGCATTCGCGCACCTTCAGCGGCGTCCGCTTTTCGCCCTCGATCAGATGGGTGCGGCCGTTGACGCCGATGAAGCGTTCGCCCAGTACCGGTTGATCGATGATGCCCAGCACCGGCATCTCGTCCTTTTCCAGCGCGATCAGCGAGCCCCATTCATGGCGGCCGGTGATGAAGGCCCGCGTCCCATCCACAGGATCCAGCACCCAGCGCCAGCCATTGCTGCCTTTTCGTTCGCCGAACTCCTCGCCCAGGACGCCGTCATCGGGGCGTTCGCGTTCGATGATGGCGCGGATGGCTTTCTCGCCGCCCTTGTCCGCCTCGGTGACCGGATCGAAGACGCCTTTGCCCGGCTTGTGCACCACCTCGATCCGCTGGCGGAAATAGGGCCGGATCACCGCGCCCGAAGCATTCGCCAGGCGGTTGGCAAAAGAAACCAGCTTGTCATCTACGATCATGGCTTACCCATCAGGGGTTTATGATGGGGCGACATGCGCACGCGCGCCAGCAGCATTTTCATGCTCAGGCCTTGGACCAGGACAGAAAAAACCACAACGATGAACGTAACGAGCACAATCCCACTGCGCAGAGGAAGGTCGGCCGGAAGTGCAAGCGAGAGCGCCAAGGCCAGGGCGCCTCGCAGGCCGCCCCACCACAGAACATGCTGATCGCCGGCGCTGATGCGCCAGCGCGAGCCGGAAAACAAAAAACTGATGGGATAGACGGTGGCGGCCCGCCCCAACAGCACCAAAAGAACAGCCCCGATGATGGCTGGCAGCGCCAGGGTGTTTACAGATACGCGCGCCACGGTAATGCCGATCAGCAGGAACACCACCGAATTGGCGATGAAGGCTGCGAAATCCCAAAGCTCCAGGACATATTCGCGGCCCTGCGGCGACAGGCCCCAAGGCGCATTTCGGCCCTGCAGGCCGGCATTGCCCATCAGCAGGCCAGCCGCCACCGTGGCCAAGACTCCCGAAACATGCAGATGGCCGGCCGCCAGAAATGCGCCATAAGCGGTAATGCCGGTGACGGCGGCCTCCACGACATGCTCCGTGGTCCGGCCCGCGAGCAAGAGTCCCGCGGCCCCAATTGCCAGACCGATCGCGATCCCGCCACCGGCCGTGACCACCAACGAGGCAGCCGCGGCAATAGGAGACTGGCTGCCGCCCTGCACAGCAGCCACGGCGAGAGCGAACAACACGGCCGCCACCCCGTCATTGAAAAGGCTTTCGCTTTCCACCAGCATGCGGCCGCGTCCCTTTATGCCGGCATCCTTGAACATGGCGATGACCGCCACGGGATCGGTCGCCGCGATCAGGACACCGAAGACCAGGGCCGAAGCCAGTGGCCAGTTGAAAAGCTGGTGCATGCCGGCCGCCACCACAGCCGCGCCGATGATCACCCCCAATATGCTGAGGGTCAGGACTGGCACCATGTCGCGGCGCAAATCCTGCCAGTTGAGATTGAGCGCGGCCTCGAACAGAAGTGGCGGAAGCAGCAGGTCAAAAACAATGTCATGCGTCAGGACTATGCCGGTGTCGATGCGAAGCAAACTCAGGGCCGCCCCCGCGACAACCAATCCGACCGTATAAGGCAATGAGATCCGGCGGGCGATGATGGCAACCACGGTCGCGATCACCAAGAGGCCAAGGGTGCGGGCAATAATCAAATCCATCCGCGGTCTTATAGGACCGCGGGGGCCATCCGGCTATCGAAACAGATAAGCGCTTTAGTCCGACCAGGTGCCCAGAATTTCGCCCGTCATGGCGTCGCTGAAAGCGACCCTGTCGAGCGTAACCGCGAAAATGCATATGGGATGGTGGTCAGGCGATTCGCTCCAGCAATGCAATGACTGCCCATCCGGATAACCGGTAATAGCGCCCTCCAGGATCAGATAATAGGAATGGTTCAGCATGTTGGTGTCGGCGGGCCCCAATTTGCGCGTCACACTGTAGGGATGCTCGGCGTGCCGTTGGGTTCGCGAACTGCCCGGGCCGAAAATCTGAGCCAAGCCGACAGTCTGGGCACTCGGCGGCGTGGAGATGGCGGGTGCGGGTGCATTGTTGGCCGGCGGACATATGTCGCTCGCCGTCCAGGGCCGCGGCAGCCAGAAGCCTTCCACGTCTTAAGCCTTGCCGGCCTCCAACAGCGGCTGCATGACCGGCAGAGTGGTCCATAGGCCAGGCTGGGCGGTCAGGGTCAAGCTTGCCCGCGCGACATCATAGGATACGGTCGCCTGGGGATTGAGCATGACCCCGTTGGCGCCGTTGCAGGCGAAAGGTAACCGCAGGGAAAAGCGGCGCCCCTTCAAAGCATCGGGAGAAGAGGGAGTGTGATTGCCGCCGGCATAATCTGATGCCGCGCGTTGCACGGCGGCGAGAAGATCGACCCGTTGCAGCGGAGCCGTGCTGACCACACGGACCGCCGGTTTGGCCGGCAACGCGGGCGGCGGCGCTGGTTCGACGACTTTTGTCGGCTCGGGAACCGGTTGGCGCAGCATGATCACGCCGACCAGCACCGCTATCACCAAGGCGATGATGAGCGGAGCGATGTAGAGGTCTTTGCGGTCCCGCGATCTGCTCTTATCGTGGTCCATCCCACAACATAGCCATCATGATCTTGACGTTCCACCCGAATTTACACCCAGGATATTCTCGAGGCATGGCGTGACCGCGGCGCAGATCATCACGCTGCTGGTTCTTGCGGGCGTCATCGCCGGACTGATCCATGGCCGGATGCGATCGGAAATCGTGGCGCTCACCGGCGCCGCCATGCTGCTGATCACTCGCACGGTAAGGCCGGTGGAGGTGGAGAGCGCTTTCGCGAGCCCGGCCATTATCGCCTTGGCCTCACTCTTCGTCATCGTTTACGCTTTGGAACTCAGCGGGCTGCTGGGTCTTCTGATCCGCCACGCCGTCAGCCTGTGCCGCCGTTTCGGCGCCATCGGTGTTTGGGCGCTGATTGTACTTGCCGGCGCCTTGTCGGCTTTCGTCAACAACACGCCCATCGTGGTCCTGACCGCCCCAGTGATCAGCGAGGTCGCGCAATCTCTTTCACTTCCGGCCAAGCGATTTCTTATTCCCTTGTCTTACGCGACGATTCTGGGAGGCTCCTGCACCCTGATCGGCACCTCGACCAATTTGCTGGTCAATGACATGGCGCGAAATGCGGGGCAGCCGGCATTTTCCCTTTTCGAAATCACCCCCGTTGCGCTGAGCATCGCGCTCGCCGGCGGTATTTACTTGCTGCTTTTCGCCAAGACGCTGCTCCGCGGCGTAAGTGATGGGGCCATGGCCCCGCCCCTGCCTCACCGGGCGGAAGAAGCTTCCGGCGACGACCCGGCTTTGTTTCCGACCAAGCGCCGGTTCAAACCTCTGGCGGGGATCACCGCGCTTGTGGTTTTCATCATGGTCATCCTGATCGCCGCTCTACAGATCGCACCGATCGCCGCGGCCGCATTTGCGGGCGCAGTGCTGCTGGTGGTGACCGGGACCATTCGGGCCGAGGAGGCATATCGGGGCCTTCGCCCGGAAGTGTTGCTGTTGATTGCTGGAATGGTCGTCATCGGCTTGGCCTTGGAGTTGACCGGCCTGGCCCAGCTTGCCACCAACCTGATGGTCGCAGGTGTCCGATCGACCGGTCCTTTCACCGCCCTGGCGCTGCTTTATGGCGCCACGCTTTTCTTGACGGAAATCCTGTCCAACGCCGCCGTCGCTGTGCTCTTGACCCCTGTGGCCGTGGCATTGGCCGACAATCTCGGCGTCAGCGCGCGTCCGTTTCTGGTCGCGGTTATGATGGCCGCGAGCGCCGCCTTTGCCACACCTTTCGGATATCAGACCAACGTGCTGGTCTATCAGTTGGGAAAGTATAGCTATACCGATTTTGTAAGGATCGGCCTGCCACTCAACCTGATTACCTGGATGGTTGGCGCTTATGTGATTTCGGTCTTCTTTCCCTTTTGAAAAGGGATTGCGCGCGCGGAGCGTGCTTCACGCACGTGAGCACGCGCGACGCACTCGTGGGCCAAAAGAGCCCGCGCTGCTAGGCTTCGACCGCCTGTTTGGCGCGCTTGCGCATATGCGGAAGAAGCTCGCGCTTGCGCAGCCGGATGGAAAGCGGCGTTACCTCCACCAGCTCGTCATCCTGGATATAGGCCATGGCCTGCTCCAGGGTCATCGGCACGATCGGCGTCAGCCGCACCGCCTCATCCTTCGAGGTGGTGCGGATATTGGTCAGCTGCTTGGTCTTGGTCGGATTGACGTCCAGGTCGTTGTCCTTGGCGTTCTGGCCGACGATCATGCCCTTATAGACCTTGGTGCCCGGGGTCACGAACAGTTTGCCGCGCTCTTCCAGATACCAGAGGCCATAGGCGACCGCCTCGCCATCTTCGGTCGAGATCAACACCCCGTTGATGC
>JAICHV010000094.1 GCA_025924715.1 Alphaproteobacteria bacterium
CATGACGATGACGCGCTGATAGCGCAAATCGCTTTCCCGGTATTTGGCGCCGGTGCCGCAGCCCAGGGCCAATACCAGATCGGACAATTCCTGGTTCTGTTGCAGCTTGCCGGCCCCGGCGCTGGCCACGTTCAAAATCTTGCCGCGCAAGGGCAGGATCGCCTGGGTGGCGCGGTCGCGCGCCTGTTTGGCGCTGCCGCCCGCACTGTCGCCCTCGACCAGGAAAATCTCGGTACCCTGAGCCGCATCGTTGCTGCAATCGGCCAACTTGCCCGGCAGGCGCAGCTTGCGGGTGGCAGCCTTGCGGCTGACTTCCTTCTCCTGCCTTTTGCGTAAGCGTTCTTCGGCGCAATCGACGACAAAGCCCAAAAGCTTGTCGGCCTCGGCCGGATGCTCGGCCAGCCAGTGATCGAAATGGTCGCGCACCACATTCTCGACCAGCCGCTGGGCGTCGGGCGAGGACAGCTTGTCCTTGGTCTGGCCCTGGAATTCCGGCTCGCGAATGAAGACCGACAGTACCGCGCAGGAAGCATCCATCACATCGTCGGCGGTGATAAGGCTGGTCTTGCGATTGTTGGTGCGCTCGCCATGGGCGCGCAGGCCCTTGACCAGGGCATTGCGCAGGCCCTGTTCGTGGGTGCCGCCCTGCTGGGTGGGGATGGTGTTGCAATAGCTGCGGGTGAAGGCATCGCGTCCCGGCGCCCAGGTCACGGCCCATTCCACCGCGCCGCGGCTGCCATCTTCCCTAGACTTGTTCTCGGTGCGGCCCGAGAATTCGCGCTCGGTGACGGTGGCGGCCTTGCCGATCTCGCTTTTCAGGAAATCGATCAGCCCGCCCGGAAATTTCAGCACATCCTCGGCCGGGGTCTCGTCCTTGATCAGCGAGGGATCGCAGAGCCAGCGAATTTCCACGCCGCGGAACAAATAGGCCTTGGACTTGGCCATGCGGTGCAGCCGCGCCGGCGAGAATTGCGCATCGCCGAAGATCTTGGCGTCGGGCTTGAAGGTGACGATGGTGCCGCGGCGGTTGACGGCGCCAAGGTCCTTCAGCTTGCCGGCGGCGTGACCGCGCTCAAAGCGCATCTTGTGGCCCCGCTTGTCGCGCGCCACTTCCACTTCCATCCATTCCGACAGGGCATTGACCACGCTGGCGCCGACGCCATGCAGGCCCCCGGAGGTATCATAGACCTTGCCGCCGAACTTTCCGCCGGCATGCAAGGTAGTCATGATCACTTCCAGGGCGGACTTGTTCTTGAATTTGGGATGGGGATCGATCGGAATGCCGCGGCCATTGTCGCGCACGATGAGGACATTGCCGGGCTTGAGCTCCAGCTCGATGCGGGTGGCATAGCCCATCACCGCTTCGTCCATGGCATTGTCGATGATCTCGGCCGCCAGGTGATGCAGGGCATTGGCGTCGGTGCCGCCGATATACATGCCCGGCCGCCGGCGCACCGGCTCCAGGCCCTCCAGCACCTCGATGTCCTTGGCGGTATAACCCTTAGAACTGGAGGCGGGCGCGTCGAACAGATCGGGATCGTGTTTGGGCATGGCAGTTGTTTAGGTGAACAGAGGAACGGGCCGGTAAGCCGAATCGGGCTTGCCTGGCTCCGTTTTACTTTTCTTCAACCATGAAAAGCGAGCCAAATCGCGCGTCTCCCGCAAGCGCCCAAAAGCCCGAAGAACACAGTAATTATTAAGGGCCCCGCCCCGATAATGGCGCCACCAGCGATAGCGGGTTCCGGGGCGTGTCACTGTTTCGTTTCATCACCGAAGGCGAGGAAAGCGAGCCGCGCGTCCTCAAGGCGCAGCTGACGCTGGCCGCCGGCGCCGCGCACAATACCCGCATCACCTCGCCGGTCTGGGCGCTCGCCTGCGCGGTTCTCTGCTCCACAGGCGTTTTCGGGCATGTCGGTTTCGGGGTCACGATATTCTTGCCGCTGGCCGTGACCGCGGCGATGGGCGCCAGCGCCCTGATGGCGACCGCCTACCGCCATTACGACGACCAGGAAGGCGATATCGAGTCCTGGCTCGAATGCTTTGTCATGGTCCAGGCCTTGGGCAGCACGGCTTGGGGCCTGATGCCCTGGCTGTGCTGGGAGCGCGGCAATCCGCTCAATCACATGTTCCTGGCCGCCTGCGTGATGGCGGTGATCGCCGGGCTGGTGGCGGCGCGCGGCAGCAACATGAAGATGTACATCGCCAATCTGCTGCCGCTTTCGGCCATGACCTGCGCCCGTTTCCTTCTCAGCGAATCGCCGACCGATGTGCTGATGGGCTTTGCCGCTCCCTTCATCGCCCTGCAGATGTGGTACACCGGCCGTCCGCTGGTGCTGCGCATGGGCGAGGATTCCCGGCTGCGCTTCAAGGTTGAGGACCTGGCGCGCGAGATCGAGGACACCCGCGACGAAGCGCTGAAGAAACGCTTCGAGGCGGAAGCCGCCAATGCCTCCAAGACCGCCTTCCTGGCCAATATGAGCCATGAGCTGAGGACGCCCCTGAACGCCATTTTGGGCTTTTCGGAGATCATCGCCCAGGAATGTTTCGGCCCCGTGGGCTCGGAACGCTATCGCGACTATGCCGGCGACATTCATGCCTCCGGTGCCCATCTGCTTTCGCTGATCAATGACCTGTTGGACGTGGCCAAGATCGAGGCGGGGCGCATGGATCTGTCGGCCAAGGTGCTGGACGCGGCCCGCACCTTCGACATCGCCCTCAAGCTGATCGGCACCAAGGCGCGGGAAAAAAACCAGAGGCTGGAGATCGTTGTCGAAGAGGGGGCGCCGCCGCTTTACGGCGATGAGCGCGCCATCAAGCAGATTTTGATCAATCTTGTTTCCAATGCGGTGAAGTTCACGCCGCTGGGTGGCCTGATCGAGGTTGTGGGCAGCCGCGCCGCCAATGGCGATTTCCAGCTGATGGTGCGCGACAATGGCCCCGGCATTCCGCGCGACAAGATCGAGAGCATCTTCCAGCCCTTCAACCAAGTGGACAATCGCTTCGACCGCCAGTCCGGCGGCACGGGCTTGGGGTTGGCGCTGGTGCGGGGCCTGGCCGAGCTGCATGGCGGCCGCGCCTGGATGGAAAGCGAATATGGCCGCGGCTGTGCGGTGTATGTGACCTTGCCGACGGAGCCGGCCCAAAGCGCGGAACGTGTAGCATAAAGCGTATCCAATCGCTCCGGTTCCCGATATGGAACTGCCGTCCGCTCCCGTACATAGGCTCTAAACTGTTGGCGCCATAACGCTTTTAATGGCACGGTCCCCGGCCCAAAGGGATCACCATGACCGCCGCAGAAAAAGCAAAAACGGGAATTGTCGGCTTGGATGACATTCTGGGAGGCGGCCTGACCCCAGGCAGCCTCTTTCTCTTGGAAGGCCAGCCCGGAACAGGCAAAACCACGGCCGCGCTCCAATTTCTGCGCGAGGGCGCCAGCATCGGCGAGAAGTCGCTTTACGTCACCCTGTCCGAGACAGCGTCGGAACTGCGCGAAAGTGCGAAGTCTCACAATTGGGAGCTGGATCCGAAGATCGAGATCTTCGAACTGATCCCGCCGGAAAGCCTGCTCGACAGCGAGCAGCAGCAAAGCCTTCTGTATTCGTCAGATCTCGAGCTCAATGAGGCGACCCGCCAGATTTTCGCGGCGGTCGATCGGGTCGAGCCCAGACGCCTGGTCCTGGACAGTCTTTCAGAGATACGGCTGCTAGCCCAAAGCTCGCTGCGCTATCGGCGCCAGATTCTCGCGCTCAAGCATTACTTCGCCAGGCGTGGGGTGACCGTGCTGCTGCTGGACGATATGACAGCGGAGGCCGGCGATAAAACAGTGCATAGCGTTGCCCACGGCGTGATCCTGCTGGAAGAACTCGCACCCGATTACGGAGCGGAGCGCAGGCGTGCGCGCATCATCAAATATCGGGGACAGCGTTACCGGGGTGGCTATCACGATTTCACGATTGCCAGCGGCGGTATCAATCTGTTTCCCCGTCTGGTGGCAGGCGAGCATCACGTAAAGTTTGAGCGTCACGTAGTCTCCACTGACATCGCCCCCTTCGATGCTCTGCTTGGCGGTGGCATCGAGGTCGGCTCGAGCACAGTGATCATCGGCCCCGCGGGAACAGGCAAATCGCTGATCGCGACGTCCTTCGCCATGTCCGCGGTCGCGCGTGGGGAAAAGGCAGCCTTCTTCGCCTTCGATGAGGAGTTGGGCCTGTTTGTTCGGCGGATGAAAGGCTTGGGCTTCGACTTGGAAGCTGCACAAAAACGCGGCGATCTGGTCCTGGAACAGGTCGACGCGGCCGAACTGTCGCCGGGTGAATTCGCCCATCGGGTCCGCAGCACCGTCGATACCAAAGGTATCAAGACCGTCATCATCGACAGCCTGAACGGCTATCAAGCGGCGATGCCCCAGGAGAACTCGCTCATCCTGCATGTGCACGAGCTTCTCCAATATCTCAATCGGCAGGGCGCGGCGACCTTCATGACGGTCGCGCAACATGGCCTGGTGGGCGACATGCAATCGCCGGTGGACATCACCTACCTAGCCGACACAGTCATTCTGCTTCGCTACTTCGAGGCCGCGGGCAAGATTCGACGTGCGGTTTCGATCGTGAAAAAACGCACGGGCGGACACGAAAGCACCATCCGCGAATTCACCTTGAGTAACAAGGGGCTCGAACTGGGCGAACCCCTCACCAATTTTCACGGCATCCTGCGCGGCGTTCCGACTTATTC
>JAICHV010000095.1 GCA_025924715.1 Alphaproteobacteria bacterium
GGCAGTTTTATTGGCCTGTTCGCCCTGCGTCTGCTGATCGGGACATTGGAAGCGCCCTCCTATCCGATCAACAACCAAGTGGTGACCAGCTGGTTTCCCGACCGTGAGCGGGCCGGTGCCATCGGTTTTTATACCTCGGCGCAATTCATCGGACTCGCCTTCCTGCAACCGCTGCTGCTGAACCTGGAGATGGTGCATGGTTGGCGTTCGGTGTTTTTCACCACCGGCCTGGGCGGCATGCTCTGGGGTCTGGTGTGGTGGCTTTGCTATCGCAATCCCCGCGATTCCCGCGCCAATGCGGCCGAGGTGGAGCTGATCGAAAGCGGCGGAGGGCTGGTGGATCTGGGCTCGGCTGCCGCCAACAAACAGAAGCGCCCCTTCAGCTGGGACGATCTGGGTACCGTGCTCAAATACCGCAAATTATGGGGCGTCTATCTCGGCCAGTTCGCGGTGACCTCCTGCCAGTGGTTTTTTCTGAGCTGGTTTCCCACCTATCTGATCACGTTCCGCCATCTCAGCGTGCCCAAGACCCCGCTCTATGTGGCGCTGCCTTTTGTGGCCGCCTTTGTCGGCGTGCAATTGTCCGGATTTGTCTCCGACCGCCTGTTGCGCGGCGGCGCGAGTCTGGGGATGGCGCGCAAAGCGCCCATCATCACCGGCTTGCTGCTGTCGGCCACCATCATCGGCGCCAATTTCGTGGAAAGCCCCGAAGCCGTGATCGCGTTCATGGCGCTGGCCTTTTTCGGCAATGGCATGGCCTCGATCGGCTGGTCGCTGATCTCCCATGTCGCGCCGCGCCACCTGATCGGGCTGACCGGCGGCACGTTCAACTGCATCTCCAACCTGTCGGGCATCGCCACGCCGCTGGTGTTCGGATACCTGGCTCAGGCGGGCTACATCGCCTTGGGATTTGTCTATATCGCCACTATCGCGGTGATGGGGGCACTGGCCCATATCCTGGTGATCGGCGAAGTGAAAGGGGTTGAGTGAGGCATGCTCGCTATCGCTCGCATAGGGCAAGCTTTTCTAATTCGCTTCGCTCATAAGAAAAGCTAAGCCAACGCCGCGAGCTAAGGCGAGCGGCCAGCCAAATAAAAAGCTCCCCATCCGGCGGATGGGGAGCTTCTTTTCGAAAAGACGACTACCAGCCGTAACCGCGGCGGTACCAATAGGCCGGCGGTGGTGCCGGATAATCGCGATAGTCTTGTTGCCAGCCGGGCGGCGGACCATAGGACCGGCGGGCATAGGAATAGGCCGGATAGCGTTGGCGCACCCGGTAATAGCGCGGCGCGGGCGGCGGCGGGGGCTCGTCCTCGGCGACATCGGCCGTGGCGGCTTCGTCTTCCTCGTCCTGATTGCGCGCCGCCTCGCGGTCCCTGAGCATCAAGTCACGCTCGGCATTGTCCTGTGACAGATCAGGGCGCGGCGCCGTGGGCGGCGGCAGGTCGGCACGGGCGACCTCGCGCGCTTCCGGCGCCGCAGCCGGAAGGGCTGGCGGCGCTGGAGGCGGCGGCAATGCCTCTTCGGCGCGATAGGGAAACGCAGGCAGGCTGTGCGCGGGCACGCCGACAACGGCAACTGCCACCGGTGCGGCCTTGGCTGGGACCGAAGCTGCTTTGACCGGCGCAGCAGCCACCGCCACGATCGTCTTGACGGGGGCGGGCGCGGTTGCGTCCGCCTTGGCCAGCACGGGCGCGGGCCGGGATTCGATGCAGATATTGGCGACATCGGCGTCGGCCGAGCGGGTATTGACGAAGCTCATCAGCGAGCCGTTATGGGCCAGTGCCGCCTGGAACAGGGCATGGGCATCGGCGCAGAAGGAATGACCATCGCGCGCCTGCTCCAGCGCCGAAAGATTGGCCGCCTTGGTCTTGAAGGCGTCATAGCCGGCCTCGCCATGCTCGCCGCCGCGGCGGACGAAGAAGGCCTTCAACGCCGCATCAGAGGTCTGCAACTCCGGGCGGAAGGTGTTGACGAAACGGTTATAGGCGCCGGACTCATGGCACTGCAGCGCAGCGACCATCATCTCCTGCTGCATGACGGCGGTCTTGAGCGCGGCCGCCTCTGCGGGCGTGGCGCAACCGGCAGCGAGTGCGGGGTTGGATAAGGCAAGAAGTGCGATTGAGGCGGAGGCGTATTTCAGCATGACACATCCCTTCGAATTCATTGATTGGCTGCGGTATGGGGGCGTTCGCAGCGGCCGCTGGGCGGATTGGCATGATCCAGATGGGCCACCACCTCACCTGCGCCGCCCGCGCAAGCAACCCAACGGAAATTGTGTGCGCCATCCTTCTCCTGGAGGCTGGTATCGGTCATCAGGGCGCCGAAGCCACTCGCCGCCACGCTGCCGGTGACGCTGGTGGTGACGACATCGCTGTTGCCGCAGGCCGTCAGGCTGTTGTCGCTGCCGGCCATGCAATAGGCGAACTGCACCGCGAAATCGCAGGAATTGCGGAAGCCCCAGTGATTGCCGTCGCTATCCACCTTCAGGCAGTTCACGGCGCTCTTTTCGGCGCTGGCGACGGGCGAAGACGGCGGCGTCATGGCCACGGCGCCACTGATGGTCGGCACCGCGATGGCGCCGCCGTCGATGGTATGAATCTCCGAGGTCTTGACCGACACGCTTTCCAGTCCCGCCTTGGCCGCTGTCGCCGGCTGATAGTCGCCGATGCGATAGGAGGCTTTGGCGACGCGCACCGGCGCCTCGCGCAAGGTCGCGGTCCGCACCGGCGCCTTGGCCTGGGCCCGCTTTTCGGGCCTTGGCTTGGGCGACGGGGTTGCTGCCGAAGGCGCGATGGCCGCTGGCGGGCTGGCGCCGGGCGGGACATTCGCCGGTTGGGCCGAAGCCGTACAGCCATTGTTGATATCGCTGGCCGCTACGGCCAAGCCGAGTTTGCTGGCATACGCGTTCAGGGCCATTTTCTTTTCGGCATCGCTGAAGCTGTGGCCGGCCGGATACCAGGCGCGGCAGGAGGATGCAGCATCGGCATCCAGCACCATCTGCACCCCGCCGTCGGGGCCCGCCGACAGCATGGCCGAGCGGCCGTCGGCATAGCGGATCTCCACGCCCTTGCCAGTGAGACGGAAAAAGCCGGTAACGGCAGAGCCCTGACTGGGATTGCCGCTGTCTTCCACCACCGTGCCCATGCGGTCGGTCATGAAGGTGAAGGTGGTCTTCTTGGCCGGCCCGTCGGTGGCGACAACCTGCATTTCCATGCCGCCCTCGATCAGGGTGAGGGCAATGGAAGAACCGTCGACGCCGATCAGGGTCTTGCCGGAGACACCGCCGAAAGGCGCGCTGGCGGGTTTGGACGCTTCGCCGGTAGGGTCGCCGGGCTTGTCGGCGATCTTCGTCGTGGGCGCCGGCTTGTTGTTCGCGGCCAAGGCGTCCGACAGTTTGCCGTCCACGAAAGTGCCGGCGACCAGGGTACCGTCGGCATGGCGCAACTCGCCTTTGCCATTGGGCCTATCGTCCTTCCAATCGCCGGCATAGCGCTCGCCATCGGCGCGGCGCAGCACCCCGAAGCCGTTCATCTTGCCGTCCACCCACATGCCTTCGAAGCGATCGGCTTCGGCGGTGGTCAGGATTCCGGCGCCGTTGAAGCGGCCGGCGACGGTCTCGCCGTCATAGCTCCAGCCCTGGCCCCAGCGGGTAATGACATGGCCGTCTGGGATGACGCCATGGACGAAATTGGCGGTGAAGCTCTGGCTCTGGCCGTTATGCGTGAAAGTCGCGGTGCCCAAGCCTTCCGCGACACCGTCCACGCAGGCGCCTGTCCAGCTCACACTGTCGCCGGGACCCGCGCCGGCGCTGAACAAGGCGCAATCGCCGTCCTTCAACCATGTGCCGGTCTGATTTTGGGAGGAATTGGAATTGTCTGCCGAAGCATCCAACAAGCCGCAGTTCAGCAATGCGGCGGCCAGCGCGGCCTTCGCGGTCCACGACATCCGATTTGCTCTTAAGCGAGAGAGCAGCCCCATTGCTGCCTTCTTCGTGGCGAGGCTGCGCCGAAATTTTGGCGATTTCCATAGGGCTCACGCAACGAGGCAAAATATTTCTTTAAGGAGTCACAGAAAATCTACGCGATGCGAGAAATGCCGATTCTATCGGTGCTATTTGGCACTCTCTGTTCGTCCACTCATTCATCTGCGGTTCATCTACATGGCGAAGTTTCCCGCCATTCATCTGAGGTTCATGTAGATGAACGAATCACGCGCGCAATCACGCGTCCATGCATCAAAAGAAAAAGAGCGCCGTGCATTACGGCGCTCTTTTTTATTCTCGAAGGCGATTTGATCAGACCAGATGCTGCTCGGACTGGATCAAGCCGCGGATATAGCCGAACTCGAAGGCGAAATTCTCGTTGGCGCCCCATTCGGCATCCACGCCGATCACCTTGGGCGCGTGGTCGGGCATCAGCAGGTCTTCATAGCCGACTTCGCGATAGACCTTCAGCGCCTTGACGAAGTCCACATCGCCTTCGTCCGGGAACATCTCGGCCACAAAGTCGCTGCGGTGGCCCCGGATATTGCGGAAATGGACGTTGAAGATCTTCTTGCGGCTGCCGAACCAGCGGATGACATCGCCGATCTCCTCATTGGGATTTTCCAGATCCTCCGAGACCGTGCCCTGGCAGAAA
>JAICHV010000096.1 GCA_025924715.1 Alphaproteobacteria bacterium
GATCGATTTCCTGCGCCTCAAGGCGATCGGCTTTCGGCATCTGAAGATCCGCGC
The DNA here is from genome assembly GCA_025924715.1 of Alphaproteobacteria bacterium. Taxonomy (GTDB): domain Bacteria; phylum Pseudomonadota; class Alphaproteobacteria; order Micropepsales; family Micropepsaceae; genus Rhizomicrobium. Next base: position 55 of record JAICHV010000096.1, read on the forward strand.
CACCGCCATGGTGCGGGGGCTGAACGGCACCGGCGCCCTTGTCGCGGCGGAAGACTTCAAGAAACTGCTCACCCGCCACGGCCTGAACCTGATCGCCGAGCGGGTCGAGGACGAGAAGACGGTGATCCAACTCCTGGATTATGCCGTGGACTATGCGCAGGGCTATCTCTTCGGTGAGCCGCGCGCGGTGCGCGAGGATCAGCTGAGACCCGTCAGCCTGGAGGCGGCACCGGTCATACCTTTAAGAAGGGCGGGCTGACGCCCGCGGGCAACGACAAGCGTTGCCGGTCCGCAGAGCGAGCTAAGACTGCTGTCTTGACCCAGGGTCGCGGCCGGAATACCCGTCCGGGCACATGTTTGCTCCTCGCCTGATCTCCGGCCTTTCCGAAATCGCTTCCGCCCACGACGCCCTGATCTGCGACGTCTGGGGCGTGGTGCATGATGGCCGCCAGCACCATCCCGCCGCCGCCGAGGCGCTCTATTGCTTCAAGGAAAAGCATGGGCCGGTCGTTCTGCTGACCAATGCGCCGCGGGTGCCGGCGGAAGTGGCGGCGCAATGTGCCTCTTATGGTCTTCCCACCGACTGCTACGATGCCATTGTCTCCTCGGGCGGCGCGGCACGGGAAGAGCTGGCCCGGCGAAGTGCCGAGCGTACACTTCCTCTCTATTATATCGGTCCCGACCGGGACCTGCCGATGATCCATGGCCTGGATGTACGTCGCGCGCGCCTTGACGAAGCCGAGGTGGCGCTGGCCATCGGTCTGCGCGACGACATGGCGGAGACGCCAGCCGACTATGCGGACGAACTGGCGGCGATGAAGGCGAAGGGCTTGCAAATGTTGTGCGCCAATCCCGACTTGGTGGTGCACCGGGGCGAGAGGCTGCTCTATTGCGCCGGCGCCCTGGCGGCCGAATATGAAAAGCGGGGCGGGGATGTGACCTACTACGGCAAGCCGCATCGCCCCGTATACGAATCGGCGCTGGCCGCTGCAGCCCTGGCGGCGAAAGCTGGCAAACGAGAAAGCCCCAAACGTCCCCTGGCGGTGGGTGACGGGCTTTTGACCGATATCAGAGGCGCTAATGGGGCGGGCCTGGAAGCCCTCTTTATCGCCGACGGGGTTCATGGTGAGGATGTCGAGCCCTATACTGCCGATCATTTGGCTCGCCTGTTCGCCCGTTATGGCGCCACGGCCGGCAGCGTGACCCGCAAACTGGCCTGGTGAAGCGATGACGACGGTCTATCTCGACGAACTGAAGCCGGGGATGTCGGCCCGCAGCGAACACACGGTCACTGAACGGGATATCCAGCTGTTCGGCGAAGCCACCGGCGACATGAACCCTGTACATTTCGACGAGGACTATGCCCGCAAGACCTTGTTCCGGGGCCGTGTGGCGCATGGGGCCCTGACGGTCGGCTTCATCTCGGCCGTAATCGGGATGCAGCTGCCGGGGGAGGGGACGATTTTCGTCTCCGCCTCCATTGTCTTCAAATCGCCGGTGCGGATCGCAGATGAGGTCATCACCACGGTCACCGTGCGCGAGGTCGGCAGCCGCGACGCCATCCTGGACTGTGTCTGCAAGGTCGGCGACCGGCTGGTGCTGGAATCCGAAGCCAGGGTGCTGGTCCCCCGGCGGCCGTCACCCAAGAGCTGATCTTTGCGTATTTTCCGGCATTTCGAAGAAGTACCCGACGATCTGCGCGGCGCCGTGGTGGCGATCGGCAATTTCGACGGTGTCCATCGCGGCCATTGCGCCCTGATCGCCGAAGCGGGGCGCCAGGCCAAGACGCGTGGCGTGCCGCTGGCGGTCTTGAGCTTTGAGCCGCATCCGCAGGAATTTTTTCGCCCCTCTCCCGAATGTTTCCGGCTGACACCCTTGCGCACCAAGGCGCGGTTCCTGGCCGAACTGGGAGTGGATGTGCTGTTCGCGCTGACCTTCGACAGCGAGATGGCCCGGCGCAGCCCGGAAGATTTTGTGGAAAATATCTTGGTGAAGGCGCTGGGCATCAGCGGCGTGGTGGTGGGCCATGACTTCGAGTTCGGCAGCAAGCGCGCCGGCAATCTGAACACCTTGCAGGTGCTGGGCGAGAAGTATGGTTTCACCGTCACCGCCTTTGACACGGTCACCGCGTCGGGAGACGACAAGATCTCCTCCACCCTGATCCGCCGGCTCCTGAAAGAGGCAAAGCCCGAGGAAGCGGCGCGGCTGCTCGGCCATCCCTGGATGATCGAGGCGCGGGTGGAGCATGGCGATGCCCGCGGCCGCACCATGGGATTTCCCACCGCCAATATGCACCTGCACCATTGCCTGGCGCCGGCCTATGGCGTCTATGCCGTTCGCGTGGCGATCCTGGAAGGCGACCATGCGGTGTCGCGCCATGATGGCGTCGCCAATTTCGGCATCCGCCCCATGTACCAGGTCAATGTGCCGCTGCTGGAGACCCATCTGTTCGATTTCGACGGCGACCTGTACGGCAAATATCTGTCGGTCGAGTTGATCAAATATATCCGCCCGGAAGCGAAATTCCCCAGCCTGGATGATTTGATTGCCCAGATCCGCGCCGACGCCGCCAGGGCGCGGGCCATCCTGGCCGAGACGGCCTGATCGCCCGGCAGGTGACGGCCAGTAGACGGTCCTTGGGGCCCCTGTTAGAAGCGTCGCCTCCCCATGACCGACAAGCCCGACAAGCCTGCCCCGCCGCGAAAAGCCGCCGAATCCCCGGACTACCGGGCGACCCTGTTCCTGCCTGCGACCGACTTTCCCATGAAAGCCGGCCTGCCTGCGGCCGAGCCGAAATGGCTGGCGCACTGGGCCGAGATGGACCTTTACGGCAAGATGCGGGCGCGGGCCAAAGGCCGGCCCTTGTTCGTGCTGCATGACGGGCCGATCTATGCCAATGGCGACATCCATTCGGGCACCGGCCTCAACCACATCCTCAAGGACTTTGTGGTGCGCTCCCAGGGCATGCTGGGCAAGGATGCGCCTTACGTGCCCGGCTGGGATTGTCACGGCCTTCCCATTGAATGGAAGGTGGAAGAGAAATTCCGCGAGGCAGGCCAAGCCAAGGATGAGATTCCCAAGGACGTGCTGCGCCGGGAATGCCGCAGCTTCGCCGCCCATTGGCTGAACATCCAGCGCGAGCAGATCAAGCGCTTGGGCCAGATCGGGGACTTCGAGCATCCCTACACCACCATGAGCTTCAAGGCCGAGGCGGTGATTGCGCGCGAGGCGATGAAGTTCGTGGAGAATGGGCTGCTCTATCGCGGCTTTCGCCCGGTGATGTGGTCGCCGGTGGAAAAGACCGCCCTGGCCGATGCCGAGGTCGAGTATCATGAGAAGACCTCGCCCACGATCTATGTGAAATTTCCGGTGGCGAAGGGTGGCGAGCTGCCGGCGCACAGCTTCATCGTGATCTGGACCACCACGCCCTGGACCATCCCCGGCAACCGCGCCATCGCTTTTTCGCCGGAGATTTCCTATGGGCTTTATCAAGTGGCTGATGCGACCGACGGCAGCCTGGCGCGGGCAGGCGAGAACCTGCTCTTGGCCGACACTCTGGCCGAACAGGTGGCCAAGCATGCCAAGATGATGATCTCCCGCGTGCGCACCTTGTCGAACGAGGAGCTCGCATCGCTGGTGGTGGCGCATCCCTTGCGCAGCGGCGGCTATGATTTCGAAATCCCGGTGTTGCCGGCCGGCTTTGTCACCGCCGATACCGGCACCGGCTTTGTCCATAATGCGCCCGGCCATGGCGAGGACGATTTCGAGCTGATGGTGGGACGGGACCGGGACTATCCGAAGAAGAATCCCGACGCATTTTCGCTTGTGCTGCCGGACGGCTCCTATGCGCCGCAGGTGCCGCTGTTTGCCGGCAAGCGAATCCTCAACCCCGAAGGCAAGGATGGCGATGCCAATGGCGCGGTGATCAAGGAACTGATCGCGCGCGGCAAGCTTTTGGCCAAGGGGACCTTGCGCCATTCCTATCCGCATAGCTGGCGCTCCAAGGCGCCGGTGATTTTCCGGGCCACGCCGCAATGGTTCGTGGCGATCGACAGACCTTTTATGGACGGCAAGAGCCTGCGTGAGCTGGCGCTGGCGGCGATTGGCGAGACCAAATGGTATCCGCCGCGGGGCCAGAACCGCATCGGCTCGATGGTGGAGGGGCGTCCGGACTGGGTATTGTCACGTCAGCGCGCCTGGGGTGTGCCGCTGACCATCTTCGTGGAAAAGACGTCGGGCGAAATTCTGAACGACCCGGCTGTGTTCGAACGCATAGAGCAGGTCTTCGAGGCCGAAGGCGCCGATGCCTGGTTTACCTCGCCGCCATCTCGCTTCCTGGGGAATGATCGCAATCCCGACGATTACGAGCAGGTGACGGACATTCTCGATGTCTGGTTCGATTCCGGTTCGACCCACGCCTTTGTGGTGGAAAACCCCATCGACTCCCACTGGCCGAAAGCAGACCGCGCCGATCTCTATCTTGAAGGGTCCGATCAACATCGCGGCTGGTTTCAGTCCTCGCTGCTGGAAAGCGTCGGCACCCGCGGCC
>JAICHV010000097.1 GCA_025924715.1 Alphaproteobacteria bacterium
TGGGATGGACCGGCTTTTTGCTGCCCATCACCCCGCCCAGCATTTCGATGGCGCGGTTGCTGATCACTTCATTGGCGTTCATGTTGGACTGGGTGCCCGAGCCGGTCTGCCACACGACAAGCGGGAAATGCTCGTCCAGCTTGCCGTCGATCACTTCCTGGGCCGCGGCCACGATGGTGTCGCCCAGCTTCTTGTCCAACCCGCCCAGCGCCATGTTGGTTTCGGCCGCGGCGCGCTTGACGATGCCCAGCGCCCGGATGATGGGCTGAGGCTGCTTTTCCCAGCCGATCTTGAAATTGCCAAGGCTGCGCTGGGCCTGGGCGCCCCAGTAACGGCTGGAGTCGACCTCGATAGGTCCGAACGTGTCGGTTTCAATACGCGTCGTCATAGGGTGGGACTTTCGGGAAATAGTCGGAAAAGCGCCGCCCGGATTATTACTTCTTGCGGAAGGAATCCAGACTGACGACCTCGCCGGGGCCGGCCTTTTCCCCGACCGGGGCCGGTTTGGCCGCTACCGGTTCTGGCGCCTCGGCACTGGGCTCCGGCTGGCTGGGCGGTACTACAACCGGGCCGGGTGCCGGCTTCTGCGTCTCCGTATCGCTGCGGAATTGCAGGCCGAACTGCACCCCCGGATCGAAGAAGGCGGTCAAGGCGCTGAATGGGATATGCAGCGGCGCCGGCAGCTTCTTAAATGTCAGCGTCACCTCGAAATAATCGTCCTTCACCTTCAGCGCCCAATATTGGTGCTGGATGATGATGGTCATCTCGTCGGGATACTGCTCCTTCAGGAAATCGGGGATGTCCACGCCTTCGGCATGGGTTTTGAAGGTCAAATAGAAATGATGGGCGCCGATCAGGCCGGATTTCTCGATCCGTCGCAGTGCGTCGCGCACCACGCCGCGCAAGGCCGAATCCGTGAGAGCCTGATAACCGATGAAATCTTTTGCCATCCTGGCCGGAGACTAAATGCGGCGTTTGGCAAGTCAATCACAGCGCGGGCCGCCGAACACCGCGTTTGGCCCAATTTAGCGCAAGTGCGAAGGAAATCGGAACCCAATCCCCGGAAAAGTCGTTGTGCATAAGACCTTACACGGGTCTTGCCGAAGGTTTCCGCATGAGAATCGCCCAAATCGCTCCTTTGGTGGAGAGCGTCCCGCCCACGCTGTATGGAGGAACCGAGCGTGTTGTCTCTTGGCTGACGGAGGAACTGGTTGCCCTGGGCCATGAGGTGACACTGTTCGCGTCGGGGGACTCACAGACCAGCGCCAAGCTGCAGCCGATCGTTCCGCGGGCCTTGCGGCTGGCCGGCGTCCATGATTGCACGCCTTACAACATCATCATGCTGGACAAGGTGGCGGCACGGCATCACGAGTTCGATGTCCTGCATTTCCACATCGACTTTTTTCATTACCCGCTGTTCCGGGGTTTGGCCCACAAGATCGTGACCACCTTGCACGGCCGCCAAGACTTGCCGGGCCTTTCGGACATCTATCGCGCCTTTAGGCACATGCCGCTGATCTCCATCTCCGACCGGCAGCGCGCGCCATTGCCGGACGCCAACTGGGTGGGCACGGTCTATCACGGCATGCCGGAAGGGCTTTTCCACGAAGGCAAGGGCGAAGGCGGTTATCTGGCTTTTCTCGGCCGCATCTGCGCCGACAAGGGTATCCTGCCCGCCATCGAGATTTCCCGGCGCGCCGGCCTGCCCCTGAAGGTGGCGGCCAAGGTCGATCCGGCTGACCGCAACTATTTTGAGAGTGAAGTGGCGCCCGTGCTGGCGCAGAATCCCCAGGTGGAATTCATCGGCGAGATCAATGATGGCCAGAAGCAGGACTTTCTGGGCCGGGCCAAGGGGCTGCTTTTTCCCATCTCCTGGCCCGAGCCTTTCGGCCTGGTGATGATCGAGGCCATGGCCTGCGGCACGCCGGTGGTGGCGTTCAATTGCGGCTCGGTGCCGGAAATCATGGAAGACGGCTTGACCGGCTTTGTCGTGGACGATGTGGACGGCGCGGTCGCGGCGGTGAACAAGCTCGACCGGCTGTTCCGGCCCACCATCCGCTCCCGCTTTGAGGAACGTTTCAGTGCCGGTGCCATGGCGCGGGACTATGTGCGGATTTACCAGCAACTGACCGCCTCGGAGGAAGCGGTGGCGGTCGCGGCGGAGTAAAATATTAGCGAGGAAGAAATGGAGGCCAAAATCCTCCCCGACTCGCCTGAAGATATTTCGACGTTCCATATCCAGGCGACGGAATCCATCCAGGAACGTTGGCCGCGCACCCTCAAGCAGGGTGACAGCTTTGCCATGTTCGATGCCCTGGGCGATTGCGTTTCGCCCGGCCTGACGCCGGGCGGGCTTTTTCACAATGACACGCGCTATCTCTCCGGCGTTCAACTTCTGATCGATGGCCAGCGGCCGCTGCTGCTGTCGAGCACGGTGGAAAATGACAATGTCGTTCTCACCGTCGATCTTTCCAATCCCGACATCTATCAGCATGGCGCCATCGTGCTGCCGCGCGAGACCTTGCATGTCCGGCGCTCCAAATTCCTCTGGCAGGGTGCCTGCCATGAGCGCATCGCCATCTACAATTTCGACACCAAGGCGCAAGCCTGCTGGCTGACGATCAATTTCGCCGCCGACTTTGCCGATCTGTTCGAGGTGCGCGGCATGCAGCGGGCGCGGCGCGGCGAGATCACTTCGGCCGTGATCGGCGGCTCCAAGACCATTTTCCGCTATATGGGGCTGGACAAGATCGAGCGGCGCAGCGAGATCGCCTTCGATCCGCCGCCGCGCCAGCTTTCCAAGAGCCAGGCGCTCTATTCCTTGCAACTCGAGCCGGGCGCCCATTTTGCCCTGACCATGACGGTCCTGTGTACCGATAGCGCCAGCCCGCGCCCGCCGGCGGCCCAGGTCTTTTCCGAGCCCTATCGCGCCGCGCGGCGTGGCGCCGAACGGGCAGCCACCCTGGGCGGCAGCGTCACCTCCAGCAATGAGCTGGCCAACCGCATGCTGTCGCGGGCGGGCGCCGATCTGTCGATGCTGGTCACCGAGACGCCGCAGGGCCCTTATCCTTACGCCGGCACGCCCTGGTTCTCCACGCCGTTCGGCCGCGACGGGCTGATCACGGCGCTGGAAATGCTGTGGCTCGATCCCAGCCTGGCCTGCGGCGTGCTGCGTTATCTCGCGGCCCATCAGGCGACAAAAATGGACGACCGCAACGATGCCGAGCCCGGCAAGATTTTGCATGAGACCCGGTCCTGCGAGATGGCGATCCTGGGCGAGGTGCCGTTCCGGCACTATTACGGCAGCATCGATTCCACGCCACTTTTCGTCTGGCTGGCGGCGGCTTATTTCGACCGCACCGGGGATGCGCAGACCATCCGCGACCTCTGGCCCAATATCGAAGCAGCCCTGACCTGGATCGAGGAATACGGCGATCAGGATGGCGACGGCTTTGTCGAATATTACCGGATGAGCGAGAACGGCCTCACCAACCAGGGCTGGAAGGATTCGTGCGATTCCATCATGCACGCCGACGGCCAGCTCGCGCCCGGCTCGATCGCCCTTTGCGAAGTACAGGCTTATGTCTATGCCGCGCAGAAAGGCGCCGCCCGGATGGCGGCGATGCTGGGCCATGGCGATCGCGCGGCCGCGCTGGCGGCGGCGGCGGAAAAGCTGCGGATACGGTTCGAACAGGCTTTCTGGATCGAAGAGCTAGGCACCTATGCCTTGGCGCTGGATGGCGACAAGCGGCCCTGCAAAGTCAGAAGCTCCAATGCGGGCCAAGTGCTGGCCTCCGGTATTGCCGCGCCGGAACGGGCGCAAGCCGTGGCCGCCACCCTGATGATGCCGGAAATGTTCTCTGGCTGGGGCGTGCGTACGCTTTCAGCGGACGCGCCGCGCTTCAATCCCATGTCCTATCACAATGGCTCGGTCTGGCCGCATGACAATGCCATCATTGCGCTGGGCCTAGCGCGCTATGGTCTCAAGCGCGCGGCCTCGGCCATTTTCGAGGGCCTGTTCGATGCCGCCAATCATATGGACATGATGCGGCTGCCCGAGCTGTTCTGCGGTTTCCCGCGCCGGCGCGGCACCGCCCCGGTCAGCTATCCGGTGGCCTGCGCGCCCCAGGCTTGGGCCTGTGTGGTGCCCTTTGCCCTGCTCAAGGCCAATCTGGGACTGCAGATCTGCTTTAACCAACGCGAGATTCGCTTCCACAATCCACAGCTGCCCCGCTTCATGGAAGAGGTGCACATCAACGGGTTGGAGATGGGCGAAGCATCCGTGAATCTGCGCCTGCGCCGCCGCGGCGCCGACACCGAGGTCGCTGTGGTGTCGCGCAAAGGCGATGTGTCGATCAGGATTACGCAATAGAAGTGGGAGGTGCTTCTGTTGCTCGGTGCACCTCCCGAAACCGCGCTTACCTAATTAATTAGGCAGCGAGCACCATTTCGTTATCGTTGGCACTTGTACGATTAGCCCGATAACGGCGGAACCATACCGGGCGAAAGAACAGTCTTTACACGTCCGTCGATCCTGTTTCGCCCCCACAGAA
>JAICHV010000098.1 GCA_025924715.1 Alphaproteobacteria bacterium
ATCCGGGCCGCTACATCATCTATCCGGAAGGCACCCCGGTCTCCAATCTGTGGCTGTCGCTGATGGACCGCATGGAAACCAAGGTCGAGCGCCATGGCGATTCCACCGGCCGCCTCGAAGGCCTCGGCAGCAGCGTCTGAGGTCGGTTGGGTTTCTGATCGTCATTTATTAAGCGCGCGCCGGAAGGTTCACTTGCGGCGCGCAAAGGGTATCTATTGCCGCCGAAAATCGTGATCGCCATCAAGACAGTGCCGGCGGTGGAACAACGCGCATCGGCGTTGTTCGACGCCGTCTTGGTGCCCGAGCGCGACATGAGCGTCGATGAGATGTTGGAGGCGGTGCGGCACGAGGCGCGGGGCCTCATGATAACCTCCAGCCAGTCCATGCGTGCTGACATCATCGCCAGGCTTCCCCCCTCGGTCGAGATCGTCGCCACCTCCAGCGTGGGGTACGAGCATATCGATGTCGAGGCGGCCAAAAACCGGGGCCTGATCGTGACCAACACGCCCGGCGTTTTGACCGACAGCACGGCCGACATGACGCTTCTGCTGATATTGGGCGCTTGCCGCCGGGCTCGGGACTATATCCACATCATGGAAGAAGGCTGGCGGCGCGGCTTCAACCAAAGCCAGATGCTGGGCATCGATCCACGCGGCAAAACGCTGGGCATTGTCGGATTGGGCCGGATCGGCCAGGCCGTTGCCGCGCGCGCCCGCGCCTTTGGCATGTCCATCGCCTATACCGGCCCCCAGCGTCAGCCGCCGGAGTCGGAGCAGGGGGCGCAGTATTTCCCCAGCCTGGCGGAAATGCTGCCGCATTGCCAAATCCTGACTCTACACGCGCCGGCGGGCCAGCAGACCAAGGCGATGATGAACGCCGCTATGTTTGCCCTGCTGCCGCGCGGCGCGGTGTTCGTCAATGCCGCCCGCGGCAGCCTGGTGGATGAGGAAGCGCTGATTGCCGCCCTGACATCGGGCCATCTCTTTGCCGCCGGATTGGACGTCTTCCAAAACGAGCCGGCTTACGATTTGCGGCTGCGCGATTGTCCGAACGCGTTTTTGACGCCGCATATGGGCAGCGCGACCGTGCAGACACGAAGCGCCATGGGAATGCGCGCGCTTGACAATATTTCCGCGGTGCTGGCGGGCGGCACGCCTATCGATCCCTTGTGGCGGTAAGGCTATGAATAGCGACGCAACAAAAATCCCTTGAAGGGAATGTGGAGGAAAGCATGATGAGATCACCGCTGGTTTTGGGTTTTTCTGCTCTTGTGGGTCTGGGCAGCATTGCCATCGCCCAGACGCCACCCACGGCACCGGCTCAGCCCCCGGCCGCCGCGGCGCCGGCGCCCGGCCGCGGCGCGCCTTTGCCGCCGCCCAATCCCTTTCCCGCCGGCGGCACCGACAACATCTCGAATGGCGATTATGTCATCGGGCCTGACTTTGTGCCTGCCGATGAAATGCGCCCGCATGCGGCCTGGGCCACCGGCGAGCTGCATGAAATCACCATGCTGGCCAAGGATTCCAAATTCTATCCGGGGCGTAAGAAAAAGGTCGGCTATGTCGCCGATCCGTCCAAGGCGCCCGGTGGCCGCGGCAATGCCGTGCCGGGCGATGTGCAATGGGAAGCGTCGCCTTATGAGCCGCGGCATGTCTGGGTCTATATTCCCGCCGGCGTGAAGAAGGGCACACCGCTGCCGGTGATCATCGTGCAGGACGGCAACAATTTTCAGAACCAGGTCCGCCGGGCGCTGGATTCGCTGATCAGCCAAGGCAAGCTGCCGCCCATCGCCATGGTGGCACTTGAGCCGGGCTCGACACCGGTGGGCGCTGCCCGCGCCGAGGATTCTCTGGGCAGCGAACGCGGCTATGAATATGACACCGTCTCGGGGCGCTACAGCGATTTCATCGAGAAGGAAGTCTTGCCGCATGTTGAAAAGCGGTTCGGCGTAAGGTTCACCAAAGATCCCGACGGCCGTGCCACGCTTGGCGGCAGTTCCGGCGCCGCTGCCTCTTTCACCATGGCCTGGTTCCACCCGGAACGGTACCACCGCGTGATTCTCTATTCGCCGACTTTCGTGAATCAGCAATCGCCTTATGACCCGGCCAATCCCCATGGCGCTTGGGAATATCATGAGCATCTGATCGCCGATGCACCCAAAAAGCCGCTGCGGATCTGGATGGAAGTGGGCGAACACGACAATGGCTACCAGACTCCCGATTCCAGTTTTCACAACTGGCTTACCGCGGCGAACCGGACGGCGGCGGTGCTCAAGGCCAAAGGCTATGACTACCGCTTCGTCTTTGCCAAGGATGCCGGTCACGACGACACAAGAGTGCGCGAGCAGACCATGGCCGCGGCGCTGGAATATGCCTGGGCCGGTTACAAACCCTCGAAACGCTGAAACTTGATCACTCGGAGAACTGCGATGCCTTCCGTCCTCACCATCAAGCGAACCCTTTTTGCGCTTTCGGCAAGCGGCTGCTGTCTTTTGGGCAGCACGGTTGCCATCGCCGATGCCCATAGCGACCGCCAGGCACTCATGCGCGCCAACAACAAGGCGATCAGCGCCATCGATGCCCAGGTGATTGGGATATTGAATCGGGACAAGGTCAAGGATCAGGTCAAAATCCTGATCGACAATGGCGCCCAGATCACGGCGCTGTTCGGCCCCGGCACCGACCAGACCGATCCTGCGGTGAAGCCGGAGATCTGGACCGATACCGCCGGCTTCCAAGCTGCCGACGACAAGTTCATCAACGATGCCAAGGCGTTTTTAACGGCACCCGACCGGATAACGCTGGCGACCACGCTGGTGACGGTGCAAGCGGACTGCACCGCATGCCATCGTACCTATCGCGTGACGCCGCCGCCTGCTCCCACAGTCGCCGGAGGCCCGGCGCGCCCGGTCCAGGTCGCGGCCAATGTCGGCAATGCGGCGAATGCTGGGAATGCCGGAAATGCAGCGAATGGCGGGAACGCGGCGAATGCGCGGCGAGCAGCCGCGGCGCAAGGGGGTGGCTTTATCGACCGGGCCCCCACGCCTATCCCCGCGGCGGCAACAGTGAAAGCCAAAAAACCCACGCTGGCCCTGGAAATCAGCGCGGCGCAGATCGCCGCCCGGTCGGGATCGCGCAATATCGGACGCATCGAGGACATTCATAACCGCATGCAGCGGTCGATAAACTGCCTGGAAGGCCCCAAAGGCCCCGATTTCGACGCCACCGTTCTCAATCCTTGCGCCGACAGCGGCAATGGCGTGATCCCCGACAGCACCGATGCCGCCAAGAACGCCAAATACCAGGACGTGGTCGAAAAGCTGAAAGCCGGTTTGGCGGTCACCGACCGGCAAGGCGGCCAGCAGGTCGCCCTCGATGCCGCCGATGCCATCGTGGCGATCAGCAGCGGAAGCTAAAGGCGCTTGAGGTGATCAGTGATGGTGCCCGCGTAATCGGTACCTGATCACTTCCCGTTTGTCAGACCGACAGGCTGCAGGCGGGGTTTGGCTTTGGCGGAAGCGGGCGCGTTATCAGCCTTTTTGGCCCGGGTAGCGGCGGCGTCCTTGTCCAGCTTGGCGGCAGCAGCGATCGCGGCCGGGTCCATGGCCTTGCCGCCCCGCGCATTCTGGAACGGAAAGCTCTGCACCACGACCATGTTGACGCTGTTGAAAGTGTCTCCATTGTCTTTGTACTTTGCCTAGATCTGCTCGATCGCCGGCCGGTCGCCGCCCTGGATGCCCCGGCCCAAGGCATAAGACAGCACCTTGCGCACCACGGCATGGCGGAAGTCGTCCTCCCGGGTCAGCAGCACCTGGCGGAATTCGGCCGGCTTGGTGAATTTATGCCCGTTGATCTCGCCCGAGACATCCAGCGGGATGCCGTTCTCCTGGGTTCGCCAGGAACCGTTGCCGGCATAGTTCTCCAGCGCAAAGCCATAGGGCTCCATGCGGGCATGGCAGCCGGCGCAAATCGGATTGGTGCGGTGCTGCTCGAAGATCTGGCGGGTGGTGCCGGTGAGCGGGTGGTTGTCGTCCACCGCCAGCGGCGGCACATCCGGCGGCGGCGGCGGGATCTTCTGGTTGAACAGGTTTTCCAGGATGAATTTGCCGCGCACGATCGGAGAGGTGCGAAGGCCATCGCCCAAGGGCTTGGAGGTCAGCGTCAGGATCGAGGCCTGGGTGATCACGCCAAAGCGCTGGTTGGGGTCCAACTGGACCTTTTGGAAAGCATCGCCCTTGATGCCGGGAATGCCGTAAAGCTTGGCCAGGCGCTCATCGACAAAGCTGTAATCGGCATCCAGCATGTCGGTGATGGGCCGGTTGTTGGCGACGATATAGTTGAAGAAATGTTCGGTCTCGCCTCTTTCCGACGCGGCCAGGGCTTTGTCGAGATTGGCGGTCTGGTCCAGCCCGCGCACTTCCAGCCACTGACCCATGAAATCCTTGGTCAG
>JAICHV010000099.1 GCA_025924715.1 Alphaproteobacteria bacterium
AGCCGCAAGAAGATCTTCAACGTCCATTTCCGCAATATCCGCGGCGGCCGCGACGATTTCGTCGCCGAGCTGTTCCCGGATGAAGGCGATGTGGATTTCGTCAAGGCGCTGAAGGTCTATCGCGAGGTCGGCTATGAGGACCTGTTGATGCCCGACCACGCGCCCCGCGTGCCGGGCGAGGAACAGGCAGGCGCCCGCGAGAATTTCGCCTTCGAGTTCGGTTATATCCGCGGGCTGATCCAAGCCGAGCAGCATCTGGTCTGACGGATCGCGTCAAAGCAACAGATGGGGACGGCCCCGCTTAGACCTCAGTTCGGCAGGGCGAATGCATACAAGGTGTTGCCCGCCGAGATGGCTACATATTGCTTGCCGCCGACCGCATAAGAGATCGGCGACGCCGTAATGGGTCCGCCGGTGCGGAAATTCCACAGCGCCTTGCCGGTCTTGGCGTCGAGCGCAATGAACTCTCCTTCGGCCGTGGCGGCAAAGACCAGCCCGCCCCGCGTGGCAATCACCCCAGCGGAATTGGTCTGCCGCATCACCGGGAATTTCCACTTGGCCTCTCCGGTGGTGGTGTCCAGCGCTTCGATCCCGGACTTTGGCGGAGGCCCTTGCGGCGGGATCACGCTGCCGCGCGCGGTATAGAGCTTGCCGCGCTCGAACACGGCGGGCGCCTGGGACATGAAGCCCTGGATGTCATTGTAGTGCTGATAAAGGACCTTGCTCTCCCGGTCATAGGACGGCGCCTGAAAATTGGTCGCGGCCCCAGCCGGCCACATCACGGTGCCTTCCGGCGTGGCGTCGGTGGCGTGGTTGATGATGGGCCGGCCCTCTTTGTCCCAGCCCGTCGCCCAGGTTTCTTTCACGAACGGCTTGGCCCAAAGGAATTTCCCATTGGTGCGATCGAGCACATAGAAGACCCCGTTTCGGTCGCTGTGCAGCAGCAGCTTGCGCGGCTTGCCGTCTATGACCTGGTCCGCCAGGACCATGTCTTCTTCCGAGTCCCAGTCATGGGAGTCGTTGGGCGTGAACTGGTACCACCATTTCAGCTTGCCGGTATCGGGGTCGAGCGCGATCACGGAGTCCGTGAAGAGATTGTCGCCCTTGCGCACGGTCTGGTTGAAGGATGGCGCGGGATTGCCCACGCCCCAATACAACAGATGCAGCTGGGGATCATAGCTTCCGGTCAGCCAGGTGCCGCCGCCGCCCAGCTTCCAACTGTCGCCCGCCCAACTGTCACCACCGACTTCGCCGGGCGCCGCGGTCGTATAGAAGCGCCATAGCCGCTTGCCGGTAGCCGGGTCATAGGCGTCCAGGAATCCGCGCAGCCCCATCTCCCCGCCCGACGAGCCCATGATGATCTTGCCATCCACGGCCAGAGGCGCGCCGGTCAAGGTGAAGCCTTCGAGTGTGTCGGCGACGCGCACTTCCCAAAGTTCGCGGCCGGTATGGACGTCCAATGCGATCAGATTGTCGTCCAATGTCCCGAAGAATAGGCGGCCGCCCAGAATCGCCACACCGCGATTGGAGGGATTGATCTGATAGGGATTGACCACATCCTGCTTGCGATGGAAGTGCCAGAGCGTGAGGCCAGTCCTGGCGTCCAGTGCATAGACATCGCCGGGTGGGCCTGAGACATACATGACCCCGTCGACCACCAATGGCAGGGATTCCAGCGCCGACGGGCCCGGCAGGGGCGCCGCCCAGCGCGCCTGGAGCCGCGCCACATTGGCGGGGTTGATCTGCTTGAGCTCGCTGAAATGATGGCCGTCATAGCCGCCCCAATAGCTGAGATAGTTCTGCGGCTCGGCCCGGCTGTTCACCAGGCGCCCATAGGTCAGCACCGGCGCGGGGGTTGCCTTGGAGCTTTCGGCGAAGTCACGCTTCTTCTGCCGCGACAGATAGGCCACCAGATCCTCCGCCTGTGCGGATGTCAGAGTGACATCGTGGGGGACGGCATCGCGCGAAGCGGAAAGGTTGCGGATGTTCTTCTTGTCGAGCACAACATTCTTGCCATCCACCAGAAGCGCGATGGCGAAACTGTCCTCGCCGGTGACGAACCCGTGCACCGTGCGCCCGTCATTGGTGGTCACATCCGCGAAATGAGGCTGAGCGCGAAAGCTCGGCGGCATCTTGTGTGCGACGCCACTGCGAATGGCGCCCAGCGACTTGGTGCCTTCATCCGACAAATCCGCAGCGATGGCAGCGCCCCTGCCGTTGATCTCGTGGCAGCTGGCACAATGGCCGGCGCCGAAGAACAGCGCTTGACCCGCCGCGGCGTCGCCGCTGGCAATTTCGGTTCCGGACCTTTGTCCGGACAAGCTCTTTATATAGGTGACCGCACGCCATACATCGTCGGCAGGCAAGGCCGCGAAACTGGGCATCTGGGTGCCCGGAATGCCGGAGCGGATGGTCTGGAACAGGTCATAATCCCCCGAACCGTGCGAGAAGCGGCCGGTGTTCAGCGCCGGTCCCCGTCCGCCCGTGCCGGCCTCGCCGTGGCAGGCGGTGCAGGTGGAGTTGAAAACCTTCTCGCCCGCCGCCACGGCGGCCGGATTGCCGGCAAAAGGATTGACCGGGGTGTCCGCCGGCTGGGCCATCGCCGTCGCAGCCGTCGCCAACAGCAGAAAGCAGGTCCGGATCGCGACTGTGTGGAATCGGCTGTTCATGGATATTTCCAGACTCATGTCAGTAATGGAGATTCAGGCCCGCCCACTGTCTTCATAGAAGCCAAGCGGCAGCTGGGAAAGCCGTGACAGCCTAGCCGACAAGGCTTTTTTGGCAAGGCGCGAGACGAACCACGCGCACCTGCCCGCACTCAACTGATCCGCCAGATCCTCTTGGAAGCCGCAGACGCGCCCGTTGCGAGCAGGTGTCCCCTACCCTAAAATTACCGTCTCCCGGTTGTGCGACATCCTGTACGCGGAGCGTGAACCAATGACCACGAAATTGGACGTCAATGGTGCAACCCACGAGGTGGGGGCCGATCCCTCCACGCCGCTTCTATATGTGCTGCGGAACGATCTGGGACTGCGCGGCCCGCATTTCGGATGCGGCCTCGGCCAGTGCGGCGCCTGTACGGTCATGATCGACGGGGTGGCGACGCGCTCATGCACCCTGCCCGTGTCGCAGGTCCGCGGCCGGATCACCACCCTCGAAGGCCTGTCGACAAACGGCAAGCTGGACCCATTGCAGCAAGCCTGGATCGACGAACAGGTGCCCATGTGCGGTTATTGCCAAAACGGTCAGATCATGACCGCCAAGGCGCTGCTCCAGCGCAATCCAAAGCCGACCGATGCCGATATTCGCACGGCGATGGAAGGGGTCCTATGCCGGTGCATGAGTTATTACCGGATTCACGCGGCGATTAAGCGCGCTGCAGGTGTGCCTGTGCGCCGGGAGACGGTCGAATGAGCGCGGCGCTTCACCTTCCCAGAACAATCCGGGATGCGCTCCTGAAGGGCGATGCCTCGACGTCGCGCCGGAATTTCCTCAAGGGGTCGGGCGCCTTGGTAGTGAGCCTGGGCTTCCCCGGTGGCAGCGCACTGGCAGCGGCAGGGGACGGCCCTTATGCCGATCCCGATTTCCGGCAGCTCGACACCTGGATCGTCATCCATCCCGACAATACGGCGACGTTTTTCGTCGGCAAGACAGACGGCGGCCAGGGCACCGGCACCGCCTTTCGGCAGGTGATGTGCGACGAGCTGGATATCCCGTTCGACAAGACCAGCCTGGTGATGGGCCGGACCGACATCACGCCGGACCAAGGCGGCTCCGGCGGCTCGACCGCCATGGAACGCGAAAGTTGGCCGATGCGCAGGGTCGCAGCCGAAGCGCGGCGGGTCTTGCTGGAACAGGCCGGCCAGCATTTCGGTGTGCCGGTCGCACAGTTGGAGGTCAGAAACGCAACCATTACTGTGCTCTCCGATCCTGCAAAGTCCATCACCTATGCCCAGCTTGTCGGTGGGAAACGATTCAACGTCGCGCTGACCGGGGACAATGTCGGCGCCACGACGGGACTGGCACAGGTCAAACCGGTCGACAAATTGCGCGTCGTCGGCCATTCGCCGCAACGCTATGACATACCTGCCAAAGTCGATGGATCGCTGACCTGGGCGGTGGATGTGAAGCTGCCCGGCATGGTTCACGCGCGCAACGTCAAGCCCGCTGTCGCGGGGGCGACCTTGCGCAGCATCGACGAGACATCGGTAAAAAACATTCCAGGTTTTGTCCGGGTCATCCGTCGCGGCAACTATGTGGCCGTGGTTTGCGAGCGGGAGGAGCAGGCTATCCGGGCCGCCAGGCAGCTGAAAGTCGATTG
>JAICHV010000100.1 GCA_025924715.1 Alphaproteobacteria bacterium
ACCGCGCCGGTGTCGGAGGCCGGCACGATGCCGATGCGATAATCGGCGGGAATGCCAAGCAGTTTGCGGGTGCGCTCGATGGCGTCCTTCAGCTTGGCCTTACCGGGTTTGGAGCGGTGGGAGCGGCCCACCAGTGCGCCCTTCAGGGCTTCAGGGGTCCAACCGGGGCGCTTGGCGCAGGGACCCGACGAAAAAAAAGGCCGCGCGGGACGCACAGCCGGACTTATTTTATCTTTGGCAACCTCAGTCATACGGCTCATTCCTTCCAGAATGATAGCGCCTCGTTGGGGAGGCGTGGCCCAACCCCGGTATAGGGGCGCCGCCGCACGCCCGTCAACGCGAAATTATGCGGCGGGAACGCGCGGGGGCACGGATGCGTTTTCACAAAAGATCATAAATTTCAGGAACAGCATGGCTAACGTCGCCCCATCCTCCACGCCCCGCCGCGGCCGCCGGCCGCAGGAACCTTCGCTCAACCTGCCCCTGGACAAGGTCACCTTCATCATCATGAAGGCGCACGAATATGACGTGAAGGAAAGCGATACCGATCCGGACGAGGGCTCCAATGCTATTGATGACGGCCAAACGGATGTATTGGCCGAGGGGCATGACGATCCGGTACGGGAGGAATTGCTGGGCGCCATTCGCTCGCTGAATGACGACGAGCGCATTCGCCTGGTGGCGCTGGCCTGGCTGGGCCGTGGTACCTATAGCAAGGAAGAATGGCGCGAAGCGATCGAAACGGCCCGCACCGAACATTCCCGCCGCACTGCCGAATATCTGCTGAGCCTACCGTTGCTTGGCGACTATCTGGAAGATGGGCTTGCCATGTTCGACGAGGGCATTGTGGATGATGCCGATACCCGCGAAGGCTTGAATAACGAGGATGAGCCAATGGGGAATATGCCGGGCAAGCCGCCGCGGCAGTAGCTCCCCATCCGTCATCGCCAGCTTCAGGCGGGCGATACAATTTTCCAAAAAGGGATGGCCCGGATGGTCGCCAGCGACGGCGTAGCGACGGCCATGGCATTTATTTTCTAAATTTCGATCTCGCCGGTGAGATAGAGCGCGCAATCGCCTTCGATCAGGATGCGATCGCCATCATCGGTGCAGAGAAGATCGCCGCCGCGGGCCGAGGCCTGGCGCGCCTTCAACGTCTTCTTGCCCAGGCGCGCCGCCCAAAAAGGCGTCAGGGCGCAATGGGCAGAACCGGTGACCGGATCTTCTGGGACCGCCTTGGCGGGCGCGAAAAAACGCGACACGCAATCATATCCCGCGTCGCCGGGCGCGGTCGCAATCAAACCCCAGAAGCCCAGCGCCTCCAGCACGGGCGCGATGCCGCCCGGTCCCGTGATGGCGCGCACGGTTGCGGCATCGTCCCATACCGCCATCAGGTATGTGCCGCTATGCAGTTCGCGCGGCGGCGCAACGCCCAGCGCGGCGCCGATCGCCCGAGCTGCATCACCGGCCGCGTCACTGGAATAAGGCGTGACGATATTGGCGGGGAGGGACATCACGTTGCCGCCGTTGCCGCGCGTCACCACGAGTTCGCCGGAACGGGTCATGAAGCGCGCTTGCGTCAGCGCGGTGTCGATGTGGTTGAAGATCACCCAGGCGCTGGCCAGGGTGGCATGACCGCACAAATCGACTTCCGTATTTGGCGTGAACCAGCGCAGCGCAAAGCGTCCGGCTTCGGTCTTCACGAAGAACGCCGTTTCCGCTAGGTTATTTTCACCCGCAATGCGCTGCATCAGATCGTCGGGAAGCCAGGCGTCCAAAGGCACCACGGCCGCCGGATTGCCTTCCAACACTTTGCTGGCAAAGGCGTCCACCTGCCACATCTTTAGCGTCATGATCTTCCCCCAAAAAATCGTGGAGAAGCCTAACGCCGGACCCCGCTACGGCAAGCGCGGGAAACGCATGTTGGCTATGCCGGGGCCGGCAAAGCCGCGCGGTGCATGGCCGACTTGATGCCACGCTGCAGCTTCTCGAAAGCGCGCACCTCGATCTGGCGCACGCGCTCGCGCGATACGCCGTATTTCTGCGACAGCTCTTCCAAAGTGGCCGGCTCATCCTGCAGGCGGCGGGCCTGGATGATGTCGCGCTCGCGATCGGTGAGGTCTTTCATCGCGTTCATCAACAGTTCATGGCGGTCGTTCAGTTCCTCGCGCTCGGCGAGGCGCGTTTCCTGGTCGGCGGTCTCATCCGCCAGCCAGTCCTGCCATTCGCTTTCCGATTCCGAACGCAAAGGGGCATTCAACGAAGAATCCGGCCCCGACAAGCGCCGGTTCATTTCCGTGACTTCGGTCTCGGTGACGCCGAGTTGATCGGCCAGCTTGGTCGTGTGGGCCGGCGTCAGGTCGCCTTCCTCGATGGCGCCGATGTTGGACTTGGCCTTGCGCAGGTTGAAGAACAGCTTCTTCTGCGCCGCCGTGGTCCCCATCTTCACCATGGACCAGGAACGCAGCACATATTCCTGGATCGAAGCCCGGATCCACCACATCGCATAGGTGGCGAGGCGAAAGCCCTTGTCGGGATCGAAGCGCTTGACGGCCTGCATGAGGCCGACATTGCCTTCGGAGACGATTTCGGAAACCGGCAAGCCGTAGCCGCGATAGCCCATGGCGATCTTTGCCACCAGCCGCAGATGGCTGGTTACCAGCCGGCGCGCCGCTTCCGGATCCTGATGCTCCTTCCAGCTCTTGGCGAACATGTATTCGTCTTCGGGCGAGAGCAGGGGAAACTTGCGAATCTCGCTCAAATAGCGAGACAGGCCCGCTTCGCCCGAAAGGACGGGAAGTCCACGACTGCTCATAAATCCCCCTTATCCGGGCGTTGAAATGGTAACGCCTGAAATCCCCGACAGTTGAAGAGAGATAATCAAGCTTAGGTCCTATTCAATCCCCGCAAGGCAGTGACAAGTTCCGCAAAATCCGCAGGCCAGGGCGCCTCGAAACGCAGGGTCTTGTGCAGGCTAGGATGCTGAAATCCCAACACAAAAGCATGCAGGGCCTGGCGGGAGAATCCCCCTGCCAAGCTATAGGCTTTTTCCTCCGCCGGATTTTTGGGCCGGGGCGCGGTGCGGGTCCGGCCATATTGGGGATCGCCGATCAAAGGATGGCCCAGATGGGTCAGGTGCACCCGGATCTGGTGGGTGCGGCCGGTCTCCAGGCGGCACTCGATCAAGGAGGCGAAGGGTCTGTCGGCCGGTCCGAACTTCTCGATTACGGTGTAGCGGGTACGCGCCTCCTTCCCGCCGCCGCGCAACACCGCCATCCGCTTGCGATCAAAGGGGCTGCGGCCGATCTGGCTTTCAATGCGCCCGCTTTTGTCGCGCGGAGCGCCCCAGACCAGCGCATGATAGGCGCGCTCGATGGTGTGATTGGCGAATTGCTTGGCCAGCGATGCCATGGCGCGTTCGGTCTTGGCGGCCACCAACAGCCCCGAAGTGTCCGTGTCCAGCCGGTGGACGATGCCCGGCCGCGCCTCGCCGCCGATGGCCAGGTTGGCGGCACCGCAATGGCCGATCAGGGCATTGACCAGGGTGCCGTCAGGATTGCCCGCGGCCGGATGCACCACCAGCCCCGCCGGCTTGTCGATCACGATCAGGTCTTTGTCCTCGTAAACCACCTTCAGGGGAATATCCTGGCCTTGCGGCGTGGCCGGTGCCGCCGGCGGCACCGCCACGCGATAATCCTCGCCGGGTTTGACCCGGTGGTTGGCGTCTTTTATTTTTCGCGAGCCCAAAGACACCGCGCCGCCTTCCAGCAATTGCTGAAGCCGGGAGCGGGAGAAATCGGGCAGGTGAGCGGCAAGAAAACGGTCCAGCCGCCAGCCGGCATGCGCGTCATCAGCCGCGACATTGAACGTCTGGGCTGGAGCAGAGGAGTTTTCCGTGTCCGACATGCCGCCTTTTTCTAACGGCCCGGTGGGAGAAAACCAAACCCCGGCCCACAAGGCGGCCAAGATGGCGGTGATCATCCTTTCCATCCTGATCGTGCTGGCCGTGATCGCGCTGGTCATCGGCGGTATCGTCAAGCTGGGCGGCAAGACCGGCAGCCACGGCGCCACGGCCAATTTCCAGCTCCCGCCCGGCGCGCGCATTGTCGAGATGCAGAGCCAGCCGGGGCGGCTGATCTTGCGCGTGCGCGAGGCCCATGGCGAGGAGATCGACATCCTGGACACCCAGGATGGCCGTCTGGTGGGCCAGGTCAAAGCCAGCTTCGG
>JAICHV010000101.1 GCA_025924715.1 Alphaproteobacteria bacterium
AAGAAACGATCGATAACGCCAAGCAATTCATCGCGCAGGGCTTCCGCCATGTCCGCATCCAGGTCGGTGTGCCAGGCATGGCCGGCTATGGCGCGCGCCAGGCCGGCCAGCGTTTCCCTGCTATCCATGACGAACCGGTGTTCGAGCGCGAAGCGGCCAAGCGGCGCGCCTTGGCGCTGTTCGAGGAAGCGCGCAAGCAATTGGGTGCCGAGATCGAGCTCTTGCACGACGCCCATGAACGCTACACGCCCACCGAGGCGGTTCAACTTGCCAAGGAGGCGGAGAAATATCGCCTGTTCTTCCTGGAAGACCCGCTGTCACCGGAAGATATCGTCTGGTTCCAGAATATCCGCGCCCAATGCACCACGCCCATCGCCATGGGTGAGCTGTTCAATTCACCGCATGAATGGACGCCGCTGATCAAGGACCGGTTGATCGATTATATGCGCATGCATCTGTCGCAGATGGGCGGACTGACCCCGGCGCGCAAGGTGGCCGCCATGGGCGAGATCTTCAATGTGCGCACCGCCTGGCATGGACCGGGTGATGTCTCGCCGATCGGCCACGCCGCCATGGTGCATCTGGACCTCAACATCACCAATTTCGGCATCCAGGAATTCACGCCTTTCAATGATGCGGAGAAAGCCATCTTCAAGGGCGTGCCGGAAATGCGCGGCGGCTATTATTACGCCAATGACCGCCCCGGCTGGGGCATCGAGGTGGATGAGGCGGAGGCGGCCAAGCATCCCTTCAACCACGGCCAGCCGCTCAATGGTGGTTGGGGCGTGATCCGCCTGCCCGACGGGCAGATTGTCAAACAGTGACCCGCTCCGGCTGCAATTAGCCGCGTAAAAATGCCCCGCATCATCCGATGCGGGGCTTTGTCAAAGCTGACTGCGTATTTTCAGGAAACGGGCGTGTCGGCCTTGTCGCTGGCGCGGCGGCGATTGGGTGTCTTGGCGTTGCCGCGGCGACGGTCCGGGCCGCAATAGGCCTTGGAGCTGACGCGCTTCTTGGGCGCGCGCACGATCGTCAATAGCCGCGCTTCGAGACCCGCGGGTGTCAGAGGCTTGGCGAGGAATTCGGTGATGCCCGCGGCGATGGCTTCCTTGACACGGGCGATCTCGGTGTGTGCAGAGACCATCAGCACCGGCACATAGGGATTGAGGCCGTTGCGAGGCGTGCGCAGGCGGCGGATGAATTCTACGCCGTCCATCGGCTCCATGGCCAGGTCGGTGATCACCACATCGATATGGCGCTGGCCCAGCACCGTCAGGGCTTCCTGGCCGTCGGCGGCTTCCACAACGTCATAGATGCCGAAGGAGCGCAGGATGGTGCGGACGATCACGCGGGTGGCGCGGACATCCTCCACCAGCAACACGGAAAGATGGGCAATTTCTGAAGCGGCCATGACAAATCCCAGAATGGCGGCAAGCATGAGCCTACGCCTTGGGACTTAAGAGAGCTTTAGCATGGGCCCAGCGATTGGCCCCCCAAGCGGCTGTTTTTGTTCCGTATTGAACCGTACGCATTATTGCCAACCTGATCTTAAGGTTTACCCGTCTATGGTCAGGGTGAAATAACGGGGGGCTACCCATGAACAGGAAGTGCCAGAAGGGCTTTACGCTTGTGGAATTGATGGTCGTGGTGACCATCATCGGCATTCTTGCCGCCATCGCCATTCCGCGGGTTTTCTCTTACATCCGCACCAGCTCGACCGCCGAAGTCGCGCAGGATGCCGCCAACATGGTCGGCGCGATCTCGGGCTATGCCCAGTCGCAGCTGCAGTCCGCTGCGGCGCTGCAGGCCGCCATCGATACCAAGGTGGCGACACCGGACCTCACGGGTACCGGTGAAATCTCCACCCTCATCCCGCAGGTCCAGCTGCCGAAGGATGGCCATTTCAACTATGTCATCAGCGCGAAGGTGGCTACCGCCGGTCCGTCGTCCGGCGATGTGGTCTACTGCATCAAAGCAACGGGCCGCTCCAATGCCGCGGTCTCGGGCGGCATAATCCTTTATTCCAGCGCCGCCTCCACCGTGGCCGGCTGGGACGGACACATCAACCGCACCGCTTTCGTCAATGGTCTGACCACCCTGACCGGTGTCTCGGCCGGCGGCTATTGCGCCGCGGATGGTACATCCACCGCGACCTACGCAGGCTGATCCTTAAGCCTCCAAGAGGCACATTCTGCAACCAGCGCGCTCTCAGCCCCGAGCGCGCTGGTTTCGTTTGTGGACAGGCAAAGAGGCTCAAAAAGCCCGACTTTCCCAGCGCCTGATGCGGACAAATTCCACATAATGTTAACGGCTGGCGACCTAATCTTTATGCGCGTTTACCGGGAGACCAGCGCGGCTTAGTCCCCGCGCCTTGCGCCATGGCCCAGGCTACCGTTTTGCATGATCCGACCGTATCGCCGGAGCCGCGCTCCAGCGGCGACCGCTTTGTCGACTGGCAACCGGTCGGCGCCGGCGGCTCGGCCGATGTCTACAAGGTTTTCGATTCCGAACTCGGCATCCCGCTTGCGATCAAGATTCTCAAGCAGGCCCACCAGGGCGATCGCCGCTATATCGAATCCCTCCGCCGCGAAGTTCTGATCTCGCGCCGGCTGCGCCACGTCAACATCTGCCCGATCCACGACCTTTACGAAGGCGAGCGTGGCGTCGGCATCGTCATGGACCTGATCGAGGGCTATGACCTCAAAGAGTGGCTGAAGAGCCAGCGCGGCAAGCTGCTCGACACCATGCCCAAGCGGCTGACGCTTTTCACCAAGCTGTGCGCCGCGCTCACCGTCGCCCATACCTTGATCATCCATCGCGACCTCAAGCCGGGAAACATCTTCCTGCGCAAAGGCGATCCCACCGATCCGGTGATCATGGATTTCGGCCTTTCCAGCCGCGACGAGTCCGATCGCACCCATCAGCTGGAAGGCGGCACGCCCAAATATATGGCGCCCGAGCAATATCTCGGCGTCGACTTGGACCAGCGCGCCGATCTCTATGCGCTGGGCATCCTCGCCTATGAGCTTTTCACCGACGGGCACATCCCCGCCTGCAGCCTGAAGGACGTCTACAAGACCGGCAAGCTGCCAGAGTTCAGGCCGGAAGAGATCGTGCCGCCCAGCGCCTTCTGCGCCGCCATTCCGCCGGAGCTGGACCGGCTGGTGCTTTCGCTGATCGAGCATGACCGCGACAGGCGTCCCGCCACGGCCGCGGACTGCAGCGCCGTGCTGGCAAAGGTGGTGCTGCTGGATCCGTTCCGGCCGCTGACCTCGCCGGACCAGCGTCCTCCCGCCATCGCCATTCCTGCCGGCGCCTATGTGGTAGGGGAAAAGGCCGGTCGGGCCTGCGACCAGCCGCAACGGAAAATCCGCCTCGCGGCCTTTCAGGTCGGCGCCACGCCCGTCACCAATGGGCAATATCGTCGCTTTCTTTCCGCCACCGGCTATCGCGCGCCGGCCCTGATCGGCCATGCGCTGTTCGGCGCCGACAACCATCCGGTGGTGATGGTGAACTGGGACGATGCGGCGGCTTATGCCCGCTGGGCGGGCGGACGTCTTCCCACCGAATTGGAATGGGAAGTGGCGGCCCGGGCGGGCGAAGGCGCCAATATCTATCCCTGGGGAGACACGCCGCCCCAGACCGTTCACGCCAACATCGACAATATCAGCAGCGGCACCACGCCGGTTGGCAGCTATCGCCTGGGCGACAACGCTCTCGGCCTCTCCGATTGCTGCGGCAATGTCTGGGAATGGTGTTCGGACAGCTGGGACGAGACGTTGCTGAAAACCATCGGCCTGGACGCCGTGGATCCCCACTCGCATGCCCACAATGATCTGCGCGCCATCCGTGGCGGCAGCTTCGACAGTCCCGCCACAACCGGCCGCACCAGCTTCCGCCACCGGCTGGAAAAGACGGTCATGCGCGCGGATGTCGGTTTCCGCGTCGTGTTCGGAGCCGGGTGATGGCAAACCCCGCAATGCCGCTGGGCGATCCGGACGCCACCATCGTGATCGGCGCCGCCGATGCCGATACCACGCTTGTCGTCGGCGGAGCGCCTGGCGGCGCCAGGCCT
>JAICHV010000102.1 GCA_025924715.1 Alphaproteobacteria bacterium
ATGGGCAGGCGCAGGACGGCAGTCCCTACGTGATCTTGGCGACCTCGCCCTCGCCCGACCTGTTCGAGGGCGAGAGTTTTTTCCTGGCGTCCCTATGGTCGGCACGCCAGTCGATTCATCTCGAAAATCCCTATTTTCTGTCCGATGCCTCGATCCGCCAGGCGTTGACGGAGAAGGCGCGCGCCGGTGTGGATGTGGTGCTTTTGCTGCCGGGCGAACATACCGACGAAAAGTCGGTGCGATGGGCTGGACAGCGGGTGTACGAGGAGTTCCTGGAGGCGGGTGTCAAGATTTACGAATATCAGCCGACCTTCACCCACGCCAAACTTCTGGTCGAGGATAAAGGATGGTCCGTGATCGGATCGGCCAATTGGGACAATCGCAGCCGCAAACTGAACGATGAAATCCTTCTCGGCATGGCCGATGATGGGCTGGCAGCCGGACTCGAGAAGATATTCCAGCATGACCTCAGCCGGTCGCGAAGGATCGCCTTACAGGACTGGCGCGCGCGCGGGCCGTTTCAACGCCTATTGGAATATCTCTCACAAGTCTTTGTCCAGCAGTATTAGTCCCGGTCGCGCCTCGGAAACTGGCGCCGCTCGATCTTGGAACCGAACGCGGATCATGGCGTTGGTTGGCCGATGAAGATCGCCACCTATAACGTCAATGGCGTCAATGGCCGGCTCGCGGTGTTGCTGCGCTGGCTGGATGAGGAGCAGCCCGATATCGCCTGCTTGCAAGAACTTCGCTCTCCACAAGAACGCTTTCCCCAAAAGGAACTGGCCCGGTTGGGTTACGACGCCATTTGGTATGGGCAAAAAAGCTGGAATGGTGTTGCCATCTTGAGCCGTATCGGCGCGCCCATCGAAACGCGCCGAGGCCTCCCCGGCGATCCTTCCGATCAACAAAGCCGATATATCGAGGCGTTGGTGGCAAACCTCACGATCGGCTGTGTGTATCTTCCCAACGGCAATCCGGCTCCGGGGCCTAAGTTCGACTACAAGCTTTCGTGGTTTCAGCGGCTGATCAAATATAGCGCCAAGCTCCTGAAAAAGGGCGGCCCCGTCATTCTATGCGGGGATTTCAATGCTGTTCCCACGCCGCTTGATGCCTATAAACCCGAACGATGGGTAGGTGACGCGGTGTTCTTTCCGGAAACACGCGCCCTATATGCGAAGCTTCTGAAGCAGGGATGGACGGATGCGCTTCGGAAAAAGCATCCCGATGAAGTGATCTTCACTTATTGGGACTATTTCCGAAACGCCTTTGCCAGGAATGCCGGTCTGCGAATGGATCACATTCTGATGAGCCCGGATATTGCGCCCCGCCTGGCAGGCGCGGAGGTCTCGCGCCATGTTCGAATGTGGGAGAAGACGAGTGATCACGCGCCCGTCTGGATCGAATTGAAAGGCAAGCCCGCCAAAAGCCGTCGCAATAGAGTTTGACAGCCGTCTGGCACGCGACACGCTCGCGCCAGTCCTCGCCGATTAATGTCCCAAGCCATGTCTGTTCGCTGCCCCTGGCGTTGGCAAACCGGTGCCGATCTGTATGCCGCTCGCATGGGCCTTAGTCAGGCCGCGCGAGAGCGTGATGCCGCTGCCCGAGATCTGCGCCCCAGTGCGGTGCGCGAAACGCAGGGCTGTCGTCACCGCAATTGTCGGCCCTTGGGCGCCAACAACTCCGATAAAGGCGATGGTCGCCGTTTCTTTCGCGGCCCCGTCATCCAGCATGATCGTTTGCCCCGGAGAAAATCCCATTCCGCTGGCGACCGGAATGACTGTCGCGCCGGGTGCGGTTTCAGCGGCGACTTCGGTGGCGCCGGCGGTCCCGACCGATGCGATGATCGCCGTTTCGCGATCGGTGCCGTCACCGACCATCACGGATTGGCCCGCGGCGAATCCCGTTACGGTTGCGACCTTGATGTTTATCGCGCCGATGGCAGCGGGCTGCTGCAGGATGGTGGCGGCTTGCTGCACGAAATCGTTGCAATTGCTATCCGTATCCCCGCCGTCCGGGAAGCGGCCCGCGCTGCTGTTGGTCAAAAGGGCGATGAAGCGGCCGCTGCGGTAGACGCCCGGCGCCGGTGCGCGGCAGCCCGCTTCGCCGGTGCCGGAGACGCCCTGATAACCCTCTGCCGCCCAGGGATCGGCGATGAGGCCATAGTTCAGGCTATCCACCACCAGGCCCTTGGCATCACGCAGGATGATCGCGCCGGCACTGTCCGAAAGGGTCGGGCCGCCGAACCATTGCTGGGGGGCAGGCCCCTGATAGCCCGCGCTCGCCACTGTTGCCACCCGCACCGTGGTGTCGATGGGATGGTTTGCGCTCAGCGGGCGGTCCAGGGTTATGCCCGTACCCAGCGGCTGCACAGGCTCATTGGCCAAATGCGCAAACCTTGCCGCCGGCGTAAAGCTGACGCCGCTGCCTTCGGTGCTGAAAGGCAGGTTGCCGGCATGATTGAACTTGAGCGGTGCCGTCAGCTCCAGGCCGCTGCCCGGTTCGATCACCGGCTCCGCAGCCAAATGACTCTTGGCCAGCGGCGTCACATCCACACTATCGCCGGCGATCGCGGTGATGGAAACGCTCTCGCCATTGCCTTGTGTGCCCACAAGCAGCTTCTCACCAACCTTGAGGCCGGCTGGCCCAAACCCGCTATTGGCGGCGGCGCCGTTGAATATGCCGGTGCCGCGGCGCAGGCGCAGCCGCGTGGCGCCCGCCTGCGCGTCATTCAATAGCGCCAGCCAGATGGCCGGCGTGCCGACACTTTTCACGGTGACGGTTTCGATGCCATGGCCAACGCTGTTGATGTCCAGCCGGATCCTATCGCCGACCGAAATATCGGCGACCGAGGTTACGCTGATATGGGTGGCGCCGGCCGCGGCATCCGTCCCCAGGAAGGCCTGAGTGCCGGCCTTGCCGACCGTCGTTACGGTCGCCACCTCATATTTCTCCATCGTCCGCGACACCGCGGGAAAGGCGCCGCCATAGCCGAGGGCGATTTTCTCGCCAACCTTGAATCCATCGGTACTGGCGACTGGAACACGGGCCGAACCGGCAGGAACAGTCAACAGAGGCCGTTCCGCCGGCTGCCACACCGTGGTCGGGGCGCCCGCGGCGGTGCCCAGGCCGGCGATGCGGCGTGTTTCATTGCCGATGCTGATGGTATCGCCGATCTTCATGCCATCCACGCTGCGGACATGGATGGCGGTGTCGCCGGTGCGTGCCGCCGCGGCCAAGCCGGAATCGGCCAAACCGAGCAAATAGAATTCATGCCGCCTCAGTGTCGTGCCAGCCGCAATCCTGATGTCTGAGGAGATCGCCTGCTGGGTCTGGTGTTGAACCAAGGACCAGTTGGAGATGTCCACCGCGTCCGCGCCCGCATTGTAAAGTTCGATGAAGGAATTGGTTGGATTGACGGCGCCGTCACCGATGCGGAATTCGTTGATCTTGATGGGGCTGACATTGCGCAGCTTCTCGGCCGCGCGGTCGCTCTGCCGGACGCCGTTGGCGCTGTAGGAAGCGTTGGCCACCAGGTCGCCATTGAAAGGGGCAGGCCCCGACGTCACCTTGAAGATGGCCTCTACCCTGGCGTCCGGCTGAATGGGACCTGCAAAGTTCTGCCGTGGTTGCGTCACATGCCAGCCAGCGGGCAATGACAGGCTGAGACCAAGCCCGACCACGGGTGCGCCCGTGGTGTTGATGAACGTCACGACGACGTCCTGCGACGATCCTGGCGTGAAGGTCTGCAAGCCCGGCGGCTTCTCGGCCCCGGTGGCGGGCGCGAGCGCCAGCCGCTGCACATCGTAACGGGCGGCGACAACGTTGGCCTGAACCAGTTGGTCAGTCTCATGTGAGGGATAGGTGTTCGCCGCCGTCATCGCGCCTTCATAGAAGGTGCCCTGGGAGGCGATGGACTTGTCGCCGCCATTGCCCAGCAGGATGGCGCCCGGTTTGCGCATGGGATCATAAGTGTGGTCCACGCGCGGGCCCTCGAACATCACCTGCAATGGGC
>JAICHV010000103.1 GCA_025924715.1 Alphaproteobacteria bacterium
ATCACCGGTCCAGCCGCCGCCCTGCTCGATGGCGGTGCGATTCCACACCCCGGCGCTGCCGTTGAACGACAGCGGCATGCCGGCGCGGAAGCGCGCTTCCTGTTCCACGGCAAAATGCCCGTCCAGCAACAGGCCTTGCACCCGCGTCAGCCAGTTGGCGCCGCGGTTGGCATGACCCCAGCGCGCCTGCACGAAGGCGAGGCCGCTATCGGCCAGGAGCACCGGAACCGTCCGGCGCAGAAAGTCGCGCGGCGGCACAAAGTCCGCGTCCAGCACCGCTACAAAGGGCGCGTCCGAATGAGAAAGCCCGAAGGCGAGATTTCCGGCCTTGAAGCCCTTGCGGTCGCCGCGGCTCAAGATCTGGAAATTGACCCCGGCCGGAATGATCGCCCGCACATCTTTTGCCAGACTCTCGTGATTCTCGATGTCGCCGTCATCCAGCAGTTGGATGGTCAGGCGGTCGAGCGGCCAGTCCAGCCGCGCCGCACTGGCGGCCACGCGCAGCGCCAAGGGCCCTTCATTGCAGACGGGAAGCTGCACCAAAACATGCGGCAGTTCCGCATCGGGAAGTTCGGCGCGCGCAAGCAGCGGGCCTTTGCGGAACAGTCGCACCCACGCCAGTCCCGCCAGCTGGAAGGACAGCATGCAGACGGCAATCAGGATCAGGCACAGGGCGAATTGAAGGAATTGAGAAAGACCGTGCATGGCGATCGTTCAGGCCCCCAAAAGGCTCGTTGTCTCGGACCGGTCTGACCCGGCGTTCCGGCCCATTTTTGGACCTTTGCCCGGAAAGCGGGCTCCGGGCAGCGCGAACTTCCACTGCCGGACGGTGTTTAGCAAGAGGGTGCAGTGCAAAATGACCCCTTCCAGACCGGGGAAGTCCCGCAAAATCAAACCCCTGTGACCTGCCCCTGTGGCCATGGACCGCCCTAAATTCCGTCAAAGACCCGCAAGGGAACTGGCATTTGGCCGCCACCGTTCCCATATTCAAGAACAATCCGTGAGGGGCATCACGGACAGGAGCACGTCATGTCCTTTGTTAAGCATTTTGCCCGCCCCCTTCTTCCCTCTTTGGGCCGGGTCCTTCCGGTCGCCCTTTTGACCGGAGCGCTGCCCATCCTGCTTTCAGGTTGCATGCAGCCCACGCCCTACCCGCCGCGGCTGGAAGGCCAGCCCACCGGCTATACCGACCGCGAACTCACCCACAACCGCTACCGCATCACCTTTACCGGCAACACCATCACCCCCCGTGAGACGGTCGAAAGCTACCTGCTGCTGCGGGCGGCCGAAGTGACCCGCGCGGCCGGTTTCACCAGCTTCATGTTCGATACCCGCAATACGCGCGCCAATACCTCGGTGCAGACGGTGCCCTATATGCCGCCGCCTGATCCCTTCTGGGGCCGCCGCGGCGCTTTGGGCTATTGGGGCGGCTGGGGCTTTCCTTACGACCCGATGATGGATGTGGTGGTACGGACCAATTACCAGGCGTATGCGGAGATCGTGCTGCTAACGCCGGAACAGGCCGCGCACGAGCCGCGGGCGATCAATGCGGCAGAGGTAATCTCTCGCATAGGGCCCGAAGCGGCGCCTAAGCCGAACCAGACTTACCGCGCAACGAAAACTCCCGATAGCCATCGCGCAAGGCCACGCTTTCAACCGCGTGGCCTTCGCCATGGCACATATGCGGGATATCCACCGCCGCCAGCGGATCGTCCGCCAGCACAACCAGCGCGGCGCCGGCGGGAAGCCGCGCCAGTTCTTTCTTGGTCATCATTGCGGGCAGGGGGCATTTGAGGCCCCGCAAGTCCAAAACCTCGTCCATGGGCGCATCTTGATTGCACGGACCACGCGGCTCAAGCTTTGCGAATCAGGAGACGGGCTTGGGCATCCTTACCGCGATACGGCGTGAATATATCTATCTCACCACCATCGCGCGCACGCTATGGCTGCTGAACAGGGTCAAGCCCGACGCCACGCGCAGCATCGTCGATATCGTCGAGAGCCAGGCGAAAAAGCGGCCGCGCAACATCGCCATCTATTCTCAGGCCCAAGCCTGGACCTATGCCGAGCTGGATGCCCGCGCCAACGCTTACGCCAATTGGGCCTTGGCAAATGGCATCGCCCGCGGCGAGGCGGTGGCGCTGCTGATGGAAAACCGGCCCGATTACATCGCCGCCTGGCTGGGCATGTTCAAGGTGGGCGCCCAGGTCGCGCTGATTAACACCAACCTGGTCGGCATGGCGCTCGCGCATTCCATCGCCATTTCCGGCGCCCGCCACGCCATCGTCGGCGCCGAGCTGTTGGCCAGTTTCCGTGAGGCGCCGTTTGAGAGTACGCCGGCGCTTTGGGTGGAGGGCGAAGGCGGCAATCTCACCGCCGCGCTGGCCGCCACTTCAGACAAGTCGCCTGGGAAACAGGCGCGCGCCGGCGTCACGCTCAAGGATCGCGCCTTCTTTATTTATACCTCCGGCACCACCGGCCTGCCCAAGGCGGCCAATTTCAGCCATATGCGCATGCTGTTCATGATGAGCGGCTTTGTCGGGGCGCTGTGCCCTCGGGCCGATGACCGCATCTATAACCCCCTGCCGCTTTATCATTCGACCGGCGGGGTCTGCGCGGTGGGCATGGCGTTCTTTTCCGGCGGCGCCCTGATCCTCAAGCGCAAATTCTCAAGCCATGACTTCTGGCCCGATATCCACCGCTATGGCGCCACCATGTTCGAATATATCGGCGAGCTGTGCCGCTATCTGTTGAATGCGCCGCCCTCACCGTTGGAACGCGGTCATAAGATTCGCGCCGTCACCGGCAATGGGCTGAGGCCCGAAATCTGGCGCGAATTCCAGCGCCGTTTTGCCATTCCTCGCATCGTGGAATTCTACGGCGCCACCGAAAGCAATGTCGCCATGTTGAATTATGACGGCACGGTGGGTGCGGTGGGCCGGGTGCCGGACTATCTGGAATGGCTGCTGCCCGCCCGCGTGGTCCGCTTTGACGTGGAAAAGGAAATGCCGGTGCGGGGCGAGGATGGTCTCTGCATCGAGTGCGAACCCGGCGAAGTGGGGGAGGCGATTGGCGGCATCGGCGACCGGCCAGGCCGCCAGTTCGAAGGCTATACCAATCGCGGCGAGAGCGAGAAGAAGCTGCTGCGCGATGTCTTCAAAAAGGGTGATGTCTGGTTTCGCACCGGCGACCTGATGCGACGCGACGCCCACGGCTATTTCTATTTTGTCGATCGCATCGGCGACACGTTTCGCTGGAAAGGCGAGAATGTCTCCACCGGCGAGGTGGGAGAGGTGCTGGCGGCCGCGCCGGGCATCCGCGAAGCCAATGTGTATGGCGTCGCCGTGCCGGGCATGGAAGGGCGCGCCGGCATGGCGGCGCTGGTGGTGGACGGCGATTTCGATATCGAGGGGCTGCCGGCGCGGCTGAAGGCACGGCTGGCGCCTTATGCCTGGCCGCTGTTCCTGCGGCTGTCGCCCCATATCGCCGTCACTGGCACTTTCAAGCAGCGCAAGGTGGATCTGGTGCGGGACGGCTTTGATCCCTCCGTCATCGTCGATCCGATCTATCTCCTGGACCCGGCTAGGGGCCGCTACGAATTGCTGACTCCGGCGTGGTATGCGGACATCACCGCGGGGCGGGTGAAGCTATAGTCCTTGCCCCGATTGTCATACCCGCGTGCGCGGGAATGACAATGGAGGGCTAGGCAAAATCCTTCGCCAGCGCCGCGCGGGTTTCGGCGCTCAGCACCGCCATGTGGCCATAATGGGGATGCGAAACGCCCAGCACCACGCGGTCGCTGCCAGCCGCGAAGCGCTGCTTCTGGTCCGGCGTGAATTTGAAGCGCAGCCAGTGCACCGAGGACGTCTTGCCGTCGGGCGTGGTGCGGTCGTCATAGTCCGTCGGCGTGGCATGAATGGTCTCGCCGCCGATCTCCATGAAAGTCTTTTCTTC
>JAICHV010000104.1 GCA_025924715.1 Alphaproteobacteria bacterium
CCGCACGGCGGCGGCGCCCCTGCACAAGAAAGTGGGCGACCGTTTCACCATTATCAGCCCGAAGACCGACAGGGCCGACGGCACCAAGAACTGGCCGCTCAGGATCGCGGGTATCTATGACGATATCGCCCAGTTTCCCGGCCCGATGATTTCCGGAAATTACGACTATTACGACAAGTCGCTGCCGCTGGCCGACCAAGGCAAAATCAGCGAAGTGGATTCCCTGACCGTCGACCCCGCCCAGGCGCCCGCCCTGGCCGAGCGGATCGACAGGCTCTTTGCCAATTCCGGCAACCCCACCCGCAGCCAGACCGAGAAGCAGATCTATTCCCAGGGCTTCGGCGACCTCGATGTACAGGCTCTGACGCGAAAGATCGCGCTGATCGGGTTGCTGATGATTGTGTTGCTCACCGCCAACGTTATCGCCCAATCGGTACGCGAACGGTTGACGGAGTTTGCCACCCTAAAGACCTTTGGCTTCTCGAACGCCGGGCTGGTGGGGCTGGTCGTGGCCGAAGCGGCATTCCCGTGCATATTGGGCGCGCTGTGCGGCATCGCGCTGGCCAGGTGGCTTGCGCTTCACTTGGCCGATGTGATGCCGCCCGGCGCCGGCATTCCGGCGCCCACCATGACTTTCGCGGTGTTTTTGTGGGGGCTGGCCTGGGCCCGCGGCCTGACCGTGGCCAGCACGGTGCTGCCGATCGTGCGGCTCAGCCGGCTGGATATCGCCGCGGCGCTTTCGAGATACGCATGAACGCAATCCGCCAGATCGCAGTCGTTTCGCTGCTCAATTTCAGGACCCTGCAGCGGCGTTTCTGGCAATCGCTGGTGATCGTGATCGGAATGACATGCGTCAGCGGCGTGCTGCTGTCGCTGCTGTCGGTGACAGAAGGCATGGAACAGACCTATCGGGCCACCGGCGATGCGCGCAATGTCATCGTTGTTTCGCATGGCAGCGACCGGGAAGATAACAGTTCCATCCCCCGCGATCAGGCGCGGATCATCGTCAATGCGCCGGGTATTGCCAGGGCGGCGGATGGATCGCCGCTTGCCGATACCGGCTTTGTTGCGGGCATTCCGGCGGTGCTGAAGAAGAACGGGGCGACCTTCGCTGTCAGGTTTATCACCTTCGGCAAGATGGGCGCGGCGCTCAGGCCGGGTTTCCATCTGGTGGCAGGACGCATGTTCCGCCCCGGCAGTCATGAACTGATTGTCGGCACCCTGGCGCAGTCCAAGTTCAAGGGCATGGCGGTGGGCGACAAGGTGACCATGCCCAACGGCCAATGGCCAATTGTCGGCATGTTCACCACCGGCGACCTGATGGATGGCGTGTTGGTCGGCGATACCGAGACCGTGCTGCCGGCGATGCGGCGCAATTCCTATAATATGATCATCGCGCGCCTGGCATCGCCCGGCGATTTTCCCGCCTTCCGCAAGGCGCTCACCCAAAATCCGCTTCTCACCGTGGATGTGATGCGGCTGACGGACTGGAATGCCAGGATCGGCGCCGATAGCGCGGTCTTTTTCCATGTGCTGATCTATGGCGTGAGCATCATCCTGGCCGTTGGCGCCGCCTTTGGCTGTTTCAACACCATGTATGCCGCCGTGGAAATGCGCAGCACCGAGATCGCCACCTTAAGAGCGCTGGGCTATCGCGGTATCGCCGTCGCCTTTTCGGTCATTCTGGAGGCATCGGCACTGTCGGTTGCCGGCGCCCTGATCGGCGCGGGCATCGCCTGGTCCTTGTACAATGGCGTGCAAGGCAGCATGGGCTGGGATTTCTTCAAATTGACCGTGTCGCCCGCCATGTTCGGCATGGCCATGGCATGGGCGATCGCCGTTTCCATCCTCGGAGGGATTTTACCATCCCTTCGGGCTGCCCGCTGGACGGTGGCGGACGCTTTGCGGGCGAGGTGAGGGGGACGCAAGTTGCTTCGGTGGCGCGGCGCCTTGCCGGTTAGTCTTGCCGCGCGACCGTCATTGGCTGCCGCGCCAGTTCTGACTTTTCGGATGGCGTGAGATCGAGCTGCGCGGCGCGGGCAAACTGGGTCTTGGCCGCGTCGCGTCTGCCGGCATAGATCAGCGCTTGGCCCCATTTCAGATGCAGCCGGCCCCAATTGGGCGCGTAGCTCTCCGCTTCCGCGAATTTCGCCAGGGCCAAATGCGCCTGGTTCTTCGCCATCAAGGCTTCGCCCCAGCCTTCCAGGGGATCCGCGAAGCGCGGGCCTTTTTGATTAGCGATCTTGAATTGCGCGATGGCCCCGTCGGGGTCGCCCTTGGCCAGGAGCGCCTGGCCCCAATCGGTGAAAGGGAAGGGCGTGGAAGGCGCGTCCTCGGCGGCGCGGGCGAACCAGTAAGCTGCCCCACGCCAATTCTTCTCAAGCGCGTCAATGCGCCCGCGGGTTCGCAAGCACACGCTGCAATCAACGGGTGTCTTGTCAATCTCGGCATGGGCGCCGGAAAAATCGCCGGACAGCGCCAACGCCGTGGCAATGGCGGGCTGTATCGTTCTTGCATTGGAGAAAAAACTGTAGGGCAACCGAAGCTGACCGCGTTCGAGCTCCGCGCGCTTGTTCATGAGCGCCTGCACATCGCCCAGCGCGAACGCATTCACGGCCTCATACATGGCTTCGTGGCTTGCACGCGTGGCGAGCGCGCGTGGATCGAAGTCCGACGTTAGCTGTGCGGAGGCCTGGCGCAAGCCGGCCCCATCATGCAGCCGGGCGAACTGCTGCAACTGCAACAGCCGGGCTTGCCTGTGCGTACCCGCCGCGTCGGGAAGCGTGATGGCTTGCTCGCAACTCTTCACGGCCTTCTGGTAATCGCCCTCAAGGCTCGCGGCGGTGCATTCGACAAATGGCCGGATGGTGGTCCAGGTCGCCTCGCTGACATCCGGATCGCGTCTGGCTTTGAGAGCGGCTCGCGACATCGCCAGCGCCGCCTCGTCATGCTGGGCCATCAGTTCGGCCCGGCCGATATTGTAGTAGCTGTGCGAATCGGCCCGCAGCGCTATGGCGGCTTCGCCGGCCTTTTGCGAATTCGCAAAATCCAATTGCGAGGCGTACATCGTGACCACGCCGTTATAGGCCCAGAACCGGTCCTGGGGAGTACCATTGGCGATCAGGCTTTTCTCGATCGTTTCCCCTTCCTCAACGCGGCCCGCATTGAAGACATATTGCGCATAGCGATAGGGCTGGGCGGCGCGATAGATCGCTTCCGATGTCTGGCGCAAAAGCTGGTCGAGCTCGGCTTCGCCGCCGGTCATGGTCGGTGCCGTGTCGTTGCCTATGCGCGCCGTCACCGCGATGCCGGACCCAGTGCGGTATACCGCGCCGGTGATATGGGTCTGATGGCCAAGCCATTCATGCAGGAAGCGGTTGAACTCGCCGATCGAAACGCCTGTTTCGGGGATTTCGACCTTGATGTCCTTGTCCCAGTTGTTGGTGAAGCTGGATGCGTCCCGGGCGGAGACCGATATTGCTTGGAAGGCCGACAGGTTGGCGAGCAACTGGCTGGCGACGACTTCGCCGGTGAGGCCGCGCGCGGCGAGGTCCGGAGGCACTGAAAAGGCCGCGATCACCAGCCCGTCGTCATGCATGGCGTCCCACACCGCCACAGCCACGAAGCCGGCAACGGCGACGCCCACGCACAAGGTCGCCAGACGCAACAGCACGCCGAGCTGTTTTTCCCAGATGCTGAGATGGAGGTTTTTGAACTGTTCGTGCAGGTGATGCTTCTGCAGGTCGATCAGGGTATTCTGGTTGCGCAGGAAGGCATCCGCCTCGTTGCGAGTGGCGCTTGCCAGTCCCAGCGCCATGGCGGCCGGATCGGCGCCGGCAGTCGATTCGCCGCCCGCTTCCGGGCTTTCACC
>JAICHV010000105.1 GCA_025924715.1 Alphaproteobacteria bacterium
CGCGCGCGACAAGGAAAGCAAGAGCTATCTCACTGATTGTCTAAACAATGCCAACTGGCTGGTGAAGAGCTTGGACCAGCGCGCCAGGACAATCCTGAAAGTCGCGACCGAAATCGTGCGCCACCAGGATGCTTTCCTGACCCATGGCGTGCGCCATCTGCGGCCGCTCAATCTGCGCATCATCGCCGATGCCATCTCGATGCACGAATCGACGGTGAGCCGGGTGACGTCGAACAAATATATCTCCACGCCGCGCGGGCTGTTCGAGCTCAAATATTTCTTCACCGCATCGATCCAGTCGGTGAATGGAACCGAATCGCATTCCGCCGAAGCCGTGCGCGACCGCATCCGGGAGATGATCGAGAATGAAGAGCCGCGCGAAATTCTCTCCGACGACCGCATCGTCTCGCTGCTGACCGCAGACGGTGTGAACATTGCGCGCCGCACCGTCGCCAAATATCGCGAAGCCTTGCGCATTCCCTCTTCGGTGGAGCGCCGGCGTCTCAAGGCCGGCGGCAGCCCGGCGCTGGCGCGTTAAGCAGCAGCAGATGTCAAGATTGACATTGCGGGGGTAGGGGCCTATGAACCCGCCGCTTTTGGGCAAAGGGCCCCCGGACCGGGGCGAAAGCTTTCCGCGCGTCACGTCTTCAACGTTACTTCGCCAACGTCTT
Source organism: Alphaproteobacteria bacterium (assembly GCA_025924715.1). Lineage (GTDB taxonomy): Bacteria > Pseudomonadota > Alphaproteobacteria > Micropepsales > Micropepsaceae > Rhizomicrobium. The sequence goes on from JAICHV010000105.1 coordinate 672, forward strand.
CGGGATTTTTGATGAATATTGCCGACCTGCTCGCGCCCGATGCCGTTGTGCCGGGCCTCAAGGCGCAATCCAAGAAGCAGCTGTTGCAGGAACTCGCGGCCCGAGCCCATGGCCTGACGCGTCTTTCCGAGCGGCGCATCTTCGAGACTCTGGTGGAGCGCGAGCGCCTGGGAACCACGGGCGTGGGCGCCGGCATCGGCATTCCGCATGGCCGCATTGCCGAGGCCAAGTCCATCACCGGCATCTTTGCCCGCCTTGAACACCCCATTGATTATGAAGCGGTGGACAGCCAGCCGGTCGATCTGGTGTTCATGTTGCTGGCGCCGGAAAATGCCGGCGCCGATCACTTGAAGGCGCTAGCGCGGGTCTCGCGCCTCTTACGCGACAAGGCGGTGTGCGAAAAGCTGCGCGCCGCCAAATCGGCCGAAGCCCTGTACGCGATCTTGACCGCTGACACCAGTGGTGCCGCTTCCGCCGCCTAGGCGGGCGGTATTTTGCGGCGTGAGCAGGAGCGTCGCGCGGAGCGCGCGAAAAGCACGTGAGCACGCGCGACGGACTCACGACGCAAAAGACAAGCGCCCTTATTTGAGCAAGGACACTTTCTTCACAACTATCGGATCAACCGGCGCCTGCCCGGGCATCGGCCCATTGTCGCCGGTGGGCACGGCGCCGATCGCATCCACCACATCCATGCCGGAAATCACCTGGCCGAAGACGGCATAGCCCGTGGTGTTGCCGGGATCGTCCGCCTTGTGGTCCAGCGGCGTGTTGTCGGCCAGGTTGATGTAAAACTCGGCCGTCGCACTGTCGGGCGCATCGCCCCGACCCAAAGCGACCGCGCCGCGCAGATTGGAGAGGCCATTATTGGCCTCCAGCGGCACCGGCCCGGGATGAATGCCGCGCCCTTTTCCCTTGGCGTCGAAGCTCCCCATCTGGATCACGAAGCCGTGCGCGACGCGGTAGAAGGCGGTGTTGTCGTAATGCTTCTCCCGCACATAGCGCAGGACATTGGCGACACTCTTGGGCGCGCGCACTGAGTCGAGTTGGAGCGTGATGTCGCCCATGGAGGTAGAGATCAGTATTTTCGGGCCCGTCATGGGAGGATTGGTCGGCGCTTGCGTCACCGCCTGTGGCACCGGGGCCGGCTGCTGATCGGGCGCGGGCTGCTGCGCCGGCGCAGCCTGCGCGGGTGGCGCGGCGCCCGCGGCGGGAGTCTGTGCTTCTTGCGCCAGGGCCGGCGTGACGAAAAGCAGGACAAGACCGATCAGAAAATTGCGCATGTGACGCCTCCACCCTTGGCGAGAGCATAGCCAAGCAAGTGCAAACAAAAAAGCCGCGAGACTTTCGTCCCACGACTTTCCTGTTTTCGGTCACCAGCTAGTGGACGCTGACCTTTTTGATGGTCAGCATCCTAATGGACGCTGACTGGCGTCAATTCGTTCTGCACCGCCGCGCCGTAAGCGCTGGCATAGCCGTCGGTGAAGCCGAGCACGCTGCCGTCCTCGGCATGGAGGACATAGAGCTTCATGCCATCGGGCAGATCGATGTTCGCCGGAAGCAGGCCGAGGCGGTGTGCTTCGTCGCTGCCCGTCGGCTTGATATAGGCGATGCGGCCAGCCACAAATTGGCCATCTTCCACGTCGTCGGTCTCAAATCTGTCCGTCATCGTAAACCTCCAGTCCTGATTTCTATCGCCCGCACGCTGGGCTGGACCTGCTTGCGAGCCAAATCGATCTTCAGCAATCCATTTTCCAACGCGGCAGATGAAACTTCGATGCCGTCCGCCAGGACGAAGCTGCGCAAAAATTGTCGCGCTGCAATGCCCCGGTGAAGGAACGTTTTGCTGTCTTCCTCCGCCTTCACGCCCCGGACCACCAGCTGGTGATCCTCTTCGGTGACACTAAGCTCTTCTTTTGCAAAGCCCGCCACCGCCAGCGTGATGCGGATATGCCCATTTTCCGAGGCTTCGATATTGTAAGGCGGATAGGAATCGCCGCTCCTTTGGGCGGTGCGCTCCAACAACCTTTCCAGATGCTCGAAGCCCAATAGATAGGGGCTTCCAAAGATCGTATGCCTGTTCACGTCCCAGCCCTCCTTTGAGCGGCTGTCCGGCCCCAAGATGGCAGCCGGTAGAACAAACATGGGGTGCCCGAAACCGGATTCAAGATGTGGGGGTAGGGGGAACAATCCCTAGTTGCAGTTCCCTAGGGGGGCGCGCTCAGACGTGGGCCGCCAGCCCCGATAGCAGTGCCAGTGTCTCAGGCAGCACCCAGCCATCGATCTCAACCATGCGGCCGGCAGCGGCATCGGCCCTCACGGCGCTGCCAAGGTCCTGCCGGCGGAAGGTGAGGCGCAGTCTGGCGGATTGCGTGGTCGGGTCGAAGGGGCCCGGCAGATGCGCCCCCAGCTTCACCGCTTGTTCGCGGTCGGTCAGCCGCGCCAACAGATCGTCATAGGGTGTGGGTTCATAATGCTTCACGAAGAGGTCGGAGAAGCGATACAGCCCCGCCGTCAGCGCTGCGCCCGCCGCTGCAATCGCTGCGATGGCGTCCCGACGCTTCATGTGGTCATCACCTTCTTGAGGTGATCGCCCAGCCGCAGAGTCAGGGCGACCAGATTCAAGGTGGGATTGGAAGATCCATAAGTGGGAAAAACCGAACTGCCGGCCACGTAAAGATTGGCCAGGCCATGGACGCGCGAATCCGCATCCACCACCCCCTGTCTGGGATCAACGCTCATCCGGGTGGTGCCCAGATGATGGTTGCCCCAGTCCATGGCCTTCAGCCATTGCTCGCGATGGCTGTAGCTGATGCGCAGCATCCCGGCGCGCGACGCCACAAGCTGGCGGCCCAGTTCGGCCAGGGTCTGGCGGTAAAGCGCGAAATCCTCGTCGGCGATACGCATGTCCAGCTTCAGCCGTGGCAGGCCCAGCGCATCCTTATCACCTGTCAAAGTCAGCCGCCGATCGGGATCGGGCTTCAATTCCATGCCGCAGCCCAGCGCATAGGCCTGCGCATTGCGTGCATCCACGCCCAGCGCCAGGGCGGTGGTGATGACGGCGGCCTTACCGGTCTCATCGAGTTCGACCGGATTTTCCACCGTCGTCAGCGAGCCCATCACATTGTGCGCCCGGCAGAAGGCGGCGGTCGGCGAAAAAGCCACCCGCATGATGGCGCCATTGC
>JAICHV010000106.1 GCA_025924715.1 Alphaproteobacteria bacterium
CGCCAGGTTGTTCAGCGGCGTATCGCCCGGCCGCATCTCAATCCAGCGCCACTGCCGCCCCCCCAGACCGGTGCTTTCCTGTTCCAGGATCGGCAGCAGCCCGGCGCGGACCAAGGATGACTTGCCGCTGCCCGAGCTGCCCACCACGGCGATGAAACGCCCGCGGTCCAGCAGGCGAAACAGGGAATAGACCTGGTCCTCGCGGCCGAAGAAATAGTCGTGATCGGCGAAGCCGAAAGGCATCAGGCCGATGAAAGGTCTTTCCGCGGACAGGCCGGGTTGCTTTTCCTGAATCATGACATCGATCCGCTCGAGGCCCGGATGACGGGATTCAGAGTCTCACGGTCGATCGAGGGTGCGGCGGTCAGGTCCAGCACCACGTCGATCTCGTTGCGCGGCGGGAAATTGCTCAGCACCAGCTTGCGCTGACCGGGCGGGGGCAGGGCGACCACAGCCCGGCAGCCGAATTTCTCGCTGCGTCCCAACTCCCGCCACTTCCCCAACTCCCGCGCGGTGGCCTTGACCCACACTTCGGACGCGTTGGCCCAGCACAGCACCACCGATTTGCAATTTCGCAATTCTTCCCGGTGCAGGGCAGCCAGTTCGGCCGGGTCGCCTTCCAGCGCGGGCAGGCGCGGTTCAAGATTTTCGCCTTGTAGCAATTTGGCCAGTTCCAATGCGTGGTCCTGGTCTTCCGGGCGGTGATAGACATAGACCGAGGCGTCGCCCTGCAGATCGGAGAAATCGAGCACCGGCGTCTGGACCACGATCTGATCGTCCAGCCGCTGGACCAGGAAATCCACGAACTTGCTGAGATTTTCGCCGACGATCTTGTCGCTGGGCAGATGCTGGCCGAATTTGCTTAGCACGGCGGTGGAATCGCGTTCCTGTCCGGTAGCCTCTTCGGTGAGGATGCGCGGCGCCCAGATGACGCGGTGAAACTGTGGCCGTTGCTTGTCGCTCTGCGGCGCGCCGGCGCGTATGGCGCTTTCCGTAAGCTGCAGCCGGGCGATAGGTTCTGCGTCTTCCGGCGCATAACCCATTTTTTCGCCCAGCAGATGCACGGCCAGGTCGGCATTGCCCATGGCCGCCGCGATCATTTCGGCGGCGGTATGGTCGTGCGGAATTTCGGTATTGGGCGGCGGCGCCACGATGAATTGCCGGCCCTCAAGCTCTTCCACGATGCGGTTATAGGCCGCCCGCATGTCGGCAGCGCGCTTTGCGACGTAAACCGTCCTTGCATTGGGCGGAGCGGGGCGCGTGGGCTCGCGCTCGGCGCGCGCGCTCGCAGGCCGGTCGGAAAATGACGAAAGATAGCGCGCGAGACTGCTGACCTGGTCATAGTAACGATCGTCGATCACCGTGCCGCGATCGAAATATTGCTGGATGGCTCCGGCCCCGCCGTCCCGTTCCTGGAAGAAAAAGTCGTACCCTTCCTGGCCCTGCAACAAGGGCGGGCGAAGCTCCAGCGGCACGGGACGCTTGGATACCACCACCGTGCGGCGGCGGGCGTCCGCGCCCCAGCGGCGCTGGAAAGCGTCCATTTCACGCTGGCACCATTCCCGTTGGATGAAATTGGGCGACAACACGACCAGCAACAGATCGGACTGCTCGATCTGCGATTGGATCACACGGGAGAATTGTTCTGCGCGTTCAATGCCATGGACGTCGCGCCACAATTCGGGGCGCGCACCGCCCAGGTTCCGGAATTCATAGAGAAGCTGGTCGTACAAGGCGGTGACAAAGCCGCTGGCCCGCTTGCCTGCCTGCAGAGATGGGGCGGCAACAGATCGTCGTCGCGCGAATAGGTCAGGAAAATCCGAGTCATGACCCGCTCTCCTGTCCCCAATTCTGGGTTGTCCAGGAGTCCCCAAAATCCCAAAAACGAGTAAATCCCCAAGCTTTGGGCGAGTCAACGAATCGGTAACCTAATGGTAAGGAACGTCCGCCGGGTTATCTTTTGTGCAGGCGGGATTGCGGGCGAAGGAACCGCTGAAATTCTTATGCGGGATCAGAAATCCTTACACTGACGAATTATCAGCGGCTCGCGCGTTTGATGCTCGCAAATCCCCGTCCCTGACCAACCGGCGGAGGGGATTTTTGCCTTACTCCGCTGCCTGAGGGACCGCGGGTTCTTGAGAGTGGTGCCACACCACTTGCGCCCGGTCTGACAATTGCCGCGCGATGCGCTCGGCGATCCTTTGTGCCTTTTCGATGTTGGACCAATTGCCGATCCGCGCCATGGCATTGAGCCCGCCGCTTTCCAAGCGAAGACAAAGGCCGTAGGAGCCGTTGCCATTCGGCTCAATCGAAAAACTGAATACCTCGCTGGACCCGAAACAGACGCGCCCTACCAACCCCGCCTGGCGTTCGGTTTCGCGTTCGGGCTTCGCGTCTTCCGCCAGCATTCCGCGGCGATGAAGCAGCCACAATGCGAAAATCGGAAGCGCCAGCGCCAGGACCATGGGGCGAGGGACGATACCCACCAGCGCGGCAAGGAGAAATGCGCCCCACAACAGCAAGCAGACAATTGCAAAGCGTGCGCTACGCGACATCTAAAAACCCTAGACGCGCGTAACACCTCTCTCAAGCAAAACACATGGTTAACGATCGCAAGATGCGCGATGCGCGAATTTTATTTGTACGGCAGCGCACGCGCGGAACCAACAAAGCAAGGCAGCGGCATCGCGAGATCATTCGCGAAGGCTGAAGGCGCCGAGCTATCGATGTCTTATTTTACCTTGGCGAGCCGGTCGGTCATCACGTCACCGATCTCGCTTCGCTGCGCCACCATGTTTCGGCCGGTAGTCATGTGGTAAAGGCCTTGGAGATAGGCGAGGTCGTACATGGTCAAAGTGTCCGAGGCCTCATGCCTGCAGTCCGCCATCATCCTGTTCACGACGCTGGGCAGTTCTTGGCAAGCATTCGGTTTGAGCTCGGCCAGCGCCAGCATGGAGATATAATCGGCAAGCGGCACGATATCCTGTCCCGCCAGCTTGGTGGAATCGATCACGATCAGGACGTGGTTGAAGCCAGTGTGAATTTCGTCATTCAGGCGGTTGCCGCTCGAGGAGAAGAAGGGCGCCATATCTGTCAAGGCTGTGCCCGGAGTGCCGGCGGATTCCGGCCCGACGTCGGCGCCATTGGTGGGCGACAGGCCGTTGAAGTTGCCGACCGTGGTACCGCCGACGATCGACCTGCCGGTATCCAACCGGGTTCTGCCCTTGCGGTCCGTGCTTTCGGTGGCGTACCAGGTCTGGATGGGACTGGTGACCTTCGCCAGCGCGTCTCGCTGGGCGATTGACTCAAAATAGCCCAGATAGTGCATGTCATTCTTGCTGACCGTGTCGAGCAGAGCCTGCGGCGTGGTGGTGAAGACGATGTCGATATTGGGCCGGCAGGATTCATCGGTATTGACCGGCGCGCCTGCCGCCAGCGCGACATATTTGAGGTGCTGGGTGATGAATGCGGTGTAGTGGGGATTCTGGCCGCTGACGACCGGACAGATGCGGTGCTCCCAGCGCGCGATCTTTCCGGTGAACTTCGTCGGCACGGCAAAGGTCTTGCTGAAATCATGATAAGCGTCGCGCGATCCCGTGACCGTGACGCTTTCCGTCTGCGACGCCGGCTGGGCCGATGCCGCCATGGCCCCCGCCAACAATAGGGCCGATACCGCGAAGAGCATTTTGCGTGCCATGGCTCGATACCTTCGTCTGCTCAAGGGTCAAGTGCCGGATCTGTCCAG
>JAICHV010000107.1 GCA_025924715.1 Alphaproteobacteria bacterium
GACGCCTTAGTTCAAGGGGGTTGGGAAAGCTCAGTCTCTTGGACCAGGCCTATTGTCAGGAAAACGCGCGACAATCTTTGCGGGATGGGCCTTGAGCCAATCCATCCGGGCCGTGTCGAGCTTCACGGCATGGATGGTGTCGCCAAAGATGATCTTCTGCTCATTTTTCGGTGACCAGGCGGGCCATTTCACTTCTGCGGTATTGGGATTGCCCGTATCGGCAAACGCGATCAACGAGGCCATCATATCGGCCGAGAGCGTGCGGTCCCAGCTATTCCAGGCCCGTGTTTTCCGGAACATGTTGAACACGTCCATGGTGCCGAACCAGAAAGGGATGTCAGCGGTATGATAGGCGCCGGCGGTCGCAGGATCCATGTCAGCGATCTTCACACCCGGTTCGAAGGATGGCTTGCGGGTGAATGTGTCAATATAGGCCGACGATTTGTTGAATCCGCTCTGCTGACGAGCACAGGATCGTGCGTGCGCCTCCAAATCGGCGTCACGGGCCGCATCGATTCCCACTGTGCGAATGTCAGAATCCGTGGAAACGGGGAACAGTTTCAAGAACTCCGGCGCGTTCTCGCCATAGAGTTCTTGGGCTACCTGCTTATACTCCGCCACCGTCTTGGCGCGGACCAACGGACTACCCGCATCCAAATCCTCGTGATTGAAGCTGGCAATGATCGGCACGTCACTTGCGGCATGTGACGCAAGCATCTGAGCTTTCGGCTCGGTGGTGAAATAGCCGTCCATCACTGCGCCAGTGCGAATGCCGGGATTGTGATTTCCCACCTGAGACTCGGCTTGGAGGGCCAGGATCTTGTCGGCGGGCACTTGGCGCATGGCTTCCAGATCGGACGCGCCCAGGCGCTGTTGTATTTCCAGTCCGGTTTTCTCGCCGTCCGTCAGGGGTGCGGGATTGTTATCCCAGTTGCAGCCGCTGGACATGACCGCGCTGGAGAACAGACCCTTGGAGAGAGGGCTGAAGATCTGCGCGGTTACAGAGCCAGCACCCGCCGACTGGCCCATGATCAAGACTTTGTGCGGATCGCCGCCGAATTTGGCGATATTGTCGTGTATCCAGCGCAGCGCCGCGTTCTGGTCGAGATAGGCATAATTGCCTGAATGGCCTCCCTGTTCGCGCGTCAGCGCGGGATGCGCCATGAAACCCAGAATGCCCACTCGATAGTTGAAATTCACAAATACAGCCTTGCCCGACTTGGCGATCGGTTCGCCACCGTAAAGCGCGATGCCGCTGGAACCGATGGTACCGCCACCGCCATAGATAAAGACGATCACGGGCAGATTGGAGCCGGCGTGGGAATCGCCCGGCGACCATATATTCATGTAAAGGCAATTTTCGCTGGTCGCCTCTTCGCCGAAATAGTGATTGATGTTGTGCGGCCTCAGCACCTGCATGCATTCCGGCATCTTGCGGTCTGCGTTCCACACACCTTTCCAGGTCATCGGCTGGGGGGGCTGCCAACGCAGTTCCTGAACCGGCGGCTTGGCAAAAGGTACGCCAAACCATGCCTTCACGCCGGAATCCAGCACCTTGCCCGCGAGCATGCCGCCCGTGGTCTGGATGGGCGCCACGGGCGTTTCGACCGCCTGGCCCCACAATGGCGTTGAGAACAAGGCGACTGCGAGAACGGATGCGCCGGTTGCAAATCCCAACACGTTCCTTTTGGCCGCCTTATTCATGATCTCACCACTTCTTCCGCAGACCGAACAGCACCAACCGCCCCAGCGGACTGGCGTCGGAGGCATCGTAGCCAACCGCGGTATTGTAGGGAGGCGGCGCCTGATTGAAGAGATCGTGCGCGGTTACATATAGTTGGGTACCGCCCGAGAACGGAAAGAGGCCATCCGGAAGACCATAAGACAGCGTCATATCCATCGTGACGTAGGCTGGGACCCGATAGTAACCGGTGAACGGGACTGACGTGGTGGGTTGATAATAGGACTGCGTCCAGTTCACGAAAACATTCGCGCTAAAGGAATCCATTTGCCAGCCCAAGGAGCCGCGCCCCAGGAAGGCCAGCGAGCTGAAGGTGGTGTTGGCGTTCTTGTTAAGATTGCTGACGATGGCGCCGCCGAACCCGCCGCCTTGTTGATCGAATCTCAGCTTCTCGCTTCCGTCGAAGCCGATATTGAACAGGCCCCAATTATCGGCCGGCTGGAAGGCATAATTGATGGAAAAATCGATGCCGTTGGCCCACAGATTGAAGGCGTTCTGCTGAACATAGTGTTGCAGGAAGTAGACAGGGCCTGATGGAACCGCGCTGACGCGCACGCCGGAGTTGTATGCGGCCGCGATTTGCGCGTCCGACGGCGCGATGATGATGTTCTTGTTGAGCGCCGCAATCTGGGTGTCCAGGGTCATCACCGGCGAGGTGATGGCGCCCACCAGTTTGTCCTGCCAATAGGTGACGTTGCCGGTTAGCCCGTGCATTGCATGCCAGAATTTACCCGCGTCGAAATCAACGCCCGCCGAATAGGTGGTCCCCTGTTCCGGCTTCACGGTCGCACCGCCCGGCCCAGCAATGGTCACGCCCTGCGTGGTCGAATTGCCGATGGTGCAGCCATTGGCGCAAAAGGTCGCCGGCACGCCGGTGGAATTGCCGCCGCCATTGTTGGCAAAACCGGCGGGCACCGTGGCGGGGCCACCTGTGCCGTTGCCATAAGTCACCGATGATTCGGTCGTGAGACCGGCAATACCCCCGGTGCTGGTCAGCGCCGGCGCCACGAACGAAGTGCTATACGAAGCTCGCGCTTTAAGGCCGTCAATGACGTCCCAGTCGATGCCGATCTTGGGATTCTTGGTATCCCCAACATCGTTGTAGTGATCGTAACGGCCTGAGACGTCCACATCCATGGATTCAACCAGCGGAATGTCCATTTGCGGACTGACCAGGGGCACAAAGAATTCGGCATAGACCGCATAGACATAGCGGCCGAACTTGGCGGAGAAATTGCTGGACGTCGTGGAGGAAGGCCCCGCCGAGTTGTTGGCGATCGCATATTGATAGATACCGTAATTGCGATACTCGGTACCGAACGAAGTTTTGATATCGCCTGCCCAATCGCTCAACAATGTTCCACCGGCCTGGACATTGACATCGTTCATATTCTGGTTGGTTTGAGAGATGCTGTTGTTGTCGGTGAGCTGCTTCAGAACCGCGGCGCTCGTGTCGGCCCCTCCCGCCGCGGCAGATCCCAAGGCTCCCCACACATTGAGCGCGGTGGAGGTGGAAAGCGCCCGCGTGGTGAGATCGGTGGTACCCAGGACGACAGGCATCGACGGGGTCGCCGCATTGCCGCCGGAATTGGTGGTGCCGTTCAGCGCGAGATAAGCGCATGAGACGCAAACCTGCCCAACCGTGTGAGACCAGGCGGAGGTGGCTCCAGACATGCCCTGGATCTGGAGCAGCCAGTCCCCACCCAACTTGATATCGGCTTCCGGCGC
>JAICHV010000108.1 GCA_025924715.1 Alphaproteobacteria bacterium
CATCGCGAATCTGCGCGAAGTCGGCGTGATAGCGATATTGCTTGCGCCCCTTGGCATCGCGGCCCGTGGCCTGCAGGTGCGCGTCGGCGTCGGGCGCGATCCACACCTCGGTCCAGGCCGGCGGAATCGCCAGCGCCTTGATGCGCGCCAAGGTCTCCGTGTCTTTGATCGATTTGCCGTCGGGACCGCGATAGCGAAAATGTCCCGGTGCGCCGACGCGGTGAATGCCCGGCTGTTGATCGGTGACATAAGAAAGCCCGACGACTCGCGCGGCCTCGCGGGTATCGCGGGCGTCGGCGGGAAGCGGAATCGGCTTGACGCCCGGATCGAATGCCATGCGAACCCAACGGCTGGGAGCATCGGCCGTTCCATTGCGCTAGATCGCGGACGGCTAAGGCTGACCGCCGCCGCCTGCCGCACCATAGATATGGCCCGTGGTGTAGCTGGCATCGGACGCTGCGAGTTGTACGTAAATGGACGCAAGCTCGGCCGGCTGACCGGGGCGTCCCATCGGCGACTGGCTGCCGAACTTTTCCAGCTTCTCCATCGGCGCGCCGCCTGAGACCTGCAGCGGCGTCCAGATGGGGCCTGGCGCCACGCCATTGACGCGGATGCCTTTCTTGGCGAGCTGCTTGGCCAGCGACTTGACGTAATTCATGGTCGCCGCCTTGGTCTGGGCATAGTCATAGAGATCGGCCGATGGATCGTAAGCCTGCTCCGAGGCCGTGGCGATGATCACCGAGCCAGGCTTCAGATGCTGCAGCGCGGCCTGGATGGTCCAGAAAGGCGCATAGATATTGGTCTTCATGGTGGCATCGAACTCTTCCGGCGGAAGATCGGCGATGGACTCGTAAGATTGCTGTCGCGCGGCATTGTTCACCAGGATGTCGAGGCCGCCCAGCTTGGCCACGGCATCTTCCACCATCTTGCGGCAGAAGCTTTGTTCGCGCAGATCGCCCGGAATGGCGACGCCGGTACGGCCTGCCTCCTGGATCAGCGCAATCACGGATTGCGAGTCCTCCTCTTCGGAAGGGAAATAGTTGATAGCGACATCGGCGCCCTCGCGCGCAAAGGCGATGGCCGCGGCGCGGCCCATGCCGCTGTCGCCGCCGGTGATCAGCGCCTTGCGGCCCAAGAGGCGGCCGGAGCCTTTGTAACTTTTCTCGCCATGATCGGGCGGCGGCTCCATCTTGCACGCCAAGCCCGGCCAAGGCTGCTTCTGCTTCTTGAACGGGGGCTTGGGATATTTGTCCTGCGGGTCCTGAAGGCCCTGCTGCGGGTCGGCAAAAGCGCCTTGGTCCTTGTCCATCCCTTGTCTCCCTCAGGCGGCGACTTGCTTGGTGATCTGGTTGACGATGGCGACACGGTCCTGGTCGCCCTTGGCCAGTGCCAGGAACAGATTCTTGGTCTGCTCGAAAGTGGCATGCGGCGGCAAGGCGATGACATTGGGATCGGCCTTGACGTCGATCACCACCGGCCGGTCTGCGGCCAAGGCTTCGTCCCAGGCGCGGCCGATATCGGCGGGTGCGGCGACGGTGATGCCTTTGAGTCCCAACAGTTCGGCCTGCGCCGCGTAATCGATATCGGGCAGGTCCTGAGTCTCCGCGACCTTGGGCGAGCCGCCCAAAGCGCGCAGCTCCCAGCTCACCATATTGAGATCGCGGTTGTTGAGCACCGCCACGATCAGGCGCGGATCGCTCCAGCGACGGTAATATTTGGCCGCGGTGATCAGGCCATTCATCCCCAGCATCTGCATAGCGCCGTCACCAATAAAGGCGAAGGCGGGCCGATCGGGAAAGGCGAATTTGGCTGCCAGGGCAAAGCTCATCGCCGGCCCCATGGTGGCCAGGGTGCCGGAGATCGCCGTCTTCATTCCGCGCCGCACTTTGATGGCGCGGGCAAAGAAAGTCGTGGACATGCCGGTATCGGCGCAGAGCACGGCATTGGCCGGCAGTCGGTCCGATCCTTCCCAGAAAAACAATTCCGGATTGAGCGGTCGGGCTTCGATATGGGCCTTGCGCTTCTCCTCCTCCCACATGGCGGCGACATTCTTTTCGATCGTCTCCTGCCAGGCGCCGCGGCCCTTTTGCTCGATCAGCGGCAGCAGCGCCTTCATGGTGGCGCCGGCATCGCCCACCAGAGCCACATCGGCGGGATAGCGCAGCGACAGCATGGTCGGATCGAGATCGATCTGTACGCATTTGGCCTGGCCTTCCTTGGGCAGGAATTCCGAATAGGGGAAGGTCGTGCCGATCATCAGCAAGGTGTCGCAGCCCTGCATCATTTCCCAGGATGGCTTGGTGCCTAGAAGACCGATCTGGCCGGTGGAATAAGCCAGATCGTCGGACAGGACCGCCTTGCCCAAGAGCGCTTTGGCAACTCCGGCCTGGAGCTTGTCGCAGATCGCCATCACCTCTTCGGGGGCATTCCAGGCGCCGGCGCCGATCAGGACCGCGACCTTGTCGCCGCGGTTGAGCAGATCGGCGGCGCGCCGAAGGTCATCCGGCCCCGGCACGATCACCGGCTGGCGGAAATCGGCCCCGCTATGGATGCTGCCGTGCGCCATCGGCGGTTCGGCAGCGTCCAATTCTTGGACATCATTGGGGAAGATCACCGCTGTGACAGTGCGCTGGGCCTTGGCAATGCGCACGGCGCGGTCAATCAAATGGCGCGCCTGCTCCGGCGTGGTGCAGACCTGCACGAAGTCCGAGGCCACATCCTTGAACAGGGAGAGCAAATCCACTTCCTGCTGGAAATGTCCTCCCACCGCCATCCGCACCGATTGGCCGACGATGGCCACCACCGGCTTTCGATCGAGCTTGGCGTCGTAGAGGCCGTTCAAAAGATGGATGGCGCCGGGACCGCCGGTGGCCATGCAGACGCCGACTTCACCCGTCAGCTTGGCGTGGCCACTGGCCATGAAGGCGGCTTCCTCTTCATGGCGCACCTGGATGAAATCGATCTTGTCCTGGCGCCCCAGCGCGGAAACCAGGCCGTTGATGCCATCCCCGGGATAGCCGAAAATGCGCCGAACGCCCCACACCGCAAGCCGCTCGAGGACGAAATCACCGACCGACTTATTCATCGAAGTCGGGCCATCAGCGATCAGGATGCGGCTGCTTGGATTGCGGCCCCGGCGCCTGGTCATCGCGCGCCTTGGGAAGGCCGCCATATAGGCCGTCGCGGTTGCGATCGAAGTCGGCCTGGGGGGTATTCTTGCCCTTGGCCTTGGGGTCGAGCTTGTCGTCCAGAGTCTTGTCCATAGAGGTCTCCCGAAACTGCTTGCCAAGAAAACCCGCTCGCACGCAGCCCAGTTCCGGGAACCCGCGATTCAAACCGCCTTGGCTGCGGGGTCGGGACACTGGCTGGATCTTGATTGATATCTGATAGGGTTCCGGGATTAGACACGAACCCCGAAAA
>JAICHV010000109.1 GCA_025924715.1 Alphaproteobacteria bacterium
CCTCGCCTGGGCAATGGTTATGATTTGTCCAAGGCCGCCTGGCTGGTGCGGGACTTTGCTTTTTCGCAAGTCACGTCGGTGAACAGTTTTCTTTCCGCTCGTATCTTGGCGGCCAGTCCAGCCGGCGATCTGCTATTTGCCGGAATCGGCGACCCGCGCCTGAAACAGAAACCCTCAGAGGCCGCAAAACCGGACGATGCGCCCTCCCTCGGCGATCTTGATGAGCTGCCCGACACCGCCACGGAGCTGAAGGCTCTGGCCGCGCTGACCGGTCACGATCCGCAGTTGCTGCTGGGCGCTGATGCGACGGAAGAAAAGTTTCGCGCCCTGCCTTTGTCGCGCTTCAGGCTGTTGCATTTCGCGACCCATGGCCTTGTCCGGGGCGACATTGCCGGATTGGGCGAAGCCGCGCTCGTGCTTACACCCGGCGATCCCCATGACCGTCTCAATGACGGGCTGCTGACCGCCACCGACGCCGCCAATCTCAATCTGGCGGCCAGGCTGGTGGTGCTGTCGGCCTGCAACACCGCCAATTTCGATTTGACGGCTTTCAATGCCCAGGTGCAGGGGCTGGCCACGGCTTTTGCGGTGGCGGGCACGCCGGCAACCGTCGCCTCGCTGTGGGCGGTGGACAGCAAAAGCAGTGCGGCCCTGATGACGGCTTTCTATCGCCATCTTATGGTCGGCACGGCTGCCGCGGAGTCCTTGCGCCTGGCCAGCCTGGAGACGTTCGCCCGTGCGGGTAGCCGTGCTTATTTCCACCCCCGTTTCTGGGCTCCTTTTATTGTTCTGGGCGATGGCGGCGTCGTAGTCCGCGAGCCTGGCGCGGCGGCGCGATATATTCCCTCGGTGCAGGTGCGAGATGACGGCGGCGAGGTGGTGGGCGTGACCGAGTCCGCCGGGCTGCTGGTGACATCCGAAATCGGGCCAGTGAGCAAGGACCGTCACGGTTCCGTGCTGGTCGCGCATGGACCAGGCGAAAAAATCGCCTGGTCAGTCGAGGACAAGGAGATAGCGGCTGGGAAAGTGATCGCGACTGGCGGTGCTTTCGTGGTGGGTGGGGCAGGCGGAAGCGGCGCTTACTTGCCTGTGCTGCGTGCTTTTTCTCCCACGGGCAAGCTTTTGTGGCGCAAGGAGCCGGGCTCGCACTTCACCAGCGCGGCGATCGGCGGTTTGGCCGCGACGCCGGACGGTTTTATCGCGATCATCCAGCCAATTGCGCAGGACCAAGACCGCTATAGTTTCGAGCTGGTGCGCTTCGATACTGCCGGCGTGGAAAAAGCGCGGCGCAGCTTTACGCGGCCCTTGCCCGGCATTGCCGGACCTTTGACCATCAAGCTGATGGTGGATGGCAAGTCGGCATATGTGGCCGTCAATCATGGATTTGCGGCGCCTGTGCCCCAACGCAATGATTTCGGATTCTTCTCTGCCTGTGGCCGGGGATCGGGCGTGCATCTTTACCGGCTGGAAGCGACGGACTTTGCCGAGGAGGGCTTTGCCGACCTTCCCGACCTGCATATCGAGGCGCTGGTCCGCGCCGGCCGGACGATCTTCTATGGCGGGTCGCGGCATATGGGTTGTGAGTTTGCCAGCGAAAAAGCCGAATTAGGGACTTTTGCCGCTGATCTATCGGCCAAACCTATCTGGTCGGACGATTCAGCTTTTTTTGGGCGGGTGGCGGATCTGCATGTCGTGCCGGAAGGATTGTTCGCGGCCGGCGAGGAAGCCGAGCCGATCGATGTCATCCAGCCTCAGATTGGCGCTGATGGCGAAAGCGTTGCGCCTGTGCCGGCCATGTGGGGAAAGCATTTCACGGCAGAAAGCGATGCCCTGCGGGAAGGCATGGCGCTGATCTTCGACACCACAGGCCGCCTGCGCGCGCGCCGGCTGCTGGGCAATGGCCTCAGCCAGGTCGTGGATGGTTCTCTGCGCGCCGGCGGTGCCGACATCATCTATGGCAGCAGCGGCTTTAATCCATGGCTGTTACGGGTTCACTGAATCGGGGTCCTTGCCCTCCTTCTGGTATTTGGCCTTGAAGGCTTCGTAGCTCATGTAGGACGTCGCCTCGATTTTGCCGTCGGGGTGCAGGCCCACCAGATCGATATGGCCGTCATACTTGGTCTCGTAGAAGGACAAGTCCCATTTCTTGTCGCGGTCATAGTCCACGATCCAGCAATCAGGCTTGTTGTCGCCATTGCGGTCGACCACGAAGGTGACACGCTGTTTCTGGTCGTCCGGAATCAGGAGCATGGCCCCAATCTTGCCGTTGCAGCGTATGTCGAAGGCTTGATAGCTGCCGGTATTCTCCTTGTTGCGACCTTCCTCGATCATCTTCATTTCGCATTTGTCGGGAGCGGCGGAGGCTTCCTGCACTTCCTTTTGCGGCGGATGACCGGTCTTGCCGGCCAGGAAGGCGGTAACCTCGTCAAGCGCCACGGCGAAGTTCAGTCCCTCAGCGCCATCCGACTTGAAGCTGTTCACGCCGATCAAGGCGCCGCTATCGCTGAGCAGCGGACCGCCGGAATTCCCCGGATTGATAGGCGTTTGGGTCTGGATCAGATCGGCCTTGTGCTGGCTCTTGTCGGCATAGGTCCATTCATAAGCCTGGCGGTATTGGCTGATGATGCCCTTGGTGTAAGTCCATTCCTCGCCTTCGGGATGGCCGATGGCAAAGAAATCCAGGCCCACGGCGATTTCCTTCTGCGTTCCCAGCTTGATCGGTTGCCGGTTGGGCGGCACCAGCTTCACATGCACCAGGGCTAGATCGTGCAGCTCATCCACGCGCACCACATCGCCGCGGGCAACGTCGGCGGGCGTCAATTGCTGGCCTTCCTGCGCCGGCTTGAACGCCACGCCCACCTCCGTCACGCCGCGCACCACATGCCAGTTGGTAAGAATGTCGCCATCGCTGTTGATCAGCGTGCCCGAACCCAGACCGCTTTCCTCGCCATGTTTCACCATGATCAGGACCACGGAGGGCGAAATGCGGCGATAGATTGAGGCGTCTTTGACCCCGCGGGTCGTGGAGGCTCGCCCGACCGGCGGACTGTTGGCGAATTTCGACAAGCTATCGAGTGGAAGCCCGCTGTCCCCAGGGTGTTGCAGATAGGAGGGGGGCGCCTTGGCCTGGCCATGGCCTTTCTGGCCCAGGAGGCTGTAGTCCCGCGGCTGGGCGCCGGCGATGGCCGGAACCGACAGCAACAATGCGGCCGCAGCCACGTGTTTTTTCATGAGCAATTCCCCGCTGAGCCCTATTCGGGCGCTATGTTCCCGGGAGAATAAACAGGGAACGCTAACACGGTCCATGTGCCGACCGCACACAGCGAACCGGTAAAAGCGCAAAATTTTGGCTGTGGGAAAGAATGGCTCCCCGGGCAAG
>JAICHV010000110.1 GCA_025924715.1 Alphaproteobacteria bacterium
CGGCGGCTGGAACAGCGCCTTGAGCAGATTGGGGCTGCGGCCAAAGCCGTTCATGGTCACATCCATCCATACCGGGCCCTTGCCTTGGCGCAGCGTGCCGATGATGGCCAGGGCCAATTGGGCGCGCGAGGAATCGGCCAGAGCCTGATTGTTCATCAGGTCAGGCTCGCTCAGCACATAGATGGGCTTGTCGCCTTGGCGCACCTGGACCAGCACGGCGGCGCCATCGGGGCCGAGCCGGTTGGTTTCATCCATCAAGCGTATCAGGACACGACTGTTGCGTGCGGCCTCTCGGCTGGGCCCCGGAAAATATTGAAGCTGCTGAATGTGGCCCAAAATCGCGGGCGGAATGTCATCCGATTCGGCGCTGACATCCATGCCCTTGAAGTCACCGGGCCTTTGCACAAGGGGATAGGAAAAAATGGTGCCGATCATTCGGGAGATAGTGCCCGCGGGATAAGCACCGGTCTTCATCACCCATTCCGGCTTGAGCGGCATGCCGATGGTCGTCCATTTGGGCAGGATGATCAGAACGGCGCTTTGCTCGTCATAATCTTTCCAGTCCTGCGCCGCGGTGGTGATGGGCGGCGTGATGATGGTCAGGCTTGGCCGGATCCGCTCACCACTTTTGACCCCGCGGTCGATTTCCACCGGAATGCCGGAAAGCTCCAGCAGCCGCTTTAAGCCGGCAAAGCCCACGGCCGATCGCGATAGGGCATTGCTGTCGTTATTGGCCTCGCTCCTGAGGTCGGGCGCATAGGCCACAAGCAGCAGCAGGGCGATGGTCGCCACGGCGCCGGCGAGAAACAGCAGCAACGGCACCCGCTCGCCGGAAAAGCGCATCAGGCCGCCGCCTGCCACGCATCGCCGCGGGTAAATTGCTCAAAGGCGGTGCGGCAGCGCGCGAACTCGGCTTGGCCGATGGCGCGGCCGCCGAACAGGCTGTGTTCCACCACTTGCGCGATGCCCGAAAAGATGCGCTGCGCCAGCGCCGACAGAATCGGAAGCCGCGCGATCTCGCGGCTGGTCAAGGCCGGCGCAACGACCCCTGGCTGGCGCTCGCCGATTTCCTGGATGCTGACCAACAGCAACAGATGCACCGCCTCATCGAAGCGGCCTTGCCCTGCCAGCCCGTCCGCATCGGCAAGCAGTAGGCGCGCCTGACGGGCACTGGGCTGCCAAGGCGAGAGCTGACGCGCCGGCGCGGCCGCATCGGCCGGCGCCAAGCCGCCACGCAGAACCCAGCGGATGACAAACCAGGCGGCCACCAAAAGCGCCGCGCCCAAGAAGATCCAGCCGCCCCAGGCAATGGCGCGATGATGCTGCCCCAGGAAAGCAAGAAAGCGCAAAAACCAGCCCGGTGGCTTGGTGCCCAGGTCGGCGTCGGGAAAGTTGAATTGCAGGCTCTTGTCGCGCAGCAGCGCCTGCCACGCATCCGTGCCCTTCGTCCCCGCCGCGACGATGTCTGCCTTCCCCAAGGCAAGCCCCTTTCGGGCGACACTCTAGGGCGTCGGCAAAGCCTGTCCAATACCACCGAACGCTTGGCGATTACTGGGCAAGTTCTGCGTCGGTGACGACCACATAATCCAGATGGTGATCGGGGTCGGCCACCACGGAGAAATGGCCCTTCACCGTCACCGTGTCGCCGGTTTTGATCGCCGGTGCCGGCGCCTTGAAGTTGAGGACGACAAAGGGAGCGGGGCCACGGGCCTTATCACCCACGGCGTTATAGGGCGCCGGCGCGCCCGCGCAGGCGAAGCCGGAGATCGTCAGGGTTGTAGGCCCGATCGCCTTCCCGGTGAGCGAGTCGGGGCCGGTGCAAGAAAATTCCTGCGCCGCATGTGCCGTGGAAGAGCACGCAACCGCGACCAAGGCGATGGGAATATAGCGGAGCATGGGCGAGTCCCTTCCAAGCCAGACAGCAACATGCTCCGAAATGGGACGCGATTGTCAATTTCGTCGAGGTTGGAAGCTTCGCTTGGCCAGCGCCCGCCCTCTCTCCGCTGACGCGGCGGGCGGGCTTGGCATTTTTTGTCGCTCGCAAGGCGAGCGACAAAAAATGGCGCGCCCGAAAGGATTCGAACCTCTGACCCCCAGATTCGTAGTCTGGTGCTCTATCCAGCTGAGCTACGGGCGCGTTTGAAGGGCGCGAACCTATTGGGGCGCCTTGCCAAAGGCAAGAACAACCCTCAGGCCAAGCTGGGCCCCTGCGGCATCAGTGCGACAGTGGGGGAATTCGTTCCATTTTCGCTCAAGTATCGGTGGATACGGCGGGATTTCCGTCAAAGCGGCATTGTGCTCCCTTGTGGCATCCCGCCGCGCTGGTTAAGACTGCGACCGAGGTCCGCCCGCCTTCCGGGGCACGGACGGGGTTGGGTTTTGGCGTCCTTCTCTGTGGAGTCATGCTTGGTCGGCAAGCCTGGCTTCTTTGGTCGGCAGGTCAGGACGCCGGGCAGCGGAGAGTATAATGAGGGGAATTCCAGCACAGCACGGGCTCAAAAAGGGCCTGTTCCTGGCCTTTGCGCTGGCGGCGGGCCTGAGCCTCACTGCCTGCGAAAGCATCGACAGCATGTTTGGCGATGACACCGAAGTTGCGGCTGATTCATCGGCTGCACCGCCGGATGCGGGTGCGCCTCCGACCGCCGGAGCCCCCGTTGCCGGCGCCCCTGTCGCCGCCGCGCCGATCGTTTCAGGTGGCGCCCCGGTCGCCACCATCACCCCCGTCACCATCGAGACCGGTCCCGACACCGGAACCGCCGTCAACAAGACCATCCAGTCTCTGCGCGCCCAGGTCTCCGGTCTGCAGCAGCGGCTGGCCGCCAATTCCAGCCGCGTGGCGGAACTGCGCAACCAAGGCGCCGGCGCCGCTGGCGCCTATCAGCAGGCCAAGGCCCATATCACCACCCGCCTTCAGGTGGGCACCACGCGCGGCAATCCCGAACTGGTGGCTGAATGGAATACCGCCCAAGGCCAGCTCGATGCGCTCTCCGCCAACCTGAATGCGCTGAACGCGGTGGGCACCGACGTCACCAATGACAGCTCCTCGGCCCATTTCGCGCTCGACCAGATCAGCGCCACCTTCAATGTCTCCGGCGCCGTCGACGAAGACCATCGCCAACTCCAGCTTCTGGAAGACGAGACCAGCCAGACCATCGTGATGATCGACCGGCTGCTGAAGGAAGTATCCGATTCGATCCAGCGCCAGACCGCCTATATCGCCGCTGAG
>JAICHV010000111.1 GCA_025924715.1 Alphaproteobacteria bacterium
GGATTTGGGACCCGATGCGCAGAAGCCGGAAGTCATCGTGGCCACCAATGGCGGCGCCGACCTGATTTACCTGCCTGGGGCCAATGCGCCGCAGCTTGCCGGCGACATCGTACGCTTTCTCACCACCCAGGATTATGTCGGCGCGGTATTCGTCAATGACAGGCTCGGCAAGTTTCCCGGCGCCCTGTCGATGAGTGATGTCAATCTCATGGGCGCGGCGAAGACACCGCATCCATCCATCTATGTCAGCTTCCGCAGCTTTGCGAGGGAATGCCCGAACAAGCTGCAATGCACGGTGGGTGTGCATGATACGCCACTGGCCACCGGCCAGGGCAGTCACGGCTCCCTGTCGCGCGCAGAGACCCGCAATTTCATGGCGGCTTTCGGGCCCGACTTCAAAAAAGGGTTCGCCGATCCGGCGCCGATCTCCAATGCCGACATCGCTCCCACTCTCGCTCATATCGCCGGCATCGATCTACCGGCCAAGGGCAAGCTGAAAGGGCGCATCATCCGCGAAGCCCTGCCCGGCGGCAGCGCGCCATCCGTGGCAAAGCGCACCATCCAGTCGGCCCCGGCCGAAAATGGCGCGCGCACCATCCTGAATTTCCAGCAGGTTGGTGACGCGCGCTATTTCGACGCCGCGGGCATGCCCGGCCGCGCGGTGGGCCTTACGCCGCCGCGTTAGCTTCGGGCTTGATGGCGTGGTCTTGGCACGTCCGCACCTGGCCGGCCCAGGTATTCAGCGCCGTACCGGTCTCCAGATAGGTCTTCATGCTGGAAAGCACGCGCGGCCAGCCTTGCGAAATGCCGCGCGCCATTTCCGAACCGGCCTTGAGCTGATCGTGCGTGACATTCAATCGGACCATGTCTTCGAACTGATCGATCTCGAAAGTGACGCGGGAATATTCACTTTGGTCCGCGGCCTGGTCCGGACGCACCCAGCTCAGCACCAGGCGGCTGGGAGGGTTGCTCTCCAGCACCTTGCCGGTCATCAGTACGCTGCCCTCAGCGGTCTGGTGCTCCCATTTGGACCCGGGCTTCCAGTCCGAGATATTGCCGTGGCCCCAATATTGGCGGGCAAATTCCGGATTGGTGATGGCGTCCCACACGCGCTGCGGGGTGGTCCGGATATAGGTGGTGTAGAGATATTCGGCTTGCGTGTCGGTCATTGGTCTTTCTCCAGGGCTTGTTTGAGGTTGTGGAGCGCCTGGATGCGGTCCTGCTCGAACTTGCCGATCCAGCGCATGTAGATCTCGTTGATGGGAACCGGGTTGAGGTAATGCAGCTTCTCGCGGCCTTTTTTTGCCGTGAGCACCAGATTGGCCTCTTCCAGCAGATTGAGGTGCTTGGTGACTGCTTGGCGGCTCATGTCATGGCCCTCACAAAGTTCGCTTAAGGTCTGGCCTTGTTTGCGGCGCAGCCGGTCGAGCAATTGCCGGCGGCTGGCATCGGCAAGGGCTTTGAAAACTTTGTCCTCGTCAGAAGCCATAAGGGGACAATAGGCAACCATTTGGTTGCATGTCAAGCCCACGAGCCGGGTATCGGAAAAATCCCCATTTTCCGCCCGAATCCGCTATGACCCCGCCATGCGAATTGTAGACAGCAACGAGGCCTTGCAGGCCTTTGTGAAGGAACTATCGGCAGCGCCCTATCTGGCGTTGGATACCGAATTCCTGCGCGACCAGACCTATTATCCCAAGCTCTGCCTGATCCAGGTTGCAGCGCCCGGGGTGGAAGGAATCATCGATCCCCTCGCCCATGGAATGGACCTGAAGGCATTTTACGACCTGATCGCGCGGCCCGATATCGTCAAGGTGATGCATGCGGCGCGCCAGGACATCGAAATTTTCTATCTGCAAGGCGGCGTCTTGCCCGATCCTCTGTTCGACACCCAGATCGCCGCCATGGTCGCGGGTTTTGGCGATGCCGCCTCTTACGAGACCTTGGCGCGGAAGATCGCCCATGTGGAGATCGACAAGTCGGCGCGCTTCACCGACTGGAGCCATCGGCCGCTTTCCAAGCGCCAGCTCGAATATGCCATGGCCGATGTCACCCATCTGCGCGTGATCTATGAGTGGTTGAAGGCGCGGCTGGAAAAGACCGGCCGCGCCGCCTGGGTGGCCGAGGAAGTCGCGGCGCTGCAGGACCCCACGCTCTACAAGCTCGATCCGGATCAGGCCTGGAAGCGGCTCAAGCCGCGCACCACCAATAAGCGCTTTCTGGCGGTGCTGGCGGCGCTGGCCGCCTGGCGGGAGCGCGAGGCGCAGAACCGCGACATTCCCCGCGGCCGGGTGCTCAAGGACGAAGCGCTGACCGAAATCGCCGCCCATCCGCCCGAGACTCCTGAAGCCCTGGAGCGCATCCGCGCGGTGCCAAAGGGCTTTGCCAATTCCAAGATGGGCAAGGGCCTGATGGAGGCCATTACCGCCGGGGTCTCCAGCCCGCCGCCGGAAGGTGCGGCCGCCGACAACCGCCAGCGCCGGCGCCGCGAGCCTTCGCCCGCTGTCGTCGACCTGCTCAAGACCCTGCTCCGCCTTCGGGCTGAAGCCGCCCATGTGGCGCCGCGGTTGATTGCCAACGCCGAGGAGATTGATCGGTTGGCCGCAGGCGAGGATGATGGCCTGCCGTCCCTGCATGGTTGGCGGATGGAAGTATTCGGCAAGGATGCCGTCGCCCTGCGCAAGGGCGATCTCGCCATCGCCGTGGAAAACGGCGAGGCGGTCGTTGTGGAGCTTGAAGAGGAGGAAAAGGAATGAAAAAGATTTTGATCGCTGGATTGGCGCTGCTGGGCGGGACGGCCGCGCAGGCCCAGACGCCTCAGCCGGCGTCCTGGACGACCCTGAGCTTCAGCGCTGCGATCAACAAGCCGGCCGACGTCGCGTGGGCCCGCATCGGCGGCAACGACTGGTGCGGCATCGCCAAGTTCCTGGACGTGAAGAGTTGCAAGATCGATTCCGGCAAGGGCGAATTGGGTTCGATCCGCACTATCGACACCGGGACCGCGACGGTGATCGAGATCGTCGTGGCGAAGACGGCGCATTCCTACACCTATGCGCAGCCCTTCGTGCCGATCTTCTAC
>JAICHV010000112.1 GCA_025924715.1 Alphaproteobacteria bacterium
GGAACCAATCAGAGGCGGACATCATGGTAAAAATCTTCGCCGGCGCGATGGTGGCGGGCCTTGTCGTGGCCGCCCTCTCCAGCCCGGCTTTGGCACAAAGCGCGTACGAGCGTTACCCCGACCAGCGCTACAATCAGACTTATCCCGATCAGCGCTACGATCAGGGTTACAACCAGACCTATCCCAATCAGCCGCCGCCCAACACCTATCGCGATTATCCGGATTCGCAGTATGGCAGCCGCTATGCCTCGCAGCCGGCGCCATCCAATGCGGCACTGGATCAGGCCTACCGCGAAGGCTATCGCGCGGGCTGGTGGGCCAACCGCCGCAACCAGCGCTATGACGATCGCCGCTACGACACTTCGGACTATCGCTATCGCCGATAGTTGAGCCGATCGGCCAAGGGCGGCAGACGCCGTCCTTGACCGCGCGTCTATATTTCAATATTCCATGAAATATGGATGCAACCGCCGCGGTCGAATCCCTCTCCGCCCTTGCCCATGACGGGCGCCTGGCGGTCTTTCGTCTTCTGGTGAAGGCCGGCCCCGAGGGCATGGCCGCGGGCGAGATCGCCCGCCGCCTGCGCACCGCCGCCAATACCATGTCGGCCCAGCTTTTGGTTCTGTCCCACGCCTGCCTGGTCCAGGCGCGGCGCGAGGGACGCTCCATCATCTATGCGGTCAATTTCGATGTCATGACCGGCCTGCTTGTCTATCTGACTCAGGATTGTTGCCAAGGCAGCGCAGAGGTCTGCGCTCCCTTGAGCAAAGTCCTGCAAGGCTGTTGCGAACCCGGCAAAGGAAAACGCCATGAAACGCCTGCACGTTCACGTTGTCGTTGAGAATCTGTCCCGATCGGTCGGCTTCTATTCCACCCTGTTCGGCAGCCAGCCGAGCGTGCACAAGCCCGATTATGCCAAGTGGATGCTGGACGATCCGCGGGTGAACTTCGCCATTTCCCAGCGCGATGGCGCGACGGGTCTTGACCATCTCGGCATCCAGGTCGAAAGCGATGGCGAATTGCGCGCTCTTTCGAGCCAGCTAAGGTCGGCGGGCGAGAGCACGCGCGATCAGGAAGGCGCCGCCTGCTGCTACGCCACATCCAACAAGTCCTGGGTGACCGATCCGAACGGCCTGCGCTGGGAGACCTTCTTCACTTTCGGCGAAGCGACCACCTATGGCGAAGACCAGGCGCCGGCCCAACCGAACACCGCCACCGCTTGCTGCTCGAAATCGGCCTGTTGCTAGCATGGCCGACCCATACAATGTCCTCTTCCTCTGCACCGGCAATTCGGCCCGCTCCATCATCGCCGAGGCGATCCTGAACAAGGTCGGCGGGCCGTGCTTTCGCGCTTTCTCCGCCGGCTCCCATCCGCGCGGCGAGGTCAATCCGCATGCCCTCGACATGCTCAAGCGCCTGGGCTTCGAGGTGAGCCAATTCCGCTCCAAGCCGTGGGACGAATTCGCCGGTGCAGCCGCCCCGCCGCTCGATTTCGTCATCACCGTCTGCGACAGCGCCGCCGGCGAGGTCTGTCCGGTCTGGCCGGGCCAGCCTGTGACGGCGCATTGGGGTATGCCCGATCCGGCCGCGGTGGAAGGAACGCCCAGCGAGATCGCCCTGGCCTTTGCCGACACCTATCGGATGCTGAACAATCGCATTTCGGCCTTCGCCAATCTGAAGCTGTCGGGCCTGGACCGGCTCTCGCTGCAGAACAAGGTGTCGGACATCGGTAAGCAGCCATGACCCGCAACCTTCTGGCGGAAGCCCTGGGCACGCTTCTGCTGCTGGTCGCAGTCGTGGGCTCCGGCATCATGGCCGAGCGCCTGGCGGGCGGAAACATCGCCGTGGCGCTTTTGGCCAATGCCATTGCCACCGGGGCTGCGCTGGTGGTGCTGATCACCATCTTCGGGCCCATTTCCGGCGCCCATTTCAATCCGGTGGTGACATTCTATTTCGCGCTGCGCGGCGCCACTCCGTGGCGCACCGCTGCGCTCTATATTCCGCTGCAGGTCATCGCCGCCATCGCCGGCGTCTGGCTCGCCCATGCCATGTTCGATCTGCCTGTTCTTGAGGTCTCGGCCCATCTGCGCGACGGTCCGGCGCAATGGCTGGCGGAGTTTGTCGCCACGGTGGGGCTGCTCTTGACCATTGCGGGCGGCATGCGTTTTGCGCCGCTGTCCACGCCCATGCTGGTGGGGCTTTACATCACCGGGGCCTACTGGTTCACCGCCTCGACATCCTTCGCCAATCCCGCCGTCACCATCGCGCGCAGCCTGACCGATAGCTTCGCCGGAATCGCGCCAACTTCGGCCCCCGGCTTCATCGCCGCGCAATTATTGGCGGCCCTGATCTGCTGGCCGCTGCTGGCTTGGTTGTTCGATCCAAATGCTAGCTAAAAAAGAACCCGCCGTTGCCGACGGGTCCTTTTCACGTGAAACGATAGATCAGCGGCTGCCCTGGCTGCCGCCCTGGTTGCCACTCTGACCGCCGCTCTGGCCACCCTGGCCACTGCTGATGTCGCTCTTGCCGGATTGGCTGCCGCTTTGGCCGCCGCTCTGGCCTTCATCCGTTCCCTGGCTGCCCTGCTGGCCGCCCTGGCGCTGCTGCTGTCCGGACTGCTGTCCCATCTTTTGCTGGTCCTGCTGACCGGAGCCCTGTTGACCTTGATTGTTCTGCTGATTGGCCATGTCGCTTTCCTATTGGGGTGGAAAACAGATAACCCGCGTGGTGAAGACGCGTTGCCTTGCAACTTGCAATAATCCGACGTGACTTTCGCTTGCATCTTCTCGCTACACCGAGATCGCGGCGCAGACGCCAACCACGACCAGGATGAAGACACCGAAGATCAAAATCTTCGGCCAGAGTCGGTCGTTAAACTGCATACGCGTTTTCACGGCGCATTGCGCCGGCCTTTGCTCGTGTCTCCAGGGTGAAGGCGGGCGTCTCGGGCGCCGCGCATCATTTGATGTAACACCAAGCCCCGCGCTTGGATGCTAAGCCCAAATTCACTTCGCGCTAC
>JAICHV010000113.1 GCA_025924715.1 Alphaproteobacteria bacterium
CTGCAATAGCTTCAGAACAAGCCGATCCGGCCCTGGGTCAATTACGCAAAATCCCCGCGGCCAAATCGGCCCTATATTTGAGTATAGGTTGGATCGCCGGCCGGTTGAAGTGCGGTAGGCACGCAAACGCTGGATTTACCGCGTTCTTTCAAACGGCCCGCAAGTTCGAGGCGGGCCCTTGCCGCGTCAGGTCCTCTGTCAGCCTACGCTGATACTATCGGGTTCGCCGACGATGATTTGATGTCCGTCGCCCAGGGTCACGACGCCGGTCAAGGCCACGTCGCGGCCTTCCAGCTGGCGCAAGTCACCCAACGCGCCCTCATCGCCGAAAGGAACGAACGCGATCAGCGGGGCGTCCCCGGCCTCGTTGAGATGGATATATGTTCCCTGCACATTTTTCTCGATGTGGGCGCGGCCTTCGACCGTGACGGCATTGCCTTCCGGCGGGAGCGAAACGGCTGCTGCCGGGGCCGCGATCGCGGCAAGACAGCAGGTAGCGAGAGCGAGTTTGGCAAGTCTGAACCGCATCTTTTCCTCCATTGCCCTTAAGAACAACGTCGCGGCACCCAACAGGTTCGACCGGTCTTGGTGGTTCCGACGAGGAGAGAGAGATCCGTACAGATGGAGGGGGAATGAAGATTTGTAAACGCAACGCGGGACTTCGTTCGGTACACCGATGAAGCGGGCCTGCGATGGTCTTGCCCCGTCAACCCACAGGCTTCAACTGTTCTGGATCGGTCAGGACGATCGTGGGCCGTCCGTCCAGTATGACCACGCCAGACATGGTGACGCGCCGGCCTTCGAGTTGGTCCAGACCGGGAAAACTGCCTTCGTTGCCGAATGGGATGAAGCCGACAACAGCGCGGGGCGAGTGTGCGCTTCCCATATTCAGATAGGTGCCCTCCGCACCACGTTCGATCTGGACGCGGCCGGTCACCACGCCCCTGTTGCCTGGGGGAACCGCGGCCATGGCCGGAAGACAGGTCGCGACAAAGACAAGAGTGGCCAGTTTGCACCGCATGGTTGGTCTCCAATTACCCCTCCCAAAAAACGTCTCGCACGCGCGAAGGTTCGGGAAACAGGCGGTTCCGCCCGGCCCGTTTTTGCGGTAAAACAGCCGGTCAAAGCCTGCTTTCCGTGGCCGCCAGTTTGGCAATTGCCCTAAGGGGAAATCCATGGTCGTGAAGAAGCGTCTCCTGGTTTGCAGCGCGGCCATCGCCTTGACGGGCGTTACCGCCGTTCCTGCTGCCGCAGCGCCCTGGACCCGCGGCTTTGTCGTCAGCGCCTATGAATACGCGTTCCGCTATGGCGGGCGCACCGATTACAGCCGCGGGGCGGAGATCGAGCCGGGGGTGGACTGCCCCCATGGCAGTACCGTCTTTATGGCCAATCCCAATCAGACAAAAATCGCGATCGCGCGGCAGAAATGGCGTTCGCAGCAAGAGATCGACTGGATCACCGCGCCCCCCGGGGTGGAAAAGGTCAACACCCCCGGCCTGACCCGCCGCCATATCTGGGCACGGGCCATGTCTTTTCGCGGCTACAAGAAGGGCATCGAGACCTACGTCAATCCCTGGGCCACCGACGATCCCGGCGAGCCGCAGGTCACCAGCAGCATCGGCGACGGCTTCAACCTGGACGGCAAGATCAAGGCCGGCGACTTCATCAGTCCTGACGGCGAGAAGGGCATCGACAACAATCTCTATCGCGCCTGGGGCTGCGATGCGCCCTGGCGCGGCGGCGGCAATGCCACCTTGGACATGCGCGCCAACGACAAGATGCAGGAGGGCCTGTTCACCAT
This sequence comes from Alphaproteobacteria bacterium, assembly GCA_025924715.1. GTDB lineage: Bacteria > Pseudomonadota > Alphaproteobacteria > Micropepsales > Micropepsaceae > Rhizomicrobium. Next base: position 1,802 of record JAICHV010000113.1, read on the forward strand.
GGTGATCCGGGTCTCCGGCAACAAGGACCCGATGAACGACGACGAAGCCACCCTGGAGATCGGCTGGTCGCCGGACAATATGGTCAAGAATGCGCGCGGCGGCATCACGGTGGATTATTCCTACCGCCTGCCCAAGACGGCGCTTTACACCAAGATGAAGGCGAAGGTCGTGAACGGTGTGGTGGAGAGCGAGCAGGTGGAGCATCTGCACACGCCCCGCATCGCCTGGTTCTATGACCAGACCGGCGACACCAATTTTTCCAAGGGCAAGGTGCGCCTCAACATCGCGCCCGACGGCCAGAGCGCCACCGGGCTGATCGGTGGCTATCGCAACTGGCGCGATCTTTATGCCGAGAACACCTTCGCCCAGGATGGCGGCCAGCAGGGCACGCGTGAGCATGAAGACGCCGTCGCGCTCTATTATGCCTTGCGCCGCAATGCCGATGGCATGCTGAATCCCAAGACCGGCCGCTATGACGGCATCTCCAGCGCCTATCGCCTGCGGATGTCGTCGGCCTTTGTCGTCGATCCCGACAAGCCGATGGACATCACCAAGCAGCCGGAGGAAGAATTTCACAAGGCTGCGTTCCAGGGGATAAAGGAGGCTGTGATCCGGGGCACCGACACCTTGGTGCCGCAGGCGGTGCCGCCCGGCACCACCGAAGGGTCTTATCCGGCTCTGGAACATGAAATGGATGGACTTGTCAGCCGGGAATATTTCCTGAAGACCTTGGAGCGCCCGCATTACGCCGGGGAAGACGCGCGCGGTATGCCGCCTTGGCTGAAGAAGAAGCCCGCGCCCGCCACGCCGCAAAAAGAGCCGCTGAAGCAGCAGGTGCGCGCGGAGGAATCGAAAGTCGCGCGGGAGCAGTAAAACACGTTTGTTCAGTGGGGGGAGCATGGATCGCCGGCGCCTTTTGAAAAGCTCGCTTGGACTGGCAGGACTGGGCGGGCTGGGAGTCGGCGCGCGAAGGGCTGCGGCGCAGACGCCGCTGATGGACCGGCCGCCGGCCTTGATTCCGATCCGGGCCCATCCTGACCGCATCTATGACATCAAATGCTGCCTGAGGCCGTTCCGCACCAAAGGCTTCAACCTCGGTGTCGAGCAGATCGGCGACGCGACCATCATCCACAATTACGGCCATTACGGCAGCGGCTGGTGCCTGAGCTGGGGCTCGGCCGACATGCAGGTGCAG
>JAICHV010000114.1 GCA_025924715.1 Alphaproteobacteria bacterium
ATGCACCGTGGCGGGCACCGCGATGCCAAGGCCGTCGCTGCCGTCCCAGGCCCATTCCCAATGACCCGGCTGTTTGAGGGAGGGCTCGCGCGGGGTGAAGCCATCCCAGTCTCGCGCAGCCGCGGCGCCCGACAGAAGAACCAGAACAAGCCCCGCTTTCACGAGATTCCGCATCTCAACCTCCGCTGAAAACCCTCACGCGATTTCGCGCCTGCCCTGTATAGACATGAGTACCATGTTATGCAAGGTATAATGTTGTACATGCTATACGGTTATGCAAGGAACATCGCCATGGCGGGCAAAAAGGCAATCATTCTCGTGGCTTGCTTGGTCGCCGGCTCAGCCTGGGCCCAGGGCGAAACCGGAATCTCGGTCTATCCGCCCAGCTTCTTTGCTGATGCGAGACCGGCGACAGCCCTCGACATGCTGAACCGTTTGCCGGGCTTTTCCCTAGATACGGGCGCGGGAACGTCGGTGCGGGGCTTTGCCGGCGCGGCCGGCAATGTGCTGGTGGATGGGACGCGGCCGACCGCCAAAAACGATGACCTGAACAGCATTCTGCAGCGCATTCCCGCCGACCGGGTGGAGCGGATCGAGGTGATCCGCGGCTCGGCCCCCGGCATCGACATGCAGGGGCAGAGCGTGGTGGCCAACATCGTGCGCAAGACCGGGGCGTCCAGCCAGACCATCCTGTCGGGCTCCATGACCTATAGCGGGGTGGGGCAGTGGGCGCCGTCGGCTGGCGTGGAATATCACGGCCAGAGCGGAGCCTGGCGTTATGAAGGCGCGGTTCAACGCACGGCTCAGCTTTGGGACGATGCCGTCGGCAATGGCTATCGCGTGGTGACGGTGCCTGGTCAGGCGCCGGTTTATGACCGCGCCGTGCGCACCGGCACGATCCGTTACGGCTATCAAGCGCATGGCGGCCTGATCGCGCCTCTCTGGGGTGGCGACTGGGACAACAATTTCACCCTGCAGACTACCGACTTTCCTGACGCCATCCGCTACTACGGCGGCGGCGGCTCACGCTTCGATTCCATCACCCGACAGAAGACTGGCGAGTTCGGCAGCCACTGGCAGGGCCTTTTATTAGGTGCCATCAATCTGGAAAGCCTGGTGCTGCAGCGCCTGGGGCATGAGGAAGACAGCAATACCAGCGCGGCGCCAGGCTCGAGCGCCGCCTTTCTGGCCGCCAAGGACACTGGTGAAACCATCGGCCGCGTTACCGGGCGCTACAGCTTCTCGCCCGCCTTAAGTGTCGAAGCCGGTGGCGAGGCTGCCTATAACTTTCTCGACGGCAGCTCGAGCTTTGTTTCCAATGGCGTGGCCGTTCATCTGCCCAATGCCAATGTGTCGGTAAACGAGAAGCGCGGCGAGGTCTTTGCCACCGCCACCTGGAAGGCCACGGCCAAGCTTTCGCTGGAAGCCGGGGCGCGGATGGAATTTTCCACCATTTCCGAAAGCGGCGACAGCATGAAGACCCGCAGCTTCTTTTATCCCAAGCCGCGATTGCTGTTGTCCTATGCCATCGATCCACAAAGCCAGTTGCGGCTGCGGGTGGAGCGCACCGTCGGGCAACTCAATTTCTCGGACTTTGTTGCTTCGTCCAATCTTTCCGGCTTCGGTGTCGCCGCCGGCAATGCCGATCTTCGTCCCGATCAGCGCTGGCAAATAGATGCGGCACTGGAAAAGCATTTCTGGGACAAGGGCGGCATCGTGCTGGACTATCTGCACGAAGACATCACCGATCTGGAAGACTTCATCCCGGTCGGCGGCGGCCTGGATGCGCCGGGCAATATTCCGCACGCCACCCAGGACAAATTCTCCATCACCGGCCAGGTGCCGCTGGATTTTTTGGGCCTGGAAAACGCGCTGTTCAAGCCCAATCTCTATTGGACGACCAGCAGCCTGATCGATCCGGTGACCGGCGAGCGGCGGCGCATTTCCAACGCCCGCAACATCAATTCCTATTACGAAATCACCCAGGATTTGGACGAGTTGAAATCCACCTGGAGTATCAATTGGGGCACCAGTTTTTCCCGCAACATCTGGCGCATCGCCCAAATCAGCCGCATCGCCATTCACAACAGCCCTTATTTCAACGCTTATTGGTCCTACAAGCCCACACCAGACTGGAAGATCACCTTGGGTGCCGACAATTTCACCGCCTACCGCTTCGAGCTGGAGCAGATCAATTTCGCCGGCCCGCGCACCTTGGGCGGCCAGCCCAGCAGCATCCAGGATGTCTTCACCCGCACCCAGCCGCGCATTTACCTGCAGTTGCGCAAGACTTTGTGATCCGCCACCGCCGCGCTAGGATTGACGAAAACGGGGGCAGGACATGCGGATTTGGGCAACAGGCTTGATTTTGGCTTTGCTCGCGGCGCCAGTGATGGCGGCCGAGCCGCGCAAGCCGGGCGAGTATCCGCCCACCGCGGATTCGCTGCCGCAGCCGGGTGTGCCCAAAGGCCAACTGATTGGGCCGTTGGAATTTCGTTCCAGGATCATCGCCGGCACGGTCAGGCGCTATTGGATTTACGTTCCCAACGATTATAGCGCCAAAAATCCGCCCAATCTTTTGGTGTTCCAGGACGGCCAGCGCGCCATCAATCCGCAGGGGCCGCTGAACATTCCGGTGGTGCTGGACAATCTGATCGCCAAGGGCGACATCCCGCCCACGCTTGGCATCTTCATCACGCCGGGCAATACCGGGACCGAGCATTATCCCGACAATCTTGGCACCGGAAATCCGAATCATCGCGCTCCGGAATATGACGCGTTGAGCGATGCCTACACCCGCATGCTGATCGATGAGATCCTGCCCGAGGTCGCCAAGACTTATAAATTCACCAGCGATCCCAGGAAGCGCGCCATCGGCGGCACCTCCAGCGGCGCCATCTGCGCCTGGACGGTGGCCTGGCACCGGCCCGATGCCTTCGCCAATGTGATCA
>JAICHV010000115.1 GCA_025924715.1 Alphaproteobacteria bacterium
TCAGACCCTCTTCGACAACAGCCAGCCGGGCGAGCTTAACGCCTTCGCCCGCGGCCCGCCAAGCTATTGGAATAAGGGAACTTTCCAACTGGTCAACATAATCTGAAACATTGCGAGAATTGCCGCGTTTACAGCGTCATGCGCAAGCTTGCCGTTGCCGCTCTTGTTGCCCTCGCCCTGGTCAAGGCGGTCCCGGCCTTTGCCTTCCGGGTGCCGGACCCCAATGCCCCCGTGCCGACGCCGCACCAGCAGGAAGCGCGCTATGCCGACAGTGAGCGCCAGCCCTATGCCATGAGCTATTCCGACGAAGCGGCAAACCGGCTTGGTTTGGCGGACGGGCGTTGGGAAGCTTTCGGTACCCGTTCTGCCGATCCTACGGGGCCCTCGCTTAAAGGTGGCTTCAATACCCAAGGTGCGGTGCTGACCCTGCATTGGTAGCCGCGTCACAGTCTTTGCCGGCCAGTCTTTCCCCTTTGGGGGCTTTTTAGTATTGGTGCGCCCCCGCGTGCACGCGGAAAGCCGGAGCGCAAAATGGCATACAAGATCGCGGTGGTGGGAGCGACCGGCAATGTTGGCCGGGAGATGCTCAATGTTCTGGTCCAGCGGCAATTTCCCATCAGCGAAGTGGTGGCGCTGGCCTCGACCCGCTCGGTGGGTACCGAGGTTTCGTTTGGCGACGGCACCTTGAAGGTCAAGGCGCTGGACTATTTCGACTTTAAGGGCACCGACATTGTGTTGATGAGCGCCGGCGGGACCATCGCCAAGGAATGGGCGCCCAAGATCGCCGCGCAGGGCCCGATCGTGATCGACAATTCCAGTGCCTGGCGCATGGATCGGCAGGTGCCGCTGGTGGTGCCGGAAGTCAATGCCGATGCGCTGAACGACATTCCCAGGGGCATCATCGCCAATCCCAATTGCTCCACGGCCCAACTGGTAGTGGCGCTCAAGCCCTTGCACGATCTTTTCACCATCAAGCGGGTGGTGGTTTCCACCTACCAGTCGGTCTCCGGCGCCGGCAAGGAGGCGATGGAGGAGCTGTTCCGCCAGACCCGCGCCATCTTTGTGGCCGATCCGGTGGAAGTAGCCGAGTTCACCAAGCAAATCGCCTTCAACGTCATTCCCCATATCGACGTCTTCCTGGATTCCGGCGTCACCAAGGAAGAATGGAAGATGGTGGTGGAGACCCAGAAGATCCTGGACCCCGACATCCAGGTCAGCGCCACCTGCGTGCGGGTGCCGGTGTTCGTGGGGCACAGCGAATCGGTGAATATCGAATTCGAGCAGCCGGTGACGGCGGAGAAGGCGCGCGCCGCCTTGCGTGCCGCGCCCGGTGTGCTGGTGGTGGATAAGCGGGAAGATGGTGGTTATGTCACGCCGATCGAATGCGTGGGCGAGGATGCCACCTATGTCAGCCGCATTCGCAAGGATCCCACGGTGGAGAATGGCCTCAATATGTGGATCGTCTCCGACAATTTGCGCAAAGGCGCGGCGCTGAATGCCGTGCAAATCGCCGAATCGCTTGTGAACCGCAACTTATTGAGGGCTGCCTAATCATGCCAAAAGCCTATTGGATCGCGCGAGTCGATTTAAACGGTGACCCCGAAACCTATAAAAAATATGTCGAGACCGCCAAACCTGCCTTCGAGCGGCACAAGGCCAAATTCCTGGCGCGTGGCGGCAGGACCGAGGTGCTGGAAGGCAAGGCCCGCAGCCGCAACGTGATCATCGAATTTCCGTCCATGGAAGAAGCGCTGGCCTGTTACAACTCGTCGGAATATACGGCCGCCCGCGCGATCCGCCAGTCAGTGAGCGAAGGGGATTTCCTCCTGGTCGAAGGCGTGGAATAGGTTTGGCGCCAGTCCAGCCTCGCCGCTCCGTTTTGTTCGTACCCGGCTCCAGCGAAAGAATGCTGGAGAAGGCGCGTACATTTCCTTGCGATGTGGTGGTGCTGGACCTGGAAGATGCAGTGGCGCCAATGGCCAAGGATCAGGCCCGCGCGCAAGTCTGTGCCGCGCTGAAAGACTATGGCAACCGCGAGGTCGTGGTGCGGATCAATCCACTCTCCTCGCCTTACGGCGCGGCCGATCTGGAAGCCGTTCGCCGGGCGCGGCTGGATGCCATCCTGCTGCCCAAGGTGGAAAGCGCGGCCGATCTTGAGGCCGCAAAGGGCGATATCGCTCTTTGGGCGATGATCGAAACACCGCGGGCCGTACTTAACCTGGTCGAAATAGCCGCCGGCGGCGCGGCGTGCCTGATGCTGGGCACCAACGATCTGCTCAAATCCATGCGCGGCCCCCCCTTACCGGACCGCCGCAATCTGTGGGGTGTCTTGAGCCAGACCGTCATCGCGGCGCGTGCCTACGGTCTCGGCGTGATCGATGGCACTTATAATGACATTCGCGACACGCAGGGCTTTGCCGAAAGCTGCGCGCAAGGCCGAGCCTTCGGCTTTGACGGCAAGACCCTGATACATCCCTCCCAGATCGAGGCCGCCAATCGTCTCTTCGCGCCTTCCGAAGCGGAGATTGCGCAGGCTCGCCGCATTCTAGAAGCCTTTGCGCACCATCCCGGCCACGGCGCCATTGCGCTGGACGGCCGCATGATCGAGCAGCTGCATGCCGAAGAGGCCCGGCGCCTGCTCGATCTGGCACAGGCCATCGCGGAACGGCAGGCATGAGGCTCTACCGCGATGCTCTGGCCGGTGGCGAGCTGCGGCCCGACCCTGCCCAGGATCGCGCCGCCCGCAAGCTGATGGCCCTGGCCGAGCTGCTGGAAAGAAAGCGCGGCTTTTCGCTGTTCGGGCGCAAGGCCGAGCCGCCGAAGGGACTCTACATCTGGGGCGATGTCGGCCGCGGCAAGACCCTGCTGATGGATTTCTTTTTTCGGGAAGCGCAGGTCGAA
>JAICHV010000116.1 GCA_025924715.1 Alphaproteobacteria bacterium
GGCAAAGCCGGCCTGCGCTTAGCGCTGGACGGTGTCCTTGTCCTTGGCCGCGGTTTCGGTCCGCTCGCCATTGATCACCTTGGGATCCTTGTCGGGGTCGTTGAGGCCCTTCTTGAAGCTGTTGATGCCGCGACCGAAGTCGCCCATCAGGTCAGAAACTTTGCCGCGGCCTCCGAACAGCACCAGCGCCACAGCCGCCAGGAGCAGTAAATGCCACATGCTGAAAGTACCCATAACGTCTCTCCTTAACCCCTTGAAAAAGGCTGGCTACAGCCGGCCGTTGGCCCCGATCCCGATCTCTTGCCATCCATAAAGCCGTTCCAAAGCCCCGGCGCAAGGGAAAGCGGAAATTTGATCGATCCTATCAGGAATCCGCCCCGCCCATCAAAGGCTTCGCCGGAAAACTTTCCCGGCTCATTACCCCACCAAAATCTCGCCGCGGCGGTCGAAAGCCTCGGCCAAGGCCCCCAGGCGTTTCTGCACGGGTTCCCCCGCGATCGCCTCGCGCTTGCTGGGAACCTCCAGAATCACTTTGGCCGGGGTCATGCGCAGGCGGTATTGCGCCAATTCGCCGGCGGCCGAGGCCGAAAGCGAAAAGGCAAAACGCCAGGCCAGCCCGATGCGCAGCACCTTGCGCTCGTCGTCCTTGTCCAGCAGCCCCGACAGCGCCAGATCGGCGGGAAAATCCCCGTCTCCCGAATAGCGATGGAAGATCGACAGCGCGATCATCGCCCGGGCGCTATGATCGGCGCCGCCGAAGGGCGCGGTCAGCACCTGCCCCATCGCGCCCAAGGCGCGGTCGTCGGGATGGCGCCGCCAACCCAGGTCGGAGAAATAGCCCGAGGCTTCGCGCACCCGGCGCAATTGCTGGTTCTCGCCATCGAACAGCGGCGCGGTCCATTCGATCATTTCCCGGGCATGGGCGGGAACCCGCGCCAAGCGCTCATTGGCGTCCATGGCGAATTCGATCAGCGGATCCTTGGCGCGCTCCTCGGGCGAAAGGCGGGCATAGAACACGCCCTCGCGCAAACCATAGGCGGAGATCACCACATCCTTGATGTCGCCGGCCAGCAGCAGCCGCTCCAGCACCACCGCCCCATAAGGCAGCGCCTCGGCGCGGCGCTTGGAAACCACTTTGATCTTACGGACGGAATCGCGCGACAGCCCGGCCAGCAATTTGCAAAGCCGCAGCGCCCGTCCGCGCGGGATGCTGTATTGCTGCAGGACATGCAGCGGATAATTGTGCTCTTCCATGTCCACGCGCGCGAAGCTGCGCCAGATGCCGCCCACGGCATAGAGCGTGGAGGCAGAAAGACCGGGGATCGAGCGTAGGCCCTTGTCGACCACATCGCGCGCCTTGTCGGGATCCTTGGCCTGGTCCATCAGCCTGAGCGGCCCAAAGGGAAGCGAGCAGGCCGCCCCGGTCTTGCCGTTCTTCACCGTCACCATGTCCAGGCTGCCGCCGCCCAGATCGGCGGCCAAGCCGTCTGCGTCGGGAATGCCGGCGACCACGCCTTCCGCCGCGATGCGCGCTTCGTCCTCGCCCGCCAGAACCTGGATCGGCGAGCCCCAAGCGCTTTCGGCCCGTCGCACGAATTCGGCGCCATTGGAGGCATCTCGCGCCGCCGCCGTCGCCACCGCCTCGCGGGCGTCGACTTTGAGCCCATCGGCGATCATGCGGAAACGGGCCAGCGCCTCGAGCGCCGCGGCGCAGCCTTCGGCATGCAGCCTTCCGGTGCTGACCATGTCGCGGCCGATGCCGCAGATCGCTTTTTCGTTATGCAGGGTGGCGGCGTTGCGGGTCTGGCTGCCATAGATCACCAGACGCACCGAATTGGAGCCGATATCGACAATGCCCACCGGGCCGCGTGTTTTGGGGGCGGTCCGGGACGACGTTCCGCCGCGAAGATCGGTGACTGCCGACAAGATCAGCTCCGGTTCTTGCCGGACGCGCTCTGCAATTTGAGCGCGCGGCCGCGGCCGGAAAGCGACGGATTGGTCATGAAATAGGTATGCGCGGAAAACGCATCCGGGTCCTCGGCATGGGAATCACGGCGATAGCTGCCGTCCGCGTCCATATACCAGCTTTGCGCCTGGTCCTTGAGCAGCGCCACCATAATCTGGTCCAGCACCTGCTGATGCACGGTGGGGTTTTCCACCGGAACCAGCACTTCCACCCGGCGGTCGAGATTGCGGGGCATCCAATCGGCCGAGGAAATAAAGACTTTGGCGTCCTTGGACGGCAGGCCATGCCCTGCCCCAAAACAGACGATCCGGCCATGTTCCAGAAACCGGCCGACAATGCTTTTGACCCGGATATTGTCGGAGAGGCCCGGAACCCCGGGGCGCAGACAGCAGATGCCGCGCACCACCAATTCGATCTGCACCCCCGCCTGGCTGGCGCGATAAAGCCCGTCGATCATCGCCGGATCGACCAGCGAGTTGAGCTTGACCCAGATCGCGGCGGGACGGCCGGCCTTGGCATGCATGATTTCCTGCTGAATCGCCTCGACCAGGCGGCCGCGCAGCGACAGCGGCGACACCGCCAATTTTTCCAGCGCATTGGGCTCGGCATAGCCGGTGATGAAGTTGAAGACCTGGGCCGCGTCGCGCCCCAGAGCGGGATCGGCGCTGAACAGCGACAGGTCGGTGTAAACCCGCGCCGTCTGGGGATGGTAATTGCCGGTGCCGAAATGCACGTAGGTATTCAAATGGCCGGCCTCGCGCCGCACCACCAGGCTGACCTTGGCGTGGGTCTTGAGCGCGATGAAGCCATAGACCACCTGGACGCCGGCGCGTTCGAGGTCGCGGGCCCATTTGATGTTGGCGGCTTCGTCGAACCTGGCCTTGAGCTCCACCAGCGCGGTCACCGACTTGCCCGCTTCCGCCGCCTCGATCA
>JAICHV010000117.1 GCA_025924715.1 Alphaproteobacteria bacterium
ACGCACGGCTGGGCGCCGGCGAATGGGTGGTGGTGGAGGCCGACGAAAGTGACGGCACCTTCCTGCGCCTGCCCGCCACCGTCGCGGTGGTCACCAATGCCGACCCGGACCACCTGGATTACTACGGCACCTTCGAGAATATGCGCGATGCCTTCCAGCGCTTTGTCGAGAATGTGCCTTTCTATGGCTTTGCCGTGCTCTGCATCGACCATCCCGAAGTCCAGGCCATGGTTGGCCGCATTACCGACCGGCGCATCATCACCTATGGTTTCAGCCCCCAGGCCGATGCCCGCGCGGTGAATGTCTCTTTCTCCGAAGGTGCCTCGCATTTCGATTGCGTCTTCACCGATCGGCGCAAGGGCACCGAACATCGGCTGGAAGGCTTAAGCCTGCCCATGCCAGGCGAGCACAATGTCCAGAATGCCACCGCTGCCATCGTGGTGGCGCGCCAACTGGGCGTGAAGGATGAGGTGATCCGCAAGGGCCTTGCCGAATTCCGCGGTGTGGGCCGGCGCTTCACCAAGGTGGGCGAGGTGAACGGCGCCGCCATCATCGACGATTACGCCCACAATCCCTTCAAGATCGCCGCCGCCATCAAGGCCGCGCGCCAGGCCTATAAAGGCCCGATCGTGGCAGTGGTGCAGCCGCATCGCTTTACCCGCCTGCGCGACACCTTCGAGCAGTTCTCGACCTGCCTCAACGACGCCGATGTGGCGGTGATCGCGCCGGTCTATGCGGCGGGGGAAGCCCCGATCGCAGGTATCAACCGCGATACTTATGCCGAGGCCTTGCGCGCCCATGGCCACCGCAATGTCATCACCATCGAGGGCGAAGATGATCTCGCGGATGTGGTGGCGCCCTATGTGAAACCGGGCGCGGCGATTGTCGGCACCGGCGCCGGCTCCATTACCGGCTGGATGCATAACCTCCCCAAGAAGCTGGAGGAGCTGGTTTGATGATGACCAGGCCGTGCGACATGCTTCCGCCGGTTCGCGGCTCGCTCACCATGGGCGCGGCGCTCAAAGACCTGGTCTGGTTCAGAGCCGGCGGTCCGGCCGAAGTGCTGTTCCGGCCCGCCGATGTGGATGACCTGGCGGCTTTCATCGCGGCCCGCCCTGAGGATTTGCGCGTCTCGGTGATCGGTGTTGGCTCCAATCTCCTGGTGCGCGACGGCGGAATTCCCGGGGCGGTGGTGCGGCTGTCTTCTGCGTTTGGAAAAATCGCGGCGGAAGGTACACGCGTGCGGGCCGGCGCGGCGGCGCTCGATGCCGCGGTGGCCCGTGCCGCGGCCGATGCCGGTATCGCCGGCATGGAATTCCTGCGCGGCGTGCCCGGCACCATCGGCGGGGCCTTGCGCATGAATGCCGGCTGCTATGGCCGCGAGATCAAGGACATCTTTGTCGAAGCCACCGCCATCAATGGCAAGGGTGACAAGGTCACGCTGTCGCCCGCCGACATGGCATTCGAATATCGCAAGGCCGCCGGCGCCGGCGAGGACCTGATCTTTGTCGAAGCGGTGTTCCAAGGCACGCCTGGTGATCCGGCGGAAATCCGCGCTCGGATGGAAGAACTATCCGCCAATCGCGAAGCCAGCCAGCCCATCAAATCCAAGACCGGCGGCTCGACCTTTAAGAATCCGCCCGGCCACAAGGCTTGGCAATTGATCGACGAAGCCGGTTGCCGGGGCCTGACGATCGGCGGGGCCCAGGTCAGCGAAAAGCACACCAACTTCCTGATCAACACGGGCGATGCCAGCGCGGCCGATCTGGAAGCGCTGGGCGAGGAAGTGCGCCGCCGGGTCAAGGAAAAATCCGGCCTTACCCTCGAGTGGGAGATCAAGCGGGTGGGCGTGGCCCCCGGGCACGGAGTGCCCGCATGACAAAGAGCGCTTATCGCAAGATCGCCGTGTTGGCCGGTGGCCGCTCCGCCGAACGCGAGGTCTCGCTCTCTTCCGGGCGCGGCGTTGTGAAGGCGCTACGCGAGGAGGGTTTTGACGCCTTCCCGCTCGATCCCGGCGACAATCCGGGCCAGCAGCTGTTCGAAGCCAAACCGGATGCCGTGTTCAACGCTCTGCACGGCCGCTTTGGCGAGGATGGCACGATGCAAGGGCTGCTCGAGCTGATGCGCATCCCCTACACCCATTCCGGTGTCCTTTCCTCGGCGCTGACCATGCACAAGGAGCGCACCAAGGACATCTATCGCGCCGCCGGTCTGCCGGTGGTCCGCTCCATCCTGGCCGATCGGCGCGAGGTGGCGAACGCCCATCTGATGGAGCCACCTTATGTGATCAAGCCGGTCAATGAGGGATCCTCGGTCGGCATTTTCATCATTCGTCCCGGCGACAACCGTCCGCCGTCGGAACTGGGCAGCGACACCTGGACGCTCTCCAATGAAATGATGGTGGAAGAATTCGTGCCCGGCCGCGAATTGACCGTCGCTGTCATGGGCGATCGCGCCCTTGGGGTGACCGAGATCACCACCGAGCTGGAATTCTACGATTACGAAGCCAAATATGCGCCGGGCGGTTCCAAGCACATTCTGCCCGCCCCGATCCCGCAAATGGCGACGGAAGAAGCCATGGAGCTGGCCCTGGCCGCGCACAAGGCGCTGGGCTGCCGCGGCGTCACCCGCACCGACTTTCGTTACGACGATACCGGCGCAAAGGCCCGGATGATCCTGCTGGAGACCAATACCCAGCCCGGGATGACGCCGACCTCGCTGGTGCCCGAACAGGCAGCCCATGTCGGGATGAGCTACGCCAAGCTGTGCCGCTGGATTGTGGAGGATGCCTCATGCGATCGGTGAATGTGGAGCGCAAACCGAGAGCCAAGGCGCGTGCCCAAAACCCGCGAGCG
>JAICHV010000118.1 GCA_025924715.1 Alphaproteobacteria bacterium
CACGTCGGAGAAAAATGCGCTGGCCTCGCGGATGCGCGCCTCCTCGCGCGTCTCCCCGTCGAACAGGACGGCCGTCCAGTCCAGCATCTCCTGGGCGTGGGCGGGCACGCGGGCGTCGCGCAGATTGGCGGCGCGGGCAAATTCCACCAGCGGGTCCTTGGCCCGTTCGTCAGCGGAAAGCCGGCCATACAGCAGCCCTTCGCGCAGGCCATAGGCCGAGATCACCACATCCTTGATGTCGCCGGCTTCCAGCAGGCGCTCCAGCACCACCGCGCCATACGGCAAGCTCTCGGCACGGCGTTTGGAAACCACCTTGATCTTGCGCACGCTATCGCGTGACAGCCCTGCCAATAGGCGGCACAGCCTCAACGCCCGGCCGCGCGGAATGACATAATGCTGCAGGACATGGAGCGGATAATTCTGCTCCTCCATGTCCACCCGCGCCAGGCTGCGCCAGATGCCGCCCACGGCATAGAGCGCCGGCGCGCCTAAGTCCGGCAGGCTCTTCAGTCCCTTGTCGACAATGTCGCGCGCCTTGTCGGGATCACCCTTGGATTGGTCCATCAGCCGCAAGGGTCCAAACGGCAGGGTGAAGGCAGCGCCCGTCTTTCCGGGCCTGACCGAGACCATATCGAGCGAGCCCCCGCCAAGGTCGGCGGCCAGTCCATCGGCCTCAGGGATTCCGGCAACCACGCCTTCGGCGGCGATCCGCGCTTCGTCTTCCCCCGCCAGGACGCGGATCGGGCCGCCCCAAGCCCCCTCCGCCCGGCGGATGAACTCCGCGCCGTTGCTGGCATCGCGGGCCGCGGCGGTTGCGACCGCATCGCGTTGTTCGACATTCAGGCCGTCGGCAATCATGCGGAAGCGCGAGAGCGCCTCCAGCGCCGCGGCACAGCCCTCGGTATGCAGCCGGCCCGTGGTGACCATGTCGCGGCCAATGGCGCAGATGGATTTTTCGTTCTGCAAGGTGGCGGCGATGCGGTTCTGCGCCTCGTAAACGACCAGGCGCACGGAATTGGACCCGATATCGACGATGGCCACCGGCCCTTTGGGCCTGGCGGGATTGGAGGTCTGGCTCTTAGATTGCGGAGCGCCACGCAGATCGGCAACACTCATGCCGCTCATGTCCCGGTTTTCGAAATTCGCATCTTCTCCATCCCGGTTCCTTAGCGAATTTCGGAATCGAAGGACACTGGCAACTTATTGATTCCTAACTCCGGCGATGCGCCGTGTTCTGCATCTTGAGGGCGCGGCCCCGGCCGGAAAGCGATGGGTTGGTCATGAAATAGGTATGGGCGGAGAAAGCATCGGCGTCCTCGGAATGGGAATCGCGGACATACCGTCCGTCCGGCTCCATATACCAGCTCTGCGCCTGGTCCTTCAGTTGCGCCACCATGATCTGGTCCAGCACCTGTTGATGCACCGTGGGATTTTCGATGGGAACCAGCGTTTCCACGCGCCGGTCCAGGTTCCGCGGCATCCAGTCGGCTGAGGAAATGTAGACCTTGGCGTCCCGATGCGGCAGCTCATGGCCATTGCCGAAACAGATGATGCGGCCATGTTCCAGGAAGCGGCCGACGATGGACTTGACCCGGATATTCTCGGACAGGCCCGGCACTCCGGCACGCAAGCAGCAGATGCCGCGCACGATCAACTCGATCTTCACCCCGGCCTGGCTGGCGCGATAGAGCCCGTCGATCATGGCCGGATCCACCAGCGCATTCAGCTTGGCCCAGATGTGTCCAGACCGTCCGGCGCGGACATGCATGATCTCCTGCTGCACGCTTTCGATCAGGCGACCGCGCAAGGTCAGCGGCGACAGGGCCAGCTTTTCCAGCGCCACGGGCTCGGCATAGCCGGTGATGTAGTTGAAAAGCTGGGCGGCGTCGCGTCCCAGCGCCGGATCGGCGCTGAACAGCGACAGGTCGGTGTAAATCTTGGCGGTGTTGGGATGATAATTGCCGGTGCCGAAATGGCAGTAGGTGGCAAGATGGCCCCCTTCCCGCCGCACCACCAGGCTCACCTTGGCGTGGGTCTTGAGCGCAATGAAGCCATAGACCACCTGCACCCCCGCCCGTTCCAGGTCTCGGGCCCATTTGATGTTGGCGGCCTCGTCGAAGCGCGCCTTTAGCTCGACCAGGGCGGTGACGGACTTGCCGGCATCGGCCGCCTCGATCAGGGCCGAAACGATCGGGCTGTCCGATGAGGTGCGGTACAAGGTCTGCTTGATCGCCACCACATCGGGATCGGCCGCGGCCTGGCGGATGAACTGCACCACCGTGTCGAAGCTTTCAAAGGGATGATGGACGATCAGGTCCTTTTCCCGGATGGCGGCGAAACAGTCGCCGCCATGATCGCGAATCCGTTCGGGAAAGCGCGGGATATAGGGCTTGAACACCAGGTCCGGCCGATCCGGCAGGATGAGCTTGGAAACATCCGACAGGCCCATCAGATTTTCCACGATCACCAGTTCGGAATCGTCCAGGTCCAGATGCCCGGCGATGAACTGGCGCAGCGCCTCGGGCATAGAGGCGCTGCATTTGACATGAATGACGCTGCCGCGGCGCCGGCGCTTGAGCAGGCTCTCGAACAGCAGCACCAGGTCTTCGGCTTCCTCCTCCACTTCCACATCGCTGTCACGCAAGAGGCGGAACATGCCCCAGCCGCCGACGCCATGGCCGGGAAAGAGCCGCTCGAAATAAAGCGCGATGACGTGCTCCAGCGGGATGAAGCGGACCTCGCGCGGACCGGTGTCGGGCAGGCGGATGAAACGCTTGAGCTGCGGCGGCACCGGAATCAGGGCG
>JAICHV010000119.1 GCA_025924715.1 Alphaproteobacteria bacterium
AGTCGCCCGTCATGCCAATAGCGGTCATGGTCCAGCGCCAGCAGCACGGCATCGCCGATCCGCGCCGCCTTTTGCGCATCGCCGCAAGCCGTCAGCGCGATCGCGGCGACGGCATTGTCATAGAGGAAGGCGGCGCCCAGCAGGGGACCGGAAGTGACCGTGGGATAAGAGGGAAGAAAGACCGGGCCGGCCGGTGCGGCATCGACGGCCTGGCCCAGGGTGATGCAAGGCGGTGAGGCCGCGCGCGCCGGGGCGAATCCCAGCACGACGCCTGCCAATGCGAAAACCAGTCGCCGCATGGCGCAATGTCTCACAGGAAAGTGGGGAGCGTAAGCGGCAGCAGGGCTTAAGCCGCGGCGGCTTTCTTCTGCATCATGCGCCAAAGCAGGCTGCTGCCCCAATCGGCGAGCCTGCCATGGGGATCGGCGCCGACGGCCTTGGCCACCATCTGGACCAGCTTTTCGATATGGCGGCGGCGATAGATGGTCATGCCGGTCTTGGCCGCCAGGCGCGAATGCAGCTTGCGGTTATAGGGCTGGGCGGCTTCCTGGTCGGCGGGGACATTGGCGCAGTACCAGGCAAAAGCCAGCTCGTCATCATCGCTTTCGCGCACCCGGCCCGCCGCCACCCATAGCTTCCTCAGGAAGCTCATATCGGGCTCATCCTGATTGTGAAGGGTTTCATAGAAGAGCTTGTAATGCCTGTATTCATCGGCGGCGATGCGGCCGGCGATTTCCTTGAGCACCGGCTCATCGGTGGCGTCGCGGATGGCCGAATAATAAGACGATGTGCCGCTTTCGACGACGCAGCGGGCGATCATTTCGGCCCGGCGCGAGCCGCGCACCGACAAGGCGGCGTCCCCCTCGAAATGGGCGGGGGTATAGCCGGCGCGGAAGCGGGCAAAGGCGGCTTCAAGGCTGAAAGAAGGATCGGCCATCTGCGCCCAACGGCCCAGGGCGCGGCCATGCTGGGCTTCCTCGGCGCCCCAGCGCTCGATTTTCTCGATGGTGGCGGGGTCGGCGTCGCGGAAAATGCGCTTCAGATAGGCCACGTAATCCGGGGCATTATATTCGACCAGGGCCGCGGCCTTGATGGCTTCCAGCAAGTTGGGTTCGACCGCCTGGGGCTGGAAATGCTCCCAGCCCACTTCGTCCAACGTCCAGCCCTGATGATAGACGGCCCTGATGGCCATGCCGGTCCTCATGCCCCCTGAAGCGCAACCCGCGGGAAGGGTTCCCGCCAACTTTATAAAAACGTCTTATAGCAAAAACCGCTGCCAACCGCGAAGGCCCAGCTGTCGCACTACACCTAACGGGTTGAAAGAATGATTAAAACGCCGCGCGGATGAGCTTGAGGTCATCGACCAATTGGGCGGCCTTGTGCCGTTCCGCATCGGTCTTGGCCGCGATTTCGTCGTCCTGGGCATCGCGCAGGCGTTGTTCCAGGACCGCGACATCCAGTTCGGTCATGGGAATGGCTTCATCGGCCAAGACCGTGATCTTGGCAGCGGAGATCTCGGCAAAACCGCCCCGGATGAAGAACCGGGTGTCGACGCCGTCATTGAGGATGTCGATCATCCCGGCCCGCAAGGTCGAGACCACCGGCGCATGGCCGGCCAGCACGCCCATATAGCCTTCGGTGCCCGGGATTGTGACCATGTCCACCGCCTGGCTGAGCAACAGCTTTTCCGGCGAAACGAGGTCGAAGGTGATCTTGCTTGCCACGAATTAGGCCGCCTTGCCGGTTTCCGCCGCCATCTTCTGGGCCTTGGCGGCGACTTCCTCGATGGCGCCGACCATGTAGAAGGCCTGCTCCGGATATTGGTCGCATTCGCCGTCGACGATCGCCTTGAAGCTGCGGATGGTGTCGGCCAGCTCGACGAATTTGCCGGGCGAATTGGTGAACTGTTCGGCGACATGGAAAGGCTGGCTGAGGAAGCGCTGGATTTTGCGGGCGCGCGCCACCACCAGCTTGTCGTCTTCCGACAGCTCGTCCATGCCCAGAATGGCGATGATGTCCTTCAGCGCCTTGTATTGCTGCAGCACTTCCTGGACCCGGCGGGCGACGGTGTAATGCTCCTCGCCGATCACCTGGGGATCCAGGATGCGCGAGGTGGAGTCCAGCGGATCGACCGCCGGGAAGATGCCCAGCGAGGCGATATCGCGCGACAACACCGTGGTGGCGTCCAAATGGGCGAAGGAGGTGGCGGGCGCCGGGTCGGTCAGATCGTCCGCCGGCACATAGATCGCCTGCACCGAGGTGATCGAGCCCTTGTTGGTCGAGGTGATGCGTTCCTGCAGATTGCCCATTTCGGTCGCCAAAGTGGGCTGATAACCGACGGCGCTGGGGATGCGGCCCAGCAAGGCCGAGACTTCCGAACCGGCCTGGGTAAAGCGGAAGATGTTGTCGATGAACAGCAGCACATCCTTGCCTTCCTGGTCGCGGAAATATTCCGCCACCGAAAGACCGGTGAGGGCGACGCGGGCGCGGGCGCCCGGCGGCTCGTTCATCTGGCCATAGACCAGAGCGCATTTGCTGCCCGCGGCCGAACCGGCTTTTTTCGGATCGATATTGACGTTGGATTCGATCATCTCGTGATAGAGGTCGTTGCCTTCGCGGGTGCGCTCGCCGACGCCCGCCAGCACCGAATAACCGCCATAGGCCTTGGCGATATTGTTGATCAGCTCCTGCATGGTGACGGTTTTGCCCACGCCGGCGCCGCCGAACAGACCGATCTTGCCGCCCTTGGTGTAGGGGCAGA
>JAICHV010000120.1 GCA_025924715.1 Alphaproteobacteria bacterium
CAAGCAATCGCCCGCCCGAGGCAGTGCTTCGCTTCAAGGAAATTGACAGGCCTGCAAAGCAAGACCGCGGCCGTTCTCGTGGCTTGCCTGGATCAACATCAAAGCCCGGCAGTTCTCGCCGTCGTGGGCATTGTAGATGTTTATCGCCCTCCCGCCGGTGCCGGCTCGTCGGTAGGCTCCTTTGGCGTCAGCAGTCTTGCCAGCGTGGCGCTCAATTCCGCCCGGTGAAACGGCTTCTGCAACACCGGAAAGCCTTGGTAGCCGTTTAGCATTCTGTCTTTGTCATAGCCGGTCACAAAAACTAGCGGTACGCCGCGCGCGATAAGCGCATCGGCGATTGGGTAGCTCGTTTCTCCGTTGAGATTGACATCAAGGACCGCCACGTCGATGGCGTTAGCCTCGACCATCGCCAGCGCCTGATTGACTTTGGCGACCGGACCAATGACCACACAGCCTAATTCGGCGAGCATGTCTTCAAGAAGCCACGCCACGATCATCTCGTCCTCGACGACGAAGACTCTGCGGCCTGAGAAGGGGCTATTCATGGCTCATCCAACCGCCGACCGGGGGACTGGCATGGTGATCTGGCAAACTAAGCCGGCGGGCTTGTAGTCAAGGTGAACTTCGCCATCGAGGTCCCGCGCCAGCCCGCCCTCGATCAGGCGCGACCCGAAGCCCTTTCGCCTGGGCGGCTTCACCGGCGGGCCACCGCTTTCCTGCCATCGCAATCTCATCCGGCCACCTTGTGGCGTCGGATCAACCTGCCAAGCGATTTCGATCTTTCCGGCGGCGTCGTTCGAGAGCGCGCCGTATTTTGCGGCATTGGTCGCCAGTTCGTGGAATACCATGGCGAGGGTCAAGGCCGCTTTTGGTTGCAGGCGAACGTCGTCGCCCCTAATCGAAAAATGGGCAATTCGTCGGTCGTTGAGGCCAAAGGGCTGCAAAATCCGATCGATGATTTCGCGCAGACCCACAGCCTGCCACTGCTTGCTTCCCAGCAGGCTGTGGGCCTTTGACAATGCCAGTATTCGACCCTCGAAGGCCTCAACCACTTCCTTGTCCGCAGCGCCGCGCAAGGTCTGCACGGCAATCGCTTGCACGGTGGCGAGCGTGTTCTGAGTGCGGTGATTCAGTTCAGCCAGCAGAAACAGGAGGTGCTCTTCCTCCTGTATGTGCTTGGTCACATCTACGAACGAGGCGAAATGCTGGACAACGTCACCGCCCTTGTCGCGAACCGGGCTGATGAAAACGGCCGCCCAGAACTTGCTGCCATCCTTGCGGCGAAAACAAATCTCAAAATCTCCTTCGGAACTGCCGGCGAAAGCGCCTTCAATCTGCGCCAGCACCGCGGGTTCGGCGGGGCGCCCGAGCAGAACGTCGAAACTCTGGCCGACTATTTCCGTCCGGCTATAACCAGCCAGAGACAAAAAGCTGTCATTGGCAAAAATGAGCGGGTGATTGGGTTCCTTGGCGTCGGTGAACACCATCGCCATACGCGTCGTTTCAGCAGCGACGACGAACGGCCCAAGGTCCTTCCGGAAGCTCTCGACTTCGGATTCGGCCGCTTTCTGCTCCTTGGATTTATCCCGTTCGCTCGGCAAAACCGATATCCTGTCTAGCCACGCCGATGCTGAATAGCGCCTTGTCGCGCTTCTGCATCGAACCCAGTTCAAGCTTATACAACAGGGATCAGCCAGTACCCAGCGGGCAATTTATTCCGTCGTTTGGCCGTCGAAGTGTTCGTTATCGGCCTCCGCATCGGCGCGGGTATGGTGGACGACGCCGTCTCGATGATTCGGCGGAGAATACAGCGTATAAAGCTTCAACGGGGCACTGCCGGTATTGATGATGTTGTGCTTGGCGCCGGCTGGAACGA
Source organism: Alphaproteobacteria bacterium (assembly GCA_025924715.1). Lineage (GTDB taxonomy): Bacteria > Pseudomonadota > Alphaproteobacteria > Micropepsales > Micropepsaceae > Rhizomicrobium. The sequence continues at coordinate 1,877 of JAICHV010000120.1, forward strand.
CGACCGCGAAGCCCGCTTTGATCGCCGTCCGAACGCCATCGAGAACCGCCTCGCCGGTTCCTTCTTCAACGCGAAAGAACTGATCGAGCTTATGGACTTCGGCCCCGATTTCCTCCTTCGGCTTTAGCGCCATGAGGACAAGTTGGCAGTGCTTTGCCGTGTAGAGCACCCGGCGAAAATCGTTATTCTTGACAGCAAGATCCTCGATGTCCTGCACAAAGCCTTTCACAACAACCTCCTTTTCGCTGTCCGTTCAGTGCAAATCAATTGCGTTCCCAAGCAAGCCGCCCGGCCATGCAGACATGCGTAGACTGTGAGTGCGTTGTGCTTCCTGCGATTATCAGATCGCGACGATAACGCGCTGAAGTTTGCCGGTGACGGATTTGGCGATAATTTTGAGCGCCGGATTCCCGACTTGCTCCATGGATATCGCTGGGTCGATGGCCGCGACTTCGATCTTTCCGCCGCCAAGGTCCTGCACAATCACATTGCACGGCAACATCGTTCCGATCTTGTCATCGGCCGTCAATGCCTGGTGCGCCAGATGCATGGAGAACGACTGCCATATTGGATTCGTTGCTCGGCTTTTTTACGCTGGCGCTTGGCCAGTCATTTTGACCTAACGCAAATTACGGCAAGGATGCGCGGTAGACTAAATTTGTTTCTGACAAACAGCGGCCGTCCTGCTGGTCGCGGCGCAAGTCCAAGGCGGGTCAGGACCGCACTTCGGGCGCGCCGCAGGCCGCAACGGCCGCTGAGAAAAGCCAATTCAGGCCCTCGGAAAGTGAACCCCGAAGCGTTGGATAAGCTCGGGAACGCTGCTCATGTCCACGTCGAGGGCGTAGCGTGAGCGGATCGCCGCGAGCCGTTGCGGG
>JAICHV010000121.1 GCA_025924715.1 Alphaproteobacteria bacterium
CACCTCGTCTTCGTGCCGAAGCGAAACAGTTGTCGATGGCAGCGCGCGCGGTTCGATAAAATTCGATCCGACCTTTGGGGATAAGTGTCTGTTACCGGACATTTGATTAGAGCCGAGGAGACGCTTTCGCTAACGCTCTTTCAGCGGTTGCTCAGCGGAGGTGTTGGTGCCCATCGATCCTGTCATTCTTCTCGCGGAAGAAATTCGCGAGCTCGAGAAACAGATTCATGCCGCCATCAAGCATGAGGGTGCTTATGACCGCGACGGCATGGAAGCGGTCAACCGCAAGGTGGAGCGGCTGCGCATCCTCTATGCCGACCTCTTGGAAACCAGTCCGACCAGCGCGCTGGGCGCCGGCGAGCTGATCCGCTTTGCCGCCGATCGCCTGCCCTTCGCGCAAGGGCGCTATGCGGGCCATCTCACCCGCATCGCCGAACGGCTGGCCGCCGGCCAACGCCAGCAAGCGGACCTGATCTGGCTGCGCGCCGTCGCCGAAGCCCTGGGCGAAGAGTCCGGTGCCGCCCGGGGCGGCAACCGCACCGCCAGATTGCTGGCTCTCGCGGTGAAGGGCATGGCCCTTCCCGTGGTCGTCTGGCGCGCGGCGATGCCCAGACACGCGCCGCGGCGGGACCCGCGCATCCTGCTGGCGGGGCCGGGCGAAATTGCGCCCGCGCCCTTCGTGCCGCGAAGATTCTGACCGGCACTGGAGCGGTGCGTCGCCGCCCCACCGGGGCGACGCATCGCAAACCGCGGTCCGAACAATCCGAACATTTGATTTTTCGATCGATTAACCGCGGATGACCAGAGTCTCCGCGAAGGCGGAGCGCGTCATGGGGTTTGAAGAAGAGGAAGAATCCGCAGCCGGTCCCAAGACCGACGCGCTGGAGTTTCTGGCCCGGCTGCTGGATCCCCATCTCCACAGCGCTGAGCGCCCGCACGAGCGCGCCAAGCCAAGATGGTCGCGGCGCAAGGCCTTCGCCTTCATCCTGGCGGCATCGCTTATCCTCTGGGCCCTGATTATCTGGGGCGCGATTCTTCTGCTGTTCTGAGCCTGGTGATCCCGAAGCACAAAGAAAAAGCCCGGCGCTTCCGGGGGGATGCGCGCCGGGCCAGTAAGCGTCGGGGAAACGCAATACCATTCAACCATCCAATGCCCCTACGGTCCTTGATCGAAATCAACCCAACCCTTCAACGGCCCGGGCCCTTGGCAAGCTGGACAACCGCGGCGCCGGCGGTAAGCGGGGCCAATTCACCAGACCGGCAGCCGCCGATTGGGCGGATCATATGGCGGCATGCGCGCGACACTGGCATCCGACATCACCAGCAGAAGCCCGCCACTGGCGCGCCAGCCAAGGTCATCGGCCGGAGCGACGATCTTGCGCCCGCCAAAAGCGCGGTTGGCGTTGATGATGATGCCGGGCGTGCCGTGCAGGTCAATGAAACTGTCAAGCTGGCCGACAAGCCTGTCCGACAAATTGTACACGTCCTGTCCAATCGGGGGCTGGCCGCTGGTGGGATGATGGGTGCGCCGAGCCGCGAAAGAAGGCGTTGCGGAGGTTAGGGCGAGCGCGACGATCGCGGCCGTCGCCAGCACTTTTTGCATGACAGCTTCGCTTTCACTCCCCGCCTTAAAAACGTTCTTTTGCGAAACAGGGTTGCTTTGCGCCCTCCTCGCCGCTGTTGGACTTTGGTCCCTGGATGACAGGAAAACGGCGGGCCGGATCGGCGACTTTAACCATGCGCGCAGGAGGGCATTGACCCCCGCCCGCGCAGCCCGCCTAATCGGACCGGAAGCTGGGGGCGTCGATGGTTCTCCAAAGCATCGCCTGACTTCCAGGAGGCCCGGTCCGACTAACCCTCGCGCCGGGCCTTCTCATATTCCGGTCGGCCCACGATCGGTGGCGTCATTTCGCCGGCAGCCGCTTGATCACCAGCCTGGCCAGGCTTTCGGCCTGGGGCTGGCGCGTGGCGCGATCGCCGAATTGCGCCACGGAAACGCCGATGCTGATGCCGTTCTTGCGCGCCGCCACGCCGTCGCCCCACCACAGGGCATCGTCGGCACCGACCTGGACGGCAACAGGTTTGGAATCGATGTCGTGCTGCTGGAATGCCGCCTGGAAATCGTCCAGGAATTTGCGCGCATCGCTGGCACCGCCCGGCCAGTTCATCACACTGAGCACGGCAAAGCCGCGGCCGCCCAGCCGCTTGTCAGGATCGGGCTGGAAGTTCGCGCCGATAGGCTCCGCCCAGATGCAGGTGGTGGAATGGGCGCCTTGCTTGGTGATGCCATCATCGAACGGTTTTCCCGCTTCCACCTTTTTGCCGACCACCGCTGAAACCTCGTCCGGCGTCAGCAGCGCGCAGGCATCGATCGCTGCCGGCGATGGCTCGGCCGCATAAACGGCAGGCGCGCCCGACAACAGCGCCATGCTCAACGCCGCGGCGCCCATCCACCAAGCTCGAGTCTCAAACATGACGGCAACTCCGGCAGCGGGACTGTAACAGGCTGGAACGTTATCCCAATTCCGCTTTGGCACTCCAGCCTGGAACCGCCGTCCATCCTTATCGCCAGGCCCGCCACGACGACCTGTTCCCCTGAGCTTCAGACGTCCACGCCGTTGAGCAGATAGTCGTAGACGTCGAAGTTGCGGATGTCGTCGGCCTTTGCCTTGGCTTGGGCTTTGGCGCGGTAGGCGGCATTCAGGGGTGCGGAAATCAGCAGCGGCATATGCTGTTCCGA
>JAICHV010000122.1 GCA_025924715.1 Alphaproteobacteria bacterium
CGGGCCGGCCTATGGCGTTGATTGTCGCAGAGTTTGCCGGCCAGCCTTGGTCCGGCGGATAACACAAACAGCGCCGGTTGAACATCGCCGGATGACTGTGAATGGCGCTCGCGGCGACTGATCTTCCGCGCGCGGAACGTTAAATTGTCGCAACGAGGCACCGCAACCACTGGTTAGGAACGGTAGTACGCGTGATCCTGGAACCGCCCGTGCCCCACGAAACCACGGACCACGACCGCGCCCGCCTGTCGCCAGTCGTGAGATTGAAATGACAGCGTGAGCCGTCACGAATAAAGAGCGCCGATCTTCAGAATTCTGTGGCGGAGTCGGAAGGAGTCCATCGATCGCGCGATCGAAATGGGCGGACAAACCCCAAAACAATCGACGGTTCGAGAGTCAGGCCTCCGGCTGAGAAATTTCGAAAGTCATCGCGAGCCTTGGTGACCATGCGTTCGCCGCTTAACAGGCGCCAAAGGCAAAGACCTGACGGACTTGCCCCCTTGCCGAGTTGCCCGGTGGCAGCGATCAGACTACCGTCGTGGCCCAAGTCCTGATTGGCCTAATAACAACAATATAACGATCGCCGGAAGTCTCATCGGGCATGGCAGAGGAATTTGAGGTCTCAACCGAGGCCAGGCCGCAAATATCCCGGCCTAGTCGCGCTGTTGGCCGGGTCATACTGGCGCTGGTTATTTTTCTTTTCTTCGCGCGCGGCTTTGCCACCGTATTGCTGTATTCCCTCGTCCCCAAGCTGAAAAGCCTCTTCGCGCTTTCCTACGCCGAGGTGATGCTGACCCAGTTATGTTTTTTCCTGGGGTATTTCGTCTTTTCCCTTCCGGCCGCCCATATCGTCAAGCGATTCGGCTATATCCGCGCCATCGTTCTCGGTTTGGCGATCATGATCGTGGGGTGCTTGATACTTTCTCCCGCCATGCTGGTTGGCCGCTATCCGGGATTTCTGGCAGCGCTTTTCATCATCGCAGCGGGCATTACGCTTTCACAGGTCGCCGACAATCCCTTGATCGCCGCGCTTGGCTCGCCCCGCGGCTCCTGCAGCCGGCTGACACTTGCGCAAGGGTTCAATTCTCTTGGAACAACCCTCGCACCGGTTGTCGTCGCCTGGCTGGTCTTTGCTTCTGGCGAACTGCCGTTCCCAAACACCGTGGGAGACATCCGGATGGCGGATCTGCGGGCAATCCAGTCGCCCTTCCATGTCATCGCTGCCGTTCTGGCCGTGGTCGGCTTGGTGTTCTGGCTGAACCGCAACTACCCGATGCCCACAACCAATGCGACAGGCCGCAAGACTTCCTATCGCTCGGCGCTTCTTGCAAATCCCCGCTTCCTTTTGGGCACCATCGCCATATTTCTCTATGTAGGAGCGGAGGTTTCGATCGGCAGCATAATGACCAGCTATTTGATGCAGCCCGCGATTCTTTCCGTTTCGGCCTATCGCGCGTCCCAACTCCTGACCTTCTATTGGGGAGGGGCGATGTGCGGCCGCTTCGTCGGATCTGTGCTGCTGCGGATGGTGCCACCGGGGCTGGCGCTGTCTGTTTGCGGTGCAGGGGGGCATTGTTGGCAATCGTGGCGTCATCAACGAGTGGCGCCCTGGGGGCCGTGGCCATCATTGCGATCGGGCTCTTCAACGCGATCATGTTTCCCACCATCTTTGCCCTGGCGCTCGAAGGTCTTGGCGATGCCACACCGGAAGGCTCCGGCCTTCTCTGCATGGCGATTGTTGGGGGCGCTGTCGTGCCGGAGATCGCCGGGATTGCCGCGGACATGCGCGGCCTGGCCTTTGCGCTGCTAATTCCGGCGGTCTGTTATGGCTGGATAACGATGTATGGCGCCTACATTCAGCGCCATCGCCTGGCAGGCAAAGCCTAACCGATCGCGCTAGCCCGCGCGCCGAGGCGCCGGTCCCGTCGATCCTCGAATCTTTATCTCATGTTGGAAGGCTATCGCAGGCGCGACACCGGCCGAGTCATTCTTCCGGACTTGAATATTGGTGAGCAGCAGGCCGGCAGCAGCCGCTGCCATTTCCTCGATGGGCTGGCGGACGGTGGTCAATGCCGGCCAGGTAATCGACGCATAGGGAACATCGTCAAAACCGCTGACCGAAAGATCGCCCGGAATTGAAAACCCTAGACGATGCGCCGCCGTGATCACACCTGCGGCCATTTCATCATTCGCCGCAAAAATCGCCGTGGCACAGTCTTTCTGCCGAAGAAGGCGTTCGGCCGCGTCGGCACCGGACTGAAACCTGAAATTACCCTCTTGGACCAGCGCCTCGTCCGCCTCGATCCCAGCTTCTTTGAGAGCGGCCTGATATCCAGACAGCCGCAGCATGGCGGCCCCATGTCCCGGCAGGCCGGTGACGAAGCCGATCCGCCTATGGCCCAGGGATATGAGATAACGGGTCAGGTCGAAGGCGGCCTGCCGGTCATCCATCGAGACCGAGCTGACCCCTGGCTGCAGACTCGGCGGGGAAATCAAAACATGCGGAATTTTTTGTTCGACGAGAATGTCACGCACCGCCTGACTATCGGAAAGAGGCGGCGTAAGAATAACGCCATCCATGCGCGTCTGCTTGATGCTTGCGAGAAGTGCCGTTGCAGCATCCGCTGCTGCGCTGTTGCATTTTTCCAGGACCAG
>JAICHV010000123.1 GCA_025924715.1 Alphaproteobacteria bacterium
ATGCTGGCTCATGTCCGGATCGCGCGACCAGAACAGCATGGCGAACGGCTTGCCGCTTTGGGCGAAATGCGGCAGCACGATGCGGGTGGTGGCCTTCATCAGCCACACTTCCTGGGGAATGTTGGGCACTTGCGTCGCCGGCACCGCGCCGGTGACAAAGGCATTCTTCATTTCCTGCGTGAACCAAGCGGGCAGGGCGAAGCCGTCTTCGCGGCCGGTATTGTCGTCCAGGATCAGGGTCTGGCTTCCATCGGCCGCGGCGGTGGAATCCTGGATGCGGGTGGGCCCCAGCTTGCCGATCACCGCGGTTTCGAAGCCCTGGGCGCGCGCGCGCGCGATCAATGTTTCTTCATTCAGGTAATTGCCATCGAACTTCTGGTTCATTTCGGCCAGCACGGCATCGTTCTCGAGGCCCGCCATTGACGCCCCCTTGGCACTGGTCATGGGCACGCCGGTATAGAGCGTGTTGCCGAAGTCGCCGGTGTCGCCGATATAGTGACCGGTGGCGATGGCCGAGGCGTTCACCGTGGTGATGGTGGGAAAGAGGGAATGGCTGTTGGTGAAATCCACCCCTTCTTTTTTCAGCTTGGCCAGGTTTGGCATGTTGCCGGGCTCGACACTGCCATAACGCAGGCCGTCCGCCACGAAGATGATGATGTTGTGGGGCTTCGTCGCTGGTTTCGGCTGGGCCTGGGCGGTGGTAGCCAAATTGAGCGTGGAGAGCCCCAGCATGCAAGCGGCAATGGCAAAGAATTTCATGGCGATTCCCCGAACAGCGGAGCTAGCCTAACGCCTCTTTGCGACAGCACAATAAGAAGATACGGAGATAAATATGCGCATCGGCAGATACCTTCTGGTTGCGCTGCTGGCGGCGACACCAGCCTTGGGCCAAGGCGCGCTGATCGACAATCCGCGCGTCACCGTCACCAAGGTCAGACTGACATCTTACCGGCCCTATACCACCGACCGGCACGACCAGGACGCCGTGCTGCTGATCGCGGGCGATGGGCGCCTTTCCACCGACGGCAAAGCTGCCGAGCAGCGCCATTTCGGCGACGCCATCTTCATCCCAAAAGGCCAGCGCGTGACGGAGGAACTGCAAGGCGGGGAGGTGGTGGACCTGGTGGAAGTGGTGATGAAAGACAGCCGCCCGCCCCATCCCAATACCACCGGCTATCCGCTGGGCTTTCCGAGGGCAGGCGCCAAAAACACGCTCAACAATAAGCGCGCTGCGGTTTGGGTCTATACTTGGGGTCCGCACGAGACCACGCCCCTGCATTATCACGACAAGGATATCGTGGGCGTCTTTCGCTATGACGGGCCGCTCAAGTCCACCGATCCCGCCGGCAAGAGCACGATCATCCGCTATGGCGCGGGCGAGGTTCGCTTCACGCCAGGCGATCGCAGCCATACCGAGGGCCTGGTTTCGGGGCGGCAAAGTGCCATCCTGATGGAGCTGAAATAGGTCAAAAAGGGCGATTGGCCCCGCCCTTGACCCGCCCCCCATAAACCGCCAAAACCGCCGCCATTTCCTGGAATTGAGCGGATTCGATGCACGCCTATCGCACGCATACTTGCGGCCAGCTTCGCAAAGCCGATGTCGGCAAAGAGGTCAGGCTCTCCGGCTGGGTCAATCGCCGGCGCGACCATGGCGGCCTGATCTTCATCGATCTGCGCGACCATTACGGCATCACCCAGTGCGTGATCGAGCCGGATGCGGCGGTGTTTCCGGTGGTCGATACGGCGCGCTCGGAATGGGTGTTGACCTTGACCGGCAAGGTGGTGGCGCGCACGGCGGAGACTGTTAACCCGGACCTTCCCACGGGTGAGGTCGAGCTGCGCATCGAGGAAGCCACCATCCAGAGCAAGGCGCTGGAGCTGCCTTTGCCGGTGTTCGGCGATCACGATTATCCGGAAGAAACACGGCTGACCTACCGTTTTCTCGACCTGCGGCGCGAGCGACTGCACAAGAACATCATGCTGCGGGCCAATATCGTGACCTCGCTGCGCCGGCGCATGACCGCGCAGGGCTTCACCGAATTTCAGACGCCCATTCTGACGGCGTCCTCGCCAGAAGGGGCACGGGACTTTCTGGTGCCCTCGCGCCGCTATCCGGGGCAGTTCTATGCCCTGCCGCAGGCGCCGCAGCAGTTCAAGCAGCTGATTATGGTGGCGGGCTTCGATCGCTATTTCCAGATCGCGCCCTGCTTCCGCGACGAGGACGGCCGCGCCGACCGCTCGCCGGGCGAGTTCTATCAGCTCGATCTGGAAATGAGTTACGTCACCCAGGACGATGTCTTCGCCGCCGTCGAGCCGGTGCTGGCCGGCGTGTTCGAGGAATTTGCGGGCGGCAAAAAAGTCACCAAGCCGCCTTTTATCCGCATTCCCTTTGCCGAGGCGATGCTGAAATACGGCACAGACAAGCCCGACCTGCGCAATCCGATCGAAATCGCCGATGTCAGCGAAATTTTCGGCCGCGACGAGGTCGCCTTCAAGGCCTTCAAGAACAAGACGGTGCGCGCCATTCCTGCCCCCGGCGCCGCCTCGCAGCCGCGCAGCTTTTTTGACAAGCTGAACGAATGGGCCAGGAGCGAAGGCGCCCCGGGCCTTG
>JAICHV010000124.1 GCA_025924715.1 Alphaproteobacteria bacterium
CTGATAGATTGCGATCATGAGCTTTGTGCCCCGTCTGAAGGCCGGCATTTTCGTGTGCGCGTTGGTACGCCGGGCGGAAGTCGCGGGCGCCTCGGCTTATGTGGCGCGCAAGGGCAATGAAGAGGCCGGCGCGGTGATCATCAAGATCGTGCGGCTGGACGGCACCTGCCTGGTGCTGAACCAGGCGCGCGCCGGCGACGGCGAATTGGTGTGGTCGCGGCCCTTGGGCGACTGGACCGACGAAGCGCGGGCGCAGACCTGGTTCGAGAAACAAATCAAATTCGACCCCGATCTGTGGCTGGTGGAGATCGAGGACCGCGCCGGGCGCGCTTTCGTCGACGAAAAGATCGTGTAGGATCGCAGCCCCACGCCGGAGCAACGCGATGCCGCATCAGCCGCCGCAATATCTGCAATTTCTCCCCTTCCTGATCATCCTTCCGATCCTGTATTTTCGCTTGCGGCGCATGGCCAAGACCCGGGCGCTGAAGCTGGGACAATTGTGGATACGCCCGGCGGTCATCATCGCCCTGGCGGCTTTGGTGGTGCTGATGCCGGTCCGGCCGGGCGCGACGCCGCTGGAGCCGGCGGACATGACCTGGCTGGTGCTGGCGGCGGTCCTGGGCGCGGTGGCGGGTTGGCAGTGGGGCCGCACCACCCAGCTTCACCTTCATCCCGAAAACGGTACCCTGATGCAAAGCGGCAGCGTGGCCGGGATCATGGTGTTCCTGGTGCTGCTGCTGCTGCGGCTGGGATTGCGCGCGGGATTGGGCCTGGAAGCGGGCGCCTGGCATATCAACATGCTGCTGGTGACCGACGCCTCGATCGTTTTTTCCGCCCTGCTGTTCGCGGTGCGGGGGCTGGAGATTTACCTGCGCGCCCGGCGGGTCATGGCAGGCGCCGCCTAAACGCGCTTGCCCCCGGCTGCAGCGCCTGATACCCCCCGCGCATGAGCCAGACCCCCGCCAGCGAAGCCGCCAGACGGCGGACTTTCGCCATCATTTCCCATCCCGACGCGGGCAAGACCACGCTGACGGAACATCTCCTGCTGCTGGGCGGCGCCATCCATGCCGCCGGACGGGTCAAGGCGCGCGGTGAGGCGCGGCGCGCCAAATCCGACTGGATGAAGATCGAACAGGAACGCGGCATCTCGGTCACCAGCGCGGTGATGACCTTCGAATATCAAAACGCGGTGTTCAATCTGCTGGACACGCCCGGTCACGAGGATATTTCGGAAGACACCTATCGCACCCTGACGGCCGCCGACAGCGCGGTGATGGTGATCGACGCCGCCAAGGGCATCGAGGCCCAGACCCGCAAATTGTTCGAGGTCTGCCGCTTGCGCGACATTCCGATCATGACCTTCATCAACAAGATGGACCGCGAGGCCCGCGATCCTTTCGAGCTGCTGGACGAGATTTCCGACCAGCTCCAGATCGAAACCGCGCCGATGTTGTGGCCGGCGGGGATGGGGCTGAATTTCAAGGGCGTACAGAATCTGCGTGATGGCAGCTTCGTGCCCTTCAACGACGGCGTGCCGGATGCGGCCTTGAAGAAAAAATTGGCGGACGATGTGGCCCTGGCGCGCGACGGTCTGCCGGGTTTCGACCTTGCCACCTATCGCGAGGGCCATTTGTCGCCGGTCTATTTCGGTTCGGCGCTGAAGAATTTCGGCGTGGCGCAATTGCTGGGGGCGCTGGCTGAATTTGCGCCTCCGCCGCGCCAGCAGGCGGCCATAGGGCGTCAGGTCAAGCCGGCGGACGAAGACGTCACCGGCTTTGTCTTCAAGGTCCAGGCCAATATGGATCCCAATCACCGCGACCGGGTGGCATTCCTGCGCCTGGCCTCGGGGCGTTTCCGGCGCAACATGAAGCTCAAGCAATCGGGCACCGGCAAGAGCATCGGCATCCACAATCCGATCCTGTTCTTCGCCTCGGAGCGCGAAACCGTCGACGAAGCCTGGCCCGGCGATATCATCGGCATTCCCAATCACGGCGTGCTGCGGGTGGGCGATACGTTGTCGGAATCCGGCCAGGTGGTGTTCACCGGCATTCCCAATTTCGCGCCCGAGATTTTGCGCCGGGTACGGCTTTCCGATCCGATGAAGCAGAAGCATCTCGCCCGCGCCTTGGAAAGCCTGGCCGAAGAAGGCGTCACCCAATTGTTCAAGCCGCAGATCGGCTCGCAATGGATCGTGGGCGTGGTCGGGGCGCTGCAGCTCGACGTGCTCAAATCGCGGCTGGTGGCGGAATATGGTCTGGAGGCGGAGCTGGAAGCCTCACCCTATGACAGCGCCCGCTGGCTGGCCGGCAGCGAAGCCGAGCTGGAGAAATTCGCCGCCGCCAATCGCGGCGGCATGGCCGCCGACCGCGACGGCGCGCCGGTGTTCCTGGCCAAAAGCGCCTGGGAATTGGGCTATGTCGCCGAGAAATTTCCGCAAGTGAAAATGCTCAAGACCCGCGAGCGGCACGAAGTTCACGCGGAAAGCTGACTACTCGTCCGCGTGGATGGTCTCCATGCGCCAGGCGCGCAATTGGCGCACCGCTTCGCGGGTCGGCACATTGTCGAACATATCCA
>JAICHV010000125.1 GCA_025924715.1 Alphaproteobacteria bacterium
GGCGGCGACGCCCTTCTTTACGGCCTGGGCCTGGCGCATCAGGGAGATGTTGCAGGGTGCGGCCTCGTTCCAGGCGGTGGCAACGCCCACCAGCGGTTGGTGGATTTGTTCTTCTGTGAGCCCCATGGCGTAGAGATAAGAGCGGTGCGGCGCCCGCTCAGGCCCCTCGGTGACGTGACGCGAAGGCAGCTTGGACTTGTCGAATTTCGTCATGGCAGGCCCCAAAAACTCGTCGGGAAAAATGGCGGAAAAAGCGGCGGACTATGGCCCTCCCCGGCCAGCCGTTTCAAGCCCCGCAAATCGCGCTGCCGCCATGAAAAAAGCCCCGGGCTGTCGCCCGGGGCCTGTCAGCAAAAATCGCGTTCAATCAATAATAGTGACGCTGACCATCGCGGTCGATGTAATAGGCATCGCGCTCATGATGGCGGCGGCTGTAATAGCGGGCCGCCCGGCGGCAATCGGCGCGGTTGTTGGAGTGACCGATGGAGTTGCCGATCAGACCGCCGGCCACGCCGCCCACGGCGGCACCGACGATCGAGTGGGAGGCAAGCCCGCCCACCAAGGCGCCCGAACCGGCGCCCAACACGGTTTCAGTCGAGGTATCGCCATTGCACGCGGCAGAGGCGGTGATGGTGCCGGCGCCCAGCGCAATCACGGCGGCGGCGGCGATTTTTGCCAAACGCTTCATTGTCAGCTCTCCTGCTAGCGGGGTGACGCTTTCGCGGTCCCCCCATTACAGGATCGAAAACGTACCTTGCTAAAAGATGGTTCCTGTCAGGAACAAGGCATCATTTGGGCAGGCCCGCGAGTCGAGCGCGGGATAGTCCGTGTAGCCCTTTTCCCCGAAGGAATAGAAGGTTGAACTGTCCCAGGCGTTCAGCGGCGCCTGTTCGCGAAAGCGCCGTACCAGATCGGGATTGGCGATGAACAATTTGCCGAAGGCCACGGCATCGGCCTTGCCTTCTGCCAGCAACTTTTCGGCGCTCTGTTGATCGAAACCTTCATTGGCGACGAAAGGCCCGCCGAAGAGCTGTTTCAGGATGGGCCCGATACTCTGCGCGTTGGCGATCTGCTTGGGATTGCCTTGGCTGTCGACCAGCTTGGTGTCCGGCCCGATCACCGCTTCGCGGGCCGCGATCCAGCCCAATTTGCGCCGGCCCAATTCCCGCGCGACATAAGAGAAAGTGCCAAGCCGGTCGCTGTCGCCCATGTCATGGCTGTCCATGCGTGGCGCCAGATGCATGCTGACGCGGGTCGCACCCCAGACCGAGATGCAGGCATCGGTGACCTCCAGCATCAGCCGGGCGCGGTTTTCGATTCCGCCGCCATAATCGTCCGTGCGGCGGTTGGTGGAATCCTGCAGAAACTGATCGAGCAGATAGCCATTGGCGCCATGAATGTGCACGCCGTCGAAGCCGGCTTTCTGCGCGTTCTCGGCGCCTCGCTTGAACTCAGCAATGACGCGGGGAATTTCCTCTCGCGCCAAGGCGCGCGGGGTCACAAAGTCTTTCTGCGGCACCACCAGGGAGACATGCCCCTTGGGCTTCACGGCGCTGGGCGCTTCCGGCAAGGCGCCATCCAGAAAGATGGGATCGGAAATGCGGCCGACATGCCAAAGCTGCAGCACCATGCGGCCGCCGGCGGCATGCACCGCCTTGGTGACGTTCCGCCAGCCTTCGACCTGTTCAACGGACCAGATGCCGGGCGTGGCGGCATAGCCCACGCCCATCGGCGAAACCGAAGTGGCTTCCGAGATGATCAGCCCGGCCGCGGCGCGCTGGCGGTAGTATTCCACCATCATCGGCGTCGGCACGCGCCCGTCGGGAGTGGCGCGACGCCGGGTCAGCGGGGCCATGATGATGCGATTGGGCAACTCCAGGGCGCCCAGCTTGATGGGATCGAACAGGGTGGGCATGACGAGCTCCGGCGGCTTTTTGAACATTGCGCCGGCTCGCGCCTACGCAACCGGCAAAGAGTTAGGAAGCCGGCCAGTGCGATACAACTGCGCCGGCGAAAGGGTTATTCCTGTTTGTCATTCCTGCAACCGCCCGATCGCGTCCGTCAGCCGCGCCGCCAGCGCCCCCGCTTCCGCCCGCTTCTGGCGCTGCTCGGCCAGAACTTCTTCCGGAGCCTTGGCCACGAACTGCTCGTTCGACAGCTTGGCATCGAAGCGGGCAATTTCGTCCTGCGCTTTCTTGAGGTCCTTCTCCAACCGCGCGCGCTCCTTGGCGAAGTCGATGACATCGCCCAGGGGCAGCGCCACCACAGCCTCGCCCAGCACGAACTGCGCCGAACCTTTCGGAATGGCTGACGCCGATTCCGCCGCTGACAGCCGCGCCAGGGTTGCGATCACGTCGATATGACGCGCCAGACGCATGGCGCTCTGCGCCGAGGCATTGGTCAGCACCAAGGGGATTTTCGCGCCCGCCGGCACATTCATCTCGGCGCGCACCGAACGCACGCCCTTGATCAGCTCGATCACCCACTCCATCTCGCGGGTGGCAGCGGAATAGTCGGGGAAAGTGAATTCTGGCCAAGAGGCAACCACCAACAGACTATCGCGCGAAGTA
>JAICHV010000126.1 GCA_025924715.1 Alphaproteobacteria bacterium
TGGGCGGTCATGGCGGAACGGTAGACGCGCTAGCTTGAGGTGCTAGTGGGGCAACCCGTGGAAGTTCGAGTCTTCTTGACCGCACCATTCAAATCGCCCGCGTTGCGGGCGATTTGACGCCAGGTCCCCGGCGCAACGACGCCTATCGCACAACCGGGTTTACGACCGTCGCACAGACGCGCGATGATATGAGCATAAACCGATCGGAGGGCTGGGGATGGTCGGCTATCTTCGGACAAGGCGCAAATTTCTCGAGTTTGTCGCGGCTAGCCCCTGTGCGGCGGCCTTTGCCGGCACAGGGATAATTTCGGCCTGGGCACAGAGCCACGCCGGCGATCCGATCGCATCACCGGCCGATGCCCTGAGCGTCTTCGATTTCCAGGACGTGGCCCATCGCAAGGTGCAGCCGGGGCACTGGGCCTATATGTCCAGCGGCGTGGACGACGACGTGACCTTGCGCGCCAACCGGGAAGGCTATAGCCATTTGGAGCTGCGTCCGCGCCGCCTTCGCGATGCCACCAAGGTGGACATGCGCGTGGAGTTGTTCGGCACCACCTATGACAGCCCCATCTTCACCTGTCCCACGGGCGGAGAGAAAAGCTTTCATCCCGATGGCGAGTTGGCAGTCGCGCGCGCCGCCAAAGCGCGAGGTACGCTCCAACTTCTTTCCACCTCGACATCGACGGGAGTCGAAGACGTAAACCAGGCGCTAGGCCGCCCGGTCTGGTACCAGCTTTATGCGCCGTCGTCCTGGGAGGTTTGCGAGAAAATCCTTGCGCGTGTCGAGAAGGCCGGTTGCCGTGTGGTCCTGCTGACCGTCGACAACACGACGGGGCGCAACAGCGAGACCTATTTGCGGACGCGGCCGCGCGATCTGCGGCAATGTTCTGCCTGCCACCAGGGCGCGCCGGGCGCCATCAGCGAACGGCGCATGTATGACGGCATCGACATGACCGGCGTGAACGCGCAAAACCCGGCAATGGACTGGACCTATCTGGACCGGTTGCGCAAGGCCTGGAAAGGCCAGTTGCTGATCAAGGGGATTGATAGCGCGGAAGACGCGAAGCTTGCCCTGGACCACGGCCTGGACGGCATCCTGGTTTCCAATCATGGTGGCCGCTCCACCGAGACGGGACGCGCCACCATCGAGGCGCTGCCGGAAGTGATCGCGGCCGTGGGTGGCCGCATTCCGGTGTTCGTGGATGGCGGTGTTCGCCGCGGCACCGATGTGTTCAAGGCCCTGGCGTTGGGCGCCAAAGGCGTGGGCATCGGTCGGCCGATGCTATGGGGTCTGGGCGCCTTCGGACAGCCGGGTGTCGAGCGCGTCCTGGCAATCCTGCAGGCGGAGCTCAAGCTGGTCATGGGCAATTGCGGCACCCGAACGATCGCCGACATCACGCGGTCCTATGTATCGCCCGCCCCATGGCCGCTCCGGTAACTCTGCGCGTGCCAGCCGGCTATCAGCGTGGCAGGCTGAAGGTGACAGGAACCACCAGATAGACCCGGTCCGTGTGCAGATTTTCAGGCACAGGCGGTAACGGCTGGGCATTTTGAATCAGGGTCAGAATCTGCGCCTCCAACGACGCCGGACCTGAATTTTTTTCGATGTGGGAAAAGAGAACATTGCCGTTCACATCCACGATCAGTTGCAGCCGGACCGTCATCTGTTCACTCGCGGCCTTGGCGCGAGATGCGCTAAAGCTGGCTAGGTAGGCTTGGACCTGTGCCAAGTAGACCGGGTCCCCGGTGGCCAGCGGTGGCGGCCCTCCCCCAAAATCGGGCGCGGTCGAAAACTGGGGCAGCGGAAGTTCTACCGCCGGCACCGGCACCGGTATCCGCTTGAGCGCCGGCCTCGGCGGTGGAGGCGGCGGCACGTCCTTCACCAGGCTGACGAACACCGCCACTGGCGGCTGGATCGCGGGGCGGGCGATATTGGCTTGATGCAAGATCAGGGCGATGGCCAGCAAATGGGCCGCCAGGGTCAGGGTACCGACGACAATCTGACCGCGCCGCGCCAGACCCAAATCCGGTCCTGTCCGAAGGTGGAGGTCGACCGGCATTTGCGCATTAGAACGCATTGGCGTTTCGAATTACCGCGGGCTGACACTCTTTTTGCGGCCGCGCTTGGCAGGTTTTTGGGGCGGTGGCTTGACCGCGTCAAAGCGGATGGCTTTCAGATTATCGCTGCTCTGGCTCAGCTCTTTGGCCCCGGCGGGAAAATTGTTTGCCTTCAACAGGAAGGCGACGATGTCGGCATTGGCCGCTCGGCTGAGCGAGCCGGGCCGGTCCAGCGGCATGGCGGTAGCAATATAATCGAACAGAGTATCCATCGTGGCCCCCGACCAATAGGGCATGAAGCGCCCTACCAGGGGCGGCGTCTCGAAGGTGCCGGCGAGATTGGCGCCGTGGCACCGCGCACAATCCTGCTGGAATTGAACGCCGCCGCGCTCGGCCTGGGCGTCCGTGTAAATCCCATCCCAAACGCCAGCCTGGACGCCGCTTGCCGCCAGGCATGCCGTCAGAACCAACATCCATTTGCACCA
>JAICHV010000127.1 GCA_025924715.1 Alphaproteobacteria bacterium
CCCATTTCCCCGCCATTGGCCAGGAATTCCGGTGTCTCCGCGGTCATGCGCTGGTGAAAGTGCAAATTCATATGGGCCCCGCCCCGGCCTCCGACCCAAAGCTCAACGCAAAAGATAAGGAACCGGTTCCGCGAGCGCCGGGTTAGGGGCAATATCCGGCGAATTCGGGAACCTGGAACATTGGCCAGGGTTTCCCTTCCTAGTATTGGGGCGCCCGGCTTTATTCGCGGGCCCTGTCGAGCGGGTTTTGATGAAAGCAGCCGTCCAGCCTCTGGCCGACCTGTCGCAGCGCTATCGGCAAATCCGTGCGGCCAGCGAGAACCTGGCCGCGCCGCTGTCGGCGGAGGACGCCCAGGTCCAATCCATGCCTGACGCCAGCCCCGCGAAGTGGCATCTGGCCCATACCAGCTGGTTCTTCGAGACGGTGATCCTGACGCAGCGTCCGGGCTACAAGCTTTTCGATCCTGCCTTCACTTATCTGTTCAATTCCTATTACGAGGCGGTGGGACCGCGTCATCCGCGGCCCAAGCGCGGACTTCTCACCCGGCCGAGCCTGGAAGAGGTGATGGCCTATCGCGCCCATGTCGATGCCGCCATGGCGGAGGCATGCAGCGATCCGGCCCTGGCCGATTTGATCGTTGATTTGATTATTTTGGGTCTGAACCATGAGCAGCAACATCAGGAGCTGATCCTCACCGACATCAAGCACGCTTTCTTTTCCAATCCGCTGCTGCCGGCCTACAGCCAAGAGCGGTTGGCGCCGCAAAAAGAATCGCCGCCGCTGGATATGATTTCCATCAACGGCGGGGCCGTCTGGATCGGCCGTGACGGCCCGAAGGATCAAACAAGCTTCTGTTTCGACAATGAGCTGCCGCGCCACCAGGTGCTGCTGCGGCCCTTCCGCATCGCTTCGCGGCCCGTCAGCAATGGCGAATATCGCGCCTTCATCGCCGATGGCGGCTATCGCCGGCCGGAATTCTGGCTGTCGGATGGCTGGACGCGGGTGCAGGAGGAAGGCTGGGAAGCACCGCTTTACTGGCTGAAGGATGCCGACGGCAGCGCCGGCGACAGTATCTTCACTTTGGCAGGCGTAGTGCCGCTCGATCCCCATGCGCCGGTCGAGCATGTGAGTTTTTATGAAGCCGCCGCCTATGCCGCCTGGGCGGGGGCGCGGCTGCCCACCGAATTCGAATGGGAAGCATCCGCGACAGCCGATGCTTGCCGCCCGTTCTTTGCGCACGGTGAGGTCTGGGAATGGACGCGCTCCTCCTATGATCCTTATCCCGGATTCAAGCCGCTGGAAGGAACGGCGGCCGAGTACAATGGCAAGTTCATGGTGGGCCAGATGGTGCTGCGCGGTGGCTCCAGTGCGACGCCGCGGGGCCATATCCGCGCCAGCTACCGCAATTTCTTTCCACCGCAAGCGCGCTGGCAGTTTTCCGGAATCCGTTTGGCGGAGGATTTGTGATGGACTCTTCGCTCGCCCGCCTGCACCAGACCGCGCCGCCGGAAGAAAGCTTTCTCGATTGCCTGGTGCGGGGCCTTTCCAAGACGCCCAAGGACATCCCTTGCAAATATTTCTACGACAGCCAGGGCTCGCAGCTTTTCGAGCAGATTTGCGCCCTGCCGGAATATTACCAGACACGCACCGAAACAGCGCTTCTAGCGGACCATGCCGGCGAGATCGCCCAGTTGATGGGTGATGGAATCGAGATCCTGGAATTCGGCGCCGGGGCGCTCAAGAAGGTGCGCATCCTGCTGGACGCCGCGCGGGTAGCAGCCTATTCGCCGCTGGATATCTCCGGCGATTATCTCCGCGAGGTGGTGGTCACGCTGGCGGCCGATTATCCGGCCTTAATCCTGCGGCCGCTGATCGGCGATTTCACGCAAGGCCTGGAAATTCCCCTCCTGCCCGGCAACCCGCGGCGCGCCGGATTCTTTCCCGGCTCCACCATCGGCAATTTCCGCCCCGATGCCGCCATGGCGCTGCTGCGGCGCATGCGCGCGCTGCTTCCCGGCGGCGGCCTTCTGATCGGCGTGGATCTGGTGAAGGACCCTGCCCGGCTGCACGCCGCCTATAACGATGCGGCCGGCATTACCGCGCTCTTCAACAAGAATCTTTTGGCACGCGCCAATCGCGAGCTGGGAGCAGATTTCGATCTGTCCGGCTTTGCCCACTACGCGCCCTACAATGCCTTGGGCCACCGCATCGAGATGTATCTGGTCAGTCTCAGGCGCCAGAGCGCGAGCCTCATGGGCCAGCGGATCGATTTCGCCGCCGGCGAGGCCATCCATACCGAGGATAGCCATAAATACACCATCGAATCCTTCCGGGAGATGGCGGCACGCGCCGGCTTCCGGCCCCGCGCGGTATGGACCGATCCCGAGCGGCTGTTCTCGCTGCACTGGCTGGAAAGTTAAGAGGGCCAAAAGCCTCAGTGTCACGGCCCGCCAATGCGACCATCCGTGAGCCGCGGCAAAGCGGTGAGCAGATCGAGCAGAC
>JAICHV010000128.1 GCA_025924715.1 Alphaproteobacteria bacterium
AGCAACACCGCCAACTCCTCTCCGCTATAGCAAGCGAGCAGGTCATCCTCACGCAAGGTCCGCCTTGCCGCCAAACCCAGCGCTCTCATCACCATCTCGCTTGGGGCGTGACTGCCGCGACTGCGCCGAAAATGCGGGGCAATAAACGCCGCCGCCAGCGGCTTTCCTTCACGCCGCGCCCGGATCAATTCCCGGCCGCCGGTTTCACGAAAAAAACTGTGCGTATAAAGACCGGTCAGAACATCCACACCGCGGCGGCGGCGCTGTTCCAACGCAAGGACCACCGTTGCGGCCATGCCCTTCAGTTGCTTGCGGTGCTCCGCGTCAAGCTGGCGCGGCTGACCGTCCATGACGCTCAGGGTCCCCAGGCGGAAGCCCGCCCTGCTTACCAATGATGCCCCCGCATAGAAACGGACATCGGTGTCCGTCACGTAGGGATTGATGGCAAAACGCGGATCGCGGGCGGCATCCTCGACGACCATCACGCCATCGCCGAGCAGCGTCTCATCGCAAAAAGAGCCCCGGCGCGGAGATTCTGAATGGACCGAACCCAGCCCCGCCTTGACCCACAGCCGCTCATTTTCCGCAAAAGCGATGGCGCCCATCGGGGCTTTCAGGGCCGCGCAGGCATCCTCGACAATCCGGTCGAAGACTTCGTCGCGCAGTGTATCGGTAATCCGCTCGCGCTCCAGCGCTTCCAGGCGCAGGCCCTCTTCCAACCCCGATACACGGCCAAGGATTCTCATGGCCGCGATCATCGCCGATCACGGTTTGCGCCGCGTTAAGCGATGCGCTGACTTAAGCGGTAACGCTATTTTTTGGCGTCTTTCGCCCGGGCGACGCCGTCAACAATGAGCTTTTTGGCCTCGGCGGCATCGCCCCAGCGGATGATCTTGACCCATTTGCCGGGCTCCAGATCCTTGTAATGGGCGAAGAAGTGCTCGAACTGCTTGAGGGTGATTTCCGGCAGGTCGCCATACTCCGTCACGCTCTCGAAACGCTGGGTGATGTGCGAGGATGGCACCGCCACGATCTTCTCGTCCATGCCGGCATTGTCTTCCATCAAGAGCACGCCGACGGGCCGCACGCTCATCACCGCGCCGGGCGCGATGGCGCGGCTGTTGGCAATCAGCACATCCACCGGATCGCCGTCGCCCGACAAAGTGTGCGGGATGAAGCCGTAATTGCCCGGATAGCGCATGGATGTATAGAGGAACCGGTCGACCACCAGCGCGCCGGAGGCCTTGTCGAGCTCATATTTGATGGGCTCGCCGCCGATCGGCACTTCGATAATGACATTGACGTCGTCTGGGGCATTCTTGCCCACGGGAATCTGGTCTATGCGCATGGCGCGCGGGTGGTAGGTTTATTTGCCTCCTGCCGTCAACCGGGCCTGCCGGACCAAACGCCGCAACCGGCTTCACTTCTGGAATTCCGCGGTTATCTACGGGCAGAAATTTTCAGGAACCGTCTCATGCCGACCAAGGCCTACGCTGTCCAATCGCCGACCACGCCCTTTGCGCCCTTCAGCCTGGAGCGGCGCGCGCCGGGACCGAAGGATGTCGCCATCGAGATACTCTATTGCGGCGTCTGTCACAGCGACCTGCATACCGCGCGCGGCGAGTGGTATGGCGTGATGTATCCGTCCGTGCCCGGTCATGAGATCATCGGCAAGGTGACCCAAGTCGGCAGCAAGGTGACGCGGTTTAAGCCCGGCCAGTTTGTCGGGGTGGGCTGCATGGTCGATAGCTGCCGCACCTGTTCCCAATGCAAAGACGGTTTGGAGCAGTATTGCGAGGGGCCGGTCGGTTTCACCGGCACCTATAACGGCCCGGTCGGTGGCGGCGCCAACACCTATGGCGGCTACAGCGCCGCCATCACGGTCGATGAGCATTTCGTTCTGAACATCAGCCATGCCGAAAAAGATCTGGCGGGCGCAGCCCCGCTGCTGTGCGCCGGCATCACCACCTGGTCGCCGCTCAAGCATTGGGGCGCCGGACCCGGCAAAAAGGTCGGCATCGTCGGCATCGGCGGCCTGGGGCACATGGGCGTGAAGCTCGCCCACGCCCTGGGCGCGCATACGGTCGCCTTCACCACCTCGCCAGAGAAGGTCGGCGATGCCAAGGCGCTGGGCGCCGACGAGGTCGTGATATCCAAGGACGAAGCCCAGATGAAAGCCCATGCGGGCAGCTTCGACCTGATCGTCGACACGGTGGCGGCGCCGCACAATCTCGACGCCTACACGTCGATGCTGAAGCGCGACGGCACCCTGGTGCTGGTGGGCGCGCCGCCCAGCCCTCATCCCTCGCCGGCGGTGTTCAACCTGGTGCTCAGGCGGCGGGCCATCGCCGGTTCGCTGATCGGCGGCATTCCCGAGACCCAGGAGATGCTGGATTTCTGCGCCCAGCACGGCATCACCTCGGATATCGAGATGATCAAAATGCAAGATAT
>JAICHV010000129.1 GCA_025924715.1 Alphaproteobacteria bacterium
CGCTAACAAAAGCGCCCGCTTATGCACCCCGTGCCCCGGTGGTGGAATGGTAGACGCGGCGGACTCAAAATCCGTTGCCGAAAGGCATGGGGGTTCAAGTCCCTCCCGGGGCACCATTGGTTTGCGGCCCGATGGGCCGCAAAACAATGCCAAGGGCCGATAGGCCGCGCTAGCGGCAGCGTAGCGCGCGGCCGTTATCGGCCCGCGGCATGAATCTAGGCGAGCTGGGTCAGATTCTCCGCTTCGCCAAGAAATGGGCCCCGGTCGTTATTCAATTTGGCCGTCTCGCGCTGCGGGCGGACCTCGCGATCACCGCAGAGAAATGGCGCAACTATTTCCAATCACACGCCCGGTTTCTCTGTGCTATGTTCGAGGCAGAAGAACGGGCGCAAATGCGCCAACACAACCGAGGAGATTGACCGCCATGATCCGCTCTCTCACCGCCGCCCTGTTCGCCACCAGTCTGCTCTGCGCGCCGGCATTGGCCCAAACTGTCTCGCCCGGCATCGCCGCCGCTGTCTCCGATGCGGGAAGACCGGCTGCCGACAAGGAGCGCGACGCCAACCGCAAGCCGGCCGAGGTCGTCGCTTTCGCCGGCGTCAAGCCCGGCATGACCGTGGCCGAACTCTCACCTGGCGGCGGCTATTACACCCGCATCCTGGCCAAGGCCGTGGGACCCTCGGGCAAGGTCTATGCCATCATCACGCCGGCCCAGGCGGCGCGGCCGGGCACGCTCGACCGGCTGAATGCGCTGGTTGCCGCCTATCCCAATGTGAAGATCGTCACCGCCGATTTCACCACCATGACCTTGCCGGAAAAAGCCGACCTGTTCTGGACCACGGAAAATTATCACGACTTCCACAACGGCCCGACCGCCAACATCGCCGCTCTGGACAAGGCCGTCTTCAACAATCTGAAGCCGGGCGGAATATTCTATGTCGAAGATCATCGGGCGGCGGATGGCGCGGGTCTGGGCGCCACCTCCCAGTTTCACCGCATGGACGAAGCCGTCGCCAAGAGCGAGTTGACCGCCGCGGGATTCAAGCTGGATGGCGAGGGCGACTTGCTGCACAACCCGGCGGACAACCGGGCGGGCAGCAATTCGGAATCGGGCCACTTTGACAGCGACCGCTTCATGCTGCGGGTGAAGCGGCCTTAGGCAATCTTTCCCGCCTGCGCTCTGTCAGATTGCCAAGGCGCAGGCGGGAAAAACTTCGGATTTCGTTCCGCGCGGATCGCAACCGGCTTCCAGCACACCGCTTTCCAGGTTGCGCTCGGTGGCGCAGACAAAACCCTCGCTCCAGGCCGGCGCGATATCCAGCTCGTGGCCGCGCCGGCGCAACTCCTCGAGAACGGATTCTCCCACGCCAGGCTCGATGCGAACCCGGTTGAGGAAGAAATCATGCGGCGCGAAAAAGCCGGTGAAATGCTCGCTGCTGAATTTGGGCGCCTCGATCGCTTCCTGCAGCGGCATGCCGAACACCATGCGGTTCAGCAGAAACTGCAACTGCCATTGATCTTGCTGGTCTCCGCCCATGCTGCCGAAAGCGAGCCACGCTTTCCCGTCCTTGATCGCCAGTGACGGGCTGATGGTGGTGCGCGGCCGCTTGAAGGGCGCAACGACATTGGGATGCGTCGCCGGCGCGAGATAACAATTCGAAAGCCGAATGGAGAGCGGAAAACCCAGAGCTGGAATGACTTCCGAGGCCCTGATCCAGCCGCCGCTGGGGGTGAAGGCGGCAGTCAGCCCCTCTGAATCCATGGCCGTGACATGGACGGTGCCAGGGCCCCAGGCTGCACCGCCCAAGCGCTCTCCGGCTGGGAGCAGCGCGGCATCGCGCGCCGGATCGCCCGGACGAATCTCGGCATTGGCGGTGCCGTCGATCAGCTTGGACCGCAGGGCCCCATAGGAATCGGAAAGCAGCTTGTCGATCGGCACCGCCACCTGCAGCGGATCACCATAAAACTGCTCGCGGTCGGCAAAGGCCAGCTTCATCGCCTCCAGCACGACATGGACGTACTCCGCCGAATTGTGCCCCAGATCGCGAAGGTCGAAATTCTTCAGGATCGACAGGGATTGCAGCAGAGCAGGGCCCTGATTCCAGGGCCCGCATTTGTGGATTTCAGCGTCCCCATAAGAGATATGCACGCTGGGTTCGACCGGCACTTCAAAGCGGGCAAAGTCGGATTCTTCCAGAAGTCCGCCGCGCTCTTTGACAAAGCGCACGATGTCTCTGCCGATATCGCCGCGATAGAAGGCATCGAAGACGGAGCGCAGTCCCATTTTCCGGTTGCCTGGGGATTTTTGGTCCGCCTCGACAAGGTGGGTAAACATGTCCGCCAGGGCCCGGTTGCGGATCAATTCGCCTTCCTGCGGCATACGCCCACCCGCAAGATAAAGGGCGGCTGTCCCCGGCCAACCGGCGA
>JAICHV010000130.1 GCA_025924715.1 Alphaproteobacteria bacterium
CCCCGGTCTTTGAGCACTTCGGCGAAGGTCACGACGCGATCCAGCAACTTACCCGCGATGCCCTGCGATCCCGGGATGGTGATTTGCGACAAGTGGCCCATGCCCGCCTGATGGGGCCATGCCCCGGTCAGGAGTGCGGCTCTTGAGGGACTGCAGCGCGGCGTCACGAAAAAATTCGTGAAGCTGAGGCCGCCTGCGGCCAATGTGTCGATATTGGGCGTGGGGATTTCGCTGCCGAAGCAGCTCCAGTCCGAGAAGCCTTGGTCATCGGCGAGGATGACAACGATATTGGGCTTGGCTGGGGCCATCGTCTGGGCGTTTGCGCCGACAGCGGACATGGAAGCAGCAGCGGCTGTCGCGCCCAAGATAGTGCGGCGATCATAGTCCATGACTTATCCCTTTCTCGTCGTGGCAAAGCTCATGCGTTGAAGGTCTCGCGTAGGATGCAGCGAAAACCGATATGGCTGGTCGTGCTGTCAACCATTTGCGCCGCGCGCGCAGCGGGCCGGTAACGCTGGCAATAGTTGGGTGCGCATAAATGCGATCCGCCCTTGATCACTTTCCGCCCTATCGAAATGTTGGGCATTTCGGGATCGAGGCTCTCGCGCAGGCTGCCACCTCGGGGATCGTCGGCCACGCAACAGGGACCGGCGGCGTGAACAGTGCTTTCGGACCACCAATCGTCCGTCCACTCCCAGACATTGCCGATCATGTCGTGCAGGCCGTAGCCATTGGCCGGAAATGCCGTCACCGGCGTCGTTCTGTAACCGCCATCATCGCGCAGATTGCTGTAAGGAAAATTCCCACGCCAATAGTTCGCCATGATCGCGCCTTCCGGGCTTAGTTCTTCTCCCCAGCCATAGTCTGTGCCCTCAAGGCCACCTCGCGCCGCATATTCCCACTCCGCTTCTGTGGGCAGGGTTTTGCCCACCCAACGCGCATAGGCTTGGGCATCAGCGTGGGCGATGTGGACGACGGGGTGGTCCATCAAACCGTTTACCGTGCTGGACGGCCCGGTCGGATGGCGCCAATCGGCTCCGGCGCGGAAAATCCACCAGCGCGCCGGATCACTAAGCGGCACCGGCCCCGCCGTTCGTTCGAAAACAAGTGAGCCGGCATGTGCCATGTCCGGGCGAAGGCCGGGATAGTCGGCGGGATCGGGAGCAATCTCGGCAATCGTGCGGTATCCCGTCGCTTCGACGAAGAGGGCGAAATCACGGTTCGTCACCGGATATTTGTCCATCTGGAAGGGCGGGACGCGAATACGCCGTTCAGGTCGTTCTTCGGGATAGAAGCGATCACAGCCCATGCGAAAGACACCACCCGGCAGGCGCACCATTTGGATCGTCGGGGTTGTGTTTTCGCTTGCCTCCGGCATTCCGCCCCCTTTTTGCCGCCCGCAACTGGCGCCGTGTGCGGGCAATCTCAATTCGCGCGAGTTGCGCGAGGTCAAAGCATCCTAAATTCCGGATCGAGCCGCTCCTTGACCGCGGCTTCGTTCAGATTGATGCCGATGCCGGGAGCATCTGGCACGGGAAGGAAACCCTCGGCATCCAACTTCACTGGATCGCAGAGTTCGCTGAAGGATTTTTCTTGATACTGGGTGAATTCCTGCACCAACAGATTCGGAATAACGCCGCAGACATGGGTGATCGCCAGAGTCCCCAATGGGCTGCATACGCCATGTGGCGCCACGGGAATGTTGTACGTCTCGGCCATGTTGGCGATCTTCATGCCCTCGAACAGACCGCCGGTTTTGGTGAAATCGGGTTGGATGATGGACAGCGCCTGCTTTTCCAGAAACGGCCTGTAACCATAACGGGTATAGATATTCTCGCCGGCCGCGATCGGGACGCGCGTATTGTTGCGGATACGCAGCATGGATTCGACATTGTCGCTGGGCACCGGCTCTTCCACCCATAAGGGGCGATAGGGCTCGATCTGATTGCAGATCTGTATGCCGGTTTCTGTATCGTAATGGGCATGACATTCCAGGCCTATCTCGATCTCCTTGCCCAAGGCCTTGCGGAAACCGGCGAAGAAATTGACTACGTCATCAACCTGATCGTTCGTCATGTGCAGATGATAGGGCCGGGTCGGCTCATAGCCTTTTTTGATTGACCAGCTGTCGTCAGAATAGTCGAGGCCCACCTTGACGACCCGGGTCTTGGTGTCGGCCAAAATCTTTCGCGCGATGTCGGGATTAGCGGCATGCAGATAGACAGGCACGCGGTCGCGCATCTTGCCGCCCATCAGGTGATGGATGGGGAGGCCGAAGGCTTTGCCCGCCAGGTCCCACAGCGCCATCTCAACGCCGCTGACAGCTGTGAGATAAGGGCCGCCCTGGCCGTGCACGAACATAACCGAAGGAGCGCCGCCCAGATTGACTTTGTGATAGCCCCAGAAGTCCGCCAGGATC
>JAICHV010000131.1 GCA_025924715.1 Alphaproteobacteria bacterium
GTGCGCGCCGACGTCATCAAACTACGCGAGACCGTGAAGGGCATGGCGGGGGCGGAAAAGGACCGGCGCCAATTCGCCGAATGGGACCTGCGCTTTCATTTGACGGTCTGTGCGGCCTCCAAGAATCCCTTTTTCCAGTCCTTTGCCGCCATGATCGAGACGGCGCTGTTTGCCCTGCTTTCGATCAATGCCCTGTCCGAAAGTCCCAGGCTGCACGGCGACAGCGTCGCCCGCCACGGCCTGATCGTGGATGCCATCGAGGCCCGCGATCCGCATCTGGCGGCCCGGGCCATGCTGCGGGCGGTGGATGCCGGCTTCTCCGACGCCAAACGGGCGCGCAAGCACGCGATCGGCCGGCCTTAACGCCGCGGCTGAAAGCCTTGCTTTAGGCCCGATTCCCCCTACCATTGCATAAAAATGAGCGCCAGTTGGCGCTTCGGGGGAATGGAAATGGGATTGCCGCAAGACGAACGAAGCCGGCTGGAAGATGTCGGCTTCATGACCTGCATGACCTTGGTGCTGTTGGGCAACTATGCCCAGACCGGCCATTTTGGCGGACCGCTGGCCTATACGCCCTTCAATGTGGCGGCGCATTTGCTGGGCCCGCAGCGCGGCGGCCTGGCTTACGATTATCGCCGGCCCAAGCATCCGTTCGGCGACAAGTTCATGATGGCGGCGGGCCACAGCGTGCCCACCTGCTATGCCCTGTATATGATCCTGGGCCAGGCGCTGGAGCGGAAGTTCAAGCTGACCGGCGACAGGCGCTATTATGTCGATCCCGAAGTCGCCATGCTGCCGATCGATGCGCTGGGCTTCCGGCGCGGCGCGGGCGCCTTGAAGACCTTGCTGGCTGAGACCGGCCTCAGCGACGATCCGCTGTTTGCGCAAGCCAAAGCGCGCGGCATCAAGGCGCTGTCGGGCCATGCCGAAAGCATCGACGTCACCAATGACGTGAACGGCGGTCCCTCCGGTGTCGGCATCGCCACCGCCGCGGGCAAGGCGGCCTTCTGGGACATGATCGGCAGTAAAGGCGGCCCCAAGATCATCGCCCTGGAAGGCGAGTTCGCCATGACCGAAGGCCATGCGCAGGAGTTGAAGACCCAGGCGCTGGCGCTGCAGGTGGGAAAGCGCCTCCGTGTGATCCTGTCCGACAACAATGCCGGCATCGATGATTCGCTGCTGGGCGGGGTGATCTCCAACAAGTTCGGCGGCTACGACCTGCCGGCGCAATGGTCTTCCTATGGCTGGAATGTTATCCGCGTCGAAAATGGCGGTGATTATGACCAGATCGCCGCGGCCTATCAGGAGATGGAAGACTGGGACGCGGGCGACCGCCGCCCCATGATCACCATCGCCCACACCACCAAAGGCTATTGGCCGGGCGCGGTGAACGGGCAGGTGGGATCCTTGAAGCAGATCACCGGCTATCCCAGCCATCCTTACGGCCACAAGATGAACTCGGACTATTTTGTCGCCTTGGCGGAGAGTTTCGAGAAACGCTATGGCGTCGAATTCGAAGGCATCCGCAACGGCGCCGTCAGCGACAACCGGCAACGGTTGATCCAGTTCAAGACCAATATCGACAAGGTGATGTCGGTGCTGGACAAGGACGGCATCGGCGACTGGATTGCCGAACGGTTGGTCTCGATCGGCGACGCGATCAAGGACGAGCACGCGCTGGCGATCGACAACAAGACTGATCCTTTCCTGGATGAGCGGCTGCGTGTGGCCAATCTGCCGCTGGAGCCGCAGAAGGTGGCGGTGAAGAACAATGCGTCAGGCGCCGAAAAGGAAGTGTCGGTTACCCTGTTCCGCAAGGCCGGCGAGAATATGGGCGCGCGGCGCGGCATCTCCGAGATCATCAAGTGGATGAACGTCGTCACCGGCAACCGCTTTTATACCCTGGCGGCGGACCTGTCGGAATCCATCAATGTCGAGCATGGTGCGCTGTGGGGCCATTACGATCCCGAGAGCAACCCCTCGGGCACCCGGATCAAGGCCGCCATCCAGGAAGCAGGCAATGTCGCGACCGCCATCGGATTGGTGAGCCAGAGCGCCAGCGTCGATCCGCATAAATTTTCCGGGGTCTGGGCCCTGTCCGGCACCTATGGCGCCTTCACGCCGTTGATGTACACGCCGGCGCGGGTCTGGAGCCAGCAGAACCAGGACAGCCGCTTCCGCATGGGCGTGCTGCACATCCTGGCCGGCCATTCGGGCCCTGAAACGGCGGCGGACGGGCGGACCCATTTCGGCATCTTCGCCACCCAGGTCTGGCGGCTGTTTCCCCGCGGTCAGGTCATCCACCTGAATTTCTGGGATTACAACGA
>JAICHV010000132.1 GCA_025924715.1 Alphaproteobacteria bacterium
GACCGTGACCGAACCGCTGCCGGCCACGTCATTGCGCGTGGCCATGGTCAGCGGCGCCGGATCGAGCGTCGTCGCATATTTGGTGCTGTCAGCCGCCGCCGCGACCGAGACCTGGCCGGACAACAGCAGGAGCGTGGAATAGACCAAGTGCCGCACGGCTAGTTCACCACCCGCTTGAGGACCAGAGTCGTTTTCTTCATCGGCTTAGCTCCGTTCCCCAGCTTCAATTTGGAGGCCTGGGCCGATTGCCCCGGGCCGGCTGGACAGGGGTTGGCACCTTGACAAATTCCTCCGGCGCCAATGACCTGGGTGTGAAACGGGCCATCATCACGGCGCCGCGAAAATAATTCAGCCGGTTGATGCGCGTCCCGACCGAGGCATGACCGGGGCCTTGCGGCTTGAATACGAGTGGCGCCTCGCCCTGCAACACGCCATCCACGAAGCTGCGATAGGCGGTGCCGTCATAGCTTTGCGCGACGGCATACCAATGGCCGATGGGATGCAGCTTGTCGGCGAACTGCAGCGGCTTGTTGTAGCCCGGACCAGAAGTGAAGGCGTCGAGATACCATTGATCCTGGTTCACGACCCGAAGCTCGAAGGTAAAGCGTGGATTGGGATCCTGGGTGCCGGTAGGCAGGGAATCCATGCCGGTCTTGGGATCGACTTCCGCCATGTGAAACCAGCGCTGCGAGGCGTCGCCACCATCCGGGCGGAAAATCGCCTCGAAGGTGAAGTTCGCAAAGCCGGCCATGGGGTGCTGGTCGAAAAACAAGGCGTCGTCGACGCCATTGAACTCGATCGCCTTGCCCCAGGGCGTTGAGATGGCCTGAGGATGACCCTCGACGCGCGGTTTGAGGCCGCCAATGCTGTCGAGCTTGTCGAATGTCCAGACGGCCTGATCGGCCGCCTGCGCCGGAAGCCCCGTCACGGTGCTGCAGAGCAATCCTCCAAAGCCTTGTGTGACGGAACGTCTGCTTATCTTCATTTTATTGATCCCCTGCGCGCTGCGCGCCGCTACTGTCCTGTGCCCCGCGCTGCCGTACCCGGCGTCACATTCTCTTGATAAAAATGCAGATTGGCGCTGGCGGTACCCGAATTGGGCAAGCCGGTGCGCGTGATCACAGCGATGCGAGTGCCGTTTCCGGTGCCGGTTGGCGTGGGCCGATGCCAGCGCCCTATCGGGGCAAAGACGATGTCGCCCTGGTTGGCGGTGAAGAGCGGCACGCCTTCGATCAGAAAATTCACCTGGCCGTCCAGAATGAACCACCACTCATCGAAGCTTTCGTGGAAATGCCCGAAGTCGCTCGGTGGTGGCGTCGGTACCGGCTTGCCCCGGCCGGCGCTCACGCCCAGATGATCGTCCAGAATCAGACGCCCGGATTTTCCCTCGCCCAGCACGTCCCTGTAGAAATCAACATAGACCCTGTTGTTGGCGTCGTAAGAGCCTTTGCCGGTGTACGTCGCCTTGATGTACTTGACACCGGGCATCGGCGTCGGCGTCTCGGTGATCGGATAAATCGGGGCCTGGTTGGGCGGACGGACCTCGAAGCGCAAGGACGGTTCATCGCCCACCGTCTCCATGCTGTAGGGAATGCGGAACGGCACCTCCACCATGAAGCCCTTGGTCGCGATGAAAGGTTCCTGACCCTCGATGTTGAAGCGTATCTTGCCCGACTGGATGAACCAGAAAACGCGATCGTCGGCATAGAAGACGGTCTTAGTCTTCTCGCCGGGCCCCATCGAGATGTATTGACCGATCAAGTCCTTGGTCTTGACCAGGGTTTCGGTCCAGTTCTTCTGGCCCTTGTGCTTGGCGAGCAGCTCGGACAGCCGCCAGATGGGCCGGTTGGGTGCGATGAAGGGCGCAAGCTTTGCAGGCTTGGGCGCCCAGGCTTCCAAGGTGGGAAGCGGTGCCCTGCGGGGACGGGGACTATCCTGCGCGGCCGCTGGATAGCCGAGAGCCACCACCGACACTGCTGCCATCGCAAGATAGCAAAGCTGCTTGCTCAAACGCATTGCTGTTCCTCCCCCTTCCGGTTTGCGCTTGCGCGCGAACCGCCTCTCAATTGCGCAAGCGCGTTATTCCACTTAGCGTCTTGCTTGTGCGAACCATCATCTCCCCGGCACAGCGCCAAGCCCTGCAGCGCCAGGATGCCCTTCTGCTGCCGCGTCCGCTGGATCTGGGGCCCTCGCCACATTCCATGGCAGCGCATCTGCGTTTTGCCGCGCGCAGCTTGCTGAACCGTGGCGCGGCATCGCCCTCCTCGCAGATGATGCGCCATTTGCTGGAGCTCTTCGAGCGAACGGTGCCCAGCGCCGGC
>JAICHV010000133.1 GCA_025924715.1 Alphaproteobacteria bacterium
AAGACCTTGGCCGATGCCGGGGCCCTGGAATACACCATCATCGTCACCGCAACGGCTTCCGAACCGGCGCCGCTGCAATTCCTGGCACCCTTCGCCGGCTGCGCCATGGGCGAATGGTTCCGCGACAACGGCATGCACGCCCTGATCATCTATGACGATCTGTCCAAGCAGGCGGTCGCCTATCGCCAGATGTCGCTGCTGCTGCGCCGTCCGCCGGGCCGCGAAGCCTATCCGGGCGACGTCTTCTATCTGCATAGCCGTTTGCTGGAACGCGCCGCCAAGCTGAACGACGACAATGGGGGCGGTTCGCTCACCGCCCTGCCCGTGATCGAAACCCAGGCCAATGACGTCTCGGCTTATATTCCGACCAATGTGATTTCGATCACCGACGGACAGATCTTTTTGGAAACCGATTTGTTCTACCAGGGCATCCGCCCGGCGGTGAATGTCGGCATCTCGGTCTCGCGTGTTGGCTCATCGGCCCAGATCAAGGCGATGAAGACCGTCGCCGGCCCGATCAAGGGCGAGCTGGCGCAATATCGCGAAATGGCGGCCTTCGCCAAATTCGGCTCCGACCTCGACGCCGCCACGCAGAAGATGCTGGCGCGCGGCGAACGCCTGACCGAACTGCTGAAGCAGCCGCAATACAAGCCCTTCTCGGTCGAGGAACAGGTGGCGGTGATCTATGCCGGCACCCGCGGCTATCTCGATCCCTTCCCGACCGCCAAGGTTGGCGCTTATCAGACGGCGCTGATCGCCAAACTGAAGGCGAATTATCCGCAATTCCTCACCGGCATCGCCAAGGAAAAGGCGCTGACGCCGGCGCTGGAAGACATGCTCAAGGCGGCCTTGGGCGAAGTCTCCAAGAGCTTCGCGGCCTAAGGGAAGAAATCGCGCCATGGCGACCGTCAAGGAAATGCGCACTCGGATCGGAAGCGTGAAGTCCACGCAGAAGATCACCAAGGCGCTGCAAATGGTGGCGGCGGCCAAGCTGCGCCGCGCCCAGCAGACGGCCGACGCGGCGCGGCCCTATGCCCAGCGGATGTCGGCGATCATTTCCAACCTGGCGGCGGGCGTTTCGGGTCCTTCCGCGCCGCTGCTGCTGGCCGGTACCGGCAGCGACCGGCGCCAATTGGTGATCGTCGCCACCTCCGATCGCGGTTTGGCCGGCGCCTTCAATTCCAGCATCGTGCGCGCGGCGCGGCTCAAGATCGCCGCCCTGATCGAGGCGGGGAAGGACGTCAAGATCATCACCATCGGCCGCAAGGCCCGCGATCAGTTGCGTCGTCAATATGGCGAGCGTTTCGTCGAAAGCTATGAGTTGGGGCTGAAGGCGCCGAACCTGGCGCTGGTTCAGCCGATCGCCCGGCGGGTCCTGGACTCGTACATGCACGGCGAATTCGACGTCGTCACCCTGATCTATAGCCGCTTCAAATCGGTGGTCACCCAGATACCCACCGTCAAGCAGTTGATCCCCGCCGAGGTCGAACCGGCCCAGGGCGCCAGCGTCTTTTATGACTATGAGCCCGACGAAGAGACCATCCTGACCGAGCTGCTGCCGCAGAATATTTCGGTGCAACTCCTCAGCGCCATCCTGGAAAACCAGGCCGGGTTCTTCGCCAGCCAGATGGCGGCGATGGACAATGCCACCCGCAATGCCGGCGAGATGATCAAGGCGCTGACCATCCAGATGAACCGCACCCGCCAGGCCAAGATCACCACCGAACTCATCGAAATCATCGCCGGCGCCGCCGCCGTATAATTCAGGGCGTTAGGCGCAAGCCGGACCGCCCCATTGTAAAGGAAAGAAAAGATCATGAACGCACCCGCCAATATCAAATCCAAAGGCCGCTTGTTGCAGGTCATCGGCGCCGTGGTCGACGTGGAATTCGACGGCGCGTTGCCGGCGATTCTGAACGCGCTGGAAACCACCAACACCGACGCCCGCACCGGCGAGAAATTCCGCCTGGTGTTCGAAGTCGCCCAGCATCTGGGCGAAAACGCGGTGCGCGCCATCGCCATGGACACCACCGAAGGCCTGGTGCGCGGCCAGGATGTGATCGATACCGGTGCGCCGATCCGCGTGCCGGTGGGTCCCGCCACCCTGGGCCGCATCATGAACGTGATCGGCGAGCCGATCGACGAGGCCGGCCCGATCAGCCAGGAGCACACCTCCACCATTCACCGCGAGGCCCCCAGCTTTGCCGAACAGGCGGGCGCGGCCGACATCCTGGTCACCGGCATCAAGGTCATCGACCTGCTCTGCCCCTATACCAAGGGCGGCAAGATCGGACTTTTTGGTGGTGCTGGCGT
>JAICHV010000134.1 GCA_025924715.1 Alphaproteobacteria bacterium
CTGAAGGCGGCGCAGGCCAATCTCGACCGGCTGCTGGCGACAAAGCAGTTCGCCCATATTACCGCCCCCTTCAAGGGCGTGGTGACGGCCCGTAACCTGGATGTGGGGACGCTTGTCGGTGGTTCCTCCAGCGGCAATCCGCTCTTCACCGTGTCGGACATCCACGCCCTGCGGCTTTATGTGAATGTGCCGCAGTCCTATACCGCCCAAATCAAGCCGGGCATGGATGTCTCCTTGACGGTGCCGGAATATCCCGGCCGCACCTTTCCTGCACATTTGTCATCGGCTTCCGGGGCTATCAGCAGCCAAAGCTCCACCATGCTGGTTCAGTTCGAGGCGCCCAATCCGGACGGCCTGCTGAAGCCGGGCGACGTGGCGCAGGTGAGCCTGGGCCTTGCCGCCCGCGGACTGCTCCAGGTGCCAGCCGGTGCCCTTATCTTCCGCGCGTCGGGCCTGGCAGTCGCGGTCCTGGGACCGGGAGACCATGTCGTGATCAGGCCCGTGACGGTCGGGGCGGATCTGGGCGCCTCGGTGCTAATCGCCTCCGGCCTTCTTCCCGGCGACCGCATCATCAACAACCCCCCGGATTCCCTGGCCAATGGTGATGTGGTCCGCATCGCCCGTCGTGGCGAGTAAAGCTTTGATGGAAATGAACTTGTTGTAAGCCGCCGCAATTGCGAAACTGTTATGAAGTGGCCCGCGCCTTTTAGGGGCGCGGCCGCAAAAGGTAGCCAAGATGCGCATCCTCATCGTCGAGGACGAGAAAAAGCTCAACGACATCCTTCAGCGCAGCCTGAAGTCCGAGGGCTATACGGTGGATGGCGTCCTGACGGCCGAAGACGGGCTGGAATATGCCAAGTCCTATCACTACGACCTGGTGATCATCGACATTCAGCTTCCTGATGGGACCGGCACCAGCCTGCTAAGGCGGCTGCGGGAAAGCGGCCATACCATGCCGGCCCTGATGTTGACCGCGCGCAGCGATCTGGACAGCAAGGTCGAGAATTTCCAGGCCGGCGCCGACGACTATGTCGTCAAGCCGGTGGCGATGGCGGAGCTGGCGATCCGCGTGCAGGCGTTGCTGCGGCGCGGTCCCGCGTTACAGGAAAATGTCCTGCGCGCCGCCGATCTGGAGATCAACCGCCTGACCCGGCAGGTCAAGCGCGACGGCAAGCGGATCGAGCTCAGTCCGAAAGAATATTCCCTGCTGGAATATCTTTTCCTGCATGCGGGGCGGGTCTTGTCGCGCACCATGATCGTGGAGAAGATCTGGGACCAGTCCTTCGAAGGCCTGACCAATATCGTGGACGTCTATATCGGTCATCTGCGTCGCAAGGTCGATGAGGGTCACGAGCAGAAGCTGATCCGGACGGTGCGCGGCCTGGGCTATACGCTCGATATAGACCGGTCGAAATGATCCTC
Organism: Alphaproteobacteria bacterium; assembly: GCA_025924715.1. Classification (GTDB taxonomy): domain Bacteria; phylum Pseudomonadota; class Alphaproteobacteria; order Micropepsales; family Micropepsaceae; genus Rhizomicrobium. The sequence goes on from JAICHV010000134.1 coordinate 1,423, forward strand.
AGGTCGGTCACATCCCGGCTGGTTTTCTTTTATTGCCTGCTTCTGGTGCTGCTTGGCGCCGGCTTTCTGGCCTTCACGGTTTTCAGTTTCCAGCATTTCACCCGCCAGACCATGACATCCAGCCTGGCCACCCGGGCGCAGGAGATCTGGAATGTCTCGGAAGGAGCGTTGGACGAGCCGGCGCGGCTGACGGAAATCATGGAGCGGCGCTTTTCGCCGGAATCGGAAGACCGTTTCATCCGCATCAGCGCCGGCAACCGGCTTCTCTACCGGTCCGGCCAGCCCATCTCCCACACATTCGATCCGGCCAGGGTGCCGGCGGCGCGCCGGTCGGAACAGGGCAAATCCCGGATGATTGGCGATCTCATGCTGATTTCCCGCGACTTCCCCGACCCCAAATATGGCACGGTGACCATCGATACCGGCCAGTCTTATCAATTCGCCCAGACCGTGGAGCGCGATCTTGCCATCTCGCTCTTTGTCGGGCTGCCGGTACTGCTGCTGGCAGCCGCTTTGGCCGGCTATTTCCTGATGCGGCGCGCATTGACGCCGGTCGAGACCATGATCAACGCCGCTGAGACCTATACATTCAACGAACCCCACAAGCGCCTGCCTACCGTAGGCACCGAACCGCGCATCGAGGCGCTGGGCCAGGCGCTGAACCGGATGCTGGACCGGCTGGATAGCGCCTATTCGCATGTCAGCCGTTTTTCCGCCGATGCCGCCCATGAATTGCGCACGCCTCTGACGATCATCCGGGGCGAGCTGGAGCTAGTAGCCGCCGGTGAAAAAACGCCCGAGGATATAGA
>JAICHV010000135.1 GCA_025924715.1 Alphaproteobacteria bacterium
AACACCCGCAATGGCGGCTGTCTCTGCAGACCCACAAGCTCATTGGTATTCGCTGAGGCGCGGTTCTTTTGCGTCGTGAGTTTCTCACGCCGCCGCTCATGTACTCTTTGTACACATCGCTCGGCGCTCCTGCTCACGCCGCAAAATCCCTCGCGCCCACGGCGGGACAGGGTTGCGCGGGACGCAGCTTGAAGATGCTCCGATAACCGCTATTTCAGGCGTCGTTCGGAGGGTTTTATGGATTCCTGGCGAGTTGCATTGTCCGGCGCGGCCGTTGCCGCCGCGATCTTCGCTTACAGCTTTCTGGTCGCGGTCTAGAAACCAACGCTTAAGAGCCCCTCGCGCGGGGGGGGGACCTAAAAGAAAGTCACGATCTTTTCCATCTCCGGACGCGGCCGCTCTTCCAACGCCTCGGCGGGCGTGCCGATATAGATGAAGCCGGCGATGCGTTCGCCCGCTCTCAGGCCCAGCCTTTCCTTGACCACCGGATGATAGGCGTACCATTCGGTGACCCATTGCGCGACAAAGCCTGACGCCGTGGCGGCAACCAGCATGTTCTGGCATACGGCGCCGGCCGAAAGCTCCTGCTCCCACACGGGAATTTTGTGCTGCTCCCGCGCCGCGGAGACGACCGCCACCACGACAGGCGCCCGCAGGAAGCGCGCGCGCTCTTCCGCAACCTGCTTGGCGCGCTCACCTTCAGCCTCCATCACTTCGGCCAGAATGTCGCCGGCGCGGGCGCGCCCCTTGCCTTCGAACACGATGAAACGCCAGGGAAACAGCTTGCCATGATCAGGCGCGCGGGCACCTGCTTTCAGGATGTCGGCAAGCTGCTTCTTGGAAGGGCCAGGCTCCTTCATGGTCTTGGCCGAACCGGAGCGGCGGCTGAGCAGAAGGTCCAGCGCCCTGGGCGCGGGATGATTGAATGTCGGCTCTTTTGACATGCGGGAATTGTCCTCAGGAGAGACTGCAATCGATCGGGGGCTCTGCGCCCTTCATAGCGCAGAAGCGGGAAAAGGCGCGCCCATCGAGGTAGAGGATGCCGAAATAAAAGTCGTCTGAAACCGTGCCCTCGAAGCGATACGGGATATCATCCTGAACCAGCGCGAGATGGTAACCTTGCCGGCGCCAATGGCCATGCAGGGTTTGCTGCACCGGCCGGCGGGTTTCGCTGTTCTGCCCATCCTCGCTGTATTTGCCGTCCGGCATGAAATGCCAGGTATAGGTCTGATGCGGGAAGGCGCCGGGAATAATGGCGGTCCAGGTGCCGCTCAGGCTGTCGGCCGCGGCGCCGGTACCCGATAGCGTCAAGGTCAGCGCCAGCGCCGCCGGTTTGAAGCAAGCCTGTATAAACCCCATTTGATGCATGACATTTTCTGAAGAGGAAGATTTTGCGCCTTTTGAAATTTTACAAACTTTCGTGGTAAAAGCAGCGCCCCTCAAGGAAGCATCATGGCCACCCCTCGCGAAAAAGTCTCTGCCGTCGACCCGATCTGGACCGCGCTGCGCCAGCAGGCGGAAGCCATGGCCGGGCTGGAGCCGAGCCTGGCTGGCTTTGTCCATGCCACCATTCTGCAACATGACAGGCTGGAGCAAGCACTGTCCTATCATTTGGCGCACAAGCTGGGCAGTGACGATTTAAGCCCGCTCGCCATCCGCGAAATGTTCGACGATCTGGTCGCGGCCGATGACGGCTTCGGCCAGGCGGTACGGGCCGATCTGTCGGCGGTTTTCGAGCGCGATCCGGCCTGCCATTCCTATCTGGACGCCTTTCTCTTCTACAAAGGCTTCCATGCCTTGGAGAGTTATCGTGTGTCGTACTGGCTCTGGCACGAAGGACGCAAGGCGATGGCCCTGTTCCTGCAGAGCCGCATCTCGCAGCTTTTCGCCGTCGATGTGCATCCGGCGGCAAAGATCGGCCGCGGTATCATGTTCGACCATGCCACCGGCATCGTGATCGGCGAAACGGCGGTGGTGGATGATGACGTCTCGATCATGCAGGACGTGACCCTGGGCGGCACCGGCAAAGAGAGCGGCGACCGCCATCCCAAAATCCGTCGGGGGGTTCTGTTGTCGCTGGGCGCCAAAGTTTTGGGCAATATTGAAGTGGGCGAGTACAGCCGCATCGGGGCCGGCTCGGTCGTGTTGAAGGCTATACCCCCGCATTGCACGGCCGTGGGCGTTC
>JAICHV010000136.1 GCA_025924715.1 Alphaproteobacteria bacterium
CTTATATCCTCGCACCCCCGACAAAGAGTGCCGCGCCGGGGAATCCGGGCACAACAATACCGCCAATAACCGGGGCGGGTCCGGCCTACAGTCTCACGGCGTTTTGAGCGCCACCGCCAGCATGCGCCGGTCGCGCGCCGGGCGCAAGGGGCTTGCTGACCCGGTCCGTTAACTGAGCTTTAAGCACGACGCCGTATCCAGTGCGGCTATGGACGACGCCGATCTGCCGCCGCCCAACGTCAAAAGTGGACGGCATAACAAAAGGCGGCAATCGGGATAGTTTGCAATGGAGGTAATGAGAATGCCCGTCAAAATGCATGCCAACGATCAGGACCTCGAGCACATCGCACGGGAAATGTCGGGGCGGTTCGATGAGGCCGCAGCCTGGATTGCGCGCGAGATGGCCGAGATTGCCGATAGAATGTTTGATAGAAATTCTGCCGAATGGTGGCAGTATATTGCCAACGCGATTGATCAACGTCAAAGCGCAACGATAATACCAATCTCGTTGCATAAACGACAAGCTGGGACAGCGCCTGCGCGCAGCAAGGCCCCGGTTCAAACGCACGAGGAGGAAGAATAAGCTACAGCCGGGCAGGAGCGTGCTACGCTTATCATCATGGAGCACTGCCACATAACTCACGCCCTCATCAATCATCGAGGAGTCGGGCAAAGCGCCGGGCATTGCGATGACGCCAGCGCAACCTGTACCGGCGGTGGTATCACGCTACGCGCGGGCAGCGCTGGGCGCCTTCAGCTCGCACGGCCGCCAAAACCGCAAACCTGAGCAGCTTCGAAGAAGGGGATTGGCGCGTCGGCGATTCCGTTTCCAGGGTCCAGCCCATTCGGATTACGGAGTTCGGCGGCTGCGGCCATCTTTCGCATTGCGGGAGAATCGAAAGTGACAGAGCACGAATTGCTAGCATTTTCTCTTTTTAGGCCTCTAGGGAAACACCGAAGAAATGTCCTGGTCTGAGTCCGTATGGGGTAGCATCCGCCGGTGCGGGGGCTGAAGGACAGGGCGATGCAGCGTCAGGGGAGCTTTTCGCAGGCGGAATACGGGGCCAAGAAGAAGCAGACGCGGCGGGACAAGTTTCTGGCCGAGATGGAGCAGGTGGTACCGTGGCCTCGGCTGGTGGAACGCCTGCGACCGCTCTACCCGAAGGGCGAGCGCGGCCGGCCGCCGATCGGTCTGGAGCGGATGCTGCGGATCCACTTTCTGCAGCAGTGGTATGGGCTGGCTGACGGAGCGATGGAGGATGCACTCTATGACAGCCAAGCTTTGCGCGGCTTTGCCGGCATTGATCTGACGGTGACAGGGGTTCCGGAGGAGACCACAATCCTGAACTTCCGCCATTGGCTGGAGCAGCATGAACTGAGCCAAGTGTTGTTCGCCGAAGTGTCGGGGATGCTGGAGGGGCGCGGCCTGCTGATGCGGCAAGGCACAATCGTTGATGCGACGATCATTGCCGCGCCGCCCTCAACCAAAAACAAGAGCAAAGCTCGCGATCCAGAGATGCACCAGACCAAGAAAGGTAATCAGTGGCATTTCGGAATGAAGGCGCATATCGGCGTGGATGTTGCCTCGGGGCTGGTGCATACGGTAGTCGGCACCGCCGCCAACGAAGCTGACATCAACCAGATGGCGGCGGTGCTGCACGGCCAGGAAAGCGACATCTTCGCCGATGCCGGCTATACCGGCGCGGACAAGCGACCCGAACTGAGGACCGCGACGTCTACTGGAACATTGCCATCAAGCGCAGCATCATCAAGGCATTGCCGAAAGGCCTGCGGGATTTGGCGGAGCCGGTCGAGCGGGCGCTGGCGCAGGTGCGGGCCTGGGTCGAGCATCCCTTCCACATCGTAAAGAACCGCTTCCGCCATAAGAAGCTGCGTTATCGCGGCTTGGCCAAAAATACCGCCCAGCTGCACACCTTGTTCGCCTTGGCGAACCTGGTGATCGTCAAAAAAGCGCTGCTCGTGCAGCAGCACCGCGCCTGAACACACCCGGACTCTGTCTTAATCCCGGAAACAGCATAGGAAGACCACGATACGGCCCCGGTTTTCGCTAACACAGACCGCTTCCAGGCACGCCACCCTCAACAATTATGCCTCGGCTGCTAAACCGCCGTCGTCGCCCACATTATTCGGTGTTTCC
>JAICHV010000137.1 GCA_025924715.1 Alphaproteobacteria bacterium
GTCAACCTGGCCCAGGAGGTCGGCGTCACCAATGTGGTGGCTGCCGCCAAGCGGCTGGGGATCACCTCGCCGCTTCAGCCCAATGCCTCGCTGGCGCTGGGCACCAGCGAAGTCACGCCCCTGGAGCTGACGGCCGCCTACGCCGCCTTCGCCAATGGGGGCTATCGCGTGGCGCCCTATATGGTGACCGAGGTCGATATCAACGGCCGCTCGGTTTATGTCCGGCAGGCGCCGCGACCGCAGCGGGTGATTGACGAGACGATCGATCGCGACATGACCTACATGCTCTATGGCGTGGTGGCGAACGGCACCGGCGGTTACGCTTCGCTGCACGGCCGGGAGGCCGCCGGCAAGACCGGCACCACCCAGGATTCCCATGACGCCTGGTTTGTCGGCTTTACCACCGACTATGTCGCGGCGGCCTGGGTGGGCAATGACGATTCCTCTCCAACCCGTGGCGTCACCGGCGGCACCCTGCCCGCCTATATCTGGCGCGACACCATGCTGACAGCCGAACAAGGCCATCCCTTGCGGGCGCTGAACCGTTCGGTCGAGCCGCCGCCGGAAGAACGCCAGGTGGTCGCGTCGGGTGCGGTTTGGGATGGCGCCGATGACGAGCGCCTTGGCCGCATGCCCGACCTGCCGGCGGAGGAGCCCGAACAGGCGCACCGCGAACGGCACCATCGCGGCGGGTTGCTGGGCTGGCTGTTCGGCGATGATGACGAGGACGAGGAAGCGCCGCCACCGCCACGGTCGGGCCGCTGATCAATTTTTGTTTGGCATGGCGGGGGCAAACCCGCCGCGGGTGATATAAGGCGGCCCATGCTTCGCCGAAACTTCATAGCTTCCGCCGCTCTCACAAGCCTTGTGAGGCCTGCCTCAGCCGCTTCCACCGTCCGCTTTGTCACCGATTGGAAGGCGCAAGCCGAACATGGCGGCTTCTATCAGGCCCTCGCCGAAGGCCTGTACGCCAAGCGCGGCCTGGAGGTGAAGATCATCCAGGGCGGGCCGGACGTGAATGTGCCGCAGCTTCTGGCCGGCGGCGCTGCCGATTTCGGCATGGGCTCCAACAGCTTCATTCCGCTCAATCTGGTGAAGGCCAATATTCCCATACGCGCGGTGATGGCGATCTTCCAGAAAGACCCGCAGGTGCTGATTTCGCATCCGCGCCGCGACATCAATTCGCTGGCCGATATGCGCGGCAAGCCGATCCTGATCTCGGCCGCCACCATGACCGCCTTCTGGCCCTGGCTGAAAGCCAAGTTCGGTTTTCAGGATACGCAGATCCGCAAATACACCTACAACCTGGCACCTTTCATTCTGGACCCCAATGCCATCCAGGAAGGCTATCTCACGAGCGAGCCGTTCACCGTCGAACAGCAGGCGCACTGGAAGCCCAAGATTTTCCTGCTCTCCGATTTCGGCTATCCGGGCTACGCCAACATGGTGCTGGTGCCGCAGAAATGGATCGACACCAACCGCCGCGCCGTGCAGATGTTCGTGGACGGCACCCGCGATGGCTGGCTTAACTATCTCGCCAATCCGGCAAGGGGCAATGCGCTGATCAAGCGCGCCAATCCCGACATGACCGACGCCATCCTGGGCCAGGCCTGGGGCAAGATGAAACGTTATGAGATGCTGATCAGTGGCGATGGTCGCGCCTTTGGGTTGGGCAGCATGACCGATGTGCAGTGGAAGCTGTTCTACGACACCATGGCCTCGGAAGGGCTCTATCCCAAAGGCCTGGACTATAGGCGCGCCTATGATCTGAGTTTTGTGCGCGCCACCTTGCAGAAATTTCGATGATCGCGCTGGAGGGCGTGGGCAAGCGCTTCGCCAATGGGGTCGAGGCGTTGCGGGGCTTCTCGTTCACAGCGGCGGATGGCGAATTCGTGTCGCTGCTGGGCCCCAGCGGCTGCGGCAAGTCCACGGCGCTGCGAATCGCCGCCGGATTGCTGGCGCCGGACAGTGGCGAAGTCCGCTTCAGCAAAGCTAAGCCGGAGATCGGCTTTGTCTTTCAGGAGCCCACCCTAATGCCTTGGGCGGATGCGCTCACCAACGCGCGGCTGCCGTTGGATTTGAAGAGCGTTTCGCGTAGCGAGGGCAATGCCCGCGCCCTGGCCGCGCTGACGCGTGTCGGCTTGGCGGGCTTTGAA
>JAICHV010000138.1 GCA_025924715.1 Alphaproteobacteria bacterium
GCACTGGAAGGCGGCATCGAGGGACGGCCGGCGAACACTATTTTCTATGCCACCTCCAACCGTCGGCATCTGATGCCGCGCGACCTGGTGGATAACGAGCGCGGCACCGCCATCAATCCCGGCGAAGCGGTGGAAGAGAAAGTGTCGCTCTCAGACCGCTTCGGACTGTGGCTGGGCTTTCATCACTGCGGCCAGGATGAGTATCTGTCCATGATCGAGGGTTATGTCGGCTTCTACCGGCTGAAGATCGAGGCGGAAGATTTACGCCGGCGGGCGCTGACCTGGGCCATGGGCCGCGGCGGACGGTCGGGCCGCGTGGCCTGGCAGTTTATCCAAGACTTGGCAGGCGAGTTGGGACAGACGCTCGACTGATTTATTGGTCGCGCGGGCGACGGCTCGCTGACCCTCGCCTGCTGTGGCTCCTAAGTCCACGCCGTCGCGGAGGTCAGATAGCTCCGCGGATTGACCGGCGTGGTGCCGCTGCGAATTTCGAAATGCAGCTGCGGCGTCTCCACATCGCCCGTCTGCCCCGCATAGCCGATCACCTGACCGCGCGCCACGAAATCGCCGCGCGATACCACCAGCCGGTCGGCATGGGCATAAGCGGTGGTATAGCCGCCCGAATGCTTGATCAACACCAGGTTGCCGTAATTCTTCAGTTCATCGCCGGCGTAAGTGACAGTGCCCGAGGCAGCGGCATGAATGGGCGTGCCCGTGGTGGCGGCGATATTGATGCCGTCATTCTTCGCGCCGCTGGGCGCGGCGCCGAAATCCGAAACAATCCGGCCCGACACCGGCCAGACGAAGGTCGGGGCTCCGGCGGTCGAAACCGGCGCCAGCGGCTTGCTGCTGACCGGCGAATAAGGCGCGGCCTCGCGCGTCACATAATTCGGCGCGGGCCGCGGCGTCGGGCGGACGTCTTTTTCCTCATAGACATAGGTCTTGGCGCGCGCCACGCGATGATGCGTCGCCTTGGTATTGACGCCCCAGTCCAACGCCGTGCGCGGCGTGTCGGGCATGCAGGCGCTGGTCAGCGCAGCGAGCCCCAAGACGCAAATTACATGTGCGACAAAGATCTTCTGACCCATCGGCGTGCCTTTTGCACTGTCTCGAAACGGATCATGTGCGCCAAAAGTTGAGAAGGATTTAACCGTCTAAGCCCTTGAAGTTTCCGGCTTTAACCTTCGCTTAACTGCCGGTGCAGCGCCTTCAGGGCCGCCTCTTCGGTGAGGTTCAAATGCAGCGGGGTCACGGCGATGAAATTGTCATAGACCGCGCCCAGGTCGCTGTCCGGCGGTGGCGTGGCCTGACGGCGGCGCAGGCCGATCCAGTAATAGGCGCGCTGGCGGGCATCGATGCGCTCCTCGATCTCGGTGGAGGAGAGATCGTATTTGCCTTGGCGAACGACTTTCACGCCTTTCACCGCAGCAGCCGGACAGCCCGGAAAATTGATGTTGATCAAGGTGCCCGCGGGCCAGCCGGCTTTCACCAGCGCCGCCACGGTTTGCGGCCCATGAACTTCACCCGCGCTCCAATCGATCGCGTGACGCTCGCCTTCCTCGTAACACTGCGACAGGGCGATGGACGGGATACCGAGCGCGCAGCCCTCCATGGCGCCGGCGATGGTGCCGGAATAGGTGACGTCGTCGGCGAGATTGGAGCCCCAATTGACGCCGGAAATCACCAGCTCGGGCGGGCGGTCTTTCAGGATATGCAGGCAGGCCATCATCACGCAGTCGGTCGGCGTGCCGCTGACGGCAAAGCGCCGCTCCTCGATCGGACGCAGGCGCAGGGGCGATGCCAAGGTCAGCGAATGGGAGGCGCCGGACTGTTCATTCTCGGGCGCCACCACCCAGACATCGTCGCTGAGGCTTTGGGCGATTTTTTCGGCGACGGCGAGGCCCGGCGAATGAATGCCGTCGTCATTGGTGACCAGGATGCGCATGACGGGGGATTAGACCAGCGCCTGCCATCCCACAAGGCGACAATTAGCCGATCTTGGTCTTGCCATTCATATAGGGCTGCAGGGCGCCCGGGATCGCGACACTGCCATCGGATTGCTGGTAGTTCTCCAAAATCGCCACCAGAGTCCGGCCCACCGCCAGGCCCGA
>JAICHV010000139.1 GCA_025924715.1 Alphaproteobacteria bacterium
CGGTCGGCGGGAAGAAGCCGCGGCCGATATCGTTGATGCCTTCAAGGACGATAATGGCCTTGATGCCGGGCACGCTCAGCACGTCGCGATCAAGCCGCGCCAGAGCGCTGGGCCCGGTGCCGTAGCGCAGCAAGCGGTTGCCGCCGATACCGGCATTGACCACCGACCAGTTGGAATGCGCCGCGGCCAGCCTTTCGGCCAGACGGTCGGGCCAGCCGCGGAACGCGTTGTTGGTGGATTGGGCCCCTTCGGTGATGGAATCGCCCAAGGTCACCACCACGGCATTGGCGCTGACCGGATCTACTTCCAGCCGGGTCACCAGCGCCGGCAGGCGCATGACGCGCACATTGGGAAGCGTGCCGGCGGCAGTGAAGTCGCCGGGCTGACCGGCCACGTACTGATAAAGACTGTGACCGGCACGCGAGTAAGCGCCGGGAATATGAATGGAGATCACCAGCTTTTGCAGGGCGCTCACATTCATCGCCACGGGGTCGGAAAGCAGCGGCGCCCCCGCCGGAATGGCGATGCCGCCGCGACCGTCGAAGGTCACGACATGATCGCTGCCAGGCAGCACCGTCCCATCCGGACCGGCCGCGCCCACATGCACCGCGCCCAGCAGCAGGGCTTCGCTGCCGCCTTCATTGCTGAAGCGCAAGCGTAGGCGCTTGCCGGCAACCGCCACGCGCACAAGCTGGCGTATTGTAACGTTTGCAGGATCGCTGTCGGCCACCATCACCGGCAGGTTGCCGGGATTGTCCAGCAACAGCGGTGACGCCGCCGCCGGCGGCGGCAGCATGCCGGCAGCCAAAGGAATTACCGCAGGCACCGCCGCCGCCGCCGCAACACCGGGGGGAAGCGGAATGGGAACGAAGCCCCAGGCACCAATCCAGCTTTCGCGTGGCCCGGCTGGCTCAGCCGCGGCCCCCGTTGCCAGAATCAATGCCGCTGCCAGAATAAACTGACGAATTCTCATGGCCCCGATTCCCCCATTGGCGCTGGACCCGGACTTTCACTTGGCCGGCCCCAATTGCGCAAGCGGCGTCGCGGAAAGGGCGGGAAAGCGGCGAAAATGCATCGCCCATGGATCAGAACGGGTCACGCCAACCAAAAAAGTCTGGTTTTTCAGGTGCTTCCGGTTGACGACCAAGGACTTAGCTGACAGGTTATTCCCATCTTTTGCGGGTTTAACCGCGGGGTATGTCCCTTAAGGGGCTTGGGGATGATCAAATCGGAACTGGTTGCGCGCCTGACGGCCCGCTACCCACATCTGTATCACCGCGATGTCGAACGCATCGTGACCACGGTGCTGGATTCCATCAGCAAGGCGCTCGCGGACGGGCACCGTGTGGAACTTCGCGGCTTCGGCGCCTTCAGCGTCAAGGTGCGGCCCAGCCGGATGGGGCGCAATCCGCGCACCGGCGAACCGGTATCGGTGGGCCAGAAGCGTGCGCCTTTCTTCCGCACCGGCAAGGAATTGCGCGAGCGGTTGAACGGCGGTAACCCGGACGCGTGAATCCGGTCTACGTCGCATTAGATACAACCGACCTTGACTACGCCCGCAGCCTGGCGGAGCGGGTGCGCGCCTCCGTCGGAGGCCTGAAGCTGGGACTGGAATTCTTCAACGCCCATGGCCCGGATGGCGTGCGGCCCTTTCTGGAGATGGGGCTGCCGGTCTTTCTGGACCTCAAATATCACGACATTCCCAATACGGTGGCGGGCGCTGCCAGGGCCGCCGCGGCGCTGGGTGTTTCGATCCTCAATGTCCATGCCCAAGGCGGCGCGCCCATGATGCGGGCTGCGCTGGAGGCGGTGAAAAGCGTCTCCCCCTCGACCAAATTGATCGCCGTCACCATGCTGACCAGCCTCTCGGATGAAGATCTGCCGACGGTCGGGTTGGCGCCGCCGGTGGCCGATCAGGTGTTGCGGCTGGCAGCTCTGACCCAACAAGCCGGCCTCGACGGCGTGGTCTGTTCGGCGCATGAGATCGTCAGGCTGCGCCAGGAACTGGGACCGGATTTTCTGCTGGTGGTGCCGGGCATCCGGCCCGCCGGAGCCGCCCTGGGC
>JAICHV010000140.1 GCA_025924715.1 Alphaproteobacteria bacterium
ACCCCGCTGGAGCCGCGTTAAGAAAACGCGCTGGGCAAGCGGGGGTTGCGCCTATTCGGCCGCTTGCGGCAAGGCGCCGGGACGCCCTAGCAGCGACAGAGGAATCGCCACCAGGCCTTGCATCGCGCGCGTCAGCCGCGCCCGCACCATATCGAACGAGGGCCGTTTGGCGATGCGGTCTTCGTCCAGATAAAGCGCACGGTTGATCTCTATCTGGAGGGCATGACAGCCCGAGGCGACGCGGCCGTGCAGCACGGTGGTGTGGCCACCGGCATAAGGGCTGTTGCGCGCCACCGAAAATCCCTGACGCAGGAAGGCGGCTTCGGCATAGCCGGTGAGGGCGGGCGCGGCGGAGGCGCCATACCGATCGCCCAGCACGATATCGGGCACCGACAGCGCCGAGGGCATGGAATGGCAATCGATCAAGACCGCCACGCCAAAGCGGGCGCGCGTTTCTTCCATCAGCGCAGAAAGGGCCTGGTGATAGGGCCGGTAAAGCTGCTCCAGCCGCGCGTCGGCTTCACCGCTTTTCAGTTTGCCGCGATAGATCTCCGCGCCGTCGCGAACGATCCGCGGAATGACGCCCAGCCCCGCCGCAACCCGGGGACTTGGCGCATCCACGGGCACGTCGAGTGCGCCGTCGAACATACCGGCATCCAGCTCGGCGCTGCTGCGATTGACGTCCAGAAAGGCACGGGGGAATTGGGCGGCCAGAAGCGGGGCGCCCAGGCTGACGGCCCCTGCGAACAATTCGTCGACAAAGGCGTCCTCTGAGCGCCTGAGGGTGGTGGCGTCCAGGCGGGTCCGCGACAGCAGGCTTTCCGGGTAGCTGCGGCCGGAATGGGGGGAGGCGAAGACGAAGGGTGCGGTCTGGCGCGCGGGGCGCTCCAGGCGGAACGGGCCGGGATTGGGCGGGGGAGAGGAAAGCTGGGCCATCGGCAATTAAGAATCGTAACCCGGTTAAAGTTGCATCGGCGCGTCAAGCTGGCAAGCTGGGCCTTGCGGGGACCCGCCCGCCGTCCACCGCAAAGCCGGGGCTGGTTCCCCATTAACCACAGTTTACAGCTTTGCCCTGTATAGGCTTTTATAAGAAGAGGGTCGGGGCCCGACACATGGCGCATATCCTTCTGGCGGAAGACGATGAATCCCTGCGCAAATTCCTTGCGGCGGCGCTGGTCAAGGCTGGCCATGCCGTGACCGATTTCGGCGACGGCTCGGACGCCTGGGAATGCCTGCAGGGCTTCACCTTCGACCTGCTTTTGACCGATATCGTGATGCCGGGCATGGACGGGATCGAGCTCGCCAAGCGGGCCGCCGAGCGTAATGGCGCGCTCAAGATCATGTTCATCACCGGTTTTGCCGCCGTCGCGCTGCACCCGGCCAGCGGCGCCCCCAAACAGGCCAAGGTGCTGTCCAAGCCTTTCCACCTGCGCGAGATCGTGGCGGAAGTCGACCGCATGCTGGCGGCCGCCTAAGGGCGTCAATCCAAAATAATCACGCCGGCCAAAGCGCGATTTCGCGCGCCGTCAGACCGTTAAAATATCAATAGATACGGGGTCTTGGCAAGCGTAACATTTTACGTGCCGGCAGCCGCGTCGGTGCGGGTTTGGCCGGTCTTACAGGAGGAAAATATGGAGCGTCCTTCTCACCTTCTCATTCAGCGGCCTTCGTCAGTTTTTCGCCTTCCCAGCATCGGCCTTGCCGTCATTTTGCAGTTGGCAGGCTTTTGGCTTTTCACCCACGGACTCTCGCAAGGCGCTTTCAAATTTGTGCCGCCCATCTGGGTGGATCCGATTGCGCCGCAGCCCTTGCCACGAACACCACCCCCGCCATTGCGGCCACAGATGCAAATTGAAATTCCGAAAGTGCCGGTGCCCAGCTTTACGACCGACCAGCCGCAGCAGAGCAACGGCGGCATTACGGCCGCCACCAACACGCCCCCCGCACAAGCACCCACACCACACCAACCGGTCGGCACTGATCGGGCCGCTGTCGGCATCACCGCCACACACA
>JAICHV010000141.1 GCA_025924715.1 Alphaproteobacteria bacterium
GAGGTGGTCTCTTCCCTCTCGGTCCTGGATGAGCACTATCTATCGCTCTACCGATCTGGAAAAATCACAACCCAGGAGTTGCAGAACCTGGAGCGGACCCAGAACAACATCGTGGTGCAGATCGAAATGGTGCTGAAGGTCGTGAAATGATGGCCGATGCCCCGGTCAATCCCAGGTCAATCTCAGCTTGAAATCGCAATATGGTCGCGATTCTTGCCTTGCGTCGTGTGGAAAACACAAAAGCCATGGCACCAGCGCCCGGCGGCTGTCGTTCGGCTCGCGACATGATAGGATAAGGGCGCGAAAGCAGCCACCAGGGAGACGGTCATGGTCCTGGGAAAGCGTCTTCTGATCTCCACCATTCTAGCGGCCGGCGGCGTGCCGCTGGCCCAGCCCGCCGCGGCGGCGCCCTGGGTGCGCGGTTTTGTGGTCGGCGCCTATGAATATGCCTTCCGCTATGGCGGCCGCGCCGGCTTTGCGCGCCAGGGAGAGATCGAGCCCGGCGTGGATTGCCCGCATGGCAGCACGCTTCATTTCGCCAATCCGGACCAGACCCGCCGGGCGGTGGCGCGGCAGAAGTGGCGCCTGCCACAGGAAGCGGACATGGTCGCAGAGCCGCCAGGCCTTGAGGATGTTCGCTCGCCCCTGGGGACACGCTTCGGCATCTGGGTGCGCGCGCTGGCCTACCGCGCCTACAAGCGCGGCATCGAGACCTATGTGAATCCCTGGGCGGCGGAGGATCCGGGCCAGCCGCAGGCCACCGGGCGCATCGGCGACGGTTTCAACCTGGACGGCAAGGTCAAGGACACGGACTTCGTCAGCCCCGACGGCGAGAAAGGGATCGACAACAATCTTTACCGCGCCTGGGGTTGCGATGCGCCCTGGCGCGGCAACGGCAATGCCACCCTGGACCTGCGGGCCAATGACAAGATGCAGGAAGGCCTTTACACCATGGTCGTTCGCGTCTCCGGCAAGCAGGACCCGCGCAACGATTCGGACGCCACGATCGAAATCGGCTATTCCCCCGACAAGATTGTGCGCGATGCGCGCGCGGGAATCGCGAACGACTATTCCTATCGCATCCTGAAATCGGCCCAGTACACCAAGATGAAGGCGGTGGTTAAAGACGGGGTGGCGGAAAGCGAACAGGTTGCCGAGCTGCACAGCCCGCGCATTTCGTGGTTCTACGACCAGACCGGAGACGCCGACTTCCACCAGGGTCGCTTGCGCCTCAAAATGGCGCCCGACGGCCTCACCGCTACCGGCCTGCTCGGTGGCTATCGCAACTGGCGCGATCTCTACGCCGAAAACACCTTTGCCCAGGATGGCGGCCAGCAGGGCGTGCGCGAGCATGAGGACCATGTCTCGCTTTATTATGCCCTCCGGCGCAATGCCGACGGCATGTACAACCCAAAGACCGGCAAATATGACGGCATCTCGGCGGCCTACCGGCTCAGACTGACCTCCGCATTCGTGGTCGATCCCGACAAGCCGATGGATATTCCCATCCTGCTCGGTGACGTGAAGCGCAAGCAGATCTTCGAGGCGATCAAGGCCAACACCATCCGGGGCGCCGAGACCCGCGTGCCGCAGGCGGTGCCACCGGGCACCGGCGAGGCCTCTTATCCGGGCATGGAACGCGGCGTTGCCGAGCTCCGCAGCAGGGACTTTTTCCTCACGACCCTGGACCGGCCGCACTATCCGGATGGCGTCGGCCTTAACCAACGCGGCGAGCCGATCGACGATAACGGACAGGTGATCGAGAAACGGCCAAAACCGCAGCAGCAAGTCAGCAACGAGCCGGCGCCAGCGCTGAAATCAGCGACGGCGCAACCCTAACCGCGTGATCGCGTCCATATCGGTTGAATCCCTTTAGGGTGAGGGATTTTGGTCATCCGAGCAGGAGCGCCGAGCGACGTGTACAAGACGTACACGAGCGATGGC
>JAICHV010000142.1 GCA_025924715.1 Alphaproteobacteria bacterium
AGCCCCAGGTCAGCCATTCATTGGTGGCGGGCGCGATGGTGAGCTGGTCATTGGCGGGCGGGGGCACTGCCATACGGCGGGCGATGGCCGGGTCTATGCCTTCGCTCAGGCCCGCGGGGGGCTGCTGCTGGGCCAGGGAGGCTCCGGCACAGGTCAGCGAGACAAGCGTGATGGCGGCGAACGACGCAAATTTCATGAGAACACCTGTGTTTCCAGCCCGGCCGCGGTGCTCAGGGGCCCCGCGATTTTGGCCGGAAATTCGGTCCCTACAGACAATTTGTCAACGCGGCCTTTGGAAAAGGGCCGCTCCAGTACGATCCAGGCGCGGCTTCACCAGGCGATTGATAAAATCGTACCGAAATTGCGGACATCGCCAACATTGGGCGTTAAGGCCTCAGTTGTAGTCTGCCCGGGTTGGAGCAACCGGGGGTATTCGATGTTTCAGCACATGCGTACTGTCTTGCTTGCCACCGGCGCGCTGGTCGCGGCCGGCACTTTCCACAGTCTTTCCAGTGCCGCGGCCGATCCGGCGTCTGCGAGGCCTGCCATCCGGACCGAGCCGGAACGGCCAGCCTCCGCGCCTGTCATTCTGGTCACCGGCGCCTCGCTGCGTGCCATCACTATCGGCTTCTAGTTCCAGTGGTCCCTGCATTGGCCGCTTGATATATAGCGGGGGGATGCGCCGCTTTTTCCTGTTTCGAATCTGGGCTTTCTGTCTGCTGATGCTGGGGGCGGTAACGCCGCCGGCCCAGGCTGCCGTCACCATCACTTTCTATTCCCATGACTTCCGCATGTTCGGCGCCGGCCTGATGATGAATTTCCCGCATGGCTTTGTGATGCTGTCGGGCACGCCCGATGACGGCACGCCTGCCGTGAATGGCAATTTCGGGTTCTCGGCCACCGAATTCTTCGTCAATGCGCTCTGGGAGCCGGTCGAAGGCGGACTGGACGAAAATCCGCTGCCGGCCTCCTACCTGACGCAGGCCGACAAGCATTTCTCCTTTCCGCTGAGTGATGCCCAGTATCACGCCGTGGTCGCCGTCGTGGAGAAGTGGAAAAACTGGCCGCAGCCTTCCTATGACATCGACAAGCATAATTGCGTGACCTTCGTGAAGGAGCTGGCGATTGCCGCGGGGCTCAGCGTCAGTAACAGCCCGGCCTTTATCCGCCATCCCAAGGAATTCCTGACTGATGTGGCGGCGCGCAACGCGGCATTCCTGGAACCCTACGGCAATGTGATCCAGGTCTCGGCGCCCGGCGGCGGCATGGATGCCCTGCGCAACCGCACGCAGCAGCTGGAAAACCAGGTCAGGTCCGTGCGGGAGAAGAACTAGCGCCGGGAATTGCTCTCCTCACGGGAGAGGAAGGTCAACCGGTTGCAAAGGGATTGTCGTGGAAGCCGTCCACCGGCCTTAAAGGCACCGGCAACGCCGGGCGCGCGCCGATATAAAGCTGCAGCGTCATCTGGTTCGACGCCTTGTCCCACACCATCTGGGGCGCGATGCCGCCCGGCTTGCGGAAGGTCTTGCCATCGAAATCGAACTGGCGGGGCTTCACATCCGGCCAGCCATTGGCCAGGTCAGCGGCCAGCTGGGCGCGCAGCTGATCGATCTGCGCGCGCGGGCCGATGGCATTGGTGAAATCCGGCGCCATGATCTTGACTGCGCCGCCGGGCAAAATTTCCACCCGCGCCGCTACCAGGTCGCCGCCGCTTTCATAGCCGCCTTCCCATTTGCCGACCGGAGCCACGGGTTTGGAACAGGCAGCCAGCCCCAGAAGCAGACAGAAAAGCGCCGCAAAACGCATCGATTCCCCGACTCAGACAGGCCGTCCCGGCGATCTTAGGGGGATATGCGGGACGGAGCG
>JAICHV010000143.1 GCA_025924715.1 Alphaproteobacteria bacterium
CATGATTCCCCTGAAGAGATTTTTATGAAAAGCACGCTAAGTGCGCCGCACGGCGCAGCCAAGTTCTAAATCACCGCAGCACGCCGATCATCAAACCGCTTGTGTTATTCCCGCAACACCGTGCGCGTTCGTGACGCGCTCTGAGTTCCAAAACTGCAACGGTCAAGACCGATTCCGTACGCGGCGCGGTGGCTCACAGACATTTGTGCGGTCACGGAAGGATGCTGACAGGCTAGGCCCGGCAGCGGCGCTGCGGGCGACAAAGCCATCAAAGGCCATCTGATCTGGCGCCCACTATCCCGCCGACCGCATCGCCACCGAATAAAGTGTGTGGTGCGTCAGGATAAAGAGTGTGCGCCGCTCGGGACCGCCGAACAGGATCTGCAGCGGCCGCTCCGGCACGTCGATGCGGCCGATCTCCCTGCCCGTCCGGTCATAGACAAAGATCTGACCGTTCGCGACAAAGACATTGCCGGCGCTGTCTGTCGCCACGCTTTCCCCGCCGCGATCGGCAAAGGGCCTCAGATCGCGCAGGCTGCCATCGGCATTGACGGTGGCGCTATAGGTAATGTCTTCGGACTCATTGCTGACATGCACGGTGGCGCCGGGCCTGGCGGTGATGAAGCCCAGGGCGCTCAAATTGTCGGACCAGCGCCAGCCGGTGTAATCGCTGCCGGGATAGACTTCATTGGCGGCTTGCGGCCAGGTTCGCACCGCCGGCAACACCAGGCTGCCATCCGGCGAGACATAGACGGCGGCGCGCGGCGGCGTGACTTCCTCCGCGAACAATTCGCTCAAAGTCTTGAAGCGATAGGTCCTGGGATCGAGCTGGTCGCGGAATTCGCCATTGGCCCACCAGTCCACCGGGATGGCGACCGCGCTCGCCTGCGCGAGCGGCGCTTGCGGCTTCAACACCGTGATCTGGTCGGGCATGGAGCCGGGGCGGAAGGCATAGACCGTGCTGTCCTCGCCCAGCGAGGATTGCACGATGATATTGCCGGAACGGTCGATCGCCAGATTCACCGGATCCAGCGGATTGTCGCGCTCGATGGTGAGCCCCTCGTCCCGCGACCAGCCGAAGATCCGGTGCTGCCAGCGATCCACGAAATAGAGCTTGCCCTTGGCATCCACCGCGGCTCCGGAAATGGAATGAAAGCCGTCGGTGATCTTTTGCACCTGGGCGCCGGGCGCCAGCACGGCAGAGGCATTGCCGGGCGCCGGCGGTGTTATCGTTTCGCCGATATCCAGCGCCGCAAATTCCCGCTCGCGGGTGTCGATGCCATGGGTGATGTCCTGGATGGCATTCTCATACGGGTAGCGCGAGACCCGCAGGAAAGTGCCGCAGCCCTTGCGGTCGCAGACCGAATAGCCGCTTTCCGCATTGATATGGAAATTGCGGAATTTCAGGTTGGAGGAATGATAAAGCCGCACCGCCGCGGGAAAAGCTTCATGGCTGCGGGTGACGCGATAGGCGTGATAGTTGGCAAAGGTGATGTTGCGGGAATTGTCGATTTCCAGCGCCACCGACTCCGGGCTTGAGGCGGATTCCTCCTCGGTCTGGGGCGCGTAGAATTCCCAATTCTCCACATGGTCGAGCTTGATCTCCAGGAACAGGTGATGCTCGTTGGAAAGCTCATAGACCAGGCCGGGCGTCTTGGTGTTGGTGACATAGAAGCCGGCCTGCGCATAACTGCCCGGGCTCCAGACGCCTAGGAAGCTGCCGCCGCCGCCATCCTTCACCCAGATGCTGGGATATTGATGGTCCCAGTGATCGTTGCGGAAGGGATTGTCGGTGCCATTCTCGACCGTCTTGGCGGCATCCG
>JAICHV010000144.1 GCA_025924715.1 Alphaproteobacteria bacterium
AGGCAGGCGTCGATCACTTCGCCCAGATTGTGCGGCGGCACGTTGGTGGCCATGCCCACGGCGATGCCGCTGGCCCCATTCACCAGCAGATTGGGAAAACCCGCGGGAAACACCACTGGCTCGCGTTCGCTGCCGTCGTAATTGTCGCGGAACTCGACCGTGTCCTTGTCGATGTCTTCCGTCAGGCTGTGCGCGACCTTGGCGCGGCGCGCCTCGGTGTAACGCATGGCCGCCGGCGGGTCGCCGTCCACGCTGCCGAAATTGCCCTGCCCGTCCACCAGCGGCAGGCGCATGGAGAAATCCTGCGCCAGGCGCACCAGCGCGTCATAGATCGAGGCGTCGCCATGGGGGTGGTACTTGCCCATCACATCGCCCACGATCAGGGCGCATTTGCGGTAAGGCTTGTTCCAGTCGCGCCCATTCTCATGCATCGAAAAGAGAATGCGCCGGTGCACGGGCTTGAGGCCGTCGCGCGCATCGGGCAGCGCGCGCTGCACGATCACGCTCATGGCGTAATCGAGATAGGAACGCTTCAGCTCGTCTTCGACCGCGATGGCATGCGCGGGATTGCCGCCTTCGGGCGGAAGAATGGTATCTGGGGCATCACTCATGGAAAATGGCGCTCAAAAAAGGCCGTCAAGCGGTGCGGAATCGCCGCCTGAAACAGGCGCCTTTCCTAGCATTTTGGCACTGGCGAAACCAGCAAATTAACCGGCCATAACCCCCTGGAAACTATTGCGATTTTTGGCCTTTTTGCAGGGCCGAAAATTCGCTCCTCACCCGGTCCATGTCATAGGCATAAATCCGCCTTTCATGCCCCTCGTCCTTGTAGCCAAAAGTAATGCCCACCAGCTTGCCGGCAGCATTCAAAACCGGCCCGCCCGAGAAGCCCGGACCGGCATCGCCGGCGAAGGTGAAATAGGCCGGCGCCGTCAGATTCGGATAACGCTGGATGGTGCGCACCACGCCGTGCGCCACGCGCAGTTCGCGTTTGGCCCCCTGGCCATACGCCGTCACCGCTTCGCCAATCGCCGGCTCAGCCATCTCCGGCGCGACCTGGCGGCTGGTGCGAAAGAATAGCAGATCATAATCGCGCCGCACGCCCAGGACGGTTTTTTTGTCCAGCAGATTTTCGTTATGGGCGTTGGTCACCGCAATGCCGGGCGCAATCACCACGGCAGCGCCCACGGCCGTATCCAACCCCAGATGGATCCGGCTATAAAGCGGCAGATAGGCGGCGGCTATGGAGCGCTGCGGAATTGCGGTTGCCGGCGCGCCCGAGGAATGGGCACATCCGGCAAGCGCGAGGGCTAAAGAAACCGCGACTAAGCTAGAACGGAATCTCGTCATCCATCTCGTCGCGCTGGAAGCTGGCCGGCGCCTCGCCCGCACCGCGGCTGCCGCCGCCACCGCCGCCTTCACCGCCGCGGCCATCCAGCATGGTCAGTTCGCCGCGGAAATTCTGCAGCACCACTTCGGTCGAATATTTCTCCTGACCATCCTTGTCGGTCCATTTGCGGGTCTGAAGCTGGCCCTCGACATAAACCTTGGAGCCCTTGCGCAGATATTTCTCCGCCACGTCCGCCAGGTTCTTGTTGAAGATCACCACTCGGTGCCACTCGGTCTTCTCTTTCCGCTCGCCGCTGGCCTTGTCGCGCCAGCTCTCGGAGGTGGCGATCGACAGATTGACCACCGGCTCGCCGCTGGTCATGCGCCGGACCTCAGGATCCTTGCCCAGATTGCCGACCAAAATCACCTTGTTGACGCTACCGGCCATGCTTGTCTCCATTAACGAGGCGCGACGTTAGACAGCC
>JAICHV010000145.1 GCA_025924715.1 Alphaproteobacteria bacterium
ACACCGGTCTATGAGCGCATGACCGACGACATGGACATCAATTGCGGCGATGTGCTGGACGGCGTCTCCATCCAGGACAAGGGCGCGGAGATTTTCCAGCACATTTTGAAGATCGCCTCCGGTGAACGCAGCAAGTCCGAAAAGCTCGGCTATGGCGATGCCGAATTCGTGCCCTGGCAGATCGGCGCCACCATGTAGCGCGGGCCCTCTTTTTCGGATTAACTGCCACGCCAGCAGGCATCAGACCTGCAGTGGGGACGCCCAATGCCGAAATTGCCGGTTGTCGAAAAGCGCTACGTGGTCGCCTTCGCCCTGACCTCGACCTTGTTTTTCTCCTGGGGCCTGGCTTCGCAGTTCAACGACTTGTTGCTGCATCATTTCCAGAAGGCTCTGAATTTGACGCGCACCCGCGCCAGCTTCACCCAGTTCGCTTTCTATATTGGCTATTTCTGCGCGCCGCTGCCGGCCGCCATGATCATCCGCCGCTTTGGCTACAAGCAGACCATGGTGGTTGGGCTGGCGATGTATGCCATCGGCGCCTTCCTGTTCGTGCCGGCGGCCCATATGCGCGTCTATGGCATTTTCCTGACGGCGCTTTACATCATCGCCTTCGGCGCCGCGTTCCTGGAAACCAGCGCCAATCCCTATATCGCCATCATGGGCAATCCGGCGACCGCCTCGCCGCGGCTGAACTTCGCCCAGGCCTTCAATGGCGTCGCTACCGTGCTGGGGCCGTTGGTCGGCGGCTATGTGATCTTTACCGGCGTCGAATACACGCCCGCGCAATTGGCGGCCATGTCGCCGCAGGCGATCGATGCCTGGCGCGCCAGCGAGGCGGCGACGGTGGGACCGCCTTATCTGGTGCTGGGCGTGCTGATGGTGGTCATCGCCAGCGCCATCGCATTGACACGGTATCCGCCATTGAACGCCGAGGTGACACCGGAAGGCTCCGGCTCGCCGTTTCGCGTTTTGCGACATCCCCGCGTGCGTTTCGCCGTACTGGCCCAATTCTTCTATGTCGGCGCCCAGGTCGGCACTTGGAGCCTGCTGGTGGATTTCGCCCACGAGGCGGCCAATGTGCCGGAGCGGGTGGGCGCCCAGGTCTATCTGGAAGCCACCATGATCGCCTTTTGCGTCGGCCGCTTCTTCGGTGCCTGGCTGCAACGCTATGTCGATCCGGCGCGGCAGCTCGCCATCTATTGCGGCTGCAACATCCTGCTTTGCTGCCTGGCGGCGACCTTGGGCGGTTATGCTTCCATCATCGCCATGGTCGCCACCAGTTTCTTCATGTCGGTGATGTTTCCCACCATCTTTGCCCTGGGGCTGGAGAAGCTGGGACATGAGACGGAGTTTGCCTCTTCCTTCATTGTGATGGCGATTTCCGGCGCCGCGGTGGTGCCGCCGCTGATGGCCTGGTTCTCCGACCAGACCGGCGCGCTGCACTGGAGCCTGTTCCTCACGGCGATCTGCTACCTGGTGGTACTGAGCTTTGCCGTGAAGGTGCCGCGCTTGGGGCATCAGACCCTATGAGATTTCCGCTTCGCGCTCTGGGCCAGACCGGTCTGTCGGTGACCGAACTCGGCTTCGGCACCGCGCCGCTGGGCAATTTGTTTCGGCCCCTGCCGGATGACACGGCGCGCGCCACCCTCGCAGCCGCGGAACAGGCCGGCTTCGGCTATTACGACACCGCACCTTTCTATGGCTTTGGCCTTTCCGAACGGCGGCTTGGCGATGCCCTGCGCCGCCGCACAGGCGTGGTGATCTCCACCAAAGTGGGACG
>JAICHV010000146.1 GCA_025924715.1 Alphaproteobacteria bacterium
CATAATGCTCGGCGCCGGATTGCCAGATGGCATGGAACAGGCGGTAAAGCCCGACCCGGGGCGGCACGCCCTCCATAAGCGATTGATCCCCCGCCAGAAGCGCCGTCAAGGCGGCGCGGACATGAGCGTCCCCGCTGGCCTGGGACCCGGTCAAGGCCCGGGCGTAACGGCGCAGGTACGGCAGATGCGGCGCAAGGGTTTGCGACATACTCATGGAATGGCTCCTTCGGCCCAAAATAAAAGCTCAGTGCAGGAACTTACGCCAGCCAAAAAAGTTCCCTAGGCTACCGGAACCATCGGTAATTCCGCACGTTTGGAACCCTACGGAAGGGAACTGGGATGGGGTCCGTAACGCGACTAGAGGTGCTTGTC
The DNA here is from genome assembly GCA_025924715.1 of Alphaproteobacteria bacterium. Classification (GTDB taxonomy): domain Bacteria; phylum Pseudomonadota; class Alphaproteobacteria; order Micropepsales; family Micropepsaceae; genus Rhizomicrobium. The sequence goes on from JAICHV010000146.1 coordinate 373, forward strand.
CGGGCATGCCGGGGCTGCGCCGCATCAGGGAACGGATTGGCTGGTCATGACACAGCAATGGGATACCACCGTGGCTAATGACGAAAAGCCCACCGAAAGGGCGCGGGCGATCCGCGCGCGCCAGCGGGCAATCGGGCGGGAGCTGCGGCGCATGTATGACGATGTGGCGCAAGAGCCGGTGCCGGATGAGTTCATGGACCTGCTGCGCCAGATTGACGAAGCCCATGAGCCAAGCGGGAAGAAGGTGTCGTGATGCACACCTCCACCCCGTCTGCGCAGACGCCGAAGGCCGAGAATCCGGACTTCAAGTCCGAGCTTCTGAGTCTGGTGCCCTTTCTGCGTGCCTTTGCCCGATCGCTCACCGGCAATCAGGAGGCCGCCGACGATCTGGCGCAGGAGACTTTGGTCAAGGCCTGGCAAAGCCGCTCCAGCTTCATCCCCGGCACCAATCTGAAAGCCTGGTTGTTCACGATTTTGCGCAATCAATTCTATTCCGATCGCCGACGGGCCTGGCGCCAGGCGCCCTGGGATCAGGATGCGGCCGAACGCATTCCGGGCGGCGGCGAAGATCAGGTTCATTCCGCCGAACTGTCCGACACGGTGCGCGCGCTGAAGCATCTGTCCGATGAGCAGCGCGAAGCCTTGATCCTGGTCGGTGCCGGCGGCTTTTCTTACGAAGATGCCGCCGCGATCTGCAAATGCGCCGTCGGCACCGTGAAGAGCCGGGTTGCCCGCGCGCGGAAGACCTTGATAGAGATTCTCGACGGCGGCGACGCGCTGGACGATGTCTCGCGGCCCGCAGGAGGGGACGCGGCTCGTGAGATCATGGCGCAGCTCGATCAGCTCAGCCCCGGCCGCTCCGACCAGGTCGTCGGTAAGAAGCGCTTCAAATAGTATCATGAGCGGCATGGGGCGCGAGCCCGGCTGGACCTTGCGCCGCCGGCTGCAGGTGATCATCACCCTTGCGCTTCTGCCTGTGGTGCTGGTCTCCATCTTCCAGGGCGTGGCGCGGGCCAAGCTCGACATCGCCAATGTCCATGAGCGGCTGCTGCAATCGGCGCGCACCGTGGCGGCCGGCGACCAGAACCTGCTGGCCGCTGCCGAACAGGTGCTGCGCGCGGTCGCCAGCCTGTCGGAAGTGCGCGGCATGAACGGCAATTGCGACGGCGTCTTGGCCGACACGCTGATCGGCGTGCGCTATTTCTCCAATCTTGCCCGCGTCGACGATCAAGGCCGCGTGGTCTGTTCGGCCATGGCGCTGGCCAGGGGCCTGAATGTCAGCGATTACGCGGTGTTTCGCGCGGCCAAAAAGTCCGCCGAAATGACGGTCTCCAACGAACTGGTCAGCCGCGTCACCGGCGAGCGGGTGATCGGCGGCATGCTGGCGCTGCACCGGCCC
>JAICHV010000147.1 GCA_025924715.1 Alphaproteobacteria bacterium
CCGCCCCACATTTTGTTGGTGCTCATCGCTTCATCCAAAGACTAAAAGCAACTATGACAAAAACAGGAAAAACCGTCACCGTCCTGGCTGTCCTGGCCGCCATTGCGTCGGGCGTTCTATATGGGAAAGGGCTGTTGAATGTCCATCACGGCGCCAACCCGCCTGCCACCCTGGCGGCGCTGACGCTGGAAAAACCGGCCAAAGCCGCGCCGGCCATCGGCTTTGCCGATATCGCGGGGGTCCGCCATGCGCTTAGCGCCTATAAGGGCCGTTATGTGCTGCTCAACATGTGGGCGACCTGGTGCGCCCCTTGCGTCAGCGAACTGCCGGCGCTGGCCCAGCTCAAAAGCGCGGTGCCCGGCCTGGCGGTGATCGCGGTTGACCTGACCCATAACGACAAGCCGGCCGATGCCGACGCATTCTTGAAGAGCCACCACGCCGCCAGCCTGGGCGCCTCTGTCGATAACGACATCACCTTGATGCGCGCCTTTGGTGTCGCGGGATTGCCCACCACGGTGCTGGTCGATCCGCAAGGCAAGGTCATCGCCCGCGCTGAGGGACCGGCGCAATGGTCGGCGCCGGAGTCGGTGGATTATTTCAAGGACCTGACCGGGTCTTAAGCGTCAAGCTCTGCCGCCCCTCTGCCCGCGCTTGTCGCCATAGGGACAATGCCGGCAGCCATTGCCGCAGCAATAGCCGCGCCGCAAATGATAGCGGGCGGTGAAAACGATCGCCGGTCCTTCGCGGGTATAATCCTCGCCTTCCACCTGAGCGCGCCTTTCGCTGCCGGCGGATTTGCGGCTTTCAATTTCCGCCTTCAGGCAGGTGGGGCAGAGGCAGTCGCCGATATCCGCGCTGGGCGCGATCGCCGGCAAATCTTCGCACCAGCATTTACCGCGCGTGTTGTCGGGGCCGCAGGCAAAGTCTTGGGCGCATCGGGAACAGCGCTTCAAGGCGCGAGCGCCGGGGCGCGCTCCAGCCGGCGGAATGCCCCGGACGGGCCATTCCAGCCGAAATGGTCCGGGTGCAGAAGATGGGCCAGAAGTTCGGTGCCTTCGACCACCCGCGGGCCGGGACGGGCAAAATGGGCGTTGGCGTCCACCGCATAGACGCAGCCCTCGCGCACCGCGGGAAGCTCGGCCCAACCGGGATGATCGGACAGCCCCTTTGCCAACTCTACCGCCTTGTCGAGGTGATAGCCGCAAGGCATCACGATCAGAACTTCCGGGGCCCAACGGTGGACCTCGTCCCAGGAGATTCGCACCGAATCGCTGCCTTCGCGCCCCAGCGCGTCCTCACCGCCGGCAATGCGCACCATTTCGGGCACCCAATGGCCGCAGCAATAAAGCGGGTCCATCCATTCCATGCAAAACACCCGGGGCCGGTTCGCCAGCTTGCGAGTCACGGCGGCGATTTTCTCCAATCGCGCCCGTCCGCCCGCAATCAAGGCCTCGGCCTGCCGCCGGCGATCGGTTGCCGCGCCCAATTCGCGCAGATTGTCGAAGATCTGCTCCAGGTTTCTCGGCGTCAGCCAGAGAATCTCAGGCTTGGACGACAGGGATTTCAGCAATTGCGAGACTTCGTTCCCGGACGGGGCGCAGACCTGGCAAAGATTCTGCGTCAGGATCAGGTCGGGGGCGAGCTCGCGCATCATCGCCTCATCCACCCGGTAAAGGCTAAGGCCCTGGCGCAAGCGATCGGTGACGGCCACGTCGATCTCGGCCTGGCTCATCGTCTCGATTGGA
>JAICHV010000148.1 GCA_025924715.1 Alphaproteobacteria bacterium
GCGGCCGGCGGCGAAGACGGGCGGCGCAAGAATGGTGGCGAGGCCGCTCGCACCGGCTCGCAGCAAATCGCGGCGCTTGACGGTATGGTGAAGCATATGTCCCCACATGGCCCGGCAACGACAGCAGCGTGATATAGACCCTTTCCGGATCAACCGATAGGCTCAGTGTTCAACCGGGGTGGGGACACTGCATGAAGCTTTCATTCGCTGCCGCAGCGGGAGCGCTGAGCGTTGCCGTGTGCGGCTGTACGACCATGGCCGGCCATACCGTGCCCGGCACCATCCTGTCGGAGGATTTTGAATCCACACAAGCAGGCGCTATCCCGGCCGGCTTCACCAAGACCGGCGCCATCGGCGTCGAGGAGGGCGTGGCCCATAGCGGCAAGCATGCCTTGAAGATTGAGCCCGCGGTCAGAGGCGGGCGCTTCATCAGCCTCGCCCCCGACAAGGTCGCCGCCCTCGGCGGCGAGCATTGGGGCCGGCTTTATTTCAAGGTCAAAACGCCCACGCCCATGCCGACGGGTCGGCTCATTCATGCCACTTTCGTCGACGGTAAAGGCATCAGCCCGCTGGCCAACGACCTGATCGATGTGCGGCTGGCCACCCTGCTGTTTTATCCCACGGGCGACTATGGCTGGTTCTACAATGTCCAGCCGCCCAATGGGCGCAAGGAATTCGGCCCGAAGTCCGCGGCCATGCACAAGTTCACCGACGATTGGACTCTGCTGGAATGGCATGCCGATGCCGGCACGCAAACCTACGCGTTTTTCGTCAACGGCAAGGAAGTTACCGACATCGGCCAGCACAAAGGCGCGGGCAACTATGAAGGCATCGAGATCCCAGCCGCCTTTCAAACCCTGTCGATCGGTTTCACGAATTATCAGCCCGCCACCGGCGAAGGTTTCACGGTCTGGATCGATGACATCGCCGTCGGCAAAGAACGGCTGGGCCCGGTGCCGGGGGCACAAAAATAGGCCGGCGGTGCCGCCTTGGCAGGTCTTCCCATCGCGTGGTGATTGGGAGGACGCATCGAAAGCGCGGACCGGAATACGGCATCACCGACGACTTGCGTCAGCCGGCGTGTGCGGCGTGGAAGAGTCCGTAATCTACCGGTCCGCGCGTCCGCGCGGATCGCGCGTCGCATCGCGCCAGGCGTAAGCCAGCGCGCTGCCCAGAATTGCGACGGCCACCGCCATAAGCATTCCAAGCTGCAAAATGTCGAACATCAGCGCTCCTTGCCCAGCCTTGCAGTCCGCCATGCCGCCACGCGCGCATTGGAAAAGCCCAAGCCTCCCCCAAAGCGCGCCATACCTGTGGCCATGCATTCCCCCCGGAAAATCCGCCGGCGCTCCACCGACGTTGTACGCAGTATACCCAATTGTATCGAATTGTCGCCATAAATGTGAACGCTGGTTAAGGTTCTGATGAGAAACGGAAAAACGCCTTCCCGGCCGGATCGTTGCGGGCTCGGAAAAGGTCCTTGAATGGCCTTATTGGTTCCGGAACAGGGAGCCTAGGCCCCCGTTTTCTTCCCGTACGGCGTTCGAGGGACTGCTTGGTAATGGAGGTCCAAATGAGAAGCTTTGCGAAACTTGCTGCTGCCGCGACCATCGCGTTGGCCGCGGGTACGGCATCGGCTTATGCGGCCTGTAATGGCGACACCGGCACCGAAA
>JAICHV010000149.1 GCA_025924715.1 Alphaproteobacteria bacterium
AACAAGCCTGTATAAACCCCATTTGATGCATGGCGTTTTCTGAAGAGGCAGATTTTGCGCCTTTTGAAATTCTACAAACTTTCGTGGTAAAAGCAGCGCCCTCAAGGAAGCATCATGGCTACCCCTCGCGAAAAAGTCTCTGCCGTCGACCCGATCTGGACCGCGCTGCGCCAGCAGGCGGAAGCCATGGCCGGGCTGGAGCCGAGCCTGGCCGGCTTTGTCCACGCCACCATTCTGCAACATGACAGGCTGGAGCAGGCACTGTCCTATCATTTGGCGCACAAGCTGGGCGGTGACGATTTAAGCCCGCTCGCCATCCGCGAAATGTTCGACGACCTGGTTGCGGCCGATGACGGCTTCGGCCAGGCGGTGCGGGCCGATCTGTCGGCCGTGTTCGAGCGCGATCCGGCCTGCCATTCCTATCTGGACGCTTTTCTCTTCTACAAAGGCTTCCACGCCTTGGAGAGTTATCGGGTGTCGTACTGGCTCTGGCACGAGGGACGTAAGGCGATGGCCCTGTTCCTGCAGAGCCGCATCTCGCAGCTTTTCGCCGTCGATGTGCATCCGGCGGCAAAAATCGGCCGCGGTATCATGTTCGACCACGCCACCGGCATCGTGATCGGCGAAACGGCGGTGGTGGATGATGACGTCTCGATCATGCAGGACGTGACCCTGGGCGGCACCGGCAAAGAGAGCGGCGACCGCCATCCCAAAATCCGCCGCGGGGTTCTGTTGTCGCTGGGCGCCAAGGTTCTGGGCAATATCGAAGTGGGCGAGTACAGCCGCATCGGCGCCGGCTCGGTCGTGTTGAAGGCTATACCCCCGCATTGCACGGCCGTGGGCGTGCCGGCCAAGCTGGTCAATTGCGACTGCGGCGACAATCCCTCGCAACAGATGAACCATTACATCGAGGAACTGCCTGACAATACAGGCTGAGAAGCGACCGGCGGCGCCTAGCGAAAGCGTAGCGGCGCGGGCAAATCGATCCAGTGGATCGATTGAGCGACGAACGGCCCATAGCGGCAGCGTATGGGCGCGGCGCGCGGCCAAGCGCGACGTGAGGCCGGCTCCGGTTTGGCGCGGGATTTCGGCCAACGCGGCTTGACGCTGGTGTTGCGCTGTGCGAGTTCAACCGCCCCACATGACGAGGATCCGGCCTTGACCCGCAGCGAAATCTGGCGCCTGGAAAAATATCTGCGCAACCTGTTCCGGCTCGACACCATCACCATTGTCGAGCGTCCCAAGCAGCCGGATTCGGTGGAAGTGCAGGTCAATGGCGAGTTCGTCGGCGTCCTGTTCAAGGACGAGGAAGACGGCGAAATCTCCTACGCCTTCAACATGGCCATTCTGGAAATGGACTTGCCGGAAGCCCCGGCCAGCCGCGCATAGCGCAAGTCAATTTTTCCTGAACCGCGCGATCAGCGCATCGACGCCGTCCGACAATTCGCGCCAGCGTGAAAGATAAGCGCGTTTGAAGCGAAAGGAATAGCTGACGCCATCGGTCAGCGGCCGGTCGGTGGCCTGGCAGTTGGGACTGGGCAAGTCCGGCCCCGGTTGCTCGCAGAGCAGCAGTATAGGCCCCTTGGCGCCTTTGCCCGCAAACAAGTCATTTTTCTCGTAGCCGGA
>JAICHV010000150.1 GCA_025924715.1 Alphaproteobacteria bacterium
AGGAAATCACAGCCCGTCAGGGCGTGCCGCAGCGTTATCTGGAGCAAGTGATGCAGCAGCTGGTGCGCGCCGGCATCCTGAAAGGCGTGCGAGGCCCGCGCGGCGGCTATCGCCTGGCGCGAGAACGCCGGCGAATTTCGGTGGGCGATGTGGTGCGGGTGGCCGAAAGCATCGAGGACGATGAAGAAAAAAATGTGCCGCGCTCCGACCTTGGCCAGCGCATCGTCGCGCCTTTTGTCGCCACTTTGCAGGACGAACTGATGAAGCGGCTGGATTCGGTTTCGATCGAGGAGCTCTGCCAGCGCGCGCGCCATGTCGGCATGGATGCCGAGGTCGAAGCCAGCGCCGATTTCACAATTTGAGGGAGGAATAGAGAATGGAACAGGGCAAGCCGGGCCGCGGCCGCGTCTATGACTCCATCACCGAGACCATCGGCGACACTCCGCTGGTGCGGCTGCACCGCATGCCGAAAATCGCCGGCGCCAAGGCCGATATCCTGCTCAAGCTGGAATTCTTCAATCCCATTTCCTCGGTCAAGGACCGCATCGGCGTCAGCATGATCGAGGCGCTGGAGAGTCAGGGCATCATTGCGCCGGGCAAGAATGTGCTGATCGAACCGACATCCGGCAATACCGGCATTGCCCTGGCCTTCGTCGCCGCGGCCAAGGGCTACAAGCTGATCCTGGTGATGCCCGAAAGCATGTCGCTGGAGCGGCGCAAGATGCTGATGCTGTTGGGGGCCCATATCGAGCTGACCGAGGCAGGCAAGGGCATGAAGGGCGCCATCGCCCGCGCCCATGAGCTTGTGGCGGAAAATCCCGGCGCGGTGATTCCGCAGCAGTTCGAGAATCCGGCCAATCCCGATGTCCATCGCCGCACCACCGCGGAAGAGATCTGGAACGATACCGCGGGCAAGGTGGACATCGTGATCTCGGGCGTGGGCACCGGCGGCACCATCACCGGTGTCGGCCAGGTGCTGAAGGAAAAGAAGCCTTCGGTGAAGATGATCGCGCTGGAGCCTGAGGATTCGGCGGTGCTGTCGGGCGGGCCGCCCGGTCCGCACAAGATTCAAGGCATCGGCGCCGGCTTTGTGCCCACCATTCTGGATACGAAGGTGATTGACGAGATCATCACCATTTCCAACGAGACCGCGCTGGAAACGGCCCGGCGCACGGCGCGGGAGGAAGGCATTCCCGTCGGCATCTCTTCAGGCGCCGCCATCGCTGCGGCGCTGGAAGTGGGCGCGCGGCCAGAGAATGCGGGCAAGACCATCGTTGCCATCATTCCTTCCTTTGCGGAGCGGTATTTGTCCACCGCACTATTCGAGGGCCTGTAGCAGGTCCGGCCTATCCGTGCAGATCGCATCCAAGTCCATCAGCCGCCGCATGTCGGCGGGATCATTAACCGTCCACGCGCCGACCTTCAGGCCGCGCGCACGGGCATAGGCGACATTCTCCGGTGTGGCCTCGGGAAAATTGGGAAACCAGCCCTGCCCGCCGGCCGCGGCAATGATGTCGATCACCGGCCGCGCATCGCCTGACAGTTTGTCGGTGGTGAACCAGCAGACGGCACTGAGGTCGCGCTCGCGAATACGCGCCAGCGCCCGCCAGTCAAAGCCGACAAA
>JAICHV010000151.1 GCA_025924715.1 Alphaproteobacteria bacterium
AAAACGCTGGGCGGTGATCACCAGCACGCCGTCTCGCGTGACGGCGGCAAGCCTCAATAGCGCCGCCCGCACCGCATCCGGCAGGCTGGGCGAAGCGCGCACATCAAAACGAAGCTGCACCGCACTGGCGACCTTGTTGACATTCTGGCCGCCGGGACCGGAGCTGCGAATGAAACGCTCTTCCAGTTCGGTTTCCGGAATGGCGATGCGCAGGGCTGGCCGGCTTTTGTCATTCATGGCCGCCCCAGTATAACGGCGCCATGAGCAATGTATCAGGTTTTTGCCCCGGGCGGCTGGCGCGCATTCCCCGCTTTCTGGAGTCCCAGGTCGCCGCGGGTGCCCTGCCCGGCGCGCTGACCTTGATCTGGCGCGGCGGCGGCCTCGCCCATCAGAGCCTGGTCGGCCGCATCGATCTGGAGCGCGACCTGCCAATGCGCGAGGATGCCATCTTCCGGCTTTATTCCATGACCAAGCCCGTGACGGCAGTGGCGTTGCTGATGCTGCTGGAAGAGGGCCGCATCGCGCTGGATGATGCGGTGTCCAAATTCATTCCCGGCTTTGCCGGGCTCAAATTGGCGGACGGCAGCAGGCCGCATCGCGCCATGACGGTGCTGGATCTTCTGCGTCACACCGCCGGCCTCACCTACGGATTTCACAACCGCACGCCGGTCGATGCGGCCTATCGTGCCCAGAAGATCGCGGAGATGGATACCGCGGGCGGCCTTGGCGCGATGATCGGTCAGCTTGAAAAGCTGCCGCTGGAATATTCCCCGGGCGAGGCCTGGATCTACTCCGTGGCCACGGATGTGCTGGGTTATCTGGTGCAACTGGTTTCGGGTCGGAGCTGTGCGGATTTCGTGCGGGAAAAAATCCTTGCACCCCTGAAGATGGCGGACACCGATTTTCTCGTCCCGGAAGAAAAGCGCGACCGCTTCGCGGCCTGTTATGCGGTGGAGGATGGCAAGCTCGACCTGTTCGACGATCCGGCCGGGTCGAATTTCCTCAAAGCGCCCGCGCTTGAATCCGGCGGCGGAGGCCTGGTCGGCACGGCTGCCGATTACCTGCGCTTCTGCCGCATGCTGTTAGGCAAGGGCGAGCTGGAAGGTGTGCGGCTGCTTTCGCCCAAGACGGTGGCGTTGATGATCGCCAATCACCTGCCCGGCGGCAAAGAGATTGTCGACTTGGCGCCCGTCGGCAACATGTTCAATGAAAGCGGCTATCGCGGGATGGGGTTCGGTCTGGGCGTGTCGGTGACCATCGATCCGGTGCGGCTCGGCATTCCCGGCACGGCGGGCGAGTTTGCCTGGGGCGGCATGGCCTCCACCGCGTTTTTCGTCGATCCCAAGGAAGACATTGCCGTGGTATTCATGACCCAGGTAATCACGGATTCTGGTCAACGGCTGCGCCTGCGGCGGGACTTGCGCACCCTGATCTATTCCGCCATGAGCCAAAGCCATGCTTGAGACATTACCGCTAAGGGACTGGACCGGACCTTACGAGCGGGCGGTCAGGACACGCGCAGTCTCGGCGCTGGAACAGGGCGCCGTTCTGTTCTTTCCTGGCCTTTCCTTCCGACTGGAAGATAGCGAAAAGCCGTTC
>JAICHV010000152.1 GCA_025924715.1 Alphaproteobacteria bacterium
CACCCCGGGGAAATCGGCAATGCCGTCGGGCCGCAGCAGCAAGGTCTCGGTGGCGATGGTGGGGATTTCAATTTTTGTCTCGATCACGTCTTTCGCTCATAGATGACGGTGTTCCAATAACGTGCCTGATGATCTCCGGTGCGGGCAAATCCGCGACGTTTCAATTCCCGGCCGATCATCCAGTTGAAATAGCCATGCGCCACCAGGGCGGCAACGCCGCGCTGCCGGGCGCCGGCGATCAGCATCTCCGCGGCCTTTGCGGCGCGCGCGCGAGCCTGCCTGGGATTTTCGATGCCGGGATGAAAGCCCATGTGCCAGAGAATACGCGACACCACCGCCCATTTGGGCACCCGCATCTTCAACAGCGGAATACGAGGACTGGCCAATGGCGCTTCCACGAAAACCTCTTCCGCCACTAGTTCGGCATGTGGCGCCAGGGCCGCGGCGCTTTCGCGGGCGCGCAGCTTTCCGCTGGTGAAGACATGGGTCAGTTCGCGCGCCAGCTCCGCCAGCTCCTGCGGCGGCAGGCTCGATGGGGCGAGGCCCGCAGCCTCATAATCGTCGATATAGCCGGCAAAGCCCGCATGGCCGTGGCGCGGCGACGGGTCGATGTGCGGCTGGCCGTGGCGGATCAGGACAATGCGCATGACGGATCGCTTCCAGGGGCGCCCAAACCGAATCCTCTCAGCGCTTTGCGCAAAGATTAGACGCCGAACCGCGGGGATGAGAAACCTTTAACTGTGAAGGCTTTGCCTAGCGAAGCAGCCGCACGCCCAATTATTAGGCAACGCCCTGTTGCATCGCAACAACGGTACCCCAAATCCGGCTTTTGGGGCCGGCAAAAGGCCCCCAAAAGCCAAATCGCCATATTGAGAATGGTGGTGCGAAACAGAACTGTCATCCCGATCCGGAGCGCTACTCCCGAGCCGGCAACTTAGGGGATGACATATGAAAACGATGACCAAATTGCTTTTGGGCGCCGCGAGCCTGACCGGCCTCCTGGCCGTGGCCGCGCCCGCTTTTGCCCAGGATGCGCCGCCATGGGCCTTGACCGCCGCGGTCGACATCCAGAGCGACTATAAATTCCGCGGCCTCAGCCAGAACAAGCGCGAGCCTTCGCCGCAAGGCGCTGTGACTTTGACCGGCCCCGACGGCTTCTATGTCAGCAGCTGGGCCTCGACAGTCGATTGGCAAATGGGCGGCCAGAGCAATCCTGGCGTGGAATGGGACATCTATGGCGGCAAGCATACTGACCTGTGGGGCGTGGATTGGAATCTCATGCCTTATTACTACGCCTATCCCGATGCCAATACCTTCGGCGGCCCCAAGGCCAGCTATTTCGAACTGATCAACCAGTTCACCAAGGCGGCCGGACCATTTTCCTTCACCGCCACCTGGGCCTGGTCGCCGCAATTCACCCTGGGCACCGGCACCGGCAATTACCTGGCGGGGCTGGCCTCCTACACCATCAACGACTGGCTCAGCATCAGCGGCAATGTCGGCCATCAATGGGTGCAGGCGGCCAAATATAACGGCTCCAGCGATTATACCTATGCCGATATC
>JAICHV010000153.1 GCA_025924715.1 Alphaproteobacteria bacterium
GCTGGGTCCCCCGATTGAGGGTGACCGTGTTGGTGTCGCGGGCCCCGACAACCGCGATTTTGGCGTTGAACACCTGCTTGTTGTCGCGGTTCAGGGCGACGAGATTGGTGCTGCCATAACCCTTGCCCTGCACAAAGGCATGACGGGCATCGAGCATGGTGACATCGGCGATGGTGGGATTGCCGACATAGACCGTGGCGACCGGCATCTTAAAGGTGAGGGTATGTACTTCATCCAAGGCCAGCGCCACCGAATCCCCCGCCGCCCAGGCAGGCGTGGCGGCGATAACGGCAGCGGCGGTAAGCAAGATGCGGCGCATGTCTGGCTCCGGCATGAGACCGGTCCAGCCTAGGTCCGCGCCGTAAAAGAAGCCTTAAGCGCCATGGTTTAGGGAAAGGAGAAAGTTTCGCGGGAGTAGCGCTTTTGCGCCCTGGCTTGCCGGCTTTTCTTCTGGCCCTGACCGCAGTCCTGGCGGTTGTGGACGGGCTGTGGCTGGCACGCGGTCCCGCCGCGCTGGATGTTGCCGGCTATTTTCGCCTCTGCCTGCTGTCGGCGCTGCTACTGGGGGCGGCACGCGTCTATACCACCCTGCGGCCCGATCCGCGGCTGGCTGCGATGCTGTTCGGGACCGGCTTCCTCTGCCTGTTCTCGCTGGAAGCCAGCATCCTCAATTATCTGCTGCTCCCCCATACCGGCCCGCGTATCGATGAGCTGCTGGCGGCCAGCGACCGCGCGCTGGGGTTCGACTGGCCTGCGGTGATGCGGTTCATGGCGCGGCATCGCCTGCTCAATGGTGCGGCCTTGCTGGTCTATTCTTCCATGCTGCCGCAGGTCGCGTTGCTGACCATCGCGCTCGGCCGCACCGAACCGCCTTCCGTCTATCGCTTCGTTGCGGCGCTTTCTTTGTCGGCACTGGTCTGTATCGCGGTGTGGGCTTTTGCCCCGTCATTTGGGGCTTTTTCCGTCTATCCGGCGCCCCCGCAAATGCCGCTGGCGCTGGATAGCGCTTATGCGCGCGAACTTGTCCGCCTGCTGCATGACGGCCCCGGCCTGATTTCGCCGCGCGATGCGCGCGGATTGATCGGCTTTCCCTCCTATCATGCCGTGCTGGCGCTGCTGGTGATTTGCTTTGCCTGGCGCATCAGATTTCTGCGCTGGCCTTGCCTGCTGCTCAATCTCGCCGTGCTCGCCGCAACGCCGGTGCAGGGCGGCCATCACCTCGCCGACGTGTTGGGCGCCATTCCGGTGACGGCGGCAACTCTGTTTGGTATTGCGCGACTGGCCGGCGCCGAAAAATACGAAAAACTGCCCGCCTTGGTAAACAAAGCGCCAACATTCGGCGCCACAGTGCTGACATCGGCATCATTCCGTGCCGATGCGGGACAGAAACCAAAACCGACGCCCTCCGCGATTAAATCCAAATTAAGCGGCGTCTCCTAATCTGCCCCCTGTCCGCATCGTGCGAAAAGCTTTCGTTCGGGGTTGGGCATCCAGGGTGTCACTAAGTTGGAGACAAACATGAACC